>NZ_JAAEBV010000002.1:0-709298 GCF_016812185.1 Pseudomonas weihenstephanensis | reverse complement strand
GCGTTTTAAATCTGAGTCAACCCCTAATTGAGCGACTCTATCAATTACCTTCAACAGCCCAATAAAACCTCTATATAGAAGAGGGGGCTAACGCCCCCTCCTTACATACAGCCACATCAAACCACGCCTGATTTACGCAGCCCTGCCAACGCCCCCGCAGTCAATCCCAGCACGCGCTGCAATACCTCATCGGTATGCTCGCCCAACAAAGGTGGAGCATTGCGATACTCGACAGGCGTCTGCGATAAGCGAATTGGACTGGCAACCTGCGGCACACGCCCAGCCAGCACATGAGGCAACTCTATTGCCAACCCGCGCGCCTGCACCTGAGGGTCCTGAAACACCTGCGCCAAATCATTGATCGGCCCGCAAGGCACCCCCACCGCCTCCAACTGAGATACCCACTCAGCCGTCGTTTTGAAGACAGTCACCTGGCGTATCAGCGGCACCAACACCGCTCTATTCGCCACACGCTCTTTATTAGTCGCAAACCGCGAGTCCTGCGCCCACTCTCCACAACCGGCCACTTCAGCAAATTTTCGAAACTGATTGTCATTCCCCACGGTAAGAATGAAATCACCATCCGCAGTAGGAAAATCCTGATAAGGCACAATATTTGGGTGCGCATTGCCTAGCCGCTTAGGAGGAACACCTGTAGTCAGATAATTCATCGCCTGATTCGCCAGGCACGCCACCTGAACATCCAGCAGCGCCATATCGATATGCTGACCACCGCCACCATGCTGACGATGGGCCAGCGCCGCCAGGATGGCGACGGTCGAGTACAGCCCCGTCAAAATATCTGTCAGCGCTACACCCACCTTGACCGGCCCTGCCCCCTCTTCACCGTCAGGCTGCCCCGTCAAACTCATCAGGCCACCCAACCCCTGAATCATGAAGTCATAGCCTGCGCGCTTGGCATACGGCCCCGTCTGACCGAAACCGGTGATCGAGCAGTAAATCAAATCTGGATTGATCTCCTTGAGCGACGCATAGTCCAAGCCATAAGCCTGCAACCCACCCACTTTGAAGTTTTCGATCAAAATATCGGACTTCGCCGCTAACTCCCGCACCAGCCGCTGACCTTCAGGTTGAGTGAAGTCAATGGTCACCGACTGCTTGTTGCGATTAGCCGACAAATAATAGGCCGCCTCCCCCGTGCTCTCACCATAAGCATCTTTAAGGAAGGGCGGCCCCCAGGCTCGCGTGTCATCGCCGTTGCCCGGACGCTCGACCTTGATCACTTCTGCCCCAAGGTCTGCCAGGATCTGCCCGGCCCACGGACCAGCCAACACGCGCGACAAGTCCAACACCCGCAAATGCGATAAAGCACCCATGAGCCGAACTCCTATTAATAGAACGCCTGAAGACCCGTCTGCGCACGCCCAAGAATCAGAGCATGCACATCGTGCGTACCCTCATAGGTATTCACCACTTCAAGGTTGACCAAGTGACGTGCCACGCCGAACTCATCAGAAATGCCGTTACCACCCAACATGTCACGCGCCATGCGGGCGATATCAAGTGATTTGCCGCACGAGTTACGCTTCATGATCGACGTAATCTCTACCGCTGCAGTCCCCTCATCCTTCATCCGGCCCAAACGTAGGCAACCTTGCAGGGCCAGGGTAATTTCAGTCTGCATGTCAGCCAGTTTTTTCTGAATCAATTGGGTCGCCGCTAAAGGACGACCAAACTGCTTGCGATCCAAAGTGTATTGGCGGGCGGTATGCCAGCACGACTCAGCCGCCCCCAGTGCGCCCCAAGAAATGCCGTAGCGCGCCGAATTCAAGCAGGTGAACGGCCCCTTCAAGCCACGCACATCCGGGAAAATGTTTTCTTCAGGCACAAACACGTTATCCATGACGATCTCGCCGGTGATCGATGCACGCAAACCCACCTTGCCATGGATCGCAGGCGCACTCAGACCTTTCCAGCCTTTCTCCAGAACAAAGCCACGAATGTCACCTGCATCATCCTTACCCCAGACCACAAACACATCCGCGATAGGGCTGTTGGTGATCCACATCTTGGCGCCCGTCAGGCTGTAGCCGCCCTCTACTTTACGTGCCCGAGTAATCATCGCACCCGGATCAGAACCATGATCAGGTTCTGTCAGACCAAAACAGCCGATCCACTCGCCCGACGCGAGCTTGGGCAGGTACTTCTGCTTCTGAGCCTCAGTGCCGAACTCATTGATTGGCACCATCACCAGCGAAGACTGCACACTCATCATTGAGCGGTAGCCGGAGTCCACACGCTCTACCTCACGCGCGATCAGGCCATAGCTCACATAGTTGAGACCGCTGCCTCCGTACTGCTCAGGAATCATCGCACCCAGCAGACCGGTTTCACCCATCTCCCGAAAAATGGCAGGATCCGTCTTCTCATGCCGGAAAGCCTCAAGCACACGCGGCGCCAACTTGTCCTGGGCAAACTGTTCAGCGCTGTCACGCACCATGCGCTCTTCTTCAGTGAGCTGTTGATCCAGCAGCAGTGGATCGATCCAGTTGAAGCTTGCTTTACCCGCCATGAGTGAACCCTCGCGAAATAGATCAAATGTCGTGGGCCAATCCTAGGTCCCTTCTATATAGAAGGACAAACGAAGATTACGCACCCTCTTGTGCTAATTTCTCACTCCGTGAAGATCAAAAACGCCATATTTGACTGCCTTTAGTGAGGAAGCCGTACATGCGCCGCAAGATTCCCAGCACGACCGCGCTCATCAGCTTTGAGGCCGCCGCGCGCCACGAAAGCTTCACCAAAGCTGCGCAAGAACTCTCTCTCACTCAGGGCGCCATCTGCCGACAGATCGCTAGCCTAGAAGCGTTTCTCAGCGTCGAACTTTTCAGACGTTCCAAGCGTGGGGTCAAACTCACCGAAGCTGGTCTTTCCTACAGCAGGCGCATTGCAACCCAACTGGACGCCGTAGAACGCGACACCCTTTCGATCATGGGGCAACAAGGCGCTAACGTTATTGAACTGGCCGTTGTGCCCACCTTTGGCACGCAATGGTTGCTTCCCCGACTCAAGGACTTCCAACAGCAGCACCCTGACGTCACGGTCAACCTTACAAACCGTACCCGCCCCTTCCTCTTTGCCGACACCGACTTTGACGCCGCCATCTATTTCGGCGATGCCGACTGGTCCGGCACCACGTCCTACCGCCTGATGGGGGAAAACCCGGTCCCTGTTTGCAGCCCCACCCTCATCAACACCCACAAAACCCTCAGCGCATCAGCACTCGCCGAACTCCCCTTATTGCAACAGACCACCCGCCCCTACGCGTGGCGGCAATGGTTCAACGCACAAGAGATGAGCGTGCCACGCGACATGACCGGTCCACGCTATGAACTGTTTTCGATGCTGGCCCAAGCCGCCATGCACGATATGGGCGTCGCCCTTATCCCGCCTTTTTTGATTCAACGCGAGCTGACCGAGCAACGCCTGGTGATTGCCCACCCCGCCACACTACCCAGCACCAAGGCTTATCACCTGATGATTCCAGAACGCAAAATCGAATCTGCCTCTCTCCAGGCGTTTCGCGACTGGCTCATCCAGCAAGCCCGGCGCTACAGCTTGCTTTAGCCAAGAGCAACGTCCGCAATGATTATGTAGTGCAGCAACAAATAGCCCTACATATGTACGTAAATGTCGCTTTATAACACCCTAAACTTATGTCTATCTGGACAAACCTGCAGGCCAGTAACCACGCGGCCTACAGGGTATTTCCGAAAGTTATGCCCGCATAACTAAAAGAAATGTGAAAAAAACTCTAAAAGCACCTTTAATCCCTAGAAGCCCCGTCGTTATTGGCGCCCGGCTTATCATTGCGACATTCGGTCACGGCATGACTTGTAGTAAAAATTCCGTCACCCTCCATAAGTTCTTGAAGGGCTAAAAAAACGCCTGCATTATGCGGCGCCCCACCCTGATTCTGGTGGGGTCGTGCTGATCGGCCGCCCCAGACGCACCCACCGCAGTGCGCTGGCTTTCTTATAAAAGATCACGCAGGAGACATGACGTGCACATTGGTGTTCCTCTCGAAACCCACACGGGTGAAACGCGGGTTGCTGCAACCCCGGAAACCATCAAGAAGCTGATCGGCCAAGGCCATAAGGTGACTGTTGAAAGCGGCGCGGGCATTAATGCCAGTGTTATCGACAGCGCTTATGAAGCCGTCGGCGCAACCATTGGCAGCGCCCGAGAAGCATTCGGTGCCGAGCTGATTCTCAAAGTGGTTGCCCCCAATGACAGCGAACTGGCCCTGATTAACAGCGGTGCCGTGCTGATTGGCATGCTCAACCCGTTCAGCAATGAAACCATTGCCAAACTGGCGGGGCACGGCATCACGGCCTTCTCTCTCGAAGCGGCCCCACGCACCTCTCGTGCGCAAAGTCTTGATGTGCTGTCATCCCAAGCCAACATTGCGGGTTACAAAGCCGTGTTGCTGGCCGCTCACTATTACCCCCGTTTCATGCCCATGTTGATGACCGCAGCAGGCACCGTTAAGGCAGCCCGCGTGCTGATCCTTGGCGCCGGGGTTGCAGGCTTGCAGGCCATCGCCACCGCCAAACGCTTAGGCGCCGTGATTGAAGCGTCGGATGTACGACCTGCGGTTAAGGAGCAGATTGAATCGCTGGGAGCCAAGTTCGTCGACGTGCCGTATGAAACGGACGAAGAGCGCGAGTGCGCCGTCGGTGTGGGCGGCTACGCACGGCCCATGCCTGCGAGCTGGATGCAGCGCCAAGCTTTGGCCGTTCACGAACGCGCCAAACTGGCTGACATCGTCATCACCACTGCGCTGATCCCCGGCCGTAAGGCCCCGGTACTGCTCAGCGCAGAAACCGTGGCGCAAATGAAACCCGGCTCAGTGGTCATCGACCTCGCCGCGGCGCAAGGCGGTAATTGCCCGCTGACCGTGGCGGATCACGTCGTGGTTGAGCACGGTGTCACCCTCGTGGGCCACACCAATCTGGCTGCAATGGTGGCCGCAGACGCCTCCGCGCTGTATGCCCGCAACTTGCTGGACTTCCTCAAGCTGGTCTTCACCCCTGAAGGGCAGTTTCAGATCAACCTAGAAGACGACATCGTCGCTGCGTGCCTGATGTGCCGCGACGGGCAAGTCGTGCGCAAAAACGGCTGAGGATAAAAACAATGGAAGAGCTGATCTCGCCCGGCATCTACAACCTGATCATTTTCGTGCTGGCCATTTACGTTGGCTACCACGTGGTCTGGAACGTAACCCCTGCCCTGCACACCCCACTGATGGCCGTCACCAATGCCATTTCGGCGATTGTGATCGTCGGCGCGATGCTCGCCGCCGCACTGACAGTCACCCCGCTGGGTAAAACCATGGGCACCCTGGCCGTCGCACTGGCAGCCGTAAACGTATTCGGTGGATTTTTGGTCACCCGGCGCATGCTGGAAATGTTCAAGAAGAAAGCACCTAAAGCTAAAGACGAGGTGCGTAAACCATGAGCATGAATCTGGTCACTGTGCTGTATCTGGTTGCATCGATCTGCTTCATTCAAGCGCTTAAAGGCCTGTCGCACCCGACCACCTCACGTCGCGGCAACCTGTTCGGCATACTCGGCATGGCTTTGGCGGTAATTACCACCGTAGGGCTTATCTACAAACTAGGCGCTGAAATAGCGACAGCGGGTATCGGCTACGTGATTGTCGGCCTGTTGGTCGGCGGAACAGCTGGCTCGGTCATGGCCAAGCGCGTTGAAATGACCAAAATGCCCGAACTGGTTGCCTTCATGCACAGCATGATCGGCCTGGCTGCGGTGTTCATCGCCATTGCCGCCGTCGTCGAGCCGCAATCGCTGGGCATCGTCAAACAACTGGGCGACGCCATTCCTGCGGGCAACCGTCTGGAACTGTTTCTGGGTGCTGCCATTGGCGCGATTACCTTCTCGGGTTCGGTGATCGCTTTCGGCAAGCTGTCGGGTAAATACAAGTTCCGCCTGTTCCAGGGTGCACCGGTACAGTTCGGCGGCCAACACAAGCTGAACCTGGCACTGGGCCTGGCCACCTTGGCGCTGGGCATCACCTTCATGCTGACCGGCAACCTTAATGCCTTCGCATTGATGCTGGCTCTGGCGTTCGTACTGGGCGTGCTGATCATCATCCCGATTGGCGGCGCAGACATGCCGGTCGTGGTGTCGATGCTCAACAGCTACTCAGGCTGGGCGGCAGCAGGTATCGGCTTCTCGCTGAACAACTCAATGCTGATTATTGCCGGTTCGCTGGTGGGCTCCTCGGGCGCAATCCTGTCGTACATCATGTGCAAGGCGATGAACCGTTCGTTCTTCAATGTGATTCTCGGCGGTTTTGGCGGCGCAACCGATGTGGCCGGCCCTGCGGGTGCGCAAGAAGCCCGTCCGGTTAAATCCGGCTCGGCAGACGACGCCACCTTCCTGCTGACCAACGCCGACACCGTCATCATCGTGCCGGGTTATGGCCTGGCCGTAGCGCGGGCACAGCACGCACTTAAAGAGCTGACCGAGAAACTGACCCATCGCGGCGTAACCGTCAAATACGCCATCCATCCGGTAGCGGGCCGGATGCCCGGTCATATGAACGTGCTGCTGGCCGAGGCCGAAGTACCTTATGACCAAGTGTTCGAAATGGAAGACATCAACTCCGAGTTTGGTCAGGCCGACGTGGTGCTGGTGTTGGGCGCCAACGACGTGGTCAACCCGGCAGCCAAGAACGATCCCAAATCCCCGATTGCGGGCATGCCGATCCTTGAGGCTTACAAAGCCAAGACCGTCATCGTTAACAAACGCTCAATGGCCAGTGGCTACGCAGGTCTGGATAACGAACTGTTTTACTTGGATAAAACCATGATGGTCTTCGGTGACGCCAAGAAAGTTATTGAAGATATGGTCAAAGCGGTCGAGTAACATCTCCGCCACTGCACGACTGAGAACCCCGGCGCTGAATTGACCGGGGTTTTTTATTCCCCAAAGATCCCGACCAAAGGGTCTAAATCGCCGTCAGGCATTCGACCATGGTAGCGGGACGCCAGCCTTTGAAAATGAATAGACTGCGCATCTTGCTTCCGTTGCCCGAGATAACAATCCATGTACCGTGAACGTATTCGCCTAAATTCCCTGCACGATAAGGTCATGAGCGCCGAAGAAGCCGCCGCCCTTATCCAAGACGGCATGACCGTCGGCATGAGCGGTTTTACCCGTGCCGGCGAAGCCAAGGCCGTCCCAAAAGCATTGGCCGAGCGCGCTAAAACATCGCCCCTGAAAATCACCCTGATGACCGGCGCCAGCCTGGGCAACGATCTGGACAAACAACTGACCGAGGCCGGTGTACTGGCTCGTCGCATGCCGTTCCAGGTAGACAGCACCTTGCGCAAAGCTATCAATGCTGGCGAAGTGATGTTCATTGACCAGCATTTGTCCGAAACGGTTGAACAGCTGCGTAACAATCAACTGAAGCTGCCGGATATCGCAGTAATTGAAGCCGTCGCTATTACCGAGCAAGGTCATATTGTTCCAACGACTTCTGTAGGCAACTCCGCCAGCTTCGCGATTTTCGCCAAACAAGTGATCGTCGAGATCAACCTGGCGCATAACCCGAATCTGGAAGGCCTGCACGACATCTATATTCCGACCTACCGTCCGACGCGCACGCCCATCCCGCTGGTCAAAGTCGACGACCGTATCGGCAGCACTGCGATCCCGATTCCACCAGAAAAAATCGTCGCCATCGTTATTACCAACAAGCCCGACTCACCGTCCACGGTGTCCGAGCCAGACAGCGAAACCGACGGCATCGCCTTCCACCTGATCAACTTCCTCAAGGCTGAAGTTGAAGCAGGCCGCATGACCAACAAACTCGGCCCGCTGCAAGCAGGTATCGGCAACATCGCCAACGCCGTCATGTGCGGCTTGATCGACTCGCCGTTCGAAGACCTGACCATGTACTCCGAAGTGTTGCAGGACTCGACTTTCGACCTGATCGACGCTGGCAAGATGAGCTTCGCCTCGGGCAGTTCGATCACCTTGTCTGAACGTCGCAACTCGGACGTATTCGGCAACCTGGAGCGCTACAAGGACAAACTGGTCCTGCGCCCGCAAGAAATCTCCAACCACCCTGAAGTGGTACGGCGCCTGGGCATCATCGGCATCAACACTGCCCTGGAATTCGACATCTACGGCAACGTGAACTCCACCCACGTCTGCGGCACACGCATGATGAACGGCATCGGCGGTTCAGGCGATTTCGCCCGTAACGCTCACCTGGCGATCTTTGTGACCAAGTCCATTGCCAAGGCTGGCGCGATCTCCAGCGTCGTGCCAATGGTCAGCCACGTCGACCACACCGAGCACGATGTGGACATCCTGGTGACCGAACAGGGCCTGGCCGACCTGCGCGGTCTGGCACCTCGCGAACGCGCTCGGGTGATCATCGACAACTGTGTACACCCGGATTTCCGTGAAGCACTCAATGACTACTTCAGCAAAGCCTGTGCAATCGGTGGCCACACCCCGCACATCCTGCGCGAAGCGTTGAGCTGGCACATCAACCTGGAAGAAACCGGGAAAATGCTGCCGTAACACGCGAGCTAGACAGCCGCCGCAGAAAACACTGTTTCCTCGGCGGCTTTTTTGTGCCTGGAGTTTCAAAAACTGTACTGCTGTACTGGTCATTCCCTACTCTTACCACGGCAATTTCTCACTAAATTGATCAAAAATGCACCAACTTAGTGCCGACAGGTACAGTTGCGCCCATTTATGGCCGTACAGCGCCCATAAACAGTTAACTGGCTCATCACAATACAAGTGAACTGTATCTAGAGAGTCTCGACACGGAGGAGGATCATGGGCACCAGTTAAACCACTCGCCAATGCCGCCACAAGCGGAAGGATGCCATCATGGAACGTACCCTCAGTTCCGATCTGTTCAACGAAAGCAACACTGTAAACACCCAGGCTTCCATGCCTTTGCGCGTACTTGCCAACCTGATGTTGTGGCAGCGCCGTATCTCCAGCCGCCATCAACTGGCTCGCCTGGATTCGCGTCTTCTGGCGGATGCCGGGATTAGCGAAGCACAGCGTTACGAAGAGCTGAGCAAGCCGTTCTGGCGCTAACAAGCGCTCGCTGGCCCTGACCACCGGTCCACCGCCAGCACCCAGAATTGAAAAAACAAAACCCGTCGCGGGCAACCGCTGACGGGTTTTGTCGTTTCAGCAACCCTGTTTACGTAAGCCACCATCGAATAGGTACAGTTTTAAATACAGCACACAAGAACAAGTACAGCTATAGAAATCCTTGAGCCAGAGCGCTAAAACACCCGTTACAGGTAAAACATTCTTTGCCCCGCGCAGCACTCGGCCTACTATTCGCCCATAACGTCTAACGTATAAGCACCTGCCAAGGAGTATCACCATGTCCACACTTCGCCTACTGAGCGCAGCGGCTTTGCTGGTTGTTGCCGCCAGCGCCAATGCTTCCAGCTTCATCGTGACCACCGATGCCATCGTAGGTACGCTCAAGGCCACCACCGACCTGACCTCAGATGCCACCAACTCCATCCGCGACAACAAGATAGTGCGTGCAGCCCGTGACGACGCCGCCAGCTTTGTCGCCAGTGAAGGCACTGTCCGTGGCGTTAAGCTCGAAAGCGCACTGGACTTCATCCGCCAGCAAGCACCGCAGCTGCAAGCCTCCGACACCCAATTGGCTCAGGCCATCCTGACCCTCTGACAGGTCGTCTTCCTGTAGGAGCGCGCTTGCTTGAGATAAAGCCCGCCCCTACATGAAGAACACGCCCCCCGCTCTGGCCCTGCCCCGCCCATTACGCTAGCCTTGGCCCTCGCTCAACCAACGTCGAGACCCATGCGCTTTCTCACTATCGCTTTACTTGCCCTTTGCTGGGTTCAATCTGCATCCGCCTTCGACACCAGCACACAAACCACAGTGCTCACCGGTTATGTCACCAGCAAAGTGACGTCGGCTCCTTTCGACAACAAACTGATCCGCGCCGCTCAGGATGACGCTGCCGCTTTTATCGCCAGTGACGGTCAACTGCGGGGTTCGCAGTTGGAGTCTGCGTTGCGCTACGTGCGCCACAGCCAACCAAAATTGAGTGCCAGCGACTTTGAACTGGCACAAGCGATTCTCGTCCAATAAACACCCGCGTTTTCTGGAGAAATGTCATGCGTAGCCCGTTGATTGTCGCCACCCTTGGCCTGTTGTTGCTCGCCGATGTGGCGCAGGCACAAACCCTGGTGCAAACCAGTAACATCATCGTTCGCGCATTCGGACGCACCATCGACTTCACT
This sequence comes from Pseudomonas weihenstephanensis, assembly GCF_016812185.1. NCBI lineage: Bacteria > Pseudomonadati > Pseudomonadota > Gammaproteobacteria > Pseudomonadales > Pseudomonadaceae > Pseudomonas > Pseudomonas weihenstephanensis. The sequence goes on along the minus strand of NZ_JAAEBV010000002.1, from coordinate 698,985 downwards.
TCTGACACCACCACCTCGATCCGCGACTCAAAAGTAGTGCGCGAGGCCCACGATGACGCCGCTACCTTCGTTGCCAGCCAAGGCGACATTCGCGGCGTACAACTGGAAGCGGCCTTCAACACCCTGCGCGATCGCGTACCTGAAGCACGCAACGCCAGCGATCAAGTCCTCGCCGAAGCCATCCTCGCACTGTGAGGCCGATAGCGCGCTGGCTCGCCGCCTGTGGCCTGCTGCTGATCGGCAGCAGCGCCCAGGCCGCGCTGCATCTGCAACTCAAGACCGACGGCCTGAGCCCGGCTGAGCAACAGGCGACCCAAGCCTTGCTCGACGAGGCCATGCACAAGCTGCCACCGCGCTTGATCGAGCAATTGGACCGCCAGATTCTGGTGGGCTGGACCGAAGGCATGCCGAGCAACGCCTACGGCCAAGCCTCACTCGTGTCCGAGCTGGACCTCAATCGCAAACTGCTGGCGAGCCTGACCGACGGTTCGGCCGCCACCGAGCAAACCAATCGCCCCCACGGCACGGTACGCCGCGAATTACTCGCCACCGTGCTGCACGAGCTGACGCACATCTACGACCGCGCACGTCTGTGGCCTGCTGCCGAGCGCACCCAAATCCAGCGTTGCACGCGCCAGCACAACAGTGCCGGGCTGATTGGCCTGCCGGACGACTGCCGAGGCCAGGCCGAACGCCGCTTCACCCTCAGCGACGATCCGCGGCTGCTTGACCTGGCAGGGTGGCAGCAATACGTCGGCCGCCGCGGCGAACGGGAGCAAGACAACCATCAGGTGGTGCGCAGCCCCGACCTCTACGAGGTCAGCAACCCCCGAGAATTTGTCGCGGTCAACATGGAGTACTTCCTCCTCGACCCGGCCTACGCCTGCCGCCGCCCGGCGCTGTATCGCTACTACAAAGAGCGCTTCGGCTGGGCGCCCGCAGCCAAGGATGAATGCCCCAAAGGCTTCGCCTTTCTCAATGCCGGTAACGACTTTGCCAAACAGCCGCTCGGCACCGTCGACCCGGAACGCGTGTATGCCGTGGACTACTTGCTTGCCGAGGCCAACCAAGAATGGGCCAGCCGCTGGGGCCACAGCATGCTGCGGCTGGTGATCTGCGCGCCGGGACGTCCTCGGGGGCCGGATTGCCGGCTCGACCTGCAAGAACATCTGGTGTTGTCCTACCGCGCATTCGTCAACGACGTACAGCTGTCGAGCTGGGATGGCCTGACCGGGGCTTACCCGTCACGCCTGTTTGTATTGCCGCTGGCCCAAGTGATCGACGAATACACCAAAACCGAACTGCGCAGCCTGGCGTCCGTGCCGCTCACACTCAACCGTGCAGAAATCGAAGACGTGGTAGAACACGCCGCCGAGATGCACTGGAGCTACGATGGCAACTACTACTTCATCTCCAATAACTGCGCGGTCGAAACCCTGAAACTGCTGCGCAGCGGCAGCGACAATGCGCAGCTCAAAGGCCTGGACAGCATCATGCCCAACGGCTTGCTGGAGGTGCTCAAGGCCCGTGGCCTGGCTGATACCAGCGTGCTGAACGACAAAAAAGAAGCCCTGCGTTTGGGTTATCGCTTTGACTCGTACCGCGACCGTTATCAGGCGATGTTCGATGTACTCAAGACCCGTCTGCCGATCAAGCAAACCAGCGTCGAAGACTGGCTCGCGCTCAGCCCGGATGAACGTCGCCCGTGGATCGGGCAAGCCGACCTGCGCGCCAGTGCTGCGTTGTTACTGTTGGAGCAAGCAGCCTTTCGCCGCCAACTGCTGTTGGCGCAAGACGAGGTTAAACAGAAGTACTTGAAGGTACGCGGCATTGAAGGCGCCGGTATGGACAAGGCCAATCAGACACTGCAAGAGATCCTCGCCAGCAGCGGCTTTCTCAGTCGTCCGGCCGAACTGCTTGGCAGCAGCGGCTATGGTTTGCCACAGGCAAAAGAGTGGGAAATGCTCGAATCAGAAAGCAGCCAGCGCCAGCAGCAATTACTGCGCCTGACCGGTGATTTGGACAAAGAAGTACGCAGCCTGCTGGAGCCGGCGCGCGCGGCTGAAATTGCCGCGACCGAGGTCAACGTCAAACACATCGGCGAACATCTGCGAGCGATCCACAAAGCCTCCGGCGGCCTGCAACTGCCATAAGCCCTCCAGTCGTTAACGAGCAGCGCGAGGCTGCGACCGAACGTGATGCGGCACGCGATCGCAGCCTCGTACCTCGCCAGCGGCTACGGCTTAAACCGGTGCGTCTTACGCCCCCGGTACGAAGTATTTTTGTGCCGTGCCATGGGCGATTAACCGCGAGAGGTAACCCATCTTCGCCGCATCCTGGTCCACGAAGCGAAAGGTCAGTTGCAACCAATCACTGTCGGGCTTGGGCTCGTAAGCCACGATGGCGTGCAGGTAACCATTCAAACGCGCTACTTCGGCGTTGTCGCCCTGCTCAAGGTCGAGCACTGCACTTTCCAGTACCTGTGGCAGCACTTCACCCCTACGCACCACCAGCAGCGCTTCCTTCAAGCTCAGCGCCTTGATCACACACGCTTGAGTACCGCTCGACAGACGCAATTGTCCCTGGCCACGCCCGGTCGGGGTTTGGCTGGCGGCTTTGGCCGCCGGGGCCACCGGGGCCGCAACGGTCTGCGGGCGCGCAGCCGGTGCTAGGGCCGGGGTGGCCAGTTGGGTCTTGCCACCGGTCAACGCGCTCAACGAGTCATTGCCGAAGGCCGAATTCATGCGCGTCGGTGCACATGCCATCACCGCGTCCATCAGGCCCGCTTTGGTGAAGGCTTTTTTCACCTTGGTCAGTAACTGCTCATTGGTGAACGGCTTGCTGACAAAATCCGAAACACCGGCCTGAATCGCCTGCACCACGTTCTCTTTGTCGCCACGGCTGGTGACCATGATGAAGGGCAGGGTTTTGAGATGGTCTTGCTCGCGGCACCAGGTCAGCAGCTCAAGGCCGGACATCTCTGGCATTTCCCAATCACACAGCACCAGATCGAACGCATCGCGGGTCAGCATGGCCTGTGCTTTGCGGCCGTTGACCGCGTCTTCGATCTTGATGCCCGGAAATGCATTACGCAGGCATTTTTTAACCAGATCGCGAATAAACGACGCGTCATCCACCACCAACACACTGACCTTGCTCATCGATTGCTCCTCTGAAATCTTGACAAGCATGCGCCGAATGATGGCCATGTGCCAAATCTTGGGGGCACCCCGAATCACTTTACGTTCGCAGAGCGCCTGAATATGAACGCCGAAAAGCAAAACGCCCGGCTAGAGCCAGGCGTTTTCATCTCGGGCAGTCTTATTTATCGTCAGGTGGTTGCGGAACATTAGCGTTATCACCGCCTGTGCCTTCAACTTCTTCACGCATGCGCTTAAGGCCCATGTGGCGCACGTCTGTGCCACGTACCAGATAGATGACCAATTCCGAAATATTGCGCGCATGGTCGCCAATGCGTTCCAGCGAACGCAGCACCCAAATGATGCTCAGCACCCGCGAGATCGAGCGCGGGTCTTCCATCATGTAGGTGGCCAACTCGCGCAACGCCGTTTTGTATTCACGGTCGATGATTTTGTCGTACTGCGCCACCGACAGCGCCAGGTCGGCGTCGAAGCGGGCAAATGCATCCAGTGCATCACGTACCATGTTGCGCACCTGATCGCCGATGTGTCGCACTTCAACATAACCACGCGGCGCTTCGCCCTCTTCACAGAGCTGAATCGCACGACGGGCAATTTTGGTCGCTTCGTCCCCGATGCGCTCAAGGTCGATCACCGACTTGGAAATGCTGATGATCAACCGCAGGTCAGACGCCGCAGGCTGACGGCGGGCCAGAATGCGCAAGCATTCTTCGTCGATGTTGCGTTCCATCTGATTGATCTGTTCGTCGATCTCACGCACTTGCTGAGCCAGCCCGGAATCGGCCTCGATCAACGCCGTGACCGCGTCGTTAACCTGCTTCTCGACCAGCCCGCCCATGGCCAGCAAGTGGCTGCGCACTTCTTCGAGTTCCGCGTTGAACTGCGCGGAAATGTGATGGGTGAGGCCATCCTTTGAAATCATGGTTCTGCTCCGCAAAAACTGTGAGCCGCAAGCTATACGCTGCTAGCCAAATGTGTCGTTACCGCGAACTGTAAAGCCCGCCCCAACTAGCCATAGCGCCCGGTGATGTAGTCTTCGGTCTGCTTTTTGGCCGGGTTGGTGAACAAGGTGTCGGTGTCGCCGTATTCAACCATTTTGCCCATGTACATAAAGGCGGTGTAATCCGACACCCGCGCAGCCTGCTGCATGTTGTGGGTCACAATGACGATGGTGAACTTGGACTTAAGCTCGTAAATCAGCTCTTCGACCTTCAGCGTCGAGATCGGGTCGAGGGCCGAGCACGGCTCATCGAGCAACAACACTTCGGGTTCAACCGCGATGGTACGGGCGATCACCAAACGCTGTTGCTGACCACCGGACAAACCCAGCGCCGAGTCGTGCAGGCGGTCTTTGACCTCATCCCACAACGCCGCACCTTTAAGCGCCCACTCCACGGCTTCGTCGAGGATGCGCTTTTTATTGATGCCCTGAATCCGCAAGCCGTAGACCACGTTCTCGTAGATGGTCTTGGGGAACGGGTTGGGCTTCTGGAACACCATGCCCACCCGGCGACGCAGCTCAGCCACGTCCTCGCCCTTGCGGTAAATGTTGTGGCCGTACAGGTTGATCTCGCCCTCAACCCGGCAACCGTCCACCAGATCGTTCATGCGGTTGAAGGTGCGCAGCAGCGTGGACTTGCCGCAACCCGAGGGACCGATAAAAGCGGTCACACGCTGCTTTGGAATGTTCAGGCTCACGTCGAACAGCGCCTGTTTTTCACCGTAGTAAAGGTTCAGGCCCGGGACTTCAATGGCAACTTCTTCGTTGGCCAGGTTCAAGCTTTGTTTGGTGCGACCCAGGGCGGACATGTTGATGCCGTGGGCGGAGGATTCATGCTGCATGGGTTGCTCCATACGCTAAACATTCGTGTCGGTCGTTCTGACCGGGCTTTTCATTTGCTGTAGCAACGAACTGGCTCACACTCCAGACACCTCGGTCCCACCTTGAGACCCTGCCGATGCCTTCACGAGCACGCTCGCGCCTACAGGTGTTGCGTTATCAGCTTTCCAGCGCCTTGTACTTCTCGCGCAGGTGGTTGCGAATCCACACCGCCGATAGGTTCAGGGTCGCAATCACCAGCACCAGCAGCAGCGCCGTGGCGTACACCAGCGGTCGTGCGGCTTCAACGTTCGGGCTTTGGAAGCCGACGTCATAAATATGGAAGCCCAAGTGCATGATCTTCTGGTCAAGGTGCAGGTACGGGTAGTTGCCGTCCAGCGGCAGCGACGGCGCCAGCTTGACCACACCCACCAGCATCAGCGGTGCCACTTCACCCGCCGCGCGAGCCACGGCGAGAATCATGCCGGTCATCATGGCCGGGCTGGCCATCGGCAGCACGATCTTCCACAAGGTCTCGGATTTGGTAGCGCCCAATGCCAGCGAGCCTTCACGCACGGTGCGAGGAATACGCGCCAGCCCCTCTTCAGTGGCCACGATCACCACCGGCACCGCCAGCAGCGCCAGCGTCAGCGACGCCCACATCAGGCCCGGCGTACCAAAGGTCGGCGCGGGTAAGGCTTCGGCGAAAAACAGGCGGTCAACCGAGCCACCCAGCACATACACAAAGAAGCCCAGGCCAAATACGCCGTACACAATCGCCGGTACACCCGCCAAATTGTTCACCGCGATACGGATGATCCGGGTCAGGGTGTTCTGTTTGGCGTACTCACGCAGGTACACCGCTGCCAGCACGCCAAACGGCGTCACGATCACGGCCATGATCAAGGTCATCATCACGGTGCCGAAAATCGCCGGGAAGATCCCGCCTTCGGTGTTGGCTTCACGCGGGTCTTCGCTGAGGAACTCCCAAATGTTGCTGAAATACATCGCCAGCTTCTGCCAGCTGTTCATGGCGTTGGGCTGATAAGCCTTGACCACTTTGCCGATGTTGATTTCCAGTTCTTTGCCGTTGGCATCGCGGGCCGTCAGGCTGTCGCGATTGAACTGTGCATGCAGTTCGCCCAAACGGTCTTCGATGGCTTTGTAACGTGCATTCAGCTCGGCACGTTCGGTTTCCATGTCCGCCTGGGCTTGCGGCGTCAACTTGCCTTCGAGTTCCAGCTTGCGGCTGTGCAGACGAATACGCTCCAACCCGTAGTTGATCGCGCCAATGTCTTTCTTTTCCAGTTGGCTGAGTTGCTTGGCCAGCTCGTTGACGCGCTTGACCCGGGCTTGCACCTCAGGCCAGGCCGCCGCACCTTCAGCGACCACCTTGCCGTTTTCTTTCACATTGACCAGGTAACCGTAAAAGTTGCCCCACTCGCGACGCTCAATGGCCATCAACTCGGGGGGCATCTTCTGGTCAGTCAGCCACTCGCCGACGACCCAGGTAAAGTCGTTGCCGTTCAAGTCACGGTTGCCAACCTTGATCAACTCGCGGGTCATGAACTCCGGGCCTTGGTCGGGCACTGGCAAACCGGCGCTTTTGAGGCGTTCGCGCGGCACTTCTTCCTTTTGCACCACTTCGCCCAGTACGACGTGATTAGCAGAGCCGGGCACGTTGTATTGCGCCAGCACCAGATCCGCGGGCCAAAAATGGCCCAACCCGCGCACCGCAATCACTGCCAGCAAACCAATGGTCATGATGACCGCGAGCGACACCGCGCCACCGCTGATCCAGACACCCGGAGCGCCGCTCTTGACCCAACCTTTGAGGGAATTCTGTTTCACAGACTTCTACCTTCCTTAAAGCGACGAATATTTCTTGCGCAGACGCTGACGAATCAGCTCGGCGAGAGTGTTCATGATGAAGGTGAACAACAACAGCACCAGCGCCGAGAGGAACAGCACGCGGTAATGGCTACCGCCCACTTCCGACTCAGGCATCTCCACTGCCACGTTCGCCGCCAAAGTACGCAAGCCTTCGAACAGGTTCATTTCCATGACCGGTGTGTTACCCGTGGCCATCAGCACGATCATGGTTTCGCCCACTGCACGGCCCATGCCGATCATCAGTGCCGAAAAAATCCCTGGGCTGGCGGTCAGGATCACCACACGGGTCATGGTCTGCCACGGTGTGGCACCCAGCGCCAGCGAACCCAGGGTCAGACCGCGCGGCACGCTGAACACGGCATCCTCAGCAATCGAGTAGATGTTGGGGATAACCGCAAAGCCCATCGCCAAACCCACCACCAGAGCGTTGCGCTGATCGTAAGTGATGCCTAGATCGTGGGAGATCCACAGGCGCATGTCGCCACCAAAGAACCACGCTTCCATGAACGGGCTCATGTACAGCGACAACCAGCCAATGAACAGAATCACCGGGATCAGGATCATGCTCTCCCAACCCTCCGGCACGCGCAGGCGGATCGACTCAGGCAGGCGGCTCCAGGTGAAACCGGCCAGCAAAATACCGATTGGCAACAGCATCAGCAGGCTGAAAATACCGGGCAAATGGCCTTCGACATACGGCGCCAGAAACAAGCCGGCAAAGAAGCCCAAAATCACCGTCGGCATCGCTTCCATCAATTCGATCACCGGCTTGACCTTGCGGCGCAGGCTCGGCGCCATGAAGTAGGCGGTGTAGATCGCTGCGGCTACCGCCAGCGGTGCCGCCAACAACATGGCGTAGAACGCCGCCTTCAACGTGCCGAAGGTCAATGGCGCAAGGCTCATCTTGGGTTCGAAATCGGTGTTGGCGGCGGTCGATTGCCAGACGTATTTCGGTTCATCGTAGTTCTCGTACCAGACCTTGCTCCACAGCGCGCTCCAGGACACTTCCGGGTGCGGGTTCTTCAAGGTCAGTGGCAGCAGCTTGCCACCCTCTTCCACGATGATGCGGTTGGCACGCGGCGACAACGCCATGATGCCGGGGCCTTCTGCGACTTTTTCCACCAGCAGGGTGCGGTGCGCGGTGCTGTGGAACACGCCGATTTCACCGGCGGCGTCCAGGGCCAGGAAGCCTTTGCGACGCTGCTCAGCGGTGATTTCAACAATCGGCGAGTCGCCCATTTTGAAGCTGCGGATGTGCTTGAAGCGCGATTCGCCATCCGGGTCGCGGGCCATGAACCACTGGCTCAGGCTGCCGGTCGAGTCACCAAAGATCAGCGAAATACCGCCCACCAATTGCGTACTGGCAGTGATTTGAGTGGTGGCGTCGTCCGCCAGCTTGTAACGGCCATTCAGGCTCTTGTCACGCAGACTGAACACGTCGGCCTGGGCGCGGCCATTGATCACATACAACCACTGCTGACGCGGGTCGATGTACAGCGCTTTAACCTGCTCGGTCATTTGCGGCAGGTCGATGCGGGTCTCGGAGTTCGTGACCTCGCCCGTCATCATGTTTTCTTCGCTGGCCAACGACAGCACGTTCAATTGCGAACCCGCAGAGCCGGCCAACACTAACGTCGAGTCATTCACATTGAGGTTCACATGATCCAGCGCACGCCCTTGCGGGTCGAGGGCGATGGGCGCTTGGCCATACGGGTATTCAACCGCCGGGGTAATGGTTTTTTTACCCTCCGGGTAGCTGACTTTATACGTGTGACGGAACACCAGCGCCTGGCCATTGGACAAGCCCAATGCCACCACCGGGTTACCCGGCTGGTCTTCACCCAGCGAGGTCACTTGCGTGCCGGGCGGCAGTGGCAGGTTCACGCGCGACAGTTCTTCGCCATTCTTCGCATTGAAGAACAGCACCATGCCTTGGTCGGACACGCGCATCCCGACCTGATTTTGCTCCTCGACGGAAATCATCAGCGGTTTACCGGCGTCCTGCATCCAGACCGGCGTGATCGCCTGCTTGGCGTTCAGGTCCGCGCCCTGGAACAGCGGGAACACCACATAACCAAGGAAGAAGAAAATCAGCGTGATTGCGCCGAGCACGGCAAGCCCGCCGATAAACACATACCAGCGGGTGAGGTGATCTTTAAGCGCGCGAATACGCCGCTTGCGTTGCAGTTCAGGCGTATTGAAATCAATGCGCTTGGGAGCGGATGTCGTAGTCATTGGGGAATTGGCCAGATCATTCATGCGCACACCCTAGCGATCCTGTATGACAAAAAGATGACAAAGCAGTGACGCAAAAAAGCCGCTGCCCAGTGGAGCTGGCAGCGGAGTGGAAAATTGAGGTGAATACAGCTCACAACGCGTAGCAGCTGCCGCAGGCGGCGTCCGGCGGCGTAGCCGTCGTCATTTCGCACGTAGCCTTCGGCAACTGCTACAGGTTTAGTTACCTTCTTTCAAACCCAAGTCAGCCAAGGCTTTGGCAGCGACTTTGGCGGGCAGCGGGATGTAGCCATCTTTGACGACCACTTCCTGACCTTGCTTGGACAGCACCAGCTTGATGAACTCGGCTTCCAGCGGGTTCAACGGCTTGTTCGGCGCCTTGTTCACGTACACGTAGAGGAAACGTGACAGTGGGTATTTGCCGTTCAATGCGTTTTCTTCGGTGTCTTCGATGAACTCAGAGCTGCCTTTTTTGGCCAATGGCACGGTTTTCACACTGGCCGTTTTATAACCAATGCCCGAGTAACCCACGCCGTTGAGCGAACTGCTGATCGATTGCACCACCGAGGCAGAACCGGGCTGTTCGTTAACGTTTGGCTTGTAGTCGCCTTTGCACAGGGCTTCTTCTTTGAAGTAGCCATACGTGCCCGACACCGAGTTACGACCAAACAGCTGTACCGGCTTGTTGGCCAGATCGCCGGTCACACCCAGGTCACCCCAGGTTTTGACGTCTTGCTTGGCGCCGCACAGGCGTGTCGAGGAGAAGATCGCGTCCACTTGCTCCATCGTCAGGTGCTTGATCGGGTTATCTTTGTGCACGAACACGGCCAGGGCATCCACCGCCACCGGGATTGCGGTTGGCTTGTAGCCGAACTTTTGCTCAAAAGCCGCCAGTTCGTTGTCTTTCATCTTGCGGCTCATCGGGCCCAGGTTAGCGGTGCCTTCAGTAATCGCAGGGGGCGCGGTCGAAGAACCGGCAGCCTGAATCTGAATATTGACGTTCGGGTATTCTTTTTTGTAAGCCTCAGCCCACAAGGTCATCAAGTTCGCCAGGGTATCGGAACCAACGCTGGATAGGTTCCCCGACACACCGGTGGTTTTTACGTAGGGCTGAATAGCCGGGTCAACACCAGCGGCAACCGCATTGGCAGTTGCAACGCCTGCGGCGACAAAAGTCAGGGCCGCCATCACACGCTTCAGTTTCATGCCTTACTCCTAGCAAACGGGGTTAGATGAATCGGGGGCCAGTATCTGTAGGCCATGTGACTACTCTATGAACCGATTGTGACAATTAGATGAAAGGCCAGCATTCGCAACGAATGACTGGCCTTCTAAAGGAGCGAGGGTTGGCGTCTAAAACGCTATAACCCGTGTATCAGCGGCCCTGCTTCCACAAATAAGCCCCCACCAGCAAACCCATCGTGCAAATGATGGCGACGTAATAGGCAGGGCCCATTGGGCTTTCTTTAAGCAGCAAAGTCACCGCCATCGGGGTCAAGCCGCCGAAAATGGCGTAAGCCAAGTTGTAAGAAAACGACAAACCACTGAAACGCACCACCGGGGGGAAGGCTTTCACCATCACATACGGCACCGCGCCGATAGTGCCTACAAACAAACCGCTCAGTGCGTATAACGGAAACAGCCAATCCGGGTGCTGCAACAGGCTGTGATAGAAGGTCCACGAGGTAATCAGCAACGCGGCACAGCCGAATACGAACACCTTGCCCGCACCAAAGCGGTCAGCCAGCGCACCCGAAGCGATACAGCCCACGCTTAAAAAGACGATGGCCAAGCTGTTGGCTTTCAGCGAGACCGTGGCTGAAAACCCGTAAATGGTTTGCAGCACCGTGGGGGTCATCAAAATCACCACAATGATCCCGGCCGACAACAACCAGGTCAGCAGCATCGAAACGGCAATCGCACCCCGATGGTCACGCAGTACGGTTTTAAGCGGCACCTCTTCGGCCAGCGCCTTGCGCAGTTGCAGCTCGGCAAATACCGGCGTCTCATGCAGCCAGCGACGCAAGTACACCGAAAACAGGCCAAATACACCGCCCAGCAAGAAAGGAATTCGCCACGCGTAGTCAGACACTTCGACCGGGGTGTAAAGCGTGTTGATTGCCGTGGCCACCAGCGACCCCAGCAAAATACCCGCCGTCAGCCCGCACGTCAGCGTGCCGCAGGCGTAGCCCACATGCCGCGGCGGCACGTGCTCGGCCACAAACACCCACGCCCCCGGCACTTCTCCGCCGATTGCCGCGCCCTGAATCACCCGCATCAGCAGCAACAGGATCGGCGCCCACATGCCGATCTGCGCGTAGGTCGGCAGCAACCCCATAATCAGGGTCGGTACAGCCATCATGAAGATGCTCAAGGTGAACATCTTTTTGCGCCCCAGCAGATCGCCGAAATGCGCCATGACGATGCCGCCCAATGGCCGCGCCAGGTAACCGGCCGCAAAAATGCCGAAGGTTTGCATCAGGCGTAGCCATTCCGGCATGTCAGCGGGGAAGAACAGCTGGCCGACTACCGTGGCGAAGAACACAAAAATAATGAAGTCGTAAAACTCAAGCGCGCCGCCCAAGGCAGACAGCGACAACGTCTTGTAGTCATTACGGGTCAAGGGGCGCGAAGGCGGCGCGGCGCTGGAAGGCTCAGTGATCATGGGGTTTGGGCATCTCTTATTAGGCTAGGCAAACGCGTCAACACCGCGGGCAATGGCCGGGCGGTCTCGAAAGATAACAAATTGCCTGCAAAAGCACAGAGGTAGACGTGTCGCCCGTTTAAAAAGCAGAATCAGACGGTCGTCGACGGCGTTGTCGCCCGATATACTCGCCAACCGTAAGAAACTACCTACGGCTTCTGAGTGGCTGTGCGAAACACCTTAAGGTGTGCTTCAGCCGATCTCACAGAGTTTCCCCTTGGCGCGGCTTGGGAAGAACGTGACGAACGTAGTATGTTCGGGCTGAATCGTTTTTCTAAAGACGCTTTTTCACCCGCAATACACATGATGAATCACGGGTCAGAGGCCCTTCGGCATGCTAGAGCTCGAACAAGAAGATCCAATCCCGCAAGGCGACCTGGCCTTGCAAATCACTGCCCTGCCACGCGAAACCAATGGTTTTGGCGATATTTTTGGCGGCTGGCTGGTGTCCCAGATGGACCTCGCGGGCACCGCGATGGCCAGCAAAGTTGCCGGCGGGCGTGTAGCCACCGTCGCTATTGACCGTATGGCGTTTCTGGTTCCTGTGGCAGTCGGTGCTCAGTTGTCGTTCTACACCCAAGCGCTGGAAATCGGCCGCAGCTCGATCCAGATGATGGTTGAAGTGTGGAGCGACGACCCGCTGTCCAGCGAATGGCGCAAAGTCACCGAAGCCGTCTTTGTGTTCGTGGCCATCGATGGCAGCGGTCGCACGCGCTCGGTGCCACCGCGTCGTTAAACCTCGCGCGGTTTTGCCTGTCTACTGCTGCCCCTGCCATTTAAAGAGAACCTGCCATGCCCAGCCATAAGTTACTCCCAAGCGCATCGTTCAAATTGGGCGAGCTGGACTGTTGGCACTTTATCCACGGCAACGCTCAACTGCTGGTCGCCAAACAAGGCGCGCAGGTGCTGAGCTATCAGGTGGGCGAAGATAAGCCGATCATTTGGCTTAACGAAAAAGCCAAGTACGAACACGGTAAAGGCATTCGTACCGGAGTACCCATTTGCTGGCCGTGGTTTGGCAACCTGGCACTCAACCCGCAAAGCGTGCAAGACATGCGCGCCAGCGAGCAGCCCGCCACCGCCCACGGGCTGGTGCGTACGCGCGAATGGGAACTGCTCGATTACGACGACGCAGGCGAAGCGCTGCATATCGAACTCGGTCTGCCGCAGATCGAAGGTGGCCTGCCCGGCTGGCCCCATGACGTGGCACTGACCCTGAGCATTCGTCTCGACACGCAACTGCACCTGAGCCTCACCAGCCATAACCGCGGCGACACCGCCGTGAGTATCAGCCAGGCGCTGCACAGCTATTTTGCGGTCAGCGACGTGCGTAAGGTTCAGGTCAAAGGCGTCGACGGCCTGACCTACATCGAAACCCTCAATGACTGGAAACACGTCAAACAGGCGGGCGACTTGAGCTTCAGCGGCGAAACCGACCGCATCTACCTCAACACGCCGGACACGTTGAGCATTGTTGACCCCGACTGGTCGCGCAGCATTGAACTCAACAGCCGAGGCTCGCGCAGCGCCGTGATCTGGAACCCGTGGATCGACAAAACAGCCAGCTTCAGCGACATGGCCGCCGATGGCTGGCAACGCATGCTCTGCATCGAAACCGCCAACGTGATGGATGACGTGATTACCCTGCAACCCGGCGCCAGCCATACGCTGGGTGTGAGCATCGGTACTCGACCACTCACGGCGTGATCCAGATCGCGCAGGGCTGCGGCCTTTTAAGCTTTAACAGACCGCAGCCTTACAAATCTTCTTCCTTCACCACCCTCACGTTGCCCGCCTCCAGCGCATAGGCGGCATCGGCCAGATCATTGCTGACCTGTTCAACCTTCAGCGTGCCCGTCACCCACAGCGGCGTGTAGATATCGTCCAGCTTCAAGCCTTTGGGGTAGCGCACCAGCACCAGCTGATTGGGCGGCGGTGGCGGGACGTGGATGCAGGCGCCTGGGTAGGGCACCAAAAAAAACAGCGTGCTGCGCCCTTTGGCATCGGCTTCCAGGGGCACCGGGTAACCGCCCAAACGGATACGTTTGCCATTCATGCTGGCCACGGTTTTGCTCGAATACATCACGGCCGGCAGGCCCTTGCTTTGTTTCAGGCCGCCTTTATCGGTAAACGTCCCCTGGGCTTCAGGCGAGTCATGGTCGATTTCGGGCATTTGTTCGAGGGCCAGTTGATCCGACTTCGGCATCAGATCGAGCCAGTCGGTTTCCGGCAGATCAGCCGCGTGGGCCAGGCTTGCGCCCAGCAAAAGGAAGGTCAGTACAAGACGGCGCATGGCAGGCTCAATTAAGAAGGACTGGGGACGCCGCGCATTCTAGCCCTCTCTGCGGCTGGCGCAGAGAGAACCCGACACTCAATCAGTTCTTTTTCGAGACCATGCCGTAAATCACCAGCAAGATCACAGCGCCAACGACTGCACCGATGAAACCGGCACCTTCACCCGCCTTGTAGATACCCAGCGCCTGACCGCCATACGTGGCTGCCAGCGAACCGCCGATACCCAGCAGGATGGTCATGATCCAACCCATGCTGTCATCGCCCGGTTTCAGGAAACGGGCCAGCAGGCCAACGATCAAGCCGATAAAAATGGTTCCGATGATGCCCATGGGCGCTTCCTCTCTATAGATGGTGTTAAACCAAAGCCTAGTCAGCACTTTGGCATCACGCCATCAGAGAGCGGCGGCCACCGAATGGTTCCCGCCGATGTTCGTCTTACGCGTGGTCGATCAGTGCTTCAACGCGCAGGATCTGCGCTTGCAAGGTCGCCATGTCCGCGCAGCGCAGGTTGGCGTGACCGACCTTGCGGCCCACCTTGAACGCCTTGCCATAGTGGTGCAAATGGCAGTCGGCAATCGCAATCACCTGCTCAACCGGCGGCACTGTGCCGATAAAGTTGAGCATGGCGCTTTCGCCCACCTTGGCCGTCGAACCCAGCGGCAAGCCCGCAATGGCCCGCAGGTGGTTTTCAAACTGGCTGCACTCGGCGCCCTCTGTGGTCCAGTGCCCCGAGTTATGAACACGCGGCGCGATTTCGTTGGCCTTAAGGCCACCGTCGACTTCAAAGAACTCGAACGCCATCACGCCCACGTAATCCAGCTGCTTGAGCACACGGCTGGAGTAGTCTTCAGCCAGCGCTTGCAGAGGGTGATCGGTACTGGCCACTGACAGCTTGAGAATGCCGCTGTCGTGGGTGTTGTGCACCAACGGGTAAAACTGTGTTTCGCCATCACGACCGCGCACGGCGATCAGCGACACTTCACCCGTGAACGGTACAAAACCTTCCAGCAGGCACGCTACGCTGCCCAGCTCGGCAAACGTACCCACCACATCGGCAGGGGTGCGCAGCACTTTCTGGCCCTTGCCGTCGTAACCCAACGTGCGGGTTTTGAGCACTGCGGGCAGGCCGATGCTGGCCACGGCGGCGTCCAGGTCTGCCTGGGACTGGATGTCGGCAAAGGCCGGCGTCGGAATGCCCAAGTCTTTGAACATGCTTTTTTCGAACCAGCGATCACGGGCAATGCGCAGCGCTTCGGCACTCGGGTAAACCGGTACAAATTGCGACAGGAAAGCCACGGTTTCAGCAGGTACGCTTTCGAACTCAAACGTGACCAGGTCGACTTCATCCGCCAATTGGCGCAAGTGCTCCTGATCGCCGTAGTCAGCACGAATATGTTCACCCAAAGGCGCCGCACAGGCGTCGGGAGCCGGATCAAGGAAAGCGAAGTTCATGCCCAGCGGGGTCCCCGCCAAAGCCAGCATGCGACCCAACTGGCCGCCACCGATTACACCGATTTTCATCGTTAAAACCTCAGGCCAGGCGCGGGTCTGGATTGTCCAGCACGCTGTCAGTCTGTTCAGCACGGAATGCTTTCAAAACGGTATGGAATTGGGGGTGCTTGGCGCCCAGGATGCTGGCGGACAGCAGCGCCGCATTGATTGCGCCGGCTTTACCGATGGCCAGTGTCGCAACCGGAATGCCCGCCGGCATTTGCACGATGGACAACAGCGAGTCGACACCCGACAGCATCGACGATTGCACGGGCACACCGAGCACCGGCAAATGGGTTTTCGCGGCACACATGCCGGGCAAGTGGGCAGCGCCACCGGCACCGGCAATGATGACCTCGATGCCGCGGCCTTCGGCCTCTTCGGCATACTGGAACAGCAGATCCGGAGTGCGGTGGGCAGAGACCACTTTCACTTCGTAAGGGATGCCGAGTTTTTCCAGCATATCGGCGGTGTGGCTGAGGGTGGACCAATCGGACTTGGAGCCCATGATCACGCCTACCAGTGCACTCATCGTCGCGCCTCTTCTCTTGGGCGCCCGCAGGCGCGTCAAAAAACAACAAGCCACGTGGGGGATCCGACGTGGCTTGTTATAGGAATTAAGGCCGGTCAAGCCAGCCGAAGGCCGCGCAGTATACCCCAAAGAAGTGCGTTAAAAGCACCTTTGGTGACCATCTGTCTGCGCCCCTCTAAATCGCACAAACGCCCGGTTTTACTGACCTTCAGGTCAAACCATGAACAGCCGGCAACGCCCCGAAAAAACCTGGCACGCGGCTACCTGTTGCCGCGAAAAGAGCCACGACTCGTAGCGAATCCCGTCAGCTGCGAAATGCACGGCGCCGCTCTAACCTTCAGCTTCACCCGGGGCCATGCGATGCCTTCATGGCACCCCGCGACATTCAGCCCTCAGCCAGTCCTGCACAGGAGGAGTTACATGAACCCCATCAACCTCAATGCGTTCATCCACAACAGCGTCTCTGACGCCACCTATCAAAACCTCAAAACCTTTAACTTCGATCATTTCGTGCAAGAGCTGGGCAACATCAGTGGTCGTCAAATCAACGTTAACCTCTACGAATACGTACCGGGCGTCACTGACTTCGACTACAAAAGCCCTGATACCGCCACGAAAGTGAATGAATGGAACACCGTGGCTAACCAGTTCGCCAAAGACATCGGCGTGACCCCCTATCAAACTGACCGCAACATATTGGTCATTGATGGCTTTATCACTGGCTCCGTCGCGGGTGCGGCCCAGTCCGGCGTTAATGCAGGCAACTCGGTGATTGCTTCCACCGTTGACGCCACCACCATTGCGCATGAGGTAGGCCACACCTTTAATGCCAAACACACCGGCGTGATGCAAACCCCGGACCCTGCCAACCGAGGCAATGTCCTTTCAAGCTACATGGCCACAGGCGATGAAGTGGGCAGCGGCAGCCTTTTGCGTTTCAGCACCATCAACCGCGATCGCATTAAAAGCTTTCTAGGCAAACTTGAATAACACCCGCCACCTGGCTTTGCGCCGTTTGGGCAAAGCCAGGTCACACTCACTCAGGCTGCGTACCACTTTCCAGCTTGCGCCACAGCAACCGCACATTGGCCTTACGCACCAAGGCGCAGCGATACAGGCGAATCTCCAACGGTACGTGCCATTGAGGCCCGCCACACACCACCAATTCACCGCGCGCCAGTTCGGCCCGCACACTTAAATGCGGCACCCACGCAATACCCAACCCTTCGAGCGCCATGCTCTTGAGGCTGTCCGCCATAGCGGTCTCATAAATAGTGGTGAAACGCAGGCTGCGTTGGCGCAGCAACAAATTGACTGAACGCCCCAGAAACGCGCCCGCGCTATACGCCAGCAACGGCACGCTTACATCGCCTTCCAGGTCAAACAACGGCTTGCCGTCTGCATCCGCCGCACACACGGGCAACATTTCGGTATTGCCCAGGTGCAAAGACGGGAAAATTTCCGGGTCCATTTGCAAAGCGGCGTCAGGATCGTAAAAAGCCAGCATCAAATCGCAGCCGCCTTCGCGCAATGCATGCACCGCGTCTCCGACGTTAGTCGCAACCAGACGCGTCGCGATGTTCAGCCCTTCATTGCGCAATTGAGCGATCCAGCGCGGGAAAAACCCCAGCGCCAAGGAGTGAGCAGCCGCCACTTGCATGACCTCGCCCTGCCCTCCTTCGAGGTGGTGCAGGTGACGCAACACCTCGCCCAGCTGCTCAACTACGGTGCGTGCCGTGACCAAAAACAGCTGACCGGCCGCAGTCAACTCCACCGGGGTGCGGGAACGATTCACTAACGTCAGCCCCAGTGCGGATTCAAGGCTTCGAATACGTCGACTAAAGGCCGGCTGCGTCACAAAACGACGCTCCGCCGCCTGAGAAAAACTGCGCGTGGCGGCAAGAGCACTAAAGTCTTCCAGCCATTTACTTTCGAGATTCATCGAGCCTCCCAGAGGCGCACCAATTTGGGTCACACGTCCGACGCGCCTGTCGCGTCACGTCGCCATTATGCCGTTTATGCATAGGATAGTGTTTAAAGGCATTGGCCCAAAATAGACCGCAAGCCTAGGATTCGCAGCGTTCCGGCCTATACCGGGTCCTTATCGAGATGATTTCTATCATGTCCTCCGCTGCATCTTTCCGCACTGAAAAAGACCTGCTTGGCGTACTCGAAGTACCCGCTCAAGCGTATTACGGCATCCAGACCCTGCGGGCGGTGAATAACTTCCGTCTCTCCGGCGTTCCGATCTCGCATTACCCAAAGTTGGTTGTGGCCCTGGCCATGGTCAAGCAAGCCGCGGCAGATGCTAACCGCGAACTGGGCCACCTCAGTGCACCCAAGCACGCGGCGATCAGCGAAGCCTGTGCCCGTTTGGTGCGCGGCGATTTCCACGAAGAGTTCGTGGTGGACATGATCCAGGGCGGCGCTGGCACTTCAACCAACATGAATGCCAACGAAGTGATCGCCAACATCGCACTGGAGGCCATGGGCCACCAGAAAGGCGAGTACCAGTACCTGCACCCTAACAACGACGTCAACATGGCGCAGTCCACCAACGACGCCTACCCGACGGCCATCCGCCTGGGCTTGTTGCTGGGTCACGACGCGCTGCTGGCCAGCCTCGACAGCCTGATTCAGGCGTTCGCTGCCAAGGGCGTTGAGTTCAACCATGTATTGAAGATGGGCCGCACCCAACTGCAAGACGCCGTACCGATGACCTTGGGTCAAGAGTTCCGCGCCTTCGCCACCACCTTGGGTGAAGACCTGGCTCGCCTTAAAACACTGGCGCCAGAGTTGCTGACCGAAGTGAACCTGGGCGGCACGGCGATTGGGACCGGCATCAACGCCGACCCGCGCTATCAACTGCTGGCCGTCAACCGCCTGGCGACCATCAGCGGTCACCCGCTGGTGCCTGCGGCCGACTTGATCGAAGCCACGTCCGACATGGGTGCCTTCGTACTGTTCTCCGGCATGCTCAAGCGTACTGCGGTCAAACTGTCGAAGATTTGTAACGACCTGCGCCTGCTGTCCAGCGGCCCACGTACCGGCATCAACGAAATCAACCTGCCAGCGCGTCAGCCAGGCAGCTCGATCATGCCTGGCAAGGTCAACCCGGTTATCCCGGAAGCTGTTAACCAGGTGGCGTTCCAGATCATCGGTAACGACTTGGCACTGACCATTGCGGCCGAAGGTGGCCAACTGCAACTGAACGTGATGGAACCGCTGATCGCCTTCAAGATCTTCGACTCGATCCGCCTGCTGCAACGTGCAATGGACATGCTGCGCGAACACTGCATCGTCGGCATCACCGCCAACGAAGCGCGCTGCCGCGAGCTGGTCGAACACTCGATTGGTCTGGTAACGGCTCTGAACCCGTACATCGGCTATGAAAACGCCACCCGCATCGCCCGTATCGCCCTTGAAAGCGGCCGCGGCGTGCTGGAACTGGTGCGCGAAGAAGGCTTGCTCGACGACGCCATGCTCGACGACATCCTGCGCCCGGAAAACATGATTGCTCCGCGTCTGGTGCCTTTAAAGGCCTGATGCTGTAACACGCTCACCAGGTCGAGGGACTAGACACCTCTCACCTTTTGAGGGCTTGCAGATGTATCTGCGGGCCCTTTTTTTTGCCTGCGATTTGGCGTTATTCGCCCAGCAACTGCCGAAGGCAGCGTCCGGCGACGCATCCATCGCAATCAAGCGCGCCTACAGGAATGACAGCGCCTTAAAAAGTGAATTTTCAGACGGCATGTATATGAAAAATCAATGGCTTATGCAGACGCTTCCACTGCGCCTAGGTATAGTGCCCGCCCTCTTGCCATGCATCGGCCCCGCTACGGCGGCCAGCGGCACTGCGCAAACAGCATCGTAAACCAAGCAGCAACATGGCCAGGGTCGCCTTGATCGCCTACGTTTATGCCCTGCACACACGGGTGTAACGCGATATTTCGACCTGGCCGTTTTGCCATCAGATAAAAACAGCGAGGAATAATCCATGCTTGAAGTCATCAATGACTTCCTCTCAGGGAAAGTGCTAATCGTGCTCATGGTTGGGCTCGGTGGCTACTTCACGATCCGCTCGCGTTTCGTTCAGTTTCGTTACTTCCTGCACATGTTTGCGGTGTTCAAAGACAGCCTGCGCAGCAGCGCTGGCCAACTCAGCTCCTTTCAGGCCCTGATGCTCAGCCTGGCGGGCCGTGTGGGTGCGGGCAACATTGCCGGCGTCGGCATTGCCGTAACTCTGGGTGGCCCCGGTGCCGTGTTCTGGATGTGGGTGACCGCACTGGTCGGCATGTCCAGCAGCCTCATCGAATGCACCCTTGGCCAGTTGTACAAGCGCCGCGACGCCGAAGGCCAGCTGCGTGGCGGCCCCTCCTTCTATATGAAGCACGGTCTGGGCAAAGCCTGGATGGGCAAGCTGATGGCCGTGTTGCTGCTGGTCACCTTTGGCTTCGCCTTCATGGGCCTGCAAGCCCACGCAGTGACGCACTCGCTGCAAGACGCCTTCGGTTTTGACGTGAACTACTCCGGTGTGGCCATTGCCGTGCTGTTGGGGCTGGTGTTTATCGGCGGTATCAAACGCATCGCCTCGGTCGCCGACTTGTTGGTGCCGGTCAAAACCCTGGCCTACATCGCCGTCACGGTGTACGTGATCGTGCTGCAATTCGACCAAGTCCCAGCCATGCTCGGCCACATCGTGAAAAGTGCCTTCGGCATGGACCCGGTGTTTGGCGGCCTGATCGGCAGCGCAATCGTGATGGGCGTTAAACGCGGCGTGTTCGCCAACGAAGCCGGTTTGGGCAGCGCCCCGAACGTGGCCGCCGTGGCGGATGTGGAACACCCGGTTGCTCAGGGCGTGGTTCAGGCATTCAGCGTGTTCCTCGACACCTTCGTCATCTGCACCTGTACGGCGCTGCTGATTCTGCTGTCCGGCTTTTACACTCCAGGCTTTGAAGGCGACGGCATTGCCCTGACCCAAAACTCCCTGGCCGCCGTGGTGGGCGAGTGGGGCCGCGTGTTCATCAGCGTGGCGCTGGCGTTATTCGTGTTTACCTCGATGCTCTACAACTACTACCTGGGCGAAAACAACCTGCGCTTTTTGATCGGTGAAAACCGCAAAGCGCTCATCGGTTATCGCGCGCTGGTATTGGTGCTGATCGTTTGGGGCTCGATTGAAAACCTGCAAACCGTGTTCGCTTTTGCCGACATCACCATGACCCTGCTGGCGTTCGTGAACCTGATTGCCTTGGCCATGCTGTTCAAAATTTGCATGCGCGTGCTCAAGGACTACGACGACCAACGTCGTGCGGGGATCAAGACACCGGTGTTCGATTCCAGTAAATTCCCGGACCTGGATCTGGACGTGAAGGCCTGGCCGCCGACACCGGCCGCCAAGGTCAAAGACACAAAACGCTGACACTGACGCGGCGGTTCTGAACAGAACCGCCGCGTTTTTGCTTATGGGGACTTATCAATGACTGTTGCCACCTTCAACGCTGCCAAACGGGTCATGGTGCTCTACACCGGCGGCACTATCGGCATGCAAGCCAGTGCCAATGGCCTTGCGCCCGCCTCGGGGTTTGAAGCGCGCATGGGCGAGTACCTCGCCAGCCAACCTGACCTGAACGTGGTGCAGTGGTGCTTTCGCGAAATGAGCCCGCTGATCGACAGCGCCAACATGACGCCCGCCTACTGGCTGCGCCTGAGTGCGGCGATTATCGACGCCATTGATCAGCAAGACTGCGATTCGGTATTGGTTCTGCATGGTACTGACACACTGGCCTACAGCGCTGCGGCAATGTGCTTTCAATTGATTGGCTTGCCAGCCCCTGTGCTGTTCACCGGCTCCATGTTGCCTGCGGGCGTGCCGCACAGCGATGCCTGGGAGAACGTCAGCGGCGCATTGACGGCCCTTGCTCAAGGTCAGCCCAACGGTGTGCAGTTGTACTTCCACGGCACGCTCATGGCACCGACCCGTTGCGCCAAAGTGCGCAGCTTCGGGCGCAATCCGTTTGTGTCACTCCTGCGCAATGGCGGTGGGACAGCGGCCGACTCCGTGCCGAGCGAGCTGCTCTACAACCGGCCCAAGCACCTTGCCAACGTGGGCGTGCTGCCGCTGGTGCCGGGCATCGGCGCAGCGCAGCTCGATGCGCTGCTCAACAGTGGCATCGAAGCCTTGGTGCTGGAATGTTTCGGCAGCGGCACCGGCCCCAGCGATGACCCCGCGTTCCTGGCCAGCCTGCAACGGGCGCAGGAAAACGGCATCGTGATCGTCGCCATTACGCAATGCCACGAAGGCGGCGTTGAGCTGGACGTGTACGAAGCGGGCAGTCGCTTGCGTGACGTGGGGGTGTTGTCAGGGGGCGGCATGACCCGCGAAGCGGTGTTCGGCAAGCTGCACGCGCTGCTGGGCGCCGATTTGCCACTGGCCGAAGTACGCCGTTTGGTTGAGCTGGATGTGTGCGCAGAGTTGCTTTAACCGACCTGCGTCATTCTCCCGTCGCAGCAACCATTCCCCACCCCGGCACACAACTTGCTCGCTTACAGCACCCTCACGCTGGAAGCGAGCATGCTGCATTCCCATCTCACCACCCTGAACGCGGTGTCGCTGGTGCTCAGCACCTTCAAGGCCGAAGGCCTGCCCAGCGAAGCGCTGCTGGCAGGCAGTGGTATACGTGCCGCGGACTTGAGCCGTGCCGACACGCGCATCACGACCCATCAGGAAATGCGCGTGTGCGCCAACGCCGTGGCCATCCGCCGGGAAATCGGCCTGGAGCTGGGCCGGCGCATGCATGTTTCGTCCTACGGCATGTTGGGTTACGCCCTGCTCACCAGTGCCACCTTAGGTGACGCTTTGCGCCTGGCCTTACGCTACCCGGCGCTGCTGGGAACACTTTTTGAGCTGAGCCTGAGTCTCGAAGACGGCGCGGTGTGGTTCTGCGCTGCGGGCTATCGCGAAAACCCGCAACTGGCGGTGTTCAACACCGAGTTGTGCCTGGCCTCGCTCAAGGTGATTTGCGAAGACCTGCTCGGCCGCCCATTGCCTCTTTTAGGCGCACGCTTCGCTCACCCCGCGCCGGACTATCACGCCCGCTACGCGGACAACTTCGATTGCCCGCACACCTTCCAAGCCCCCGACAACGCCTTCAGCTTTGCCCTGCATTGGCTTGATATGCCGCTGCCTCTGGCCGATGCCGTGACCCATCAGGCGATGGCGGAGCGCTGCCGCAAACAAAACCTTGAGTTCACGGGGCGCCAGTCCTGGCTGGACCGCATCCGCCAACTGCTGGCAGCGCAACTGCATGCCGCGCCGGGGCTTGAGGGCCTGGCGCAACAAATGAACTGCTCGCCCCGCACCTTGCGCCGGCACCTGCAAGACATGGGGTGCAGCTATCAAATGCTGCTCGACGACCTGCGCTTTGAGCGCGCCAAGTTGCTGCTCAATGACACCGAATGGCCGATTTACAGGATTGCAGACACCTTGGGGTTCAGCGAAACCGCGAGCTTTCGCCATGCCTTCGTGCGCTGGAGCGGTGTATCACCGAGCCAGTTTCGCGCTTGAACACCCTGCTTTTTACGATGTTTGCGCCGCTGGGCCTCGCCTTCGACCCCTGCGACGTGGAGCACGTTGATCCGCTCAGGGGCGAATTCAGGTCAATCATTTTGGCCATATCAATCCCCTTTTGGCCGCTCCTGCCGTTCTCTGAACCCCGCGACCCCGCAAGACTGTGGATCACCGATCACGCCTGCGGAGAATAAGAAAATGCTGACGATCTATTCAGACGATCACCACCTGCATCACGGCCGTTGTGAACTGATGGACGGGCAACTGATGCCCTGCTTCGAAATGCCCTCGCGCGCCGACCACATCCTGCAACGGGTTAAAACCCGTGAACTGGGCCCGGTACAAGCCCCCCGCGACTTTGGCCGCGGCCCCATCGAACGCATTCACACGGCGGCGTATCTGGATTTCTTTGAGGGGGCGTGGGCGCGCTGGACCGAACATGGCCGCGACGGCGACCTGTTGCCCTACACGTGGCCCGCTCGCACCTTACGTCCGATCATCCCGACCAGCCTGCACGGCCAGTTGGGTTACTACAGCTTTGACGGTGGCGCGCCGATTACGGCGGGCACATGGCAAGCGGCCTACAGCGCGGCGCAAGTGGCACTGACAGCACAAGCAGAAATTCAGCGCGGCGCTCACAGCGCTTTCGCCCTATGTCGCCCACCGGGCCATCACGCTGCCAAGGATTTAATGGGCGGTTATTGCTACCTCAACAATGCTGCCATCGCGGCTCAAGCCTTTCTCGATCAAGGCCATCGCAAGGTCGCCATCCTCGATGTGGACTACCACCACGGTAATGGCACGCAGTCGATTTTCTACACGCGCAACGATGTGTTGTTCACCTCAATTCATGGCCACCCCGAGGCCGAGTTTCCGTTCTTTCTGGGCTACGAAGACGAGCGCGGTGATGGGCCGGGCGAAGGGTTCAACTTCAACTACCCGCTGGCCGCAGGCTCCGCCTGGGACCGCTGGAGCGCCGCACTGGAGCAGGCATGCCTTGAGGTGGAGCGGTACAACGCCGATGTGCTGGTGATTTCACTGGGCGTCGACACCTTTAAAAATGACCCGATTTCCCAGTTCAAACTCGACAGCCCGGACTACGTGCGCATGGGCGAACGCATTGCGCGCCTGGGCAAGCCGACGCTGTTTGTGATGGAAGGCGGTTACGCGGTAGAAGAGATCGGCGTCAACGCCGTCAACGTGCTTGAAGGCTTCCTGAGCGCTCAATGAGGACATAACAACAATGAATACCCTTACGCGTTTATTTACCCCGGTGCTCTGCGCCAGCGCGCTGCTCAGCACCGCCGTACATGCCGAAGACCGCACCTTGCGCGTGTATAACTGGTTCGACTACATCACCCCGCAAACCCTGGTGGATTTCAAAAAGGACACCCAGGTCAAACTCATCTACGACATTTTCGACACTAACGAAGCGCTGGAAGCCAAGCTGCTCACGGGAAACTCGGGGTATGACGTGGTGGTGCCGTCCAATGTGTTTCTGGCCAAGCAGATCGAAGCGGGGGTGTTCCAGCCGCTGGACCGCAGCAAACTCCCGAACTGGAACCACCTTGATCCCAAACTGATGAAGTTGATTGAAGCCAACGACCCCGGCAATCAATTCGCCGTGCCGTATATGTACGGCACGATTCTGATCGGGTTCAACCCGGACAAGGTCAAGGCCGCACTGGGCGAGAACGCCCCCGTCGACAGTTGGGACCTGATTTTCAAAGAAGAGAACATCAGCAAACTCAAACAATGCGGCGTGGCGTTGCTGGATTCGCCCTCAGAAATATTGCCGCTGGCGCTGCAACATTTGGGGCTACCGCCCAACAGCAACAACCCCAAGGACTACGCCAAGGCCGAAGCACTGCTGCTGAAAATTCGCCCATACGTGACCTACTTCCACTCCTCCAAATACATGGCCGACATCGCCAATGGCGACATTTGTGTGGCCGTCGGTTATTCGGGCAGCTTTTCGCAGGCGGCTAACCGGGCCAAAGAGGCTAAAAATGGTGTGACGGTCGACATGCGCCTACCCAAAGAAGGCGCTCCCATCTGGTTCGATATGCTGGCGATCCCTAAAGGGGCGAAAAATACCGAAGACGCCTACACCTTCATCAACTACCTGCTGCAACCCAAAGTGATTGCGCCGATCAGTGACTTTGTCGGCTACCCCAACCCCAACAAAGACGCCACAGAACGGGTGGCCCCAAGCATTCGCAATAACCCGAACCTGTACCCCACCGAAGCGGCGATGGAAACGCTTTACACCCTCACACCGCTGCCGCGTGACGCCGAGCGGGCGCGCACACGGGCGTGGACCAAAATCAAATCGGGTACGTAATCCCTCCTCCGTAGTCACTGCCCAGGCGGAAAAAGGTCAGCGGTATTTTCGATAAACGGGTTGCTAAGCAACCCTTCGCAGCCTGCGACAGCGACTGCGCGTTGCTCATCTCCAGACCTTGCTCAACCGCGCTAGCGCCGCGCGGATATCCGCCTCGGGCACCCCCGCAAACCCCAGCACCAAACCGGCACGGTTATCCACAGGCTCGACCGAGTCGCGCAGCCAATAGCGACTCAAACCGTTGATTTCTACCTGTACCTGATGGGCCTGCGCCAGCAATACATGTTCGCGCTCAAGGCTGCTGACCGGCACGGTGACGTGCAAACCTGCCACGATGTCCGGTAATTCTCCTACACCCTCTACACCCTTTGGCCAATGCGCCAGCAAGGTATTACGCCGACTCAACGCGGCGCGCCGCATGCGCCGGATGTGACGCTGAAAATGCCCTGCGGCCATAAACTCGGCCATGACCGCCTGGGTGCTCACCTCCGAATGGCGCATGTCCAGCGAGCGACGTTGGGCGAAGGGTTCAATCAGAGCGTGGGGTAATACCAGATAACCGAGGCGTAACGCCGGAAAGGCGACCTTGCCAAACGTGCCGACGTAAATGACGCGCCCAGTGCGGTCCAGCGCGGCCAATGGCGACAACGGCGCGCCGCTGTAACGGTACTCGCCATCGTAATCATCTTCGACAATCCAGCCTTGCGTGCGCTCAGCCCACGCCAGCAATTCAAGGCGTCGCGCCAGGCTCATGGTCACCCCCGACGGGTACTGATGGGACGGTGTCACGTAGGCCAATCGGCAAGTCGGCAGGCCTGCTAACGCGTCACACTTCATGCCCTCCTGATCGACCGGCACCCCCAGCACTTGAGCACCCGCAATTGCGAACGCTTGGGCTGCCGCGTGGTAGCCGGGGTTTTCCACCGCCACGCCCTCACCCAGCTCCACCAGCAACTGTGCACAAAGGCTAATTCCTTGCTGCGCGCCGCAGGTGATCAAAATTTGTTCAGCGGAGCAGGATAAACCCCGCGATGTTCGTAAATACGCGGCAATGAGCCCGCGCAGACGCTCATCCCCGGCCGGGTCGCCGTAACACAGTTGCTGCAAATCCGGCTTACGCCAAAAAGTGGCTTGCAGCTTGCTCCAGACCTCAAACGGGAACAAATCAAAGGCCGGAATGCCCACCCGAAAAGCGCGCGGCGGCCCATTGGGAGGCAGGTCCAGAGAGTGTCTTGAGACCTTGTGCAGCGCTGTGCTGTGGATAACTTTACTGGACGTAATTACAGGTAAAAAAGACGTTTTTGTGGATAAACCTGTGGGTAAGCCTGTTGAAAACCCTGTGGACAAGTTGGTGGACAACTTTTTTGGCGCCTGCGCTTTTTGGGGTAATTGCACGACGTAGGTGCCATTTCCAATCCGGCCTTCTATAAAGCCTTCGGCGTACAGCTGATCGTAGGCGCGCACGACGCTATTGCGCGAAATACCGAGCGCTGCCGCTAAGTCACGGCTGGCCGGCAAACGCGCGCCACCACTCAATCGACCGTCCAGTACCCGCTCGCGTAACGCCTGATACAACTGACGGCTCAATCCTTTTTTAGGATCAAGCTCGATACCCGCAGGGTTGAAAGCAATAGGCAAGGCTGAATCAGGCATACATTGGACCTACGAAATGGGTCGTTAGTGGCTCTTACAACGGGCCAATAGCCTGCCTAGGATGCAGGCATTCGCCAAGAACATTCTCTGTAGGTGCGAAGTCCAGACCTCTTGAATCGCTAAGGAATAGCTTCATGACCTCCAACATCCAGATCAAACCCGCCACTGACGCCGACCACGATGTGTGGATGCCCCTCTGGCAGGCGTACCTTACGTTTTACAAAACCGAGCTACCCGCCGACGTCAGCCAATCCACCTGGCAACGTTTCATGGACCCGGCCGAACCGACTCATCTGGCCCTTGCCTGGCAAGACGATGAGGCGGTAGGCATGGTGCAGACCGTTATTCATCGCTCTAACTGGAGCATTGGCAACTCGTGCTACCTGCAAGACTTGTACGTTAGCCCGCACTTGCGTGGCACCGGGGTCGGTCGCCAGTTGATCGAACACGTCTATGCGCAGGCGCGCGCCCTGGAATGCGCCAAAGTGCATTGGTTGACCCAAGAAACCAATGCCACGGCCATTCGGTTGTATGAACGTATTGCGGATCGCCCTGGCTTCATCCAATTTCGTAAAGCCTTGTCATAAATAAGGAGCACGCCATGTCCGAATCTCTCCAACACTGGCAACCGGCCACAACCCCGGATAACCGAACACTTGAAGGGCTATATATACGTCTGGAAAAACTCGATCCGGCCCGGCATGGCGACGATTTGTGGCTAGCCTTACAGGGACCCGACAGCGATCCAAAGCTGTGGGATTACTTGCCTTACGGCCCTTTCCCGGAACGCAGTGCATTTGATGCCTTGCTTGAAAAAAATGCCGCCAGTGCCGACCCGCATTTCTATGCCGTCATCGACAGTGCCAACGATCAGGCGCAGGGCATGCTCAGCCTGATGTGCATCGTGCCGGAACACGGGCGAATCGAAATTGGCCATGTGGCATTTGGTGCACCGATGCAACGCTCGCCCAAAAGCACCGAAGCCGTCTACCTGCTAGCCAAAGAAGCCTTTGCACTGGGCAATCGTCGCCTGGAATGGAAGTGCAACAATGACAACACCCGCTCCAAGCGTACAGCAGTACGATTGGGGTACACATTTGAAGGCGTATTTCGCCAGCATATGGTGGTAAAAGGTAAAAATAGAGATACTACGTGGTACAGCATAATCAGTACACAATGGTCATCTGTAGCGGCAGGCTTCGAAAAATGGCTGGCACTGGATAACCAGCCAAAAAGCGGCCAAATCAAGTCTCTAGAAGAATGCAGGGCATCGACTGTATAAAAAATGATCAGTACGCCCAGCAAGGGCTGTTGGGCGTTTTTGGTGCACAGGTGAGGCTAGAAATTTCTCGTCATTCAAGCCAGCCCTCGTCTCTGCCTAGACACGCTTGCTCGCAAATCGGTTGTTTAGCCTCCATCGCTCATGCGCTCACTCCTAAAGCGTGGTACGGAACCTCAACGTTAGGGCAAAAAAAAGGGGAGCACATGCTCCCCCGAGGTTTAAAGCGTTTGGATCAACGGCGCATCAGGCTTCGATTTCGATCAGGATTTCGCCCGGGTTGACGCGATCGCCTTTGATCACATGGATGGTTACTACTTTGCCCGCAATCGCGGCCTGCACTTCGGTTTCCATTTTCATGGCTTCGGTGATGAGTACCGATTGCCCGGCTTTGACGGTGTCGCCCACGGCCACCAGTACGTCGACGATGTTGCCCGGCATGGCGGTGCTGACGTGACCAGGCTCGCTGGCTTGCTTGCGCTTGCTGGAGGCGCCACCGACAAACTCATTGAGCGGCTCGAACACCACTTCTTCCGGCATGCCGTCGATTGACAGGTAGAAGTGACGTTTGCCTTCAGCTTTAACGCCTACACCGGTGATGTCTACGCGGTAGCTCTCGCCGTGCACGTCGATCACAAATTCAGTCGGTACACCCTCGCCGCCCGCCTTGCTGACACCGCCCGCTTCCGGGATCGGCAATAGCACTTCAGGCACGAGCGTGCCCGCAGCACGCTCTTCAAGGAATTTACGCCCGATGTCCGGGAACATGGCGTAGGTCAGCACATCTTCTTCGGACGTGGCCAATGCACCAATCTCACCGCGCAGCTTGACCATTTCGGGCTTGAGCAGGTCAGCCGGACGGACGTCGATCAGTTCTTCGTTGCCGATGGCCTGACGACGCAGTTTTTCATTCACCACGCCCGGCGCCTTGCCATAGCCGCCTTGCAAATAGAGCTTCACTTCGTTGGTGATGGTTTTGTAGCGCTCGCCCGCCAGTACGTTGAAGAACGCTTGAGTGCCTACGATTTGCGAGGTCGGCGTAACCAACGGCGGGTAGCCGAGGTCTTCGCGCACACGCGGGATTTCGGCCAGCACTTCGCTCATGCGGTTCAGCGCGCCCTGCTCTTTGAGCTGGTTGGCCAGGTTGGAAATCATGCCGCCCGGCACTTGGTTAACTTGTACGCGAGTGTCGACGGCGGTGAATTCGCTTTCAAACTGGTGGTACTTCTTACGCACGGCGTAGAAGTACAAACCGATTTCCTGCAACAGCGCCAGGTCGAGGCCCGTGTCGTACTCGCTGCCTTTAAGGGCGGCCACCATCGACTCGGTGCCTGGGTGGCTGGTGCCCCACGCAAAGCTGGAGATCGCGGTGTCGATGTGGTCTGCGCCGTTTTCGATCGCTTTGAGCTGGCACATGGCAGCCAGACCAGCAGTGTCGTGGGAGTGGATAAAGATCGGCAGGCTGATTTCAGCCTTCAGCGCTTTGACCAGATCGCCGGTGGCGAACGGGGTCAGCAGGCCAGCCATGTCTTTGATTGCCACCGAGTCGCAACCCATCGCCTCCATTTGTTTGGCCTGCGCCACAAACGCTTCGGTGGTGTGCACCGGGCTGGTGGTGTAGGCGATGGTGCCCTGAGCGTGCTTGCCGGCCGCCTTGACTGCCTCGATGGCGACGCGCAGGTTACGCACGTCGTTCATGGCGTCGAAGATGCGGAACACGTCGATGCCATTGACCGCAGCCTTGGCGACGAAGGCTTTAACCACGTCGTCGCTGTAGTGGCGGTAGCCGAGCAGGTTCTGGCCACGCAACAACATTTGCAGGCGGGTATTGGGCAAGGCCGCACGCAACTGACGCAGGCGCTCCCACGGATCCTCTTTAAGGAAGCGCACGCAGGCGTCAAAGGTCGCGCCGCCCCAGACTTCCAGCGACCAATAGCCGACTTTGTCCAGCTTGTCGCAGATAGGCAGCATGTCTTCGGTGCGCATGCGGGTGGCCAGCAGCGACTGGTGGGCGTCACGCAGGATGGTGTCGGTTACAAAAATCTTTTTGCTCATTATTCTTTTCCTCACAGGCCTGCGTGGGCAGCGATGGCGGCAGCAATGGCCAGTGCCAGCTCTTCGGGTTTGCGCTTGATCGAGTAGTTGGTCAGTTCAGGATGGCTTTCTACGAAGCTGGTGTTGAACTGGCCACTGCGAAATTCCGGGTTACGCAGGATTTCCTGGTAGTAAGCGGCGGTGGTTTTAACCCCTTGCAGACGCATGTCGTCGAGGGCGCGCAAACCACGGTCCATCGCCTCTTCCCACGTCAGCGCCCACACCACCAGTTTCAGACACATG
The DNA here is from genome assembly GCF_016812185.1 of Pseudomonas weihenstephanensis. Taxonomy (NCBI): domain Bacteria; kingdom Pseudomonadati; phylum Pseudomonadota; class Gammaproteobacteria; order Pseudomonadales; family Pseudomonadaceae; genus Pseudomonas; species Pseudomonas weihenstephanensis. The sequence goes on along the minus strand of NZ_JAAEBV010000002.1, from coordinate 667,675 downwards.
GAGTCGTAATACGGCGGGATGGTGTAGCCGGTGTAGATCGCCGTGTCGGTGCGCACGCCGGGGCCGCCGGGGGCGTAGTAACGGGTGATCTTGCCGAAGCTGGGCAGAAAGTTGTTTTTCGGGTCTTCGGCGTTGATCCGAAATTGCAGGGCAAAGCCGCGGTGCTGAATGTCTTCTTGCTTGATCGACAGCGGCAAACCGGAAGCGATACGGATTTGCTCGCGAACGATGTCGATGCCGGTAATTTCTTCGGTGATGGTGTGCTCCACCTGCACCCGCGTGTTCATCTCCATGAAGTACACCTCGCCTTCAGCGAGCAGAAACTCCACGGTGCCCGCATTCTCGTAGCCCACGGCCTTGGCGGCGCGCACGGACAGGTCGCCGATGTAGGCGCGCTGCTCCGGGGTCAACTGAGGGCTGGGGGCAATTTCGATGAGCTTTTGGTTACGTCGCTGAATCGAGCAGTCGCGCTCGAACAGATGGACGACGTTGCCAAAGCTGTCACCGAGAATTTGCGCCTCGATGTGCTTGGGATTAACGATGCATTTTTCGAGAAACACTTCAGCCGAGCCAAAGGCTTTGGTGGCTTCGGAGATCACCCGCGGAAACGCTTGCTCCAGCTCTTCGCGGCTGTTGCAGCGACGAATCCCGCGGCCGCCGCCGCCCGAGGTGGCTTTGAGCATGACCGGGTAGCCGATGCGCTCACCTTCAACCAACGCCTCGTGAATATCCGCCACGTTGCCCTCAGTACCCGGCGTGACCGGCACACCGGCTTTGATCATGCTGCGGCGGGCTTCAGTTTTATCACCCATGCGCCGAATGACTTCGGCAGCCGGGCCGATAAATTTGATACCGCGCTCGGCGCAGATATCAGCCAGTTCGGCATTTTCTGACAGAAAACCGTAACCGGGGTGCAAGGCATCGCAGCCGGTTTCTACCGCTAAGTTTACCAGTTTGCGTGGGTTCAGATAACCGGCGAGCGGGTCTTCGCCAATGCTGTGTGCTTCGTCGGCGCGCTTGACGTGCAAGGCATGCCGGTCAGCATCGGAATAGACCGCTACAGAGCGAATGCCCATCTCGGCGCAGGCGCGCACGATTCGGACGGCAATTTCTCCGCGGTTGGCGATCAGGATCTTTTTTATCACTTGGATTTTTCCTAAAGCCCATGGAACAAACGACCTGCTAGACCAGGTCGGCACGTGTCCAAATGTGTCTGAACCGTTGTGTCGTCACACTAGACCCACGCATTGATAAACAAAAATCAATAATTCTTGGGTCATGCATAAGTAACCACTTATAGTCAGATCACTTGTCGCTTCGGATAATTTTATAAAAATGCGTAAGTCATTGATGCGTATCACTTTTAGGCAGCTTCAGGTGTTCAATGAAGTGTGTGATTTACGCTCTTACAGCCGCGCAGCAGAAGAAATGTCGCTGACGCAACCCGCCGTAAGTCTACAAATTCGCCAACTTGAAGAACTGGTTGGGCAGCCTTTATTCGATTACGTCGGCAAAAAGCTGTACATGACCGAGGCCGCTGAAGCGCTTCAGCGGGCCAGTCGCGATATTTTTGACCGCCTGGAAAACCTTGATATGCAGCTGTCCGACCTGCTCGGTTCGCTACAAGGGCAGCTGAAATTGGCCGTGGAGTCGAGTGCGAAATATTTTGTGCCGCATCTTTTTGCGGCGTTCAAGCGCCTGCACCCCGAAGTCAATTTGCAACTCACGGTGGTCAATCGGGCACAAGCGGTGCGCAGACTTTCAGACAACCGCGACGATCTGGTGATCATGTCGATGGTGCCGCTGGACATGGGCCTGGAATTCTTGCCGTTTTTGAATAACCCCATCATTGCTGTTGCGCCGCCCGATCACCCCTTGAGCCAGCGCGAAAGCTTACAACTTCAAGAGCTGGAACCCTTCACGCTGCTGATGCGCGAGCAAGGGTCTGGCACGCGCAGGGCGTGCGAAGAGTATTTCAAAGAGAAACGTGTGCACTTCAAACACACGCTGGAGGTGGCGTCGACCGATGCTCAGCGTGAATGTGCGGTGGCGGGGTTGGGCGTGGCGCTGTTGACGCGCCACGCTGTCAGCCTGGAGCTGGCGACCGGCTTGCTGCGTGAGCTGCCGGTCGAAGAATTGCCGCTGTATCGCAGTTGGTGCGTGGTGCAGGCAAAAGCCAAACGCCTGTCACCAGTGGCGCATGCGTTCGTAGGCTTTATTCGCAGCGAGCGTCAGCAAATCAGCGCGCTGGTTGAGCGCTTCGACGGCCATTTACCGGCGGCGCCTGCCAGTAATTGAGGGCGCCGAGGTCGGGGTAGTCGGCCGTTTCAAGGCGCAATAAGCGCTGGTCCGTATGGTCTTCAATCGCACGCCGGAAGGCCATGCGGCGCTGGTCTTCCTGTTGACGACGGGTTTTGACGGCGCTGTTGCGTTCTTCGTAAGGCTGGGCCATTTCGAGTCTCCCAAGGCGTGTACGGGAGCTTTACGATGGACTTTGTTTGTGACAATTGAGCGAAGGCCCAATGACAAAAGAATGAACCGGGTACGACCCCTGTAAGCGCTGGCGAAGGCTGCGATTGTTTACGATCAAAAAATCGCCGCCTGCGAGGTGTTTAGGCGGTGTTAATCGTCGTGGTTTTTCAGCGATTTTGGCGACAGGCGCAAACTGCGCAGGCTGCGTTTGACGCTCTTGAGGTGGTTGACCAGGCTCGGGCCACGGGCCATTGCCACGCCCATTGCCAGCACGTCGATCACCACCAGGTGGGCGATGCGCGAGGTCAATGGCGTATAGATTTCGGTGTCTTCGTGAACATCGATGGCCAGGTTCACGGTGGCCAACTCTGCCAATGGCGTTTGGCTTGGGCATAACGTGATCAATGTTGCGCCGCTTTCACGCACCAAATTGGCGGTAATCAGCAAGTCTTTGGAGCGACCCGACTGCGAGATGCAGATGGCCACGTCGGTGGGCTTCAAGGTCACGGCCGACATCGCCTGCATGTGCGGGTCGGAATAGGCCGCTGCCGTTAGCAACAAACGGAAAAACTTGTGCTGCGCATCGGCCGCCACGGCACCCGAGGCACCAAAGCCATAAAACTCGACACGCTGAGCCTGAGACATGGCGGTCACGGCACGCTGCAACGCCACAGGGTCGAGCTTTTCACGCACGTCCATCAGGGTGTGCAGTGTGGTGTCGAAAATTTTGAGACTGTAGTCAGCGACGGAGTCGTCTTCATGGATGGCGAACTGACCAAAACTGGCACCCGCCGCCAGGCTTTGCGCCAGCTTGAGTTTCAGGTCTTGAAACCCGGAACACCCAATCGCACGGCAAAAGCGCACGATGGTGGGCTCACTGATACCGACGTTATAGGCAAGGTCGGCCATGGAACTGTGCATTACAGCCGCAGGATCAAGCAGCACGTGATCGGCGACCTTGAGTTCCGATTTACGTAACAAGTGGCGTGACTGGGCGATATGTTGCAGCAAGTTCAAAGGGCAGGACTCGGTCTGAAAAGGTGAGGTACCAGAGATGTAGCAATCTTGTAGTTATACTACAAGAATTCGATTTCTGCCCAACCAATACGTCGCGTATACCTGCGCTTTACCCCCAATACAGGCTACCAAAGCTCTATGTAGCCCTTTTTAGCACTACAAAAAGACTACATTGCTGCGTAATAAATCACCTAAAGCTGAAGGATTAATGGGCCGGCTGATCAAATATCCCTGCACCTCGTCACACTGCTGCGCCTTGAGAAACGCCAGTTGCACGTCATCTTCCACGCCTTCGGCGACAACCTTTAAATCCAGGCTGTGGGCCATCGCGATAATCGCTTTGGTAATCGCCTCATCCTCGACCGAGCGGCCCACACCGCGAATAAATGTTTGATCGATTTTTACGTAATCCACAGCAAACCGTTTGAGGTAACTGAGGGACGAATACCCCGTGCCAAAGTCATCGATCGCCAGTTTTACCCCCAACTCGTGGAGTTGCTGGAAAGTCGCAACAATGGAATCAACACTGTCGAGCAATTGGCTTTCAGTGAGTTCCAGCTCCAGGCAATGAGGCGCCAGCCCGCTCTCTTCCAGCACTTGACGCACCAAACTGACCAGCTTGCCCTGACGCAATTGATGCACTGACAAATTGACCGATACCCGTATCGGCGCCAGCCCTTCGCGCTGCCACTCACACGCCTGATGACAGGCCTGGCGCAGTACAAACTCGCCAATGGCACCAATCAGGCCGGTCTCTTCGGCCAAACCAATAAAATCACTCGGAGGCACGCTGCCCAGTTGTGGATGATCCCAGCGCACCAACGCCTCAGCCGCGTGCAAACGCCCTGTGGTCAGGCACAGCTTGGGTTGGTAGAAGACGTTGAGTTGCTGGTTGGCAATTGCCTTGCGCAGTTGGTTTTCCAGCTGCAAGCGTTCAAGGGTACTGTCTTGCAGGCTATGACTGAAAAACTGAAACGTGCCGCCGCCCAAGTGTTTGGCTTGCTGCATGGCCTTGTTGGACTGGCTGACCAGCGTGGCGATGTCCCGCGCGCTATCAGGCAACAAGCTGATACCCATCGATGCGCTGATGACCAGTTCATGCCCGTCAACCACCAATGGCCGGCTTATTTTGGCCAATAGCCGGGTCGCCACACGCGCCAGACTCGTCAGGCTGCCGTACGCATCGAACAACACGGCAAATTCATCACCTGAGAGCCGCGCAATGGTGTCTGCCTCCGGCAGTGCTTTGGTCAGGCGTCGAGCGACTTTATGCAGCACTTGGTCAGCGAGTTCGGGACTCAGGCTGTCATTGAGTAGCTTGAAACGATCAAGGTTGATGTAGAGCAGCGCAAGGTTGCGTGAACCTTGGCGCACACGCTGATTGGCTTCTTCCAGCCGCTCTTTGAACAACAGGCGATTGGCCAGCCCTGTGAGTTCATCAAAATGCGTCAGATGGCGCACCCGGGCTTCAGAAATACGCCGCGCTGACAGGTCGCTGACAAAGGCCACGATGTGGCTGATACGCCCGTCATCATCACGCACGACTTTAAGTTGCAGCCATTGCGGGTAAAGTTCACCGCTTTTGCGCGTTTCGACCAACTCGCCCTGCCAGTGGTCGTGCTCATCCAGCACCGGCTGGATCATTGGAAAGTGACGGCGGGCATCACGACTGCAGGCCAGTTCGTTCACACGCCGCCCGACCAGCTCTTCGACGGCGTAACCACTGATGCGACAAAACGCCTGATTGGCCGCCAACATCCGGTAATCGGGGTCGAGTATCACAATGCCTTCGCTGGCCGCTTCAAACACGGTGGCCGCCAAACGCCGTTGCTCAATCTCGCACGACAGCGGTGCAGTGCGCTGCACGCTGTGACCCTGAGCCTGCGGCAGCACTTCAGGCCATACAGGAGGTGCCAAGCGCCCTTCTTGGCGGCGCTGACTGGCTCGCCAGCCGACAACGCCCAGCAGCGCCAAAAAAAAACCGAGCCCGGTGCCCAACGCCACACCCGACGCGCTAAAACTCTGAATCATCGGCAATATTCTTATCAGTGGATGAGCCAAAAAATGTTGCCCGAGCATACACAAGCCAGGCCCGTGACCAAACTGAGACACGTCATTAAACAGATGAAATAAGCCCCTGTAATTGAAGTGCGCGCCTGCGGTTCTTTTAAAACACTCACCGCAGCGCTGCGACAGACGGCCAGCCCGAACAGGATAGAAGTTTGCCCGGTTTGAGCCAGCACCCTAGAATGCGCCGATGCGCGATGATCTCTCTCTCTTGTTAAATTCCCTCAACGATGCCCAACGTCAGGCCGTCACGGCCAGTGTCGGGCGTCAGTTGGTTCTGGCCGGCGCAGGTTCCGGCAAAACCCGTGTGCTGGTGCACCGTATCGCCTGGTTGATCCAGGTCGAAAACGCGTCCCCCCACTCCGTACTGTCGGTGACGTTCACCAACAAGGCCGCTGCCGAGATGCGTCACCGTATCGAGCAGCTGATGGGTATCAACCCGGCCGGTATGTGGGTTGGCACCTTCCACGGGCTGGCGCACCGCCTGCTGCGTGCCCATTGGCAAGAAGCGGGGTTGAGCCAGACCTTCCAGATTCTGGACAGCGATGATCAGCAACGCTTGGTCAAGCGTGTGATTCGTGAACTGGGGCTAGACGAACAACGCTGGCCAGTGCGTCAGGCGCAGTGGTTTATCAACGGTCAAAAAGACGAAGGTCTGCGTCCACAACACATCCAGGCCAGTGGCGATTTGTTCCTGGCCACCATGCGCAGCATTTACGAAGCCTATGAGGCCGCCTGCCAGCGCGCAGGCGTGATCGACTTCTCTGAGTTGCTGTTACGCGCACTGGACCTGTGGCGCGATAACCCGGGCTTGCTCGCGCATTACCAAAAACGCTTCCGGCACATTTTGGTCGACGAGTTTCAGGACACCAACGCCGTTCAATATGCCTGGCTGCGATTGCTGGCCCAGGGTGGCGACAGCCTGATGGTGGTCGGCGACGACGACCAATCCATCTACGGCTGGCGCGGCGCGAAAATTGAAAACATTTACCAGTACTCCACGGACTTCCCGGACGCCGAAACCATTCGTCTGGAGCAGAACTACCGCTCCACTGCCGGCATTCTCAAAGCCGCCAACGCCCTGATCGCCAACAACACCGGGCGCATGGGTAAAGAGCTGTGGACCGATGGCGGCGACGGCGAAGCAATCAATTTGTATGCCGCCTTTAACGAGCACGACGAAGCCCGCTATGTGGTCGAAACCATTGAGAGTGCGCTTAAAACCGGCCTTGCTCATAAAGACATCGCTATTTTGTACCGCTCCAACGCCCAATCGCGGGTACTCGAAGAGGCGCTGCTGCGCGAGCGCATTCCGTACCGTATTTATGGGGGCCAGCGCTTCTTCGAACGGGCTGAAATCAAAAACGCGATGGCCTACATGCGCCTTCTCGAAGGCCGTGGGAATGATGCTGCGCTAGAGCGGGTGATTAACGTCCCGGCTCGCGGTATTGGCGAAAAAACAGTCGAAGCGATTCGTGAACACGCACGCCACAGCGACGTGTCGATGTGGGAATCGATGCGCCAGTTGATTGCCAACAAAGCGTTGCCTGGCCGCGCGTCGGGCGCCATCGCAGGCTTTGTTGAACTGATCGAGAACCTCGCGGCAAAAGTCATGGAGATGCCGCTGCACCTGATGACTCAAACCGTGATCGAGCAAAGCGGACTGATTGCTTACCATCAGGCAGAAAAAGGCGAAAAAGGCCAGGCCCGGGTAGAAAACCTTGAGGAACTGGTCAGCGCCGCCCGTAACTTCGAGAACAACGAAGAGGACGAGGAGCTGACGCCGCTGGCCGCGTTCCTGGGTCATGCATCGCTGGAAGCCGGTGACACGCAAGCCGAAGAGCATGAAGACGGTATCCAGCTGATGACGCTGCACAGCGCCAAAGGTCTGGAGTTCCCGTATGTGTTTTTGGTGGGGATGGAAGAAGGTCTGTTCCCGCACAAGATGAGCCTGGAAGAGCCGGGTCGTCTTGAAGAAGAACGCCGCCTGGCCTACGTGGGCATCACCCGCGCCATGCATAACCTGGTCATGACCTATGCTGAAACCCGACGCCTTTACGGCAGCGAAACCTACAACAAGGTTTCGCGCTTCGTACGTGAAGTGCCAAAAGGGCTGATTCAAGAAGTGCGCTTGTCCAACAGCGTCAGTCGCCCTTTCGGCGGCGGTCAACAGCAAAACACCAGCACCCTATTTGGCGGTTCGGAGATCCCGGAAACCGAATTCAAACTGGGACAGATGGTCAAGCATGCGGTATTCGGTGAAGGCGTGATTCTCAACTTCGAAGGTGCCGGCGCGCAGGCGCGGGTGCAGGTTAACTTCGACGAAGGCAGCAAGTGGCTGATGATGGGCTACGCCAAACTTGAGGCGGTCTGACAGCAACCCGACAGGCATCGAACGATAAGGTAGGCAACATAGGCTCAGACTTTGTTCTTTCTGGACAATCCGGGCCTTGTTGTCAGCCAGCGTGCAGCACTGATTCCAGCCTCCAGGCCCGGGCCAGTCTTCATCCTGAAGCGTGGTCTCTCCCTCTGCTGTTACCCGTTTTCACGGCGGCGGTACGGGCTGGCTTTTCGACGACCCCAAGGTGAACTACACAATATCGGGAACCGTCCTACTCGCATTTAGGCAAAAGCCCGAAACATTTCACTGCTAGCCAGTCACACCTCACCTGTGCAACATGGCGCGCGTGTCATCCACAAATGGGAATTCCCTTTATGAAACGTTTTCTTAGCATCGCCATGGCGTTGTGCATCGGCTTGACGATGAGCCTCGACGCAAACGCCAAGCGCTTCGGCGGCGGTAAAAGCTTTGGTTCGGCCCCAAGCCACCAAACTCGCCAAGCCGCTCCTGCCTCTCCTGCCGCAGCCCCTGCTGCTGCCGGCGCAGCCGCAAAAGCCGGTGGTGCTTCTCGCTGGCTCGGCCCTCTGGCCGGCATCGCTGCTGGCGGCCTGCTCGCTTCCATGTTCATGGGCGGTGGCTTCCAGGGCATGCAAATCTTCGACATCCTGATCATGGCTGTCATCGCGTTCGTGATTTTCCGCTTTATCGCCGCTCGTCGCCGCAAGCAACAGGCTGACATGGCGCCTGCGGGTCACGCACCCATGCAGCGCGAAGTATTCGACGCCAAGCCTGCGCCAACATCAATCTTCGGCGGCGGTGCTTCAGCGGCGCCAGCACGCCCGGTGATCAACGCCCCGGCGTGGTTCAACGAGCAGAGCTTTCTGGAAGCCGCGCGTAACCATTTCCAGTCCCTGCAACAGCACTGGGATGCCAACGAAATGGATAAAATCGCCGAGTTCGTTACCCCGCAAATGCTCGATTTCCTCAAGCGTGAGCGCGCGGATCTGGGTGATGGCTTCAACTCAACCTACATCGATAACCTGACCGTTCAGCTGGACGGCCTGGATGATCGCGCCGACAAAACCATCGCGACCCTGACTTTCAGCGGCCTCTCGAAAACGTCGCGTTTTGACCAAGGCGAAACCTTCAGCGAAAGCTGGAACATGGAACGCGCTCAAGGCGAAAACCAACCTTGGCTTGTAGCCGGTATCCGTCAGAACGGCTGATCCCTGCGCTCCACACGCAACACCCAAAGCCCCGGACTTGTCCGGGGCTTTGCATTTCACGATTGCACTTATAACGAGCTACTGTATAAAGCGCGTCATATAAACCGCGCCATAGAGTATGAGGATTGAGGTCGTGGAAGAGATCATCGAAGAACTGCGTGAAAAGAACGAACCTGTGCCTGTTCCTCTGGAACTGCCTGATGACGATCAATTGGTGGAAATCGAAGAACAACTGTTCATCGACATCCCCTTTGTATTCAAAGAATTTCTGCTGACCGTCAGCGACGTGGTGTATGGCAGCCTGGAACCGGTCACCGTGACCGACCCACAATCCCATACCTACCTGCCAGATGTCGCAGCTACCGCATGGGATGCTGGCGTCCCACGTGAGCTGATCCCGATTTGTCAGGACGGCGACGACTATTACTGCGTGGAAGAAGATGGCACCGTGGTGCTGTGGTCCGCAGAAGAAGAGTTGGTGACCGAAGAAACCTGGGAATCGGTCTGGCACTGGGCACGGGATGTCTGGCTGGAAAGCTGATTTTTTTTGTAGGAGCGAGCTTGCTCGCTCCTACAAGAACTCAGGACAGTGCCGCTAGTGCCCTGCCTCCTTGTGATTGTCCAGCGTCTCCAACAGCGCAACTTGCATGCGCGTGTGGATACGCACAAACCAACGCCACAACACTGCCGCCACTCCCGCCGCCACGACCGCAATCACGATCAGCAATTCATTGGTCGGCAAGATGCTGGCAGACAATGCCGACAGCAATAAAAAAATCACCAGTAGCGACAAGATCGGAATCACCTCAGCGATCACCCGGCGCACGCGTTGCGTGTGACGCCCCGCCATTTCGGGTTTAACCCCCATCTCCGCCAAGAGCATCGACAGCGCCTTGAGCTTGCGATATGCCGCGATCAAGAACGGTAACGACAACAGTAAGGCAGCGCCCCAAATCAAGCCGTTTTGCCAGCTCGATTTCATCACCCAGCCCTGTAAATAATCTGCAATTCGGGGGGCGAAATACCCGCCCGCAAAGAAAATCGCGATAACCAACGCCATATTGACGCCCACCTGTAGCAGGATTTTTCTGATCATCGCCGCCAATAAAGCACCCTCGCCTTGTGGCTGGATGCTCCTCAACCACTCGCCATACAGAGCAAAAACCCGCGACACCCGGTTTGGCATGACCTGCGCCAGCTTGAGCGAAAGCGGATCTGCGGCACGAATCAAGTAAGGCGTCATCAAGGTCGTCAGCACAGACACAGCAACCGCCACGGGGTACAGGAAGCTGCTGGTGACCTGCAAGGTCATGCCCAGTGCCGCGATGATGAACGAAAACTCTCCAATCTGAGAAAGGCCCATCCCGACTCTCAGAGAGGTGCGTCCATCATTACCGGCGATAAAAGCACCCAACCCACAGGACAGCATCTTGCCCAGTACCACTGCACAGGTGATGACGACAATTGGTAAGGCGTATTCCCACAAGATGGCGGGATCGAGCATCAAACCGATGGCGACAAAAAAGATCGCGCTGAACAAATCGCGCACAGGCTCGATCAGCCTTTCGATGTTCAGCAGTTGCCGTGATTCAGCCATGATCGCGCCGATTAAAAATGCGCCCAGGACCATGCTGTATTCCAGCTTGACCACCAGCAGGCAAAAACCAAAACACAGCCCGAGCACGGTAATCAGCAGCATTTCATTGCTTTCAAATTTGGCCACATAGGCCAAAACGCGTGGCACCAGCAAGATACCGATGACCAGCGCCACAATCATGAACAACGACAGCTTGCCAACGGTGGAGAACACTTCTTCCGGGCTGACGCTGCCACTGACGGCAATGCTCGACAGCAACGCAATGATGCCGATGCCCAGAATGTCTTCAACGATCAGCACACCGAAAATCAGCTGCGCAAAACGCTCGTTTTTCATTTTCAGGTCATTGAGCGCTTTAACGATGATGGTGGTCGATGAAATGGCCAAAATGGCGCCCAAAAACAGCGAATCCATCGTGCTCCAGTCGAACCAGCGGCCAATTTCATAGCCGATCCAAATCATCAGGGTGATTTCCATGAAGGCCGCAATAAAGGCCGTCGCACCCACTTTGAATAACTTGCGCAGGCTGAACTCCAGCCCCAGGCAGAACATCAAAAAAATAACCCCCAGCTCAGCCAGGGTTTTGATGGTTTCTTCGTCATGAATCAGACCGAAAGGCGGCGTGTGCGGGCCAATAATAAAACCCGCAACGATGTAACCCAGCACCACGGGCTGTTTAAAACGGTGAAAAAGAATAGTCACCACACCTGCGACCAACATGATGACTGCCAGATCCTGAATAAAGCTGATGGCATGCATGGCGTGTCGCCTCCTTGTGTGGGTGCTGCCCGACAACAGAACGACAGACACAGCGAGTCTCGCAGTATGTATCGACTGTTTTAAGTGTAGGAAATACCCGCTAAACGGGCTTTGGCAGGTTAACACCGGGACTTAACGCAGAAAGGCGGCGCAATATATGGAAACATGTACGCCAGAGCGTGACGACAGCCCAAACGGTAGCGTCCCGTTCCTGTCTGTTTAAAAAAATCGAAAAGTATCCACAGAGATACCCATTTCACTGCTGCAACACTACCGCGAGCCTGCTGCTATGGAACCCGGAAACGCCCAACTGTCGATGACGGTCTTGATGACCCCGGACATGGCCAATTTTTCTGGCAATGTTCACGGCGGAACCCTGCTCAAATACCTCGACGAAGTCGCCTACGCGTGCGCCAGCCGCTATGCCGGGCGTTATGTGGTCACTTTGTCCGTGGACCAGGTTATTTTTCGTGAGCCGATTCATGTCGGCGAGCTGGTGACCTTTCTGGCCTCGGTCAATTACACCGGTAACACGTCGATGGAAGTGGGGATCAAAGTCGTCACTGAAAACATTCGCGAGCGCTCGGTGCGCCACACCAACAGCTGTTTTTTCACGATGGTGGCAGTGGACGACGACCGTAAACCGGCGGCTGTACCGCCTTTGCAACCCGTTAACAGCGAAGACAAACGCCGCTTTATTCAAGGCAAACAGCGTCGCCAGATCCGCCAGGAGCTGGAAAAACGCTATCGGGAATTGAAAGACGAAACGGTCTAGGCCTTTTGCCACCGGTCCAGCCTCGCGCAGATAAAACCTATCGCTGACGAGGAGTGCGAGGCTGCGTCCGGCGGCGCAGCCGTCGTAAACCATTCAGCGCAGTGCCTCAGACACACCACACTCATCCGGTTTACGACCGCTTCGCGCCCGAGCAGCCGCGTGCCTCGGCAGCGCCTACAGGCCGCGACGATGCCCCCTAGGGCAAGGATTACAGGTTGATCGGCGTAGCCTCAAAGCGCACACGCGGGTGAGCAATACGGTCTTGAGCCCGCACCAATTGCAGCTCGTAACTGGCACATGCCTGGGTTTCGAGCAGCACTTCATGCACCGCCGATGCCGCAAATTCAAATGCGGCCACCAGGCTGTCTCCCAGCAGTACCCGTGCCAGGAATAAGCCGGACGTCAGGTCACCCACGCCTACAGGCTGGCGCGGAAACGCTAATAACGGGCGGCGCAAGTGCCAGCTCCCGTCATTCGTCACCAGCAACATCTCAAAACTTTCTTCAGGCTTGCCAGGGTATGACAGGTGCTTGACCAGTACCGCTTTGGGCCCGCGGGCCAGCATGCTGCGCGCCATCGCCAGGCAATCGAACAGCGATTGCGGATGACGACCACAGAAGCTGTCCAGTTCCAGCTGGTTAGGACACAGAAAATCCGCCACTGCGGCCGCCTCATTCAGCAGAAAGTCACTGACTTCGTACGGCACGATGCAGCCTTTCTCCGGGTGCCCCATAACGGGGTCGCACAGGTAAAGCGCATTGGGGTTAACCGCCTTAATGCGCGCGACCCCGCTGAGGATGGCCCGACCCTGTGCCGCGCTCCCCAAATAGCCAGATAACACTGCATCGCAGTTACCCAGTTCGCCAATCGCGGCAATACCGTCAACCAGCGCAGGAATTTGCTCAGGGGCCAGCACTTCGCCAGTCCACTGACCATACTGAGTGTGGTTCGAGAACTGAACCGTGTTCAAGGGCCATACATTTACACCCACGCGCTGCATAGGAAAGACGGCTGCGCTGTTGCCGGCATGGCCGAAAACCACGTGGGATTGGATAGCAAGTAAGTGAGGCGTACGTTTCATGCCGGATTCCAGACTGCGGGTGGATTCAAGCCACGCAGTATGCGACGAAAAGCAACCTGTACGACAGGCTGAAGACGCAGTTAAGCTGAGCCTATTCTGTTGGAGCCCCCGTCATGCTGACCCTTGGAAATATGTTTGTGCTGATGCTACTGGCCACTGCTGCTGCCTGGCTGTGGCACAACCACGGTATGCGCGAGCGAGCGCTGGAGCGCGTCAAACAGCACTGCAACAAGCTCGACATCGAATTGCTCGATGAAAACGTGGCCCTCAAGAAAATCGGATTCATTGCGGACGCCAAGGGCAATCGACGCTTGGCCCGTGTGTATAACTTTGAGTTCACCGTCACCGGCGATCAACGCCATGCTGGCACCATCACTCAATTTGGCGCCCACAGCGCGAAGATCGAGCTGGCACCCTACCCGTTCCAAGCACAACCTGAGCCTGAGCATCGCGACATCCCCAGCGCACAAATCATAGAGCTGAGCCAATGGCGCCAGGAGCACACCAAACCGCCCCAGTGATGAATCTCGAGGAGCGCTTCCTGCCTGAGCGCCTCTTTCTCGCCTTTTTTAGTTCCCCTGTGGATAACTTTTCATAAAAACCCGTCAATAGCGCTGAAACCTTTGAAATAGACACTTCAAGGAGGTTAAAACAGATGTCAAAAACAAGGATTGTAGGACAACTTTACCAGTACAAAATGGCGTATTAATCCAAAATCAGCCCCGAAATCGATCAGGGCCGACTGCTTATTCAGCAAGTACGCCCGCGTTAACCGTTAATGCCTACAGGGGATGAATGAGGCAGTCTTGCAGCCCTTTTTTGAGTGAATTCACGTCCTGAGGGCTTTCGAAGATCAATTCAACGCGCGAATCGGTGCGCCACTCGCTGGCTTTCCAAGGTTGGAGACTGTTTTCAAGGCAATTGACTGAAAACCACCCTGAGGGCGCATGCACAACGAGCTTAGCGCGCAGCCAGTTCAGCCCCTGAAGCCAATGCCTGAGCAGCACCAGGTCAAATTGCAGTGAGGCGTGCCATTTCCAGCCAATACTCCACGCCTCCGGCTGCTGTTGCGTCATCACGAAAGGGGTCTGGGGGTCAGAAAAAACGCTTACTACTGAATTAAAATCCTTATAAATCAACGAGTTATCCACAGCATGAATATCTCTCATAGTGGCTACAGGCAGCGTATTTAGCGGGATGTAGCCCTGCTCGGTCCATAAAACAGGGCACTTTGGCAGGCTGCATGCAATCTGCTCACGTTGCTCATTTTGGACACTATTAGATTTATTCATGACAACTAAACCGGCCATTTTCAAGGCTTCTTGTTGGGTTGCAGGCACCGGTTTACCCAACGCTAACGCCTCGGCATCCAGCACTATTACGCACGGCTGCAAGGCTAAAACACCTAACCAGGGCGCAGCGCTGAGCTGCTTGAGGATTTGCGCAGGATGCCCGAGACCCGAAGGCTCAATGAATAAGCGATCAGGCTTTGCCTGACGTAACAGACGGCTCAAACCAATCTGAAAAGGCGCACCATTCACGCAACAGACACAGCCGCCCGCGACTTCAGTAATAGCGATTGCATCACCGCTTTGGCTCATCAAAGCAGCATCCAGACCTATTTGACCGAACTCATTCACCAGTACCGCCCAACGTTCGTGCACAGGCTTCTGGGCCATCAGGTGCTGAATCAGACTGGTTTTGCCTGCGCCCAGCGGCCCGGCGATCACATGGGTAGGAATGTTGTGCAGCATCATCAAAGGCTTCTGTAGGGATGGAAGGCTGCAATATGCCTCAGGCCAGCCAATCCAGGGTCAAAATCAGCCGTCGTTCGCCGGCTTGCAGCGCAGGCGAACGATGGATCAACCCTGCACCCTCGTTGCCTTGCCACTTTTCGCCTTTAAGCAGTGCCACATCTCCTGTGCTCAGCTGCTCAATCAACGCTGCTTGAGTCGGCTCTGCCTGCGCCTGGCCCAGTTGCTGACGTGCCATCACGCCCTCGGCGAGCCACTGACTGCCCTGCCCTGCGTAGGTGGTGATCAGGCGTGCAGGCACATGATCAACGTGAAAGCGCGGGCACATGGCCTTATCCAAGGCCCTGAGACGCAGCCCAATACGTTTGGCGCCTAACAAACAAGCATAGGCGCTGACCAACCAGGCAACATCCGCCATGAAGCTTTCATAGCCTTCCAAATCGTTGAACCTGTGCGCAAGCCCATAAAGGTTGGGCTGAGCGTTTTCATCGTTCATTTCCAGGCTCAAGGCATCCGCCAAAGGCTCATCCAACGACAGCAGTAAATCGCTGAAATCAGCAATATGCACAGGCAAGTGGCGCTGCCAGACGGCCAAATTGACGTCTTGATCCAGTACGCGTGTGAGGATGTGGGGAGTGGCCCCGCAGACCTGTTTTATCGTCATGTTTGGGCTGCAAGCGAAGGCATTCATCAGGCGGCCACCTCGTCATACCACCCACCAAACGGGTCGCTCATCTGCCGCCAGCCCTCTACACCCAAGGCCATCTCTTCATCAGTCAACAGGCAGGAGTCGAGTTCATGTGTGAGCTGATTGAAGTCGATATGTTGACCGATAAAGACCAATTCCTGACGACAGTCAGCGGTGTCCGGCAGCCATTTCTTAAGGATTTCGGCCTTGGCATCTGCCTCTTGCGGCCACTGATCACGGGGTACAAATCGCCACCAGCGCCCGGCATATCCATAGCGCATTAAACCGCCCGCCTGTGACCAGCTGCCGGCTTCCTGGTACTTGCTGGCCAGCCAGAAAAAACCCTTGGAACGCAGCAATTTACCGTTCGTCCACGGTCGATCAATAAAATTAAAAAAACGTTCCGGGTGGAAAGGTCGACGTGCCCGGTAAGCCGTCGAGGCAATGCCATATTCTTCGGTTTCAGGCACATGTTCACCGCGCAGTTCTTGCAACCAGCCTGGCGCTTGAGCTGCGCGCTCGAAATCAAAACGTCCCGTATCCAGAATTTTATTCAGCGGGACTTCACCCATGACCATTGCAATGATTTCAGCCTGAGCATTCAGTCGTTGAAGAATGGCCATCAACTCCTGACGCTCAACACGGCTGATGAGGTCTATTTTGCTGACCAAAATAACGTCGGCAAACTCGATTTGTTCGATTAAAAGATCAGTGATCGAACGCTCATCTTCCTCCCCCAATGTCTCACCGCGCGTGCCAAGGCTTTCGGCGGCCTGGTAATCGTGTAAAAAATTCAGGCCATCAACGACAGTGACCATTGTATCGAGGCGCGCGATGTCGGCCAGGCTTTGGCCCTTGTCATCTCGAAACGTAAAGGTTTCTGCGACAGGCAGCGGTTCAGAAATACCCGTGGACTCGATCAATAAATAATCAAATCGACCTTCCTTGGCCAGTTTGCTGACCTCTTCCAGCAAGTCTTCACGCAGGGTGCAGCAAATGCAGCCATTGCTCATTTCGACCAATTTTTCTTCTGCCCGGTTCAGGCTCACATCGCGCTGAACCTGGGCACCATCAATATTGATTTCACTCATGTCATTCACGATGACCGCGACGCGCAAGTTATCGCGGTTACGCAGAATGTAATTGAGCAGGGTGCTTTTTCCTGCACCGAGAAAACCAGACAGCACTGTCACGGGTAGACGATTGGGCATGGAAGTTCCTCATCAGGGTCGGCAGGTCAAAGCGCCCGCTTGTGGGCGTGATCATTAAATTGCTTCTAATGATACATTATAACAATACAAGGAATTATAATTGTTATCTTGTAACGTCACGCTTTTCCATAGATGGGATTTTTTATGAACGCCCTTACTCTTCCTGACATTGCGTCACAAAACGCCCGGCAGACTGTTCCGCTGGAATGGGTCGGCATGTGCGGCATTGCACTGCCTGTTGTGATAAATGGTCAGCGTTTGGCCGCAACCGCCGATGCCGGTGTCAGCCTTGATGATGGCGAGGCACGCGGCATTCATATGTCACGCTTATATTTAGCGCTCGAAGTTTTAGATTCGCAGGCTCTGAACCCACTACTTTTGAAGAAAATTTTGCAGCAGTTTTTGGACTCGCATGACGATTTATCCATCTGTGCCTACCTAAAAATCCACACGCAGGTGCTGTTGAAACGACCCGCATTAGTCAGCGCATTAAGTGGATGGAAGAGCTACCCGGTCAGCATCGAAGCTTCACTGAAAAACGGAATGTTCCACGTGGAACTAAAAATCGACGTGGACTATTCATCCACTTGCCCTTGTTCAGCCGCGCTAGCACGCCAACTTATCCAACAACAATTTGTCGATGACTTCGCGAACAAACCACTCCATCACGCCGAAGTGTTGACATGGCTTGGCAGTACTCAAGGCATTGTGGCTACTCCGCATAGCCAGAGAAGCACGGCTCACTTGCAGCTGCATCTCGGTCGCGAGCTGCAAAATTTTCCGATCAACAACATCATTGATGAAGCAGAAACAGCCCTGGGCACCGCAGTACAAACAGCCGTAAAACGCGCAGACGAACAAGCCTTCGCATTAGCCAATGGGCAAAATTTAATGTTTTGTGAGGATGCTGCGCGACGCTTGAATTTCGCGCTGAAAAGTACAGCGGGGGTTAAAGGCTTCAGCCTTAAGGTGGTGCATGCCGAGAGTTTGCACAGCCACGATGCGGTGGCTGAGAGTCGCTGGAATTGGCGAGATGCCTAGAGGGCGTTCCGCGCACTGATGGACCCGTGCGCGGACAGCTTGAATCATGTGCGAGGTTTGACGGTTCCACAGTTTTGGCCCAGCCATACCGCACGGGTATCCATGCTGCCTTTTTGCTGAACACCCGTGGCGTTGAACGTGCCGTTTACTTGGGTACTAAACTCTCTGTCGCTGGCAAATGTGGCAACCCCTGCGCCTTGGGCTTTTGGGCAACTAAAGCGAAACTTCCACTGATTTCCACTACGCTCAGTGATCTGCTGATTACAACCGGACTTCGGATCTGTCAGCGGGATCGCATCTGATTTGACCTGCTCAGGCGTCAGGCATACCCGCACACCTTTACCCCCAACGGTGATCCCTTGATTTTCCAATTGCGCCTGTTGCTCCGGGGTCAACATGGATTGCAATTGGCCCAACATCAGTTGCAGGTCAGGAAGCTGTTGGCCATCGACTTGCATATTGCTGGTGGTCAGCTCCCAAAGGCCCGGTTGCAGCATTTGGGCTTGAGCCACAGGTATCGATAAACCACAGGCCATGAGCAGCCCAAGCACACGAACATTCATCAAGTAGCTCCTACGGATATGTGGGGGTTAGACGTTGAAAAACAGCAAGCGTTGCATCAGCAAGCATTTAGGGACATTCATTGCATAACGTGGTCTTTTAGTACGCAGCGTCACACATTGAGGAGCAAGGATACGCATGGATTATCTCGGCCCGCACGTTTTCGGTTATCTGATTTTATTGATCCACACCTTGGGTTTGATTGCCGCCGTGCACGCGGTATTAACCGTGAGAACCGCTCAAGGTGCAATTGCCTGGGCCATGTCATTGTTCTTCATTCCCTACTTCACGCTCATCCCGTATTTGATTTTTGGCCGTAGCACCTTCGACGATTACATCCGCGCCAGACGTCAGGCCAATCAGGAAATGCGTGAAGCCATCGCAGATCTGAACTGGCGACCTTGGGTCGAGGAAGCCCTTGCCGCACGTAACTCAAAGGCCTACACCTCTTTGCGAGCAATGCCCAAGCTAGGCCGAATGCCGTGCCTGGCGAACAATCAGGTGAGTCTACTGATCAACGGAACAGCAACGTTCAACGCCATTTTTGAAGCCATCCGCACCGCCGAACAGGTGGTCCTGGTGCAGTTTTTTATCATTCATAACGACGACCTTGGTATGAAACTGCATGCCCTGCTGCTCGAAAAAGCGGCTCAAGGGGTTCAGGTGTATGTGTTGTACGACAGCATTGGCAGCCATTCTTTGCCCAATAGTTATTCCGAGTCGTTGCGTGCGGGGGGCGTTCAAGCGCAGGCATTTGCCACCCGCGGCGGCTGGATCAGTCGCTTTCAGGTCAACTTTCGTAACCACCGCAAAGTGGTTGTGGTGGATGGTGTGAAAGGGTTTGTCGGCGGGCATAACGTTGGCGATGAATACTTGGGAGCCAAACCGCCTCTGTCTCCGTGGCGCGATACCCACGTCGAGGTCTGCGGGCCGGTGGTGGCTTGCCTGCAAGAGTCGTTCGCCGAAGACTGGTTCTGGGCTGCGCGCAAACTACCGCCGTTGATCCTGCCGCAGGCTTACCCGGAAGGCGGTGTACTGTGCCAATTTCTAGCCAGCGGCCCAGCCGATCCGTACGAAACCTGCTCACTGTTTTTTGTTGAAGCCATCCATGCCGCCACTGAACGGGTGTGGATAACAACGCCTTACTTCGTGCCGGATGAAGCGGTTTTTTCCGCATTGAGGCTTGCCGTGTTGCGCGGGGTGGATGTACGCATCCTCATTCCCTCACGGCCCGACCATAAAATTGTGTATGCGGCCTCCAGCCTGTATGCATTCGAGGCGGTGCGTGCTGGGGTGAAAATGTTCCGCTACCAGCCAGGGTTCATTCATCAGAAGGTTGTGCTGGTCGACAACGAAATCAGTGCGGTCGGCAGCGCCAATATGGACAACCGCTCGTTCCGCCTGAACTTTGAAGTGATGCTGCTGACGGTCGACGAAGCGTTTGCCCGCGAAGTCGAACATATGCTGCTGGACGACTTTGCCCTGGCGCGTGAAATCACCGAAGACGACATCAAAACCACGCACCGTTTGCAGCAACTTGGCATGCGTGTGGCGCGCTTGGTTTCGCCTGTTCTATAAAAAGGGCCATGTCACTGAGTGACACGGCCCTTTGACGATCACCGAAATCTCGACCGCTCAACGATAAATATCGGCCCTCGTCCGTGGCAACTCAAGCGAACCGTCGGCATACGGTTTTGCGGCGAGGATCTGATGAATGTTGATCCAGCCACGGGCAAACGCATACGCGCAGCCTGCAAGGTACAGCCGCCAAATCCTTAATGTCTGCTCTGGCACTTGCTTGGCAGCCGCCTCAAGGTTTTGTTCAAGGCGCTGACTCCAATGCTCCAGCGTGCGCGCGTAATGCAAACGCAGGCTCTCGACATCGACCACTTCCAGTCCAGCCTCGCTGATGTGTGCACTAATCATCGACAAGTGCGGTAATTCGCCGTTAGGAAACACATAGCGCTCGATAAACTCCCCCGCACCGCGACCCACTTGGCGCCCGTCGGTGTGTTTGGCAGTAATGCCGTGGTTCATCACCAAACCACCTTCGCGCACTGCGTTGAACAATACTTGGCAGTACTCTCGCAGGTTGGCGTGGCCGACGTGCTCAAACATCCCCACGCTGACAATTTTGTCGAAGCGGCCATCTTGTGGCAGGTCACGGTAGTCGAGCAGTTGCAAATCGACCTTGTCTTGCAAACCTTCTGCCTTGACCCGTTCTTGAGCCAAGGCGAGTTGCTCTTTGCTCAGGGTGATACCAAACACCTTGACCCCGAATTCGCGTGCTGCAAAACGTGCCAACCCGCCCCAGCCACAGCCGACATCCAGCAGGTACTCACCTGGCTTGAGCCGAAGTTTGCGGCACAAGTGGCGAAACTTGGCTTGCTGAGCTTCATCCAGGCTCTCTTCACCGGTCTCAAAGTACCCGCAGGAATAGACCATCTCGCGGTCCAGCCATAACTGATAAAACGCGTTAGACAGGTCGTAATGGTAGGAAATGGACGCTGCGTCGGTAGCCTTGTCGTGGTAGTTGCGCGCGGGCGTGCTCTCATCATCCTCGTCGAGCAACGCTTGGCTGAGTTCATCGCACACGCGTACGACTTCGCTGATTGACCCTTCAGCCAGTTCCAGTCGACCTTCGACGAACGCACTGCCCAACAAGTCGAGACTAGGATGCATGAACTCAGAAACGATCTTCGGATCCTTGACCACAATGGTCACGCTGGGGGTTGGCCCCAGATCCAGTTCATGTCCATCCCATAGCTTCAGCCGAAGTGGAATTTTAAGATTCTGTAAAGCTGGTGGCAGTTGCGCGAGCATCAGTCATCCTCCCTCATTTCAGACGTCAAAAAATAAGGGTAGTCGATTAACCCAAACTGTCAGCCTCACGGGCTAGAAGGTATGGGCTAGAGCCGATGAAACCTTTTTTAAGTTGCACCGCAAGGCCGCGCTTACTCAGGCGAAAACAGGTCTATAAAAAACGCCAGGCCCCACGCGACAAGACTTAAGCCCGCCAGTCCAGCCCCCAACCGATGCAGCTGAGAAGCCTGAGCACTCGCGCGTTGAAAACGAGGAAGAGATTCAAGGCCACCCTCTTCGACCTCTAAATCGACATGCATGGACGCTCTCACTTCTGAAATATGTAATTGCGATATAACAGAAGAGGTGAAACTTTCGTCGACCCGGCGCAATCTTCATTTTTGGAAAAGACCGCGCCGAAGCACGATTACTGCGGGTGAGTGATCAACTGTTTGGCCAGTGCTTCGAAGGCCGGAATGGTCACAGGATCATTGGCCGAGTTGCTGGCAATCGGATGGGAGGCGAACCGCACGATCACCATTTCCGCTTTCGGATCGATGTAAATCCGTTGACCGTATACGCCGCGGGCCATAAAGGCTCCATCCGGGTTATGCGTCACCCACCACATGTTGCGGTAACTGCCGCCTTTGAGCTGGTCATAACCGGCTTGGGCAAACGCCTGTTTGTCACCGCCTGCTCGAATATCATCCACCACAGCTTTAGGGACGATTTGCTGGCCCAAGTACTTGCCGTCATTGCGAATCATCTCGCCAAAGCGCGCCAAATCCCGCAGGCCTGCATTCAAACCACCGCCCGCAAACGGGGTGCCGATGGAGTCGACGGTGAAGTAGGCATCTTGTTCGGCGCCCACACGCTGCCAGATTCTTTCTGACAATAACTGCGCAACATTGCGCCCGGTCACACGGGCAATCACCCAGCCCAATACATCGCTATTCACGGTTTTGTAGGCGAACGCTTTACCGTGCTCACCTGACGGCTGCACGGTTTGCAGGTACTCCATGTACGTTTGCGGTCCGGTGTAGTCCGCAGGTTTTGGCAGCGGATTACCGGCCATTGCGTGTTGCCAGACTTCAGCGTTGGGATCTGCATAGTCCTCGCTGAATTTGAGCCCGGTGGTCATGTCGAGCACTTGGCGCAAAGTGGCATTGGCAAACGCTGACTTGGCTAACTCGGGGATGTAATCGACGATTTTTTTATTGGCATCCAGCGTGCCATCCGCCACTAACATCGCTCCCATCGTGCCTACCACTGACTTGGTGACCGACATCGCTGCGTGCTGTTTTTGTGGATTCAACACACCAAAATAGCGTTCGTACACCACCTTGCCGCGATGCAAGACCACAATGCCATCCGTGTAATTGGCCGCCAGCGATTGCTCCCACGTCATCGGCTTACTGGCACCGGTCGGGATAAACGTCAGCGCGTCGATGTCCTTACGTAATGCACGATTCAGCGGCACCGGGGCGCCCAAGCCACGCGACACATTGGTCGTGGGCATCAATTGACGGAAGTTTGAAACACTCCAGCGCATGGCCGGAAATTTGAAATAACTGCCATCGGCAAAACGAATAATTCGATCAGGCGGCGGCGGAGAACCGACCATCCATCCCATCTTGGCGGGGTCACTGGCAGCGGCATCCGGGTATGTGGTGTCGGCTGCACCGGCAATGGAAGACGCCAGGCATGAAAGCAGAAAAGCACTGGCGCGAGCGGGTTTTGAAAAAAACTTAAGCATGTAAAAGCCCCATGAAAGGAACGTAACATTGGCCCAGTACTGAATTGAATGCTCCCTTTTCGATTCATGGCCGCACGCCACCTTGCGCGATAAGAAGGGCTTTGCATAGCCAAACTAGACCTTCTTCACGCCACGCCAGCAACGGCGTTCAAACGGGTCTTTTACCAGTTAAATGGATTTGGCATCGGGATGCTCCTCTGTAAGGTTCATCTTCACCCTACAGTGGCGCGTACTTCAGCCGTCTCAAAAAACCGAATTCACCTTTTGATTTTTTGCACCAGCGCTTCTAACTGATGGAAATCGTTTTGGGTGTTTCTGTCTTTGCACCAGATCATGTCCAGGGTGAAGGTCGGAAAACCTGGCGGTGGCTTCAAGACTTTTATCTGATCCGGCACTTTCAACGTGCTTAATACGTGCGTGGGCACGGCGATCAACGCAGGCACCGAAAGCAAAATATTGACCCCGGCGTGATAGGAATTGGCGCGCGTCATGATTGTGCGACTGCGGCCCTGTTTACTAAGCCAGTCATCCACCATGTTTTTTTCAGACAACCACGGCGTCGGAAATACCTGTGGTGTCTCGCAGAATTCGTTGAGGTCCAAGGTGTTTTTGGCCTGGTGCTTGTGCACGCTGGACAGGCATACGAAAGAATCGTCCCCCAGGCTTTGGTAACTCAAGAGAGGGTGCAACTGATGATAACCAGGGCCGAAACCGAAGCAGACATCGGTGTCACCGGCTAACAACTGACTAATGGGCAGATCCTGACCCAAGCGGCTCACACTCAATGACCAATTGCGACCGGCTTCGCGGATATGCTGCAACAACGCAGGTAACATCAAGATTTCAAAATACTCGGGCGCCGTGATATTCCACTGACGCACGGAGGGTGCCTGCGAAACGCCTTCTTTCGCACATTGATTGATGCACTGCACCATGCTTTGCAAGTACGGCTTCATCGCCAATACGCGCGCTGTTGGCTGCATCGCCCCTTCTGTGTTTTCAAACAATGTGTCGTCAAAGCAATGGCGCAGCTTCTTCAAGCTGTAGCTGATACTCGACTGACTCACGTTCAATATTTCCGAAACCCGCTTTGCACTCCTGTTTTCAATCAGCAGCAAAACGATGGAAAGGTCCTGCATATCCAATTGTTTTAATGCGTTGCTATGAAACATGCCTTTTCCTTATGGCCGTTGCCCGCAGGCCAGTAACAATTCGACCCGCATGGGCGGGTCGAAAGGTTAACGTTGTGACGAATAAAAAAAGATTGTCACGACAACCCTTAACTTACGCGGCTTACGCAGCTACACAGGAAGCGGGGAAAGGAAAAAAGGTTGTCACAAAAGTAAGAATACACTCAAAAAAAGTGCTCACTGCAATGAATAAAGGCTGTCACAAGCAAAAATGGGGGTGGGAGTTCAAAGGCGAAGCCGGTGCCCTCTGAAGCTGCGGATCGTGTTGATGTGGTTCTGATCCTGCCTCCGCTGACCACGGGCGGATTAATGCTGAACCTGATGTCTCAGATGGGCCGAAGCTTGAATGATGAGCGAGAGCAGATGCCCTCGCTCAACATATCTTTTTAAGTATTGACGTCGTCAAAGTAAGACTGGGTCAGATAATGGGCTAGGCCTTGCTCTACGGGCTGTGGTTTGAGATCGGGCACAGGTGGGAGATCAGCCAAACCATGAGTAATTTCCGCACAGCTTCTACCACCAAACTGCTCATCGACGATTGCACGCGACCCCTCCTTCACCAGAATGGTAGCGACCTCGATGCTCTTCTCAACGCTTCCACCTGTAGTCAGGATTAAGCGCAGCGTAGTGCTCATCGCGTCTGCTGTGTTGTCAGTGAAGTGCTTGATGCCGTTCAACATGCCCTGGGAATTCTCGTTGCTCATGTCCGTCTCCAAATTAGAACGGTAATGACCGCAAGCTGACTTATTGCCGACGGTCTGAGTGGATCTGGGTTTAGGTCACAGCGATCAGCGCTGGCGACGATCCAGTTCTTCAGCAATTGCTCCCTCCAGTTGCCTGGTGGTCCTTGTGGATACAAGGTGCCGGCACCCTTCAATCGCGATACGAAGCGGATCGAACAACTCGAGTGACTCCGCGTAAGCAATTGCTTCGGCCAGTGCCCTATCGACCAGTCCGGTAGACATATGGCCCCCTGCGTTGCAGTTCTCCCCATGCATAGCATATCCAGCAAGCCAGTCGAGCGAATGCAGCTTATCGTCCGGGATAGACTCCTTCTCCCACGCAGCCCAGCGTCCTGCTTCGAAATCATCGTCGTCTAGTGTTTCGCCAGGGAAAACAAAGGGCTCTTTCGCACGCTCAGCATCGTTGCGTTCCTCGCGAAAAGGGAGGTCATCCAGCCGGCAAGTAGGAAAACGCCAACCACGGCGACCGCTAGGCTTTAGCCGCACGCTTCCACGAAATGACAGTTGACGGTTGTATCCGTAGTGCGAGGCCTCCTCGTCCGCCTTCATATCGAGGTCGTACATGGCCACCAGGGGAAAATTGATGGTTCGTCCAAGATGGTAGTTGCGAGGAAAGTCCTTGGGAGCCCTAAGGTCGTAGTCGAAATAGTCCGCAGGGTTTTCATCGCTGACAAACTTCCAGAAATGTTTACGTGTATGACGATCTTCATCGTCGATCGCGTCGATGATCCGGTTTTTCAGATCGACATGATTGGCGCGATCCCGGCTTCCACCGATCAACTGAGGGGCCCCTTGCAAGTCATCGAAAAAGTCCGCACGGAAACCGACGTCGGAATAATTGGTCGATGCCTGCACGAAGATACTGAGGAGCTCGTTGAGCGAACTCTCTGGGTACCCAAGCCCTTGGATCATGCATTGCTTGATCATCTGACTATCGGGGATGTAGTAACCCACACAGCGCTCTACACGTTTTTCAAGTGCAATGAGGAATGTGTGCTGGTTAGGATAGCCAAAACCAGCGCTGGCTAAAATTTCGGCATGCCGCGAACAGTACAGCTTGCTTCCGCTGATAGCGGTTTTTTTGGCGAACTGCTGTGCAATGTAGGAGACGAATAGGTCGTATCGCTTGCGTGTGCTCATAGATGAGTCCTTGGTATCGGTTGTAGTAGGTGGACTAAGAAAACTTGCTCGTGGGTTTACTTTTCCTAGTGCACCCACGGACCAATCCGCGGATGAACAGCGCTGTCAGTAGAAAGCTACCGACGAGAAGCGACGCATTTCAGGGTCTTGCTAGACAGGAGATACCCACTACTCGTGTCTGTTAGAACGCCGTTTAGGCAGTTCCCACGAGTAGTTAGCCATTACCACCACGTAGACGTCAAGGATGAAAAGGGCGCTCAGGTGGGCCTAGGAAGAAATGTGGCATGTGCCATGAGTGACTTGACGTCTAATTCTAGGCCGCTTAATCTTACGGGAGTGTCCCAATTGCCTGTGAGTGGGCTAAAGCGACATATTGAATCTGCTTCACCTTTATACAGCCCGCCTGCTTAGGTGTTTCCATACCAGGCTGACAGCACGTGTAATCACTCAACGCGTTCCATTGGAACAATCTGTCAGTCGCCTGTTATAGGAAGCGCTATGATGTCTGACTCAAAAAATCCTGACGTAATCGATCAAGCTGTTCATTTCCTCCGTGAGTATTATCACGGTCGCGATCTCGAAATTCGATCTGCCCATGCCCATGCTGCTGTGTCCCACTTTCTTGGCTACAACAGCAAAAAGGCCCTTCAGAGCGATCCTGACTTCGAACCTTTTGACGTCGACCTCATCAACTACCGCGAAGTCGGGACCGAAAAGCTTGCCGAGCACATTCCTCGTATGAAGGAGACACCCCTCCAGAGGTTGAGCATGCGTGATCTGGCCGCAGTGATCTACGCCGGATTGGCGCCGGCGTGCGAGTGCTGTGAACAAAAGTCCCTCTCAATCACCCCATTGGGGTATGAAGAACGTGAGCCTGATGGCTGGGTTTGCCAGACGTGTGCTGATGAGGACGAGTCGGCCTATGCGTACTGCAAATTCTGCAGCGATGACTATGTCTATCGGTCCTCAGAAATCAACCATCGCGGAGAGTGCGCAGAGCATGACGGCGAGTCGGTGTACGACGATGAAGAGCTGGAGGATATGGCGTCTCTGGCGGAGTATTTTCAGAATCATTGATCCCTGACCTTACCCCAGCATCAGAAGGGCCCCGCTTAGCTTCGGTTAGGCGGGGCTTTTTTGAAAACAACAATCATCGTTCATGGCGAAAGCTCAAAGAGCAGAATGTGAAATCGACGAGCTAAAGATCGGGCCTAAAACCCCTATATGGAGCGTCTCCGACTGCTCCTCAATCTGACCCGCCAGAAGTACATCCCGCTCGGCTGGAAAATGACGTAAAAGAAAACGAGCATCCCGGGTCAGTGAAATTTCGGTAGTCGGGTCAATTCAACATCAGCGGCAATACAAACCTAGTACAGATTAAGTGACTAGCATTCACTTTTATTTGCATTAACTGAGTTCAAAGCTCGGATACGATGTGAGGAGGGGCATGACAGCCGAATTCTATAACCAAGGAGCTCACCGCCTTTAACACCCGGAATCGAACTATTTGGAGATACGGCCACAAAATACTCATATCCGTGGACGAGAAATTCATAAGCTCTCTACAGGCACTTTGCATTTCTTGGATTAGCGTGCGTAGACGAGTGTCATCCTGAACATTCTTTAATTCGGCACTAAGCGATTTACGTAGCGCTTTTATAGATTCGATAACGAGCCGTGGATCCTCAATGTTTCTATCTCGAAAAAGGGCTCCACAATCAGCCGCGAGGTCGATAGCACTCTGAGCTGATCGCTGGTTTAAACTGTTTTTACGTATCAATGGAAGAGGGCTTTTGTGCATATTCAGAAGATCTGATATGAGCGTCTCGTGCTCTGCCTTCCACTTTTTTAATTCATGTAGCGGAAAGTCAGCGCCACCATTTTTGTCGATCATCGTATGACAGTTGGCACAAAGCCATATGCCATTCGAGATATCTTGAGCCATCGCTTGATTCAATTTGTTGTGGCGTGCGGAGTTTTCTTTCTCTCCCTCCATATGTGCGGCCTCTCCAATTTTATTGGCTAGGTGCTGATTAGACAATGTTGGCCCAACTGTAAGCGTATTACATTTAGGGTAATTACAGATGTAGGCTGAACTGTAAGCGAGCTTTTCGACAACTTTTGGTGGAAATGCCATTTCTACGTTCCGACAATAAGGCTGCAGATGAATTGGGCAATGTGAGATTTTTCTCAGGAGGTATCATGTTAAACATTTCAGGGTCAAATGTTTCAAGTAGTTTTCGTGAACAGCCGTAATTCGTAGTCGCCGTGCGTTGACTTATAAGCAGTTCCGGAAGTTTGAAACCCGAGTTCGGCTAATATACGATGCATCGCTAAGTTATCTGACCTAGAAGTGGCAAAAATACCAGCTCCAGCCACTGTCTTGATGACGTACTTCGCCAAGTGAAATGAATACTTATTTCCTCTCGCCGCAGGCGCAATAAAAACCCAACCCAACTCGTAAAGAAACGTTTGCTCTGACAATGAAAATCCAGAGTGATCAGCAATTTTATTACGATATCTGTCACTGGGATTCTTAACTGCCGCTATACCTACTAACCGGTTGTCGACCCGTAAAAACCCCAAAGCCTCTGCGGTCATTATACGATTAGGTAGCCCTTGGGTTGCCACCTCACCGCCTTGGACAACCAATTTGAGAAACTCTTCTCTCTCTCGATCTGAGCACTCTCGTGGGCTCTTGACGTCAACTTTAATCATCCTCACCTCATTTGAGCATTCGTTTCTGCTCACTTCCTGAGAGCAAGCTGCGTACAGGTGATCACTGCTTTACGTTGGCCAGGCTGATGCCGCCCTCACGCTAGAAAATCAATGTCCAAACTGATGCAGCATAAGTAGTCTAATCCAGAAACGAAACTTGCCGGGCTACGTAATCAACGCTTGCGCATCAGTTCCTCTGAATAAATACCGTCGTCCTCAGCACGCTGACGAAAATGTTCGTTGATAATGTCCGGCATTTCCAACTCGACTCCTGACAGATCAAGAATAAGCTTACGTCCAGTTTTATTAAAGCGACCAACCTCATGTAGCTCGAGCTCAGCACTAATACCCGCTCGAAATGCATCAATATTCGCCTCACGTACTACACACGCAATTGCCCAATCTCCAACGCCGAAGGCCAGCTGCCAAAGCGGCACGCTATAGCATATAGACGCTTGAACAGCTAACGGCTCCATAGGTAAAGCGGTTTCAGCGATGCAAATTCCCGCGCCATCTGCACAAAAAATATTGATGGCCTCAGTTAAACCATCGCTCAAATCACATGCAGCTACAACATCAAGTGTTTCCCTAAGATATGCGCCCTCACCTATACGAGCACTCGGATTGGTAAGCACATCGATCCATTCTTGTGGAATTCTTTCATCTGAGGCCGCCGCATCCATTAGTGCCACTGCACCGGCGAACCCACCGAGCCGTCCTGCTATAAAAAGGTAATCCCCTGGGCTCGCAGAGGCTCGTCCGTAGGCGGAACTTTTTTTAACTGTTCCCAATGCCGCACCGATCACTTGAGCTGCAGGCCCTTCCTTAGTGTCACCGCCCAAGAATACAATTTGATGGGCTGCACATGCTTCTTCGCAACCTTTGATAATGTCGCGAACATCATTCGCGTCGAAATTCCCTGGCACTACGATGGACAGCATTAAGGCACGAGGCTTGGCTCCTACCGCTAGCAAATCACTGACATTCGCCGTGACCGCAAGGCGTCCCCACGTCCGGTAATCCCCAAGACCGCGGCGTACCGAGACTGGAAACGGTGCACGATCAATCTTGAATGCCAAAAGCTCTTCTAGACCTATATCAATGATACTCGCATCATGCCCAAAGCCATTAACGAATTCTGGAGCCGTATGAAGAGTGGGAAGCAATGATTTCAAAAAGGCTTTTTCACCGATCTCGGACATTGTAACCATTACTGCCTCCTACTCTTGATACTTACTTGCGGAGCGACGAAATTTGGCTCGGCTGCAGGCTTAGGCGATTGCAGTGCAGCCAACTGCTGTTTCAGATCGACTATAGTAGTATTATTTTTCTCAAACTCAAGCTTGTAGTCAGCCAGCGTTTTATTCATATCTTTAATCTGATCGCGCTGCTCACCGAGCCGATCTAATAAACTACTGTAAGAGAAAAAACCAGGGACAGCCAACACAGCCACAACAAGCGCTGCAAATACTAGCATTTGCCCGCTTAGCCAAGTAAGTTTCTCTTGTACAGCTTTGGAGACATTAGCGATCTCTGTAAGGCTGCTTACAAGCGGCTTAGATAGCTGCGCTTCTAGGCTTCCTACTGACCTATGAACATGACTTCCAATCGCATCTGCTGTCAATTTTGTAAATTCGATAGTTGCGACCCGCTCTCCGCATTTCAAGTGATAAGAAGCTGATGAAAGATTATGAAGCATCACCACTACTTTACCATTATAAGTTGGATCAAATGGAGGTTGAGAGGTAAGTACCATTCCCGCGTAAATGTGGGTCATTCGCAGCGAAACCCTAGCGGTCACATTACTGGGCAAATGAATATTTTCTGCAGTAAGGATAAAGCATACCGCATGTGGCGGAATGGTAATTGACTGTGATGCCCGCAGCTTCTGTGTTTCAAATGTAAATGACGCATCACTTTGACCAATGTAATATTCATCTCCGACCGTAAGATCATAAGAGCTCAGACGAAGGTTATTTTTTTCATCAAATGGAAATATTAAGCCTGGACTCATATTCGAAAGAGATTTGATCTCCGCATCGTTGAGTATCATCGACGAATTATCCTTTCTTTAACACTACATAACGTGACACGCAATTCGCTCTCTGACATACCAATTGGTGCTGAGCAATCTCTGGCCGAAGCTTCTAAATCACTCTTCAAAACTAACGCTTCTGAATTGCGAGTGCTCCACGCAGACACTGTTAAGGTACCTTGTGTGACATTAGTTACGTTATGCAACTCAAAAGCTCGTTTAGTATAAATATCACCGGCGAACAAAACGCGGCTAGATACAAGTGAAACGTCTGTCAATCCGTCCGCCGCAGCTGCACTACAACCCATGGCAGCATCAAAGCTGTATCGGAAGCGGGCGTAATCTGCACCAGGTGTTAGCTCATAGGAGTTCTCAGACAATCGGCCCAGAATGACGCGCGAGGAGAAATCTGCACAGTGAGAATGGATATCTTCCTTTTCTACGGATTCCCTATCCCAGAGGTGCAAGCGGAGGCACACGCCAGTATCGTCTGCAAGCAGCACAATTTTGACGAACCCCAACTGGTGCCTATGTGACCGCTGTGCGGCTTCGATCAATAGAGAGTTATCGGCTAACAAGAAATCCAAATAGTGGAGCAAAGCGGAGTTGGACGCGTCGCGTACCACCTCCATGATGGTCGGCCATTGAGGTACCCCGCCGCGTAGGAGGGCTTTGCGACCATCCTCTGCTTGGATTAAGGTCTTCATTGTGGAGAAAATCCTTGAGTGGGGAACAAGGCTGCTGGTGACGAACTCATGCCAGCCTGATAATTTTACCGGCCTTGGTCAATGCTCGTTGCTTAACCGCAGCTATGGAAGTGAAAGATTAGTATTTTAAGCGAAACGACGGTATCAGGCCTTAGCTTCATGTCTTTCGGTGCAAGCGCTGCTTTGGCGACAGGCTTGCTGGTGTCCAAAGCCAGGACGTCCATGGGCGCGGGGTACTTGGTTGTGGCCCTTATGCCAATTATTCTTTCGGCCACAGCGGTGTTCATGTTGCCGGTTTTCAAGGATGCTAAATCATTAGGATTCTATCCGATTGGGTTACTGCTCGCATTGATGTGGCAGCAAGTAGGCCCGCTTTTGGTAGGAGTTACCGGCAGGCCAACGGTCGCTCAAACCCTGATCTACATGTACGGTTTCGTCGCTGCGCTCCTCTCGCTAGCAGCTACCGCAGGCGTGTTCTTGTTTGAGCCTTGACCTCAGCGCTTTATACCGCGACTGCGCCTGACGAACACGCAGGTCAACAGAGGAAATGGCTTACTGCACTTGGAACCCAGCGCGCGGCATCAAGCTCGTAAAATGTTGGTCGGTGTTTGAACCATAAAAGGTGAGGCACGCTGGTTACAGGGTCCGAAATCAAAACTCATCCTACGATCAAGGAACCGGTATGGCGATCTCTGTGTTGTCGCCAGCGAAGGTTTGGCCCAGTTGCCGAAATTTCACTGCCCCAGCCCCCTACCTTGTGAACCATTCACATGTGCTGGATTTTTGCTGATTGGTATTGGGTCAGTGTTATTTCGGCAAACTGGTTCAGTTTCGTATCAGCGGCAAAATCGAATGATGGCCAGACAGTATGACAATGGTCTGAGCGCATCAGAATTCCTTGTGATGGCACCATGCAATTGGTAATGTCGGCTTCTTGACTGAACTTTGGATCACATTTCATGGACAAGAAAGCCGCTCTTGAGCAGCTGTTGCAAAAATTCTGGGATGAGAACGTACTAGACAGTTCGGAGCTGCCGCTTGGAGTTGAAAATCTGTACACCCCACTGGATTCAGTAACCGCTATCGACGTCCTTTCGAAGATCAAGGAACTGTTCAAGGATGTGTTCGGAGACAAAAAAATCCCTGCAGAAGATGTGATCCAGAATGGCGGTTACCGCAGTAAAGACGAATTCGTCCAGAAAGTTGTCAAAGCGGTAGCAAAACACTTCGGAGCGTGAAAATGATCGCGTCAGGTCCTCAGGATGTCACAGCCAAAGCCGGCCGCCTGCTTCACGCCCGAGAGTACATTGGGCTAACTGTGCAAGACGTATCTGCCGTGCTTGGTATTCCTCCGGACATGTTGGATACATTCGAAAGTGGCCAAGCAGAACCGGACGAACCGCTGCTACGTCGGTTGGCACAGCTTTATCAGCGTTCCCTTGATTACCTCCTGCACGGAGGCGCACCACGCTCAACTGCCCCCGATCAACTGGCCTTCCTCGCGCGCGACAAGACAGGATTGTCTGCCGCCGACCTTGAGGAAGTTCAGCTCTTTGCAAACTTCTTAGACGGCCAGGCTTAACTCGCCCGTATTTAGGTCATGGAATGGCAAGAAACAACCTTTTCTTTAAAGTTGCCGAGCACGCTAGCGATGCGCTGCATTCATCTGGCGCCCTGAAGCGAGTGGATGACGACGGATATGTACGCATTGATCCGTTCCAGGTAGCTACCGCTGCCGGAGTTCCCGTGTTACTTCGCCGACTCGATAAGCTACTAGGCGCCTTTTTGAGACTTCCGCGCCCAGGTATTCTGATTAATTCCGACCGATCTGCTGGCCTGGTTCATATGACCTGCGCACATGAGCTCGGTCACTTCTTCCTAGGGCACTCCAGTTCTTCAGATATCGTGCCTGTAGGAGCGAACGCACAGCAGGTGGAAAAAGAGGCTGACGCCTTCGCATTCCAATTGCTCGCTCCAAAATCACTACTGCTCAAACTATTGCGCCGTAAGGATTGGACTCGGGAGCCATTGACCCCCCTCAAAATCTATCAGTTGTCGCTGAGGTTAGGGATCAGCTACGACGCAATGACTTGGACGCTGCAGCGGCTCAATTTAATTGATCCAATGACCGGTGAAGATATGCGCCGTACGAAGCCTGCAGAAATCAAAAAGGCGTTGCTCGGCACTCAGCTACCAGACAGCACGAAAGAAGTCTGGCTCATTGATCCACAAGACAAAAACCTCATTCTAGAACCGCGCCCCGAGGATCATTTGGTGGTGAGACTCAAGAGCCATGCAGGCTCTGGCTACCTTTGGCACATGGATTCTTCCGACCTTTCCGCCGAGGGCTTTAGCGTTGCCCCGCTGCAAACTTCTCCCATTGCAGCAGAGTTTGATCATTTGAACCGTTTTGGCGGTCCGCCGATGATGGACTATGAGATTACGGGCGCCAAATCGGCCAGCGACGCGCCGCTTTCCCTCCAGCTCAAAGAAACAAGGCCATTCGCCCCGACCGAGCCTGCGCATCAATCTTTCGAATCTCGTGCAAAGTTTGAGGAACTTTCTAACGGCCTTGTACGAGCCCAACGGATTGCAGGACTGAATCGGGTGACGCATGCTGAATGAGTTGATCCGACTGCCGGAAGCAGACATCACGGTCCGCCCGCAAGGCTTAAGACCTACCTGCCTAGCGTTTGCGTTATCTGACCTGAATTATCAGTTAGCGAACGATCACTTGAGCCCCGAGTACATTTATAGAGTCGCCGCGCTGTCTCTTCAGAACTGGCAGCCACATGACGGTATGACCTGGGATTCGGCCATAGCGGCAGCACAAGTCGGACAGCCATTGGAAGCCAGCTTCCCTTATCAGGCAGATGAACCGCCGTTACCTGTACCGGCCCTACCCCAACAACTACCTCTTCACGGCAACACTATCGGGCTACAGCAAAATCGATTCGACGAAATTGTGGTTCGATTAAAAAGAAATACACCCACCGGACTAGCCCTGCGACTGACCCACGAATTCTATGCTCCCCAAAATGGCATGGTTTCATTTAGTGATCAGGTACTCCCAGGAATGCTCCATGCGGTCGTTGTCGTCGGTTACGGGGCATCGAACAGCAAGCAATGGCTGCTCATTCGCAACAGTTGGGGAGCGCCATGGGGAGATGGCGCGGGCCGGGCCTGGATTTGTGAGTCTTACGTCTTGACTCATTCAATGTTCGCCTTCGGAGTTTCCTAATGGCAAAGCTTTTTCAGCGTCCTGGCTTCGTAGCCGCTTGGCTAGACGCAGCTCAATATTTAGCGGGTCGGCCATGCATGGAAGATCAGAATCTGATCCTTGAAATTTCTGATCCGCTGTCGATGACAGCAGAAGCAAAGGCAGTTCTAGGCAGTGTTGACCAAGCGTTAAGCCAGAATGTTCCGGGTCTGACGATCAGCACTGTTGCCGATACAATATTTCCCTTGGGAGTCTATCTGCGACACAAGCGTCCGGTATTTTATGAAAAGTTTATTTCGTTGATGGCGGAAGGAAAGGCTCAGGGCACTTGGGGCACTTATGCGCTACGCATGATGAAGCGTACCAGTGGGACCGGCAAGAAGGCGGTACACCTAAACCCACTCGAGATTCTAGTCCAAAAGCTGGTGAATACGCACGAGGGGAGAAAACTGAAGGCCCACTATGAGCTCGGTGTTCTGGACGTTATTGAAGACATACTGCCTTTTCATGAGGTAGGAATTGAGTTACCTATCTACGATCCAGTGAAAGATGCTAGAAAGCCGTCCGGCTATCCGTGCCTGAGCCATCTCTCGTTCAAATTGATCGATGAGAAGATTCATCTCACAGCGGTTTATCGTTCCCACTACTACGGCACCCGTGCATTAGGCAATCTGATGGGGTTGACCCATCTCCTTTGGTTTGTGGCAACCGAATCCAATTTTGGTATTGGAACCCTCACTTGCGTCTCCACCCATGCCAGACTGGAGCCTGGGAGCGTCGCTGCTGGAGTGAAAGATACTAAGGCATTCGTCAATTCTTTACAGATCTAAAAAAGCGATGCCTGAACATTCGAATGGTCGGGCTCCAACGCATAGATCCGGGCCATCCCAGCCCTGAAATCCTTGACGCCACCGTAGCTTGGATGTCGGATCGTCTCTACCGGGACACCAAAACGGACAGCATAGTGGCCAGCATCTTGACCGATGGCGACGATGCGCTTAATGCCCAACCATTGGATGAGAGAGTTGTTCAACTCATCCACTTGGGAAAGCTCACGCGCTGTAAACTTGCGGTTACTGAACGGATTCCCAGGTTCGTGTGGGTGAAACGGAAAAACGTTCCACAGCAAAGGCGGGATTTCGAGCGAGCGCAGGATTGACCAAATCTCTGCAGCGGTCCTTTCTGCAATTGCAGGTCCACGTGTCACTTGCTTCGAAACGCATCCCGGATAAAGCTTGGACATCTCAGGCAGATGATACTCATCTGTTAGCGCCAAACCTGTCCTCCTGCCCCCTCGATACCCTAAGTCACGCCCCATCCAGATTGTGTCGACCCCGATATTTTTCGCGGCAGCCAAATATGTTCGCAGATTGTTGCGTCGTGAGGCGGCGGCATTTGCCCGATCATACACTGGGCATAGATCTGCATACGGGTTGAACACGTTGTGAAGCGCGAAGCCAGATAAGGCTGCCACAAACTTACTCGGAGTCATCTTTTTCTACCAAGGGCATGAATTTAAGTGTGTGGGCGTTCATATCTACCTCAATAGTGCCGCATCGATGTTCTTGCAGCTGCCGAAAGACTGCAAAGCCTTCGATTATCGCCCGCTCCCACTGCCAGAGAGCACATTCAGCAACTTCATAGCCATGCACCATGCTGGCAATTTGCTTGAGGAGGCCATAGTCTAGGCTGCCTTCAGAGACATCCGCATAGTGGTTCCGATGCTTCGCGTGATTGAAAATCCAAGTAGCGATGCCTTCCTCAATGATGGCCGCGCGTGCCCCGTCCTCGTTTTCATCGATCTTTGGGATGGACTTACGCTTGCGCTTCATCAACCCTCGCAGCACTGGCGACCATCCCATGTGAGCAACGTAGGCGAGATGAAAAACGTCGTGAAAACGATAATCGTCCTGCTCATGACTGTTATCAGTAAGGCGATCACCGATATACACCCCTGACATCCTCTGGACGACATACTTGTAATCCCCTTGCTCCCTTTCAATGAAATCCATTTTGATGTTACGGGGAAACTGCTCGTGGAGGGGCATGCTGTCGTCGAAATGCTTCGGATATGTCCCATAATTCTTGGGCCAACGACTTGCCGTCTTTGAAATATTCGCCCAAGCCACCTCCTCCAACGAAAGTTTGAAACTGGCACCGCTCAGTGCGAGCCATGCCATGAGCTTTCCCAGGTACTCGGCGCGGCGCGGAATAGTGAGACTCTGCAATGCACCATATGTCATGTCCGCCAAGGCGCCTGCCGATTTCGCAAGCTCACCAAGATAAGTAGACCTCACGAGGCCGTCAGTCGTCATATGGACTTCGATCAAAGCATCTACATGCCTGAAGGTTATGATCGTGTCCGGAGCCACATTTTGGTCGTTGAAGTGTTCTCTGAGCACCCGCAGACACTGATGTCCAAGTTCATTGGGAGCAACCTCCAGCAAATGGGCCGTGATAAACAAGTACCACAAAGCGTCCCCCAACTCTTCTCCTGCCAGCTCGCAGACATTCTCATCAAGGCTGTCCCGCACGCTTTTCTTAACCGCTGAAAGCAAACCACCGATCTCACCAAAAAAGCCGTATCTAACGTATTCAAGGCCGCGATCGTCGTCCGCAAAGCGCAGAGATTCACGGGCCTTAAGCATGAAATTGGGTACCGAAAGTGGCTCTGGGCGCGGCGATAACATGGATGACTATCCGTTGTCAGTTGGCTAAAAAAGTGACATTTGCAGCGTAAGCTTTGGCGGTGACGCCAACAACTCAACCCTCATTTTTTTGCAGCAAGCCACGATAGTTTCACGATCAGCGTCCAATGCGCCCAGCCTGAGCGCCTTGGTGCGAACTGATATCGTCACGTCATAATGCGGGTATTTCTTGCACTGAAACCAGCTTCGACGCAGTCCGAGTAGATCGGCAAAAGCGTGAAGTTCGTCAAGCGTATCTGCTACAAGATGGCACCAGCGCTTACCCCGCCACTCGATCGCCTCAGCATCAACATACACCGTCATGGCAGCTAGTCTTGAATCAATAAATGTGCAAATATTATGCACATTATGACCCCAAAAATCAAGCAGCTACTCGATCCAAAAGCCCTCGGTGCCTCGATTAAATCGAAGCGAAAAGCGCTCGGCTATACACAACAACACGTTGCGAAATTAATTAGTATCCACCACAGCCAAGTGGTTCGAATTGAGCAGGGGAAGATCGCCACGATCAATAAAAGCGTGCAAAGCATATGCACATTACTGCACATTAACCTCGATCCCGCAGATTTGGATTCAACGTCCATCTCTGCTCGTGTTGAAAGATTAATCCGTGAAGCCCCTCAATCCACAGCTCTATTACGAAGCACAGTGGAGATTCTTGAGCAAATGCTGCTTCCCTAGCGCGAATGAGCTATGGCCTCACCGCAGTGTATTCTCGATACGCTGACGAGATAGGGCAATCCTCATACCCAGGTCTCACATCGGTTCCGAGAGCTTGAGGCTGAATCCCCTCCGATGATATGCATGACCACCCAAAATGACATCGAAACCGGGAGGCCCTTCCCAGCTCCGCGATAGGCCGGTCGACTTAAGTAAGGTCTCCGGCTCAATGCCTTTTTGACGAAATTAGCCGGCTGGATGGAGTCGCTCGAAGTTCCTGCGCTCCTCTGCCGTCAGGGATGAGACAAACTCACCCGTGTAGCACGATCGTTCTCAGTGAAGTTCAAGACGCTTGATTGGACTGGCACTCTGAATCGCCCCGGATTCTCTAGACATCTTGCAAGACCAATAACTCACTGGTCTGACGACAGCGTTTAATACAATTTTCGGAATTTCGGGGACCTAAGCGTGATATCACTGGGCTACAATCAGCCACAGCACACACGCTCAGCCATCATAAACATCTGGTGATGCCTAGCCCGAAATATGGATATTTCAATGCCCTCATCTGCTGCACTTCGAACACTCCTTACTCCGTCTTCCCCGTCGCCATGCACTTGCTCAGCCGGCGGGCACCTGGGCGCGCGCCGCCAATAGGAACCTCGACTGTCTATGAATTATTTCACCGAAACGGCAGCTAACATCCTTGGCAATAAAAAGCTGCGTAGCCCTCAGATTGAGGCCTATATCAAGGCCCAGGAGCATTTTGAAAACTCCAACGAGGATGCGCTGATAGTCCTGCCGACGGGAACGGGTAAAAGCGGGTTAATCTCGATCGTACCGTTTGGTCTGTCAAAGGGGCGCGTGTTGATCATCACACCGGGATTGGTCACGAAGCAGAGTATCCGAAAGACCCAGGAAGTTCTGGAGGACAACTTCTGGATCAATTTCGATGTGATTTTTAGCGCCGAGGATCTTCCGATCACATGCGAATTCAATTCTGACACCCATCCGTCCAGCCTTGAGCAGGCTCACTTCGTCTATTCAAACATCCAGCAGGTGTACAACGAGCGTGGCCAATCACTGACAAAGCGAGTGCCATCTGACTTCTTTGATCTCATCATTATCGATGAGGGGCATCATGGGCCGGCGGGTAGCTGGCAAAAGACCTTGGCCCATTTTTCCACGGCCAAGAAGATCTTCGTGACGGGCACACCGTACCGAGGCGACAACCAGGTAGTGCCAGGAAAACTGATCCATAAGACGCCTCTGTCTGAGGTGATGCGTGATCGGTACGTGAAGTGGCTGAGAAAAGAGACAGTCAATGCTCATGAACTCTACTTCACAGTCGCCGAGCAGCCAGGAGTCCGGCTCTCCAAAGAACAAGTCCTAGAATTCAAGGACCAAGAGTGGGTAGAGCGCAGCGTAGCACTATCCCCAGAATGCTCGATGGACGTTATAAACCTGAGCATTCTGAAATTGGATGAGCTCAGGAAAACCTCACCGGATGTGCCACATAAGATTCTCGCGGTCGGCTGCAGCATCACACACGCCGAGGACCTGCGCACTTGGTATCAATCCAAGAACTTGACTGCAGCTATCGTGCACAGCGACATGGAGCAGGCGAATATCGATGCGGCATTCCGCGTGATCGATAACCACCAGTGCGATGTCGTTATCTCCGTGAACATGTTGATGGAGGGCTACGACCATCGATACCTCACGATACTGGCCCTGTTCCGTCCCTACCGAAGCGAAAATGCCTTTGCGCAGATCGTGGGCCGAGTTCTGCGGGCTATTCCGGCCGAGGAGATCACTGCCTTCGAGATCGATAACAACGCCGTGGTGATTTATCACCAGGAAACCGGTTTGGACTCTATGTGGACCGCATTCCAAACGGAGGTTGATCGGGCCAAGCACCAGCGCACCCGCGAATACACAATCACAGACCAAGACTACACCCGAAAGGAACAGGGTCTGGGAGGTGTTTCTACCACCGAAGCGTTTGTGAGTGACCGTGACTCCTACCTTGGAGATTTGGACTTCAACAAGATCTTTTCCGAGAAAAGGGCCGAAGTCGAATCCATCGCTACACAGAAGATTCTGGCTCTTCCTGGAATTGAGGGCTACGACGCGGATGTTTTAGCGCAGCTCAAAAACGTCTTCCTTAGTGCCGAGACCAAAAAAGCGGCTCAGCTCATAGACCCCAATCTCGTGGAGAAACGGCCTGAAATCGCACGCAAGCAGCTGCGCGAGATTTTGACTAAGAAAGCTCAGGACGAGATCGCAACCTTACTCAGCGATCTGCAGATCGAAGAAAAAGCTTCTACCCTTTATCCGATATTCAAAAATCACCTGCCTGTGGCGAAACCCAGCATGCCCAACGACGGTATACTTGTGAGCTATATCAACACTAAGCTGGCGAAGAAATTCGGTAAGGTTGCAGAACGCGACAACAGCTCACTGACCAAGTCAATCGAGTACGTGGTGGTGGTCATCGATGAACTGAGGGGAATGCTGAAATGAGTCTCGAATCCATCAAAATGCTTGTTGATGAGCTCTCGACTCTCCACGTGACCCGTGGTGTTCAGCCCAGCGAACTGATCGACAATCTCTTCGAAGACGACTACGTCGAGTCCTCCGCACGAAAAAACTCGCAAGGAATTGTGTTCGAGCTGAACTTCCTAGAGCCGGATGATAACGGATTGCCGAGTAAGGTAGGCATGCGCTATACCTACGACTGGAATAGAAATCTTGTGCTTGTGGAGCAGAAGGTTGCGGCCAAACGGTTCAGTATTCAGTGGGATCGTACCTACGCTGTCCAAGAACGGCTTGGCAAGATTGAAGCGCTGCTCGGTGACGAACTGCCTCGGGAGAAAGTCGCCGCGATCCTATCCACCATCCCCAAAGACTACCTAGTACTCGCACCTCGCCTGCAGTTAGTAGCCTAACTCTAGTCATTTCCTTCACTGCGGCTGATGTTCTACCAGAAATAATCTTGCCGCAGTGAATCTGCTAGATGCGCCAATACATTTAGTACAGTGGCATCAGGTGTCATTGAAACTGCCTAGCGTTCCCAGCAAAAAAAGCCCACGACCATACAGAACATAGTTTGAAACAACAGCGAAAACCGCACGGGAACCACTTTTTCATCAATCCTCAAGATCATCTGCGTACATCTCCAAATGCTCTGGGCTGGTGAGAAAATGCGCTAAGAGCTTGTGCTGAGGGTATCTGTTCTCAAAGCGTTTGATGAGCGCATCAAAAATCTCACTCCCTGCAGGTGTACCACCTACCCTTCGGATCACGTAATCAGC
Organism: Pseudomonas weihenstephanensis; assembly: GCF_016812185.1. Lineage (NCBI taxonomy): Bacteria > Pseudomonadati > Pseudomonadota > Gammaproteobacteria > Pseudomonadales > Pseudomonadaceae > Pseudomonas > Pseudomonas weihenstephanensis. The sequence continues at coordinate 626,089 of NZ_JAAEBV010000002.1, read as the reverse complement.
GATGGCTAACCGAACCTCGATCTCTCTCGGATCCATCGAGCGCACTTCAGCTTCGTCCTCTAACTGATGATCTAAAGGTTTTAGATGTTTATCTTCCATGTCTATATACCTCTGAGCCCTGTGCAGATCATCACTTGTACACAAGGCGTGTGGGGGCTGAAACTGAAATATAACCAGCCTCAGTGAGAGAGTAGTGGCACTCTGTCTTACGGCCTAAAGATTGTCCAGTGTGATTAGCACCACCTACCAGCTTGTTAACGTTTCCCTGCGAGCATGAATTTTGTTGGTATGATTCTGGCCTAAAGCATGTAAAACGCTTCAGCGGAGCTTGGCTATAATTTCTTAGAAATTTATCCTAGAAACCGTCAATGAGACGCTTTATCCGACTTCCTTATCGACGAACTCGACCAAGTGCCCCCTGCAGGTAGCGGACGAGCTGCGTGTAGGTTTAGTGAAACCGAAAGTAAGTCTTGAATATCTTTCTCCCCTACGCGACTATTACCAACAAATTTCTATTGGTAGAGAAAGTGATCTACGCTCCATTCCCTGGCGAATTTATGGCATCAGCTTTACGTAGAGGGAAAGAGATCCAAGGGATAAAAAACTTCCGAAAAGATGATTTTCACATCCAGAAAATCAGACTAACAAATAGCAAGGGTAGTTGGAAGCTTGTGTTACCATCGATGTTCGTAGATGACAACATTGCCAAGCAAGTCTTAAATGAAAACACGCTTTATCCACTTTTTGCAGTTTTAGGTCGTAGCGTACACGATAGTACATACACTCCAACACGGGGATGGAAAATCTGCAGTAAGTGCGTGATCGAGGATATACAGAGTTTTGGTTCGCCGTACATACACGTATCGCACCTACCTCGCGCTGTAACAATTTGCTATAAACATGCAGTTAAACTACATGATAAGTGCCCATCTTGTGAAACTTCTATCCACGCGCATCAACTGGCGTCCCTTATCGACTGCAGCTTTTCGTTTCCTGAGCCTGATACGGCTATAGGAACACCAAATCACGACTTGGCAGTCTTCGCCCAAGAGCTCCTAAAGTTTCGGGGTTCGACTTATAATACTATATGCGTAAACCGTCATCTTACTGAAAAATATGTAAGCTTGACATATGGCAAAAATTTTAAACTTGGTTATTCATCATACCGAAGCGATGTTAGTAAATTTTTAGGAATGGCATTCAAAGACACAAACAGTGATTACCACTCTTTGGGTATGTCCTTAGCGCTGGCTTTTCTTATATTCAAAAACGCAGACTCATTCATCTCGTTTATTCAACGACCTATAAACAAACCAAATCCCCGCGAAGCGGTCATCAGCTCAGCTCCTCAGTGCTGATCAATAGCTCAAGGGCTTCCTGAGGTCAAACGTAGCTCCTTTGCAACAGAGAGAATGTCTAACACCTCCTCTTCCGTTACATGAGAAAGCCTAATTCCAGCAAATCGGTATACGACGCTTAATGCGCTTCGTTCAGGTAAAAGATACTGCCTCACCGCCCATCTGACTTTACGAACTTGATGGTCATGATCAGATTCGAGCATATCGCTCATCAACAGAGTGCTGATTGGGAATTTATCAGGCATCCTCAAAAAGTCTTGGGAATGGGCGACTCTTCTGTTCAGCGCGGCGCGGGTAACCTTTTGCGGTTTGCCCTGCGTAAATAGAATTTGGTCCCTGGCGATCAGCAAGTTTCGAGCAAGGGCTTCGTCTCTTGCCGCCCAATCGACCAAACCCGTCATTCGCCTAATAAACGGATGGGCAGATACATACTGGGTTAACCATTCCCTATCATGGCGGTATAGCCACTGGTAGCCAGGCTTTTCATGGCACTTCACATTCTTGCTGCTGGAGAACGCCTGCCGACGCGCTTCAATTTCACTCTCCTCTGCGGGGACACCAGTATTGCTGCCCTCAGTCGCTTCCCCACCGTAAATATCGGCTTGGGGAAGGAAGGATTTCAGATGCTCAAGGCCTGCTTCGAGGAGCCAGCAGAGAAAGTAGAATTTCAAGGGCTGTACGACCGTCCTACGTGGGCGCACGACACCCAACACCCATTCCCAGGAGCAATTTAGCTCCTGAAACTCGTTACCGCGAGGGCTACAGAGCAAACGAGGGGTCAAGAAACTCTTTAATGTCTGTAGCCTCACCCGGCCAGCCTTGAGGAAGCCCATCTCATCCAGACGATGCCAGAGGAAGTCTCCGACCAGTAGATTACGAACAGCCGCAGGGTGTTCGAGTCCCCAAAGTTGCATTTCACTTAATTCACCAGCTGCAGGCCTGCAAGGAACCTGCATCACTGGCGACCCTACCACTTCTGCCGGAAACAGCATGCAACGCCAGTCTGCTCCATTCGGAAACGTCGTCCCGCAGAGCACCTCTCCATGGAGGGGGCAGATGCAAGTACCCGTCGCCTGGTGAATACGATGCCAGTAGGCCGATCCGCAATGTTGAATGTCTTCCTCAACACATCTCTCGCAGTATCTGAAAGATGCGTGCTTGAGGAATCCTGAGGCTGTGATTCCTAGGCTCATCTTCAGGCCTGTGCCGTCGTCACCAGCCATGGCGATACGCGCAGCACGGCTCTTCGTGTCATTTAAGAATGGTTCGTACAGAGGCAAAAGGGTAAAACGGTCAATCAACTGCTCTACCGAATAAGCTGATGCCAACCGTTGCGACAGCGCGCCCAAGCAGCACGGCAAGATAGAGCCACAGGTTCTGGAATACACACCAAACAGCTCCTGGCTTGTCCGGCGATAGCTGTCGTTCGACAACAGCCTGTGATAACGGACCGCCAGGCTATAGAGAGACTCGTCAGGGAACGGTTGAGGAAATCCATGCAAGCGATCCATTAACCTAATCTCCCGGGTTCATCACCAGGCTGACTCCTTATCCACCCACCCCCTCTGTTCGAGCTGAGTTTGCACATCAACACCTTCGACAAAATGGGCAGTTGGTACTGGCTCGTTGGGAACCGGAACTACCGGTTTACTAGCAGGCTTTGTTGCTGCTTTTTCGCTGTGCATAACGGGTGCGATCGCGGCCTGGGTGATCAACGAGAGATACGATCTGTCTGCGCGACGCGCCAAATCGTAATTCATCATCTGAGCAATCTGGTCCTTCGTAGGCATCAAGTCCTCGAAGTCAGCAATCTGTAATGGATCCCCGCTTCGCAAAGCCTCAATAGGCTTGTGAAGGATCGCCATCTGATCGTCGTACACCTCCTGCAGAAGCGCCGGCGTGATCGAGTCGATGTTCTCCCAGATCGCGTGCCGTTGAGCTAGCTGAAGAAGCTTGACCAGGAAATCCGTGTCTCCTTGGGTGAGATCATAGATTTTGGCAACGAGCCTGCCCGTCAACGGAACCGAAGTTTTGGTCCAGTCGTATGACCAAAGCTGTGACACCAGATGCGCCCAATACGGGTCACCCTCGGGAAACCTATCAAAGGCGATAGGACCCATTCCTGCTGCACGCCGGGCATTTCGCACAACACCTGAAAACAGTGGAAGCATGGCATTCGTGCCGACGTAGACCAGCGGGATGCCGGCATCATTCGATAGCTGCACGAAAAAATTGAGCAGCTTTTCGCGATCTTTCCCGCCTCGGGATGAGCAAAGATGCTGCATCTCATCAATGATGAGAACCCCGATGAAGTAGGCCTTGCATAGCTGACTAATTCTTTGAAGCATGACGCTGATGCTGCGGCCAGTACCGGCTCTGCCTGAGTACTTCTCAATGCCCAATGCGTCATCCAACGACGAGAAGAATGCGGCGCAAAAACCGCCTAACGAGCCATCGTGCGGACAATCGATCTTGAGCCAGACCACCTGAGTCTCGATGAAGATCTGCCGCTTATACTTACTGTGACTGATTACTTGTGGATAAAGCTTGGCAATGGAGTTCAGCGCAGTCGTTTTACCCATGCCACTCAACCCTATCAGGGTCAAAGTTTCAGCGGTGGACATGAACCCATGCCCCTTGATTTCCGCAGAAGAAGGCAAGCGATGTCTAACGGTAGACGCATGCAATGGGTTGCGCCCGGTGTACCCATATCGAATCAACTGACTGAACAGATCCTCAAGTCTGAGGTGGATATGAAAAGGTACGACGACATCCTTCATCCTGTTGATGCCATGGCCACGTAGCTTAGGGTCCAAGGCTCGCTCCGTCTCATCAGGCCGAGGAGGCATGTGTCCGATGCGCCGGACTACATCAACGTCCGACAGAATCTTCGGAAGGCACTCAATCAGAGGATTACCGTCGTATTGAGGCATGCCAGTCAGGTTGTAATCTGCCCGCGCAAATCTGACCTTACTCATGGTTAGCCTCGTTGTCCGTATTGATCACCAATCTCAGGAAAGCCGCGCTCCTACCCGAGACGGTCATTACAGTGTCTGGCTTATGAGTTTCCACTGCAACCGGCGGCTTATCCACAAGGCGAATCTGATTTAGATCAGCTGTATGCAGGTCGCGCTCATTCTGGGCTTCTGCGGCACGTTTCGAGCGCTTGTCACGCTTGAATTCAGCGTGTGACTTCGGATCCCCTTGGCCTTTGCGTTTGGCCTGCGCCCGCTGAAGGATCTCCTCCTGGTGGTCCTGGAGGAGTGCTCCAGTGTTGGCATCCTCGTACCTGGCATCAGGAGCGACCTGGCTCAGAATCTTGATCATATCGAGGACCTCCTCCATACGAAGCCCGCCATACTTAGCTCGCTGCTGCGGTACGATGGTTAAAGGCTCGAAACCCGCCTCAGATTTCATCCAGCAGTTTTCGATAGAGTTTGGGTCGTAGAAAACCCTTACGTACCTCGTTTTAAAGTTGTGAGATCGCTCCAACCACTCCAAACGTATGGCGGTTTCACACGTGTACTGCACACCTTGGAAATTGATGCCACCTCGACTGATCCGACACTCCTGCGACGGCAGCAATGCGATCTTCAGCTCCGCCGGTGACACAATCTTCGAGTTCAGAAGATTGTTTGCCATAGACCACTTCCACATGGCTATAGGCGTAGGCTCAACTTCTGCGGCGATCATCTCCCGGTTCAGGAGATGAGGAACGCGGAGGCTTATGTTGTGAGCCAAAACACCGGCGATGACCATCTCAGTAAACTCATCGATGTCGAAGATTGCGTCGAGCTGATAGTCACGGTCACCTCGCTCCATCTTCCGAGCGTCTACGCCACCCGGGACGAACTTCAAATCCAGTTGTCCGTTTATCAGCCGGAATCGGCTTTCAATGATACTTTTCCAATCAGGCCGGAACGGTGGCAAAATCTTCAATGCCGTGCCAAGCATTTTCGTCATCGTCTCCCCAGCTTCACTGAGTAGTTCGGCGCGATCTGCGACAAGCTCGACAGGAAGATGAGAGCAAGGCCAGTCAGCCTCATCGATCTCAATGTTGTAGCGCTTGCAAAACTCTTTCTTGGGCGTGCAAGCATTATAAATGGCATGTCGAGCGCCATTCCAACTGGGCCCTTCAAGACCGACATGAATGCCTACAATCATTCTGGTGAACGTATCAACCACTACATACAATACTGGCCTGCCGATCAGCCACAATCGATTTACACGGTGCACTAGATAAACATCAGCAATCGTCGAGTCGATCTCGTAACGATGGCCTGCACCGATCAACCCTTGAGAGGCAGATCCAATTAACGCGCGGTGGTCTTTGTTATAGCGAATTGCACCGCCACTTTTCTTCAGCTTATAGAGTTCATCAAAGAAGTTTTTCCCATTATATTCAAACTGGTTTATAGACGGGTAGCTGCCGCGAACCAAATTTCCTTTCGAACCATCGGGCTTAACCGATCTGTAAAACTTATTGAGCATCCAATCATAAGCTTTCTTTAACTTACCGCACTTGCCACTGGCAAAGCGCCCATAGGCCAAGCGAATGTGCGTGATGTGCCGCGACTCGAGCAGAATGGCACCACCGTCATCCACAACTACACCCCGATATTTAAGCGGTCGACCAGGAACGATGCACGAGGCACGACTTTTTTTCTTCCCTGGGCCTCCGCACGCGCTGGTATTCCACAAAAAGGCATTACGTGTCTGCCCCATGCTCCAATACCGATAGAGCAGGCGATAAATTTGCTTCCGATCAACCCCCTCCATGATTGCATGATCAGCAACAAGTGCACCGAAGTTCGACGTCAAGATATCGAGGGGGCCATGGTCTTCCACCAAACCACGCACCCGCTCCCAGTTCCTATCTCGGCTGGCCTTTTCATTCTCACCGATCTCGTCATCACTTCGAAGCAAGTGCAGAGGTACCAGTTCTGGATTAATAACTGCCGCTCCGCTATTAATCTCTTCGATCAGCAAAGATATTACAACCCACCATGGTTTCCTCGGCATCAAGCCAAGTTCAATGACTAAGACAAGTTCATCCTTTATGCCTAAAACCCTGACCGGCTTATTCAGAAGCCCAGAGCCTTCACCTGGAGAAACGATACAGTTAACTCCAAGACTAAGCATGACGAAGCACCTCTATTTTTGGTGTACTGGAAGCGAATGACTCACTAACCCAAACTCGTAAAGGTTCAGATAAGCTTATCAACCTATCAGTAAGATCCGTCTCCAGTTTGCCCATCCAGAGAAGGTGATGAAAGAGGCGTTTAACATCCATATACTCGATAAAAACTACTCGTGAGGCTTTTTGAAGTAGTACCTTAAGTGGTAATTGTTCAGTATTACATCCCGCTATAACCTCGAGGAGGTTATTTATATTTTTATCAGTAGGCAAAGAAGGATGAATGTTCGCATAAGTTCTAAGAATTACGAGATTTGCTATCTTGATGCGAGAGAGACTTTCATGGAGAACCAGTTTCCACTCTACATTCCTCACGGCCCAGTACTTAGCTTCGATCTCGAGCTTTTCCGCCATGCGATTCTGTTCCCTTCGGTCGGCCTCCTCAAATTCCTTGCGGTATTTCACCGAGCGTGCAGCTAACCTCGCTTCGCCCGCCGAATCTATAAACGTTATGAGAAAGTCAGTGGTCATAACCACAGGGACCTGAGTACCTGGATACACAGGGTGATGGTAATTCAAGCTCGAAGCGATCGCCTGAGTTTCAGCCTGTGTTAGTAGTGGAAACTGCTCGCGGATGTCGATGATTGAGGGGTCATGCTCGAGGATCAGGTGAAAGTCGCGCTCCGCGTTGGATAGCAAATGATGGCTGCGACGAAATTTAACTCCAGGTACGAGATGTGATACTCCTCTCGACTTGATATCCCATATTTTGATCCAAGGCTCATAGGACTCTCTTACGCCAAATCCGCGACCCGATTTGATTTTCCTATCAATTTTCTTCTGGGTCATCAGTCTCGAGGAGACTGGTGCCGGCTGTGCAGCGGATATAGTTGTCATTTCACGAGTCGCTCATCGTTGAGTAACCCACTCGATCGGATCGGAACGGCACAGGGGGTTGTGGCGTGTGGAAATCACGAGCGGGTCCATCCAGGACAGCTGTCACTGTGGTGCAGAAGGGATTGTGCTCCTATATCAAAAGACCAGGCTCTGCCCCGACTAACGGCCGAGGCAGAGCTCTGTGACAACCTTTCCTAACTTGAGACTACCTTTATTCTTTTGTGACAACCTTTATTCTTGAAAAACAAACGTTTTATCAATCCGGTGATGTTTATTCTACCGTCACGGACTTAGCCAGGTTACGCGGTTGGTCGACGTCGGTGCCTTTCAATACGGCCACGTAGTACGACAACAATTGCAGCGGCAGCGTGTAGAGGATGGGCGCCAATACATCGTGGATGTGCGGCATGTTGATCACATGCGTGCCTTCACCATTGGTCATGCCCGCTTGCTCATCTGCAAACACAATCAATTCACCGCCACGGGCGCGTACTTCTTGCAGGTTAGATTTCAGTTTTTCCAGCAGCTCGTTGTTGGGGGCCACCGTGACCACCGGCATGTCGCTGTCTACCAGCGCTAATGGACCGTGCTTCAACTCACCCGCCGGGTAGGCTTCGGCATGGATGTACGAAATTTCTTTGAGCTTAAGCGCGCCTTCCATCGCTACCGGGAACTGAGCACCACGGCCGAGGAACAAGGTGTGGTGTTTATCGGCGAACAATTGCGCGACTTTTTCAACCGTGGTGTCCATTGCCAGCGCTTCGCCCAAACGAGCTGGCAGACGACGCAACTCTTCAACCAACTGGGCTTCAACACCCGCTTGCAGGGTGCCACGCACCTGACCCAATGACAGGGTCAGCAGCAACAAACCGACCAATTGAGTGGTGAAGGCTTTGGTGGATGCCACACCAATTTCACGCCCTGCGTGGGTGAGCAAGGTCAGATCAGACTCACGTACCAGCGAACTGATGCCGACGTTACAAATAGCCAGGCTGCCAAGGAAACCCAGTTCTTTGGCGTTGCGCAATGCCGCCAGGGTGTCAGCCGTTTCACCGGACTGCGAGATCGAAACAAACAAGGTATCGGGCTGAACCACCACTTTGCGATAACGGAACTCGCTGGCAACTTCGACCTGACACGGAATGCCGGCCAACGATTCCAGCCAGTAACGCGCAACCATCCCCGCGTGGTAGCTCGTACCGCAGGCAACGATCTGAACATTGCGCACCTTGGCGAACAGTTCAGCCGCTTGTGGGCCGAAAGCCTGAACCAGCACATGGTCCTGCCCCAAACGATTTTCCAGAGTGCGTTGCACAACAGCCGGTTGCTCGTGAATTTCTTTGAGCATGTAGTGACGGTACTCGCCTTTGTCGGCTGCTTCAGCACCATCGCTGTATTGCACCGCTTCACGCTGCACGCTTTGGCCGGTCACATCCCAGATTTGCACGCTGTCACGATGGATTTCAGCAATGTCGCCTTCTTCCAGGTACATGAAGCGATCCGTCACTTGGCGCAGAGCCAATTGGTCGGAGGCAAGGAAGTTTTCGCCCAGACCCAGACCAATCACCAAAGGGCTACCGCTACGCGCTGCTACCAGACGATCCGGTTGTTTGGCGCTGATTACAGCCAAACCGTAGGCACCGTGCAATTCTTTGACGGTGGCTTTGAGCGCGGTCGTCAGGTCGTTGTTGTCTTTGAGCTTGTGGTTAAGCAGGTGAGCAATGACTTCAGTGTCGGTGTCCGAGGTGAACACATAGCCCAAGCCTTTAAGTTGTTCGCGCAGGGCTTCATGGTTTTCAATGATGCCGTTATGCACCACAGCCAGGTCCGAACCCGAGAAGTGCGGGTGCGCATTGCGCTCGCAAGGTGCACCGTGCGTGGCCCAACGCGTGTGGGCAATACCCAGCCGTCCGACCAGCGGTTCACCGGCCAGGGCTTGTTCCAACTCAGCGACTTTGCCATTTCGGCGCATGCGCTCCAGTGTGCCGTTGTTTGTAAAAACAGCCACACCGGCGCTGTCATAGCCGCGGTATTCAAGACGCTTCAGGCCTTCGAGCAGAATGGCCGTGATATTTCGTTCAGCGACTGCGCCAACAATTCCACACATAACGTTCTCCTAACTAAGTGCCGCGCATAACAAGGTTATGCCTCGGGCCTGAATCTGTTCGCGAGCGTCTTTGGGCAAGCGATCATCAGTAATAAGGGTATGGACGCTGCTCCAGGGCAGTTCCAGATTGGGTATTTTGCGGCCGATTTTGTCGGACTCGACCATGACAATGACTTCACGCGCGACTTCAGCCATGACCCGGCTCAGCCCCAGCAACTCATTAAAGGTGGTGGTACCGCGGTGCAGATCGATTCCGTCAGCGCCGATAAACAGTTGGTCGAAATCGTAAGAGCGCAGCACTTGCTCCGCCACTTGGCCCTGAAAAGATTCGGAATGCGGATCCCAGGTGCCACCCGTCATCAACAACACTGGCTCGTGCTCAAGTTCAGTGAGGGCATTGGCGACATGCAACGAGTTGGTCATGACCACCAGGCCAGGTTGCTGGCCTAACTGAGGAATCATCGCCGCGGTGGTACTGCCACTGTCGATGATGATGCGTGCGTGTTCTTTGATCAGTGCCACAGCAGCACGAGCGATGGCTTGCTTATAAGCAGACACCGGCTGAGTGGGGTCTATCACCAACTCTTGGGGCAAGGTAATAGCGCCGCCATAACGACGCAGCAGCAGGCCATTACTTTCGAGTGCTGCCAAGTCCTTGCGAATCGTAACCTCTGAAGTTTCGAAACGTTTGGCCAGTTCATCCACACTGACTTCACCTTGCTCACTGAGCAGGGCAAGAATGTTGTGTCTGCGTTGAGGCGTATTGCGCTTGGACATAACGACCTAAGTTTCGTTTCGAAAGATAACGAAAGCAATGAAACCCGATCTCGAAATTTTCGTCAACAAAAAACTCCATACACGGGGTTGTGCATAACTTCTCGTGCCAAGGATTTGCAGGGGGGTAAGCCCTGTTTTCGGGTTATTAAAAAGCCCTTATCCACAAGGCATGGATAAGGGCTTTAGCTAACATATTGATTTTTAACAAAAATGTAACAATCAAACTTACCCACAAACTGCTTTTTTAGCGTGTGGATAAAACCCTCTCAAGCCTTGGGTCGCTTAACGGGACGCTTCCAGCCTTCGATATTGCGCTGGCGTGCACGACCCACGGCAAGCTGTTCAGCGGGCACGTGCTGATTAATGGTCGAACCGGCAGCCGTCGTGGCGCCGTCAGAGATATCCACAGGTGCAACCAGTGAGTTGTTGGAACCAATGAATACATCTGCGCCCAACACTGTCGTCCACTTATTGGCGCCATCGTAGTTACAGGTAATGGTGCCGGCGCCGATATTGGTGCGCGCCCCCACTTCAGCATCGCCCAAGTAGGTCAGATGGCCACACTTGGCGTCTTCACCGAGGTGGGCATTTTTCAGCTCAACAAAGTTACCCACATGAGCACGGGCATCAAGCACGCTACCTGGGCGTAATCGGGCGAATGGGCCTGCATCGCTGCCCTCGCCCATGATGGCACCGTCCAGATGACTATTAGCTTTGACCACGACACCTTTGCGCAAGGTGCTGTCCTTAATCACGCAATTAGGACCAATCACCACGTCGTCTTCAATCACTACGCGACCTTCGAGGATCACGTTAATGTCGATCAGCACATCACGCCCGACGCTGACTTCGCCGCGCACATCAAAGCGCGCCGGATCGCGCAAGGTCACACCCAATGCCATCAGACGGCGGCCTTCACGCAACTGATAGTGACGTTCCAGTTCACTGAGTTGCTTGCGGTCGTTGGCGCCCTGTACTTCCATCGGGTCCAGCGCATGTTCGGTGGCCACGACCAAACCATCGTTCACCGCCATTGCGATCACGTCGGTCAGGTAATACTCGCCCTGTGCATTGTTGTTCGACAGGCGGCTCATCCAGTCCGCTAATCGATGGGCCGGCAACGCAAGAATCCCAGTATTGCCTTCAGAGATTGTGCGTTCAGCTTCGCTCGCATCCTTGTGCTCAACGATGGCACTGACCTTGCCGCTCGCATCACGAACGATACGGCCATAACCGGTCGGGTCTGGCAGGTTGACGGTCAGCAGGCCCAGTTGTTCAGGGCCGACTTGCTTAAGCAGGCGTTGCAGGGTCTCAACTTCGATCAACGGGACATCGCCGTACAGGATCAGCACGTTTTGTGCCGTTATAAACGGCAGTGCCTGAGCCACGGCGTGGCCGGTGCCCAACTGCTTGTCTTGCAGCACAAAATTCAAGTCTTCTGCGGCCAGACGTTCGCGTACTAATTCAGCCCCATGGCCGATCACTACGTGAATACCGGTTGGCTTGAGTTGGCGGGCGCTGTGGATAACATGGCCCAACATGGAATTGCCGGCCACCGGGTGCAATACCTTGGGCAAGGCCGAACGCATGCGTGTGCCCTGACCTGCGGCGAGAATGACGATATCGAGAGACATGACTGGCTACCAATCCTGGGTGGTCAGCGGCTGCGACCAAAAAGTATTTCGCGGAAAAAGAAAAAGGGTAGCCGAGGCTACCCTTTTTAATCAATCACACAATGAAGCAGGAGCCTTAGCCGCCGAACTTCTTGCGGATTTGCTGGACGGTGCGCAGCTGAGCTGCGGCCTCGGCCAGTCGTGCAGCAGCAGATCCGTAATCGAAATCTGCGCCTTTTTCGTTCAGGGCCTTCTCGGCAGCCTTAACGGCTTCCTGAGCGGAGGCTTCATCCAGGTCGGCAGCACGTTGCACGGTATCGGCAAGTACCTTAACCATGTTCGGCTGAACCTCGAGGTAACCGCCGGAGATGTAAAACACCTCGGCTTCCCCACCCTGTTTGATCAGGCGGATCGGACCTGGCTTGAGTTCAGTGATCAGCGGAGCGTGACCCAGAGCGATACCAAGATCACCCAGGCTGCCGTGCGCAATCACCATCTCAACCAGACCGGAAAAGATTTCTCCTTCCGCGCTGACGATATCGCAATGGACTGTCATATTAGCCATCTGATTGCCTCAACCTGATTAGCGCCCGTTACCGGGCGCCCGAATTACAGTTTCTTGGCTTTCTCGATCGCTTCTTCGATGCCGCCGACCATGTAGAACGCTTGTTCTGGCAGGTGGTCGTAGTCACCGTTGAGGATGCCTTTGAAGCCAGCAATGGTGTCTTTCAGGGAAACGTATTTACCCGAAGCGCCAGTGAAGACTTCAGCCACGAAGAACGGCTGAGACAAGAAACGCTGGATCTTACGAGCGCGAGATACCAACTGCTTGTCGGTTTCCGACAGCTCGTCCATACCCAGGATCGCAATGATGTCCTTCAGTTCTTTGTAACGCTGCAACACGTACTGAACGCCGCGAGCGGTGTCGTAGTGTTCCTGGCCGATTACGTTCGGGTCCAGCTGGCGCGAAGTCGAATCCAGTGGATCTACCGCTGGGTAGATACCCAGGGAAGCGATGTCACGGGACAGAACGACAGTGGCGTCCAAGTGGGCAAACGTGGTCGCAGGCGACGGGTCAGTCAAGTCATCCGCAGGTACGTATACCGCTTGGATCGAAGTGATCGAACCGTTTTTGGTCGAAGTGATGCGCTCTTGCAGAGTACCCATCTCTTCAGCCAGAGTCGGCTGGTAACCTACTGCCGAAGGCATACGGCCCAGCAGTGCGGATACTTCAGTACCGGCCAAGGTGTAACGGTAGATGTTGTCAACGAACAACAGTACGTCGTTACCTTCGTCACGGAACTTCTCGGCCATGGTCAGGCCAGTCAGTGCAACGCGCAGACGGTTACCCGGCGGCTCGTTCATCTGACCGTAAACCAGTGCCACTTTGTCCAGTACGCTGGAATCCTTCATCTCGTGGTAGAAGTCGTTACCCTCACGGGTACGCTCGCCCACACCAGCAAACACAGAGTAACCGCTGTGTTCCATGGCGATGTTACGGATCAGTTCCATCATGTTTACGGTTTTGCCTACACCGGCACCACCGAACAGACCCACCTTACCGCCTTTTGCAAACGGGCAGATCAGGTCGATAACCTTGATGCCTGTTTCCAGCAGGTCGTTGCCGCCAGCTTGCTCAGCGAAGGACGGTGCAGGACGGTGAATGCCCCAACGCTCTTCGGTGTCAATCGGGCCAGCTTCGTCGATCGGGTTGCCCAGAACGTCCATGATCCGGCCCAGAGTCGCTTTACCGACTGGAACGGAGATGGCTGCGCCAGTGTCGGTGACTTCCAGACCGCGCTTCAAGCCCTCGGTGGAACCCATCGCAATGGTACGAACCACGCCGTCGCCCAGCTGCTGCTGAACTTCCAGAGTGGTTCCGGCCGCGCTTTGTACTTTCAGCGCGTTGTAGATGCTCGGTACGTTTTCGCGTGGGAATTCCACGTCGATCACGGCGCCGATGATTTGAACGATACGTCCGCTACTCATAGCTGGATCCTCTGAATATTTGAACCGTTAAACCGCGGCAGCGCCGCCGACGATTTCCGAGATCTCTTGGGTGATCGCAGCCTGACGCGCCTTGTTGTAGATCAGCTGCAAATCGCTGATCAAATCACCGGCGTTATCAGTGGCGTTCTTCATTGCGATCATCCGCGCAGCTTGTTCAGCTGCACTGTTCTCGACCACCGCCTGGTACACCTGCGACTCCACGTAACGCACCATCAAGCCATCAAGCAGCTCTTTGGCATCTGGCTCGTAGAGATAGTCCCAGTGGTGCTTGAGTTCTTGATCCGGGGTCGCCACCAGTGGAATCAGTTGTTCCACAGTAGGCTGTTGCGTCATGGTGTTGATGAACTTGTTGGATACCACAGAAAGGCGATCAATACGGCCTTCCAGGTAAGCATCCAGCATCACCTTAACGCTGCCGATCAAGTCATTGATCGACGGTTCTTCACCCAGATGGCTGATTGCAGCAACGACGTTACCGCCAAAGTTGCGGAAAAAAGCCGCACCTTTGCTGCCGACCACGCACAGATCAATCTCGACGCCGTTTTCGCGGTTTACCGCCATGTCCTTGACCAAAGCCTTGAACAGGTTGGTATTCAAACCACCGCACAAACCACGGTCACTGCTCACAACCACATAACCCACACGCTTGACAGCACGGTCGATCATGAATGGGTGGCGGTATTCCGGGTTGGCGTTGGCCAAATGCCCAATAACCTGGCGGATGCGCTCCGCATAAGGACGGCTAGCAGCCATGCGCATTTGTGCCTTGCGCATTTTGCTGACCGCCACTTTTTCCATGGCGCTGGTAATTTTTTGCGTGCTTTTGATGCTCGCAATCTTACTGCGAATCTCTTTTGCGCCTGCCATGTAACACCTATCAGGTTAGCAAGCGGGAGCCTTGCGGCTCCCGCTGCGGCTTACCAGGTTTGGGTGGCCTTGAACTTCTCGATACCGGCTTTGATGCCAGCATCGATGTCGTCATTGAAGTCACCTTTAACGTTGATCTTCGCCATCAATTCGGCGTGATCGCGGTTGAAGTAAGCAATCAGCGCTTGTTCAAAGCTACCGACCTTGGTGATTTCGACGTCAGTCAGGAACCCACGCTCAGCGGCATACAGCGACAGCGCCATGTCAGCGATCGACATTGGTGCGTATTGCTTCTGCTTCATCAGCTCGGTAACGCGCTGACCATGCTCAAGTTGCTTGCGGGTCGCTTCGTCCAGGTCAGAAGCGAACTGGGCGAATGCCGCCAGTTCACGGTACTGAGCCAGAGCGGTACGGATACCACCGGACAGCTTCTTGATGATCTTGGTCTGAGCGGCACCACCCACACGGGATACCGAAACACCGGCGTTCACAGCAGGACGGATCCCGGAGTTGAACATGGCCGATTCCAGGAAGATCTGACCGTCAGTGATGGAAATCACGTTGGTCGGAACGAACGCAGAAACGTCGCCAGCCTGGGTTTCGATGATCGGCAGTGCGGTCAGGGAACCGGTTTTGCCGGTCACTGCGCCGTTGGTGAACTTCTCTACGTACTCTTCGGAAACGCGGGATGCGCGCTCCAACAGACGGGAGTGGAGATAGAACACGTCGCCTGGGTAAGCTTCACGGCCTGGTGGACGGCGCAGCAGCAGGGAAATCTGGCGGTAAGCCACTGCTTGCTTGGACAGATCGTCATAAACGATCAGCGCGTCTTCACCGCGGTCGCGGAAGTATTCGCCCATGGTGCAACCGGAGTACGGTGCCAGGAACTGCAGCGCTGCGGATTCGGATGCACTGGCAGCTACGACGATGGTGTTAGCCAGCGCGCCGTTTTCTTCCAGCTTGCGAACCACGTTGGCGATGGTCGATTGCTTCTGACCGATCGCTACGTATACACAGAAAATGCCGCTGTCTTTCTGGTTGATGATCGCGTCGATCGCCAGAGCGGTTTTACCGATCTGACGGTCACCGATGATCAGCTCACGCTGGCCACGGCCGACAGGGATCATGGCATCGACAGCCTTGTAGCCAGTCTGTACAGGCTGGTCTACCGACTTACGCCAGATCACGCCTGGAGCAACTTTCTCGACTGCATCAGTCTCGGTGTTGTTCAGCGGACCTTTGCCGTCAACGGGGTTACCCAGTGCGTCGACAACGCGACCCAGCAGTTCCTTACCAACAGGAACTTCCAGGATACGGCCGGTGCACTTGGCGCTCATGCCTTCAGCCAGAGTCGTGTAAGCGCCCAAAACTACGGCACCTACAGAGTCTTGCTCAAGGTTAAGCGCCATACCGAAGACGCTGCCCGGAAACTCGATCATTTCGCCGTACATTACGTCGGCCAGACCGTGAATCCGCACAATGCCGTCAGATACGCTGACGACAGTGCCTTCGTTGCGGGCTTGAGAGGTCACATCGAGTTTTTCGATGCGGCCCTTGATAATTTCACTTATTTCGGAAGGATTGAGTTGCTGCATTGCTCTGCTGCCCCTTCAAACTCAAGATTTCAATGCTTCGGCAAGGTTTGCGAGTTTCCCGCGAACCGAGCCATCGATAACCAGGTCGCCGGCGCGGATGATGACACCACCTATCAGGCTGGCATCCTCCGCAACTTGCAGGCGCACTTCCCGGTTGAGTCGTGCACTGAGAACCTTGGCGAGTTTGTCTTGCTGTTCTTGGTTCAATGCAAAAGCACTGGTCACTTCAACGTCTACCGATTTCTCTTGTTCGGCCTTGTACAGGTCAAACAGAGCGGCGATCTCCGGCAATAGCGGGAGACGGTCGTTTTCGGCAACGACATTGATGAAGTTCTGTGCTTCTACAGTGAACTTGTCACCGCACACATCAATAAATGTGGCGGCCTTTTCTGCGCTCGTCAGTCGCGGGGCCTTGAGCACGCGCTGCATAGTGTCGTCTTGCGACACTGCTGCAGCCAGGCCGAGCATGGCTGACCAAGAGGCCAGTTGCTGGTGGGCCTGGGCGTGCTCGAAGGCTGCCTTAGCGTAAGGTCGGGCCAACGTGGTCAATTCTGCCATGATCGCCCTCGCTTAAATTTCAGCAGCCAGTTTATTAACCAGCTCCGCGTGCGCGTTTTGATCGATTGTGGCACCCAGGATCTTCTCTGCGCCTTCAACAGCCAAGCCACCCAATTGGGTACGCAGGGCGTCTTTGACGCTGTTCAGTTCCTGTTCGATCTCGGCCTGAGCCTGAGCCTTCACACGGTCAGCTTCAACGCGAGCCTGTTCACGGGCTTCGTCTACGATCTGAGTACCGCGTTTCTTGGCTTGCTCAATGATTTCAGCTGCTTGAGCCTTAGCTTCGCGCAGTTGTTGACCCGCTTTATCTTGGGCCAACTCCAGGTCGCGAGCTGCTCGGTTAGCAGCGTCCAGTCCAGCCGCAATCTTCTTCTGACGTTCTTGCAATGCCGCGATGACCGGAGGCCACACGAACTTCATGCAAAACAGTACAAAAATGAAGAACGCAACGGACTGGCCAATCAGGGTTGCATTAATGTTCACGCCAACACCTCGCTCGTTCGTTGTCCATCACTCTAATCAACTCGACAATTCGAGTGATTAGCCAGCGAGTTGACCAACGAAGGGATTAGCGAAGGTGAAGAACAGTGCGATACCAACACCGATCATGGTTACGGCGTCGAGCAGACCGGCAACGATGAACATTTTAACTTGCAGCATTGGAACCATTTCTGGTTGACGCGCTGCGCCTTCCAGGAATTTGCCGCCCAACAGGCCGAAACCAATTGCGGTACCCAGTGCGCCCAGGCCGATCAACAGTGCAACAGCGATAGCGGTTAGACCAACTACAGTTTCCATCTTTCCTCCCGACTTTTACGTCGTATGGTTTAGGTTTTTAGATTAAAGCGGTAAAACAAAATCATTTTGCGACGCCCTCCCACCGAAGCAGGAGGGGCACCAGACTCGCCGAAGCGGGCCTTAGTGGTTCTCTTCGTGCGCCATCGACAAGTAGACGATGGTCAACATCATGAAGATGAACGCTTGCAAGGTGATGATCAGGATGTGGAATACAGCCCACGCCCATTGCAGCACCACGCCCAGACCGCTAAGCCAAAGCAGGCCGCTGCCGAACATTACGGCGATCAGGATAAATACCAGTTCGCCAGCGTACATGTTGCCGAACAGACGCAGTGCCAGCGAGATTGGCTTGGCAATCAACGTCACGAATTCGAGCAGGAAGTTAACCGGAATCAGCAGCGCTTGAACGAAGATGTTCTTGCTGCCAAACGGGTGCAGGGTCAATTCGCCGATGAAGCCGCCGATGCCCTTGATTTTGATGCTGTAGAAGATGATCAGCGCAAATACCGACAGGGCCATGCCCAGGGTAGCGTTAGGATCAGTCGTCGGTACGGCACGGAACGGGAAGTGTTCATCGCCAGTGATCAGAATGGCCAACTGAGGAATCCAGTCAACCGGGATCAAGTCGATGGCGTTCATCAGGAACACCCAGACGAAAATCGTCAGCGCCAGTGGAGCAATAACTGCGCTGCGGCCGTGGAAACTGTCTTTGACGCTGCCATCAACGAATTCCACCAGCACTTCAACGAAGTTCTGCAATGCGCCTGGTTGACCCGAAGTTGCCTTCTTGGCCGCCATGCGGAAAACGAGGATAAAGATCAGGCCGACAAACAGCGACCAGCCGAGTGTATCGACGTGGAATGCCCAAAAGCCCATTTCTTTAGCTTCTGCAACGGTGTGAGCAAAGCCCCAGCCGCCATCAGGTAGCTGCCCGAAGGTCAGGTTCTGTAAGTGGTGCTGGATATAGCCCGAAGCGGTTGTTTCTGCCATGGTTGCCTCAAACGCCCTAAGGTCTCGAAAGTGTTGTTCTCATTAGCAGGGGAGCGAACCAACTGACCAGTTGGGTCAGCACGAAGACGCCAAATACTGCTAATGGCGCCAATGGCTTCACACCTGCAAACGTCAGCGCGAACAGCACTGCCGTCAAAATTAATTTGCCTGCCTCGCCAGCGTAAAACGACCGGACGATGGCTTGCGCTGCTCGGGCGCCGGAAAACCGGAAAGCCCTGTGAGCAAAGTACACATTGGGTAGCAAAGCAATCAGGCCTCCGCAAAGTCCTGAATAACCGGCGACGACTCCATGCCATTGCCAGAGCCCCAGAGCAGCCAGCAATACAACGACAAATTGAGCCAGTAAAACCGGAAAAACCGCCAAGCGATGGAACGGCAAGCGGTTTGGCGTGCGTGTTTCCATCACATCTGCTCCTCAAAGGTCGGCTGCCAAAAGTGAAAACTTGGCATAATTTGTGCCGACAAAATGCGCGCAGAGTATAGGGGCGCTTAATTCCCTATTCAACTGTCAGGTAGTGATTTCCGACTGCGCGCTACACGAGGAATTGTTTCAGCGGATGTGTGCAAGCACACCCTGAAGCTCATCCAGAGAATTGTAACCAATTACTAATTGGCCTTTTCCCTTCTTTCCGTGGCGGATTTGCACCGCAGAGCCTAGTCGTTCGGCCAGTCTTTGTTCGAGACGCGTGATATCCGGATCGGGTTTAACCGGTTCAACTGGGTCTTGTTTGCCGCTCAACCACTGGCGAACCAAGGCTTCGGTCTGACGCACGGTCAGCCCTCGTGCGACAACGTGTCGCGCCCCTTCAACCTGCTGGTTTTCCGGCAAACCCAGCAAAGCCCGCGCGTGACCCATTTCCAGGTCGCCGTGGGAAAGCATGGTTTTGATCACTTCCGGCAACGAAATCAATCGCAACAGGTTAGCCACAGACACCCGGGACTTGCCCACGGCGTCAGCCACTTGCTGTTGGGTCAGCTGGAACTCTTGCTGCAAACGCTGCAAGGCAATGGCTTCTTCAATCGGATTGAGGTCTTCGCGCTGAATGTTTTCGATCAGCGCCATTGCGATAGCGGTTTCGTCCGGTACATCGCGCACCATCGCCGGGATGGTGTCTTTGCCAGCTTGCTGGCTCGCGCGCCAGCGGCGTTCACCGGCGATGATTTCAAAGCGCTCGCCTGCAATGGGGCGTACCACGATGGGCTGCATCACACCTTGGGACTTGATGGAGTTAGCAAGCTCTTCAAGGGCTTGCGGGTCCATATCGCGGCGCGGCTGGTATTTGCCACGCTGGATCAGGTCCAGGGGCAAATGTTGCAGTTCGCTTTGATCAACCTTGACCGCTTGCTCCTCCAGCGAGCTGACCGTAGGGCCACTCAGGAGTGCATCCAGTCCGCGTCCGAGACCTCGTTTCTTGACGGCCATGGGATTTCCTTAAGTTGGCTGAACGGTGCGGGAGCTGCGACGTTGACGACGAACCAACTCGCCCGCGAGGGCCAGGTAAGCAATCGCGCCACGGGAATTTTTGTCATACGCCAGCGCCGGCATGCCATAGCTGGGCGCTTCGGCCAAACGGATGTTGCGTGGAATCACCGTGTCGTAAAGCTGCCCGCCAAAGTGCTCCTTGAGCTGCGCCGAAACGTCATTCATCAGGCTCAACCGCGGATCGTACATGGTCCGCAACAGGCCTTCGATCTTCAGGTTCGGGTTGAGCAGCTCAGCAATGCGTTTGATGTTATCCACAAGGTCACTCAACCCTTCCAGTGCAAAGTATTCGCACTGCATGGGGATGATGACGCCATCGGCGGCAACCAGCGCGTTCAAAGTCAGCATCGACAGTGAGGGCGGGCAATCGATCAGGATGTAATCGTAGCTCTCGCGAACCGGCGCCAGCGCTGTGCGCAGACGGCTTTCTTTCATCTGCATTTCAAGCAGCACGACTTCCGCTGCCGTGAGATCACGGTTAGCCGGCAGCAGCTGATAACCACCGTGTTCGGAGTAGTGCATGGCCTGGGCCAGGTCGCATTCTCCGATCAACAGGTCGTACACCGAGTTCTCGAGCGCGTGTTTATCCACACCGCTACCCATGGTGGCGTTGCCTTGTGGATCGAGGTCGATCAGCAGCACCCGACGCTTGGTGGCGACCAGCGATGCTGCGAGGTTGATACAGGTGGTGGTCTTACCCACACCACCCTTTTGGTTCGCTATTGCGAATACCTTAGCCATTCTTGCGTGCGTTCCCAATCATGCCGTGCGGCGCAGTATCAGCAGATGGCGTTGGCCTTGGCAACCCGGAACGGTCAAGGCGTGTTCGCTATCGAGACGAAAATCAGTCGGCAATGCTACCAGCTCATCAGCAGGATGAACGCCCTTCATTGCCAACCAGCGCGTTTGGCTGTCGCCCAAGTGGCGCGTCCAGTTGGAGAAGTTCTCCATGCTGCTGAAGGCTCTGGACACAATTCCGTTAAACGGCAACGCCGGTTGATATTCCTCAACGCGGCTGTGGATAACTTGCAAGTTGTCCAGTTTGAGTTCGAGTTTAACCTGGGTCAGAAAACGGGTTTTTTTACCGTTACTGTCCAGACAGGTCACTTGCGACTCAGGAAACAGGATCGCCAGAGGGATGCCGGGCATGCCGCCACCACTGCCGACATCCAGCCAGCGGCCATTTTCGATAAATGGCATGACGCTGAGACTGTCGAGCAAATGACGCGACACCATTTCGTCCGGGTTACGCACAGCCGTAAGGTTGTAAGCCTTGTTCCATTTAATCAACAGGGCCAGATAAGCCAGCAATTGCTGGTGCTGGATGTCGGTCAATTCGACGCCCAGTTGACGTGCACCTGTGGATAACTCTTCGGCGTGTTGTGCAGTGACCAGCGAACTCAAGCGTTTTGCTCCAACGTGCGGCCTGCGCCGCGTTTTTTCAGATGAATCATCAACAGGGAAATGGCCGCCGGCGTGACGCCGGGGATCCGCGATGCCTGGCCCAGGGTCTCGGGGCGAGTTGCGCCCAGCTTGCTCTGGATCTCTTTCGACAGCCCGGAAATGACCGTGTAATCGATATCCACAGGCAGTTTGGTATTTTCGCTTGCCCGCAAACGGGCAATTTCGTCCTGCTGACGATCGATATAACCCGCATATTTGGTCTTGATTTCAACCTGCTCGGCGACCAACGGGTCTTCAGCGCCTTGCCCGGTCACTTCAACCAGACCGGCGTAGTCGATTTCGGGGCGGGTCAACAAATTCAGCAAATTGTACTCATGGGTCAAGGGCGTACCGAATTTGGCAGCAATTGCATCGCCTTGTTCCGTACCCGGTCGCACCCATGTGCTTTTCAATCGTTGTTCTTCCAGCGCAATACTTTCGCGCTTGGTGCAGAAGGCCGCCCAACGCGCGTCATCGACCAATCCGAGTTCACGACCTTTTTCGGTCAGACGCATATCGGCGTTGTCTTCACGAAGGATCAGCCGGTACTCGGCGCGGGAGGTGAACATCCGATACGGTTCTTGAGTACCCAGAGTAATCAAATCGTCGACCAACACCCCGATGTAGGCTTCATCGCGACGCGGGCACCAGCTCTCTTTGCCTTGTGAAAGCAAAGCCGCATTGGCGCCGGCCAGCAAACCTTGGGCACCCGCTTCTTCGTAACCGGTGGTGCCGTTGATTTGCCCGGCAAAGAACAAACCGCCAATGACTTTGGTTTCGAGGCTGTACTTCAGATCTCGCGGATCGAAGTAGTCGTACTCGATGGCATAACCAGGACGCACGATATGGGCGTTTTCCATACCGCGAATCGATTGCACGATCTGGATTTGCACATCGAACGGCAGTGAAGTTGAAATCCCGTTCGGGTACAGCTCATGCGTGGTCAGGCCTTCCGGTTCGATAAAGACCTGATGGCTTTCTTTGTCTGCAAAGCGATGAATCTTGTCTTCAATCGATGGGCAGTAGCGTGGGCCAATTCCTTCAATCACGCCCGAATACATCGGCGAGCGGTCCAGGTTGGCGGCAATGATTTCGTGGGTGCGTGCGTTGGTATGGGTGATCCAGCAACTGACTTGCGCCGGGTGCTGTTCTTTGTTGCCCATGAACGACATGACAGGAATCGGGGTATCGCCAGGCTGCTCGGTCATCACCGAGAAATCCACCGAGCGACCGTCGATCCGCGGTGGCGTGCCGGTTTTCAAGCGACCTACTCGCAGCGGTAGTTCACGCAGGCGCTGGGCCAAGGCGATCGAAGGTGGATCACCGGCCCGGCCGCCCGAGTAGTTCTGCATACCGATGTGGATAAGTCCACCGAGGAACGTGCCTGTGGTCAAAACCACGGCATCGGCCATGAAACGCAGGCCCATTTGGGTCACGACGCCTCGCACTTGATCCTGTTCGACGATCAGGTCATCAGCGGCTTGTTGAAATATCCACAGGTTGGGCTGGTTTTCCAGAATTTCACGCACAGCTGCCTTGTAGAGGATGCGGTCAGCCTGTGCACGGGTTGCGCGTACGGCGGGGCCTTTACGGCCATTAAGTACACGGAACTGAATACCGCCTTTATCGGTGGCTATCGCCATCGCGCCGCCAAGGGCGTCGATTTCTTTAACCAGATGGCTTTTACCAATCCCGCCAATCGCAGGATTGCAGCTCATTTGCCCGAGGGTTTCCACGTTGTGGGTCAACAGCAGGGTTTTTACGCCCATACGTGCTGAAGCAAGTGCAGCCTCGGTTCCGGCGTGACCGCCACCGATGACGATCACTGCAAAACGGGAAGGGAAATTCACCACGCACCTCGTGCCTGTTACTAGGGGTTTTTTAGAGAGACCGCAAAGTATAGGGACTTCGCCCTTCTTAAAGAACCCTTTGCACAAAATTTAACCAGCTGTGGATAAGGGCAAGATAGATAAATAAATAGAGAAGAAATTTATAAAGCTTTGTTTTTATGTTTATTTCTACTGAGGCACATTTCTGTGGATAGATTGCTACAGGCCATATTTCGCGTACTGTACAGAGATTCAAAAGCCTGTGGTCATGTGCCAATGAGGGGCGTGAATAAGTGCTTTAAGCCTGTGGGTAAAACAGGTGCTTATCCACAGGGGTAGTTATCTTCAGTTTTCAGGCCTACTTACCCACTGATCTGAAGGCCAGTTATGCACAGGGCTTATTCCACAGAAAAAGACTGCACCGGCCAATAAACAGACAGGCGAAAGCCGCCTGAATGAAGGATTCATCAAGCGTTTAGTCGATCAGGAGGGAATTAAGGCGATGAATGGCAGGCCCGCATGCCGTCGGTGAAGATTCAGATTGAGGTCAAACCATCGGGCTGATGATGGACATTTACTCCAGAGATGCACTGATCTGCCCCTGTTGCAGGGGAATCAAGAACTGGCCGCAAGCTTCGCGGCGGCATCAATGGCGTATGGAACGAGTCACTCAGTAGGCACGTGGGTAACGGTAGCAAGATGATTGATATCTGTAGCCGCTGATGCGATACAAGGCTGCGATGGGTTGCGAAGCAGCACCGGCAATCTGAAGCCCTTCGGTCCTTTTCGCAGCCTCGCTACGCCTCTCAGCGGCTACAGTGCGTCGTTACTTACCGATACAGAAGCTCGAGAAAATCCGGCCCAGCAAATCATCGGAACTGAAGGCCCCGGTAATTTCGCCCAGTGAATGCTGTGCCTGGCGTAAATCTTCAGCCAACAACTCTCCAGCGCCCGCGAGGGTCAATTGCGCGCGACCGTGTTCAAGCGCCGCACTGGCATGACTCAAGGCCTCCAGATGGCGACGACGTGCGCTGAAGCTGCTCTCAGAGGTCTGTTCATAGCCCATGCAGGCTTTGAGGTGCTCACGCAGCAAGTCCAGGCCTGCGGTGGAGCGGGCGCTCAGGCTGATCGTGACATGGCCATCTGCGCTGACCTCCAGCGCTATATTTTCGCCGCTCAAGTCGGCCTTGTTACGGATCAAGGTTACTTTCGCAGGGTCAGGACGCTGCTCCAGAAATTCTGGCCACAGAGCAAACGGGTCTTCTGCTTCCGGTGCCGTTGCATCCACCACCAACAGCACACGGTCAGCTTCACCAATGGCCTTGAGCGCCCGTTGCACACCGATTTTCTCGACATGATCGTCGGTATCACGCAAGCCCGCCGTGTCGACCACATGCAACGGCATGCCATCGATGTGGATATGTTCGCGCAACACGTCGCGAGTGGTGCCTGCGATTTCAGTCACGATCGCCGCTTCACGTCCGGCCAACGCGTTGAGCAGGCTCGACTTGCCTGCATTTGGGCGCCCCGCAATAACCACCGTCATGCCATCGCGTAGCAAGGCACCTTGCCCCGCTTCGCGCTGAACGGTGGATAACTCTTCACGCACCTTGTCGAGCATGCCCAGCACATGGCCATCTGCTAAAAAGTCGATTTCTTCTTCCGGGAAATCAATCGCTGCTTCGACATAGATGCGTAAACCGATCAGTTGCTCGGTCAAGTTATGCACACGCTGTGAGAAAGCGCCCTGCAAGGAACGTAATGCGTTGCGCGCAGCCTGTGCAGAACTTGCTTCGATCAAGTCGGCAATGGCTTCAGCTTGAGCCAGATCGAGCTTGTCATTCAAAAATGCGCGTTCGCTGAATTCTCCCGGACGCGCCAGGCGGCAACCCAACTGGATGCAGCGCTGCAACAACATATCCAGCACGATCGGGCCGCCGTGGCCTTGGAGTTCCAGTACGTCTTCGCCAGTAAACGAGTGGGGGCCGGGGAAATAAAGTGCGATGCCTTCGTCCAGCACCTCACGGTTTTCTCCGTAAAAAGGGCCGTAATGGGCGTAGCGCGGTTTCAACTCACGCTCACAAAACGCTTGGGCCGCAGCCCGGGCGAGTGGCCCGGAAACACGTACGATCCCCACACCACCTCGGCCTTGGGCGGTTGCTACTGCGGCAATGGTTTGTGCCGGAACACTCATAAAACAGGCCTCAAAACAAAAGTGACGGATAGCAAAACGCCCCACTAGGGGGCGTTTTGAGTGGTGCGCATCAGAGTAAGTTATTCAGCTGCTTTTTTGGTAGCGGCTTCAACTTTACGCGTGATGTACCACTGCTGCGCGATGGACAGGCAGTTGTTCACAACCCAGTACAGCACCAGACCAGCCGGGAACCACAGGAAGAAGAAGGTGAAGATGATTGGCATCAGCTTCATCACCTTGGCCTGCATCGGGTCCGGCGGAGTCGGGTTCAGACGCTGCTGGATGAACATGGTTGCGCCCATGATGATCGGCAGAATGAAGAACGGGTCTTTGATCGACAGGTCGGTAATCCAGAGCATGAACGGCGCTTGGCGCATTTCAACACTTTCCAGAAGTACCCAGTACAAGGACAGGAAGACTGGCATCTGCACCAGAATCGGCAAGCAGCCGCCCAGTGGATTGATCTTCTCTTTCTTGTACAGCTCCATCATCGCTTGCGACATTTTCTGACGGTCATCACCGAACTGCTCTTTCAGAGCGGCCAGTTTTGGCGCCACAGCGCGCATGCGAGCCATCGATTTGTAGCTGGCAGCCGACAGCGGGAAGAAGATCCCTTTGATCAGCATGGTCAGGAAGATGATCGACCAGCCCCAGTTACCCACGATGCTGTGGATATGTTGCAGCAGCCAGAAAATAGGCTGGGCAATGAACCACAGAATGCCGTAGTCGACAGTCAGTTCCAGACCTGGGGATAACTCTTTGAGTACGCCCTGGCTTTTTGGTCCTGCATACAACGTGGCGCTGGTTTCAGCGGTTTTGCCCGGCTCAACGGTCAACGTTGGGCCAGTGAAACCGATGATGTAGTTGCCTTGGTTGTCTTTGCGGGTCTGAACGACGTTGTTATCGCCTTTCTGTGGGATCCACGCGGTCACAAAGTAGTGTTGCAACCAGGCAACCCAGCCACCTTGAACGCTTTCTTTCAGCTGGCCTTTGTCGATATCTTTCATCGACACTTTTTTGTACGGCTCTGCACTTGTCCACAGGGCGGCGCCCAGGTAAGTCGCAGTACCGGTGGCGGTGCTGGAAGAAGGATCGGAGCTGGCATCACGTTTCAATTGCGCGAACAGGTTGCCGTTCCACGGCTTGCCGCTCTCGTTATCAATCAAATAAGTGACTTGTACATCGTAAAGGCCACGCTTGAGCGTGAAGCGCTTGATGTAATTGACGCCGTTTTCGCTGAATTTGAGATCAACAACCATTTGATCCTGGCCTGGAGCCAGTTCATAAGTCTTTTTCTCAGCGCTGAAAACAGGGCGACCCGACGAACGTGCATCCGGACCGTCTACGCCGGTCAGGCCACTTTGTGCCAAATAGGTGCGTTCGTTGCCGTTATCGAACAACTGAAACGGAACATCCGGGTGATCCTGGCGA
Source organism: Pseudomonas weihenstephanensis (assembly GCF_016812185.1). NCBI lineage: Bacteria > Pseudomonadati > Pseudomonadota > Gammaproteobacteria > Pseudomonadales > Pseudomonadaceae > Pseudomonas > Pseudomonas weihenstephanensis. The sequence goes on along the minus strand of NZ_JAAEBV010000002.1, from coordinate 598,981 downwards.
CGCGGGTAGAGCGGCAGACGCAACTGGGCGATGTCACCACCCTGTGGATCGATTGCAATATCCAGAACGTCGGTTTTTACATGAATCAGGTCTTTGCTGGCAGCAACCGGTGTTTCGGTCACGGTGCTGGTATCAGCAGAGGCGCTAGGGACATCAGCACTGTTGGAAGCGTTGTTACCTGGAACCGTGTCGGGCAAAGCCGGCGCGGTCGTACTGCTGGCGGCAACATTCTGAGTCGGCAGAGCAGCTTGACCGTAGTCCTGGTTCCATTTGAGAACCATAACGTAGGACACGACTGCCAGGGCGACGATCAGGATCGTGCGTTTAATATCCATGATTACTCGGCCATCGAAGAAGAACGGGAGGTAGGGATAGGTGGAACCGGGTCATAACCACCGGGATTCCACGGGTGACAGCGACCTAAACGACGAAAGGTCAGCCAGCCGCCGCGAAGAACGCCATGATTTTCGATGGCTTCCAACGCGTAGCAGGAACAACTGGGGTAGAAACGGCAGTGGCTGGCCATCAAAGGACTAATGGCATAGCGATAAAACTGGATCGGAACGAGTGCCAGTTTACGCATCAGGACTGCCTACCCCTACAGTTTCGGTTTTAACCGCTGGAACTGGCGTGTTACGTGCCAGACGCTTCCAGAGTTTGCCGAAATGCTGAATCAATTCGGGGTTCTCTACGTCACCCAAACCTTTGCGCGCGACGATTACGATATCCCAACCAACCAGTAAATCCTGGTGGAGACGAAACGATTCACGCATCAAACGCTTAAGGCGGTTGCGCTCAACGGAGAGCTTTACGCTCTTTTTACCGATCACTAACCCCAGGCGGGGGTGATCCAGATCGTTGTTGCGCGCAAGGAGCAGGAGATTTTTCCCCGGTACCTTGCCGGTGGGGGAGTCAAAGACTGCCTTGAAATGTCGGGGAGTGAGTAACCGCTTTTCCCGACTGAAGTCCTGACTCACCACCATTGTCTGATTATCAAACTGCCAGACGCGCACGGCCTTTGGCGCGGCGACGCGACAGGACGGCACGGCCGTTTTTAGTAGCCATGCGTGCACGGAAACCGTGAGTGCGGGCGCGTTTGATAGTGCTTGGTTGGAAAGTACGTTTCATGTCGTGCTACCTGGTTCGTCCACAACGGGCCGGAATGGCCCCCGTTTTAAGAGACCGGCGATTCTAGAGAATGCAAGCCAATAGGTCAATTTCCAACCAGCCTTTCCTGGTAAATAGATGTCGAGGGTTTTACGCAAACCTTTTGCCTGCCAACTATAGAAATAAAAAAACGAAGTATTTAAAGCTCTTTTAAAGAACTTACTACTCTTATAGAGGCCACCTTCTGTGGATAACTCGCGCTAGGCCATATAAAACAAGGTGTATAGAGAATTGAAAGGTTGTCCACAAGCCGTGCTTTGCCTGTGCCACTCCTTCGGAAAAGCTGTGCATGAAAGGGCTACTTATCCACAGGCGACTTATGCACAGCGTTTCACCCCCACTTGTGCAATGGGCTTAGGCCCGCTTATCCACAGAGCTTACGCACCGACCATTTGTCGCTTTTTTTAGGGATAAAAACCGAATATCTCCTTATAGACAGGCAACCTACATGTGGATAAGTGGGCGAGTGACCGCTACAATGGCGCCTGTTTTTGCCTCACCGGCTTTCAACTTAGGGGATATCCGTGTCAGTGGAACTTTGGCAGCAGTGCGTAGAGCTTTTGCGCGATGAGCTGCCTGCCCAGCAATTCAACACTTGGATCCGTCCACTACAGGTCGAAGCCGAAGGCGACGAGTTGCGCGTGTATGCACCCAACCGCTTTGTCCTCGACTGGGTGAATGAGAAGTACCTGAGCCGTTTACTTGAGCTATTGAATGAGCACAGCAATGGCATGGCGCCAGCGTTGTCCTTATTAATAGGCAGCAAACGCAGCTCGGCACCTCGTGCAGCGCTCAATGCACCGCTGGCGGCCGCCGCCTCGCAACAGGCGCCAGCGCCTGCTCCGAGTGCACCTGCCAATACCGTCAGTGCGCCAGCTCCGGCGGCTAAACAGGCTGCGCAAGCGAGCGAAGAACCGTCGCGTGCCAGCTTCGACCCGATGGCTGGCGCCAGTTCGCAACAGGCCCCGGTCCGGGCTGAGCAACGTACCGTTCAAGTCGAAGGCGCGCTCAAGCACACCAGTTACCTGAACCGCACCTTTACCTTCGAAAACTTCGTTGAGGGCAAGTCCAACCAACTGGCCCGCGCTGCGGCGTGGCAGGTGGCGGATAACCCCAAACATGGTTACAACCCGCTGTTCCTGTATGGCGGCGTTGGCTTGGGTAAAACGCACTTGATGCATGCGGTGGGTAACCACCTGCTGAAAAAGAACCCGAATGCCAAGGTGGTTTACCTGCATTCGGAGCGTTTTGTTGCTGACATGGTTAAAGCCCTTCAGCTCAATGCGATCAACGAGTTCAAGCGCTTCTACCGTTCGGTCGATGCCTTGCTTATCGATGACATTCAGTTCTTTGCCCGCAAGGAGCGGTCCCAGGAAGAGTTTTTCCACACCTTCAACGCCCTGCTTGAAGGCGGTCAGCAAGTGATTCTGACCAGCGACCGTTACCCTAAAGAGATCGAAGGCCTTGAAGAACGCCTCAAATCCCGTTTCGGTTGGGGGCTGACCGTTGCCGTCGAGCCGCCAGAACTTGAAACCCGTGTCGCAATCCTGATGAAAAAGGCCGACCAGGCCAAAGTCGATTTGCCGCACGACGCTGCCTTCTTTATTGCCCAACGCATCCGTTCAAACGTGCGGGAGCTTGAAGGCGCACTCAAGCGAGTCATTGCTCACTCGCACTTCATGGGCCGCGACATCACCATTGAGTTGATTCGCGAATCCCTGAAAGACTTGCTGGCGCTGCAAGACAAACTGGTGTCTGTGGATAACATTCAGCGCACGGTCGCTGAGTACTACAAGATCAAAATTTCAGACCTGCTGTCCAAGCGCCGTTCGCGCTCGGTAGCGCGACCACGTCAGGTCGCCATGGCACTGTCCAAAGAACTGACCAACCACAGCTTGCCGGAAATCGGCGACGTGTTTGGCGGTCGTGACCACACCACGGTCTTGCACGCATGCCGCAAGATCAACGAACTCAAGGAATCCGACGCGGACATCCGCGAGGACTACAAGAACCTGCTGCGTACACTGACCACCTGATGACACCAGCGCAGCTTATTAAGGCAAGGGACTAGACCATGCATTTCACCATTCAACGCGAAGCCCTGTTGAAACCCCTGCAACTGGTCGCAGGCGTCGTTGAACGCCGCCAGACCTTGCCGGTATTGTCCAACGTGCTGTTGGTTGTCGAAGGCCAGCAATTGTCGCTGACCGGTACCGACCTTGAAGTCGAACTGGTCGGCCGCGTTCAGCTAGAAGACATCGCCGAGCCTGGCGAAATCACCGTACCTGCGCGCAAGCTGATGGATATCTGCAAAAGCCTGCCGAACGATGCGCTGATCGATATCAAGCTGGACGATCAAAAACTGGTTGTTAAAGCCGGTCGTAGCCGATTCACCCTGTCTACGTTGCCCGCCAACGATTTCCCGACGGTTGAAGAAGGCCCGGGCTCGCTAACCTGCAACTTGCAGCAAAGCAAACTTCGCCGCCTGATCGAGCGCACCAGCTTCGCAATGGCGCAGCAGGATGTGCGTTATTACCTCAACGGCATGCTCCTGGAAGTGTCAGCTGGCATCATCCGCGCTGTTGCCACCGACGGTCACCGTCTGGCGATGTGCTCGATGAAAGCCGATATTGGCCAGCCAGACCGCCATCAGGTCATCGTGCCGCGTAAGGGCATCCTTGAGTTGGCACGCCTACTGACCGAGCCGGACGGTGAAGTCAGCATCGTATTGGGCGCGCACCACATCCGTGCCACCACGGGCGAGTTCACGTTCACCTCCAAGTTGGTGGACGGCAAGTTCCCTGACTACGAGCGCGTGCTCCCTAAAGGTGGTGACAAAACCGTGATCGGTGATCGTCAGGCGTTGCGCGAAGCCTTTAGCCGTACGGCGATCCTGTCCAACGAAAAGTACCGCGGTATTCGCCTGCAACTGGCTAATGGTCAATTGAAAATCCAGGCCAACAACCCGGAACAGGAAGAAGCGGAAGAAGAAGTGGGCGTTGACTACAACGGTGGCTCGCTCGAAATCGGCTTCAACGTGAGCTACCTGCTGGACGTGCTGGGCGTGATGACCACTGAACAAGTGCGTCTGATCCTTTCCGACTCTAACAGCAGTGCACTGGTGCAAGAGTCGGACAACGACGACTCGGCCTACGTTGTTATGCCGATGCGCCTGTAACTTATGCACAGCCTGCGCTAGATGTCCCTCAGTCGTGTCACAGTCACCGCGGTGCGTAACCTGCACCCGGTGACCTTCTCTCCCTCCCCCCGCATTAATATCCTGTACGGCGATAACGGCAGCGGAAAAACCAGCGTGCTGGAAGCCATCCACCTGTTGGGTTTGGCGCGTTCGTTTCGCAGTGTGCGACTCAATCCTGTGATTCAGCATGAACAACAGGCTTGCACCGTGTTCGGTCAGGTCGAGTTGGCAGAAGGCGGACACAGTGCGTTGGGTATTTCGAGGGACCGTCAAGGCGAGTTTCAAATCCGTATCGACGGCCAGAATGCGCGCAGTGCCGCGCAATTGGCCGAGATACTGCCACTGCAACTGATCAACCCAGACAGCTTCCGTCTATTGGAAGGTGCCCCAAAGATCCGTAGGCAGTTTCTTGACTGGGGGGTGTTCCACGTCGAGCCACGCTTCATGTCGACCTGGCAGCGGCTACAGAAGGCCCTGCGGCAGCGGAACTCATGGCTGCGGCATGGTACACTCGACGCCGTTTCACAAGCGGCCTGGGACCGGGAACTGTGCCTGGCCAGTGCTGAAATTGATGAATACCGCCGCGCCTATATCAAAGCCTTGAAACCAGTCTTTGAGCAGACCCTGAGCGAATTGCTTGAGCTCGAAGGGTTAACGCTGAGCTATTACCGTGGTTGGGACAAAGACCGAGAGCTGAGCGCTGTGCTCGCCGCGTCCGTCCACCGGGACCAGCAAATGGGACACACCCAGGCTGGGCCACAACGTGCTGATTTACGCCTCAAGCTGGGCGCACACAACGCCGCAGAGATTCTGTCGCGCGGCCAGCAGAAGTTAGTGGTGTGTGCGTTGCGCATTGCCCAGGGGCATTTGGTCAGTCAGGCACGACGTGGCCAATGTATTTATCTGGTGGATGACCTGCCGTCCGAATTGGACGAGCAGCATCGCCAAGCACTGTGTCGCTTGTTGGAAGACTTACGCTGCCAGGTGTTTATCACCTGTGTAGATCACGAATTATTGAGGGAAGGCTGGCAGACGGAAACGCCAGTTGCGCTGTTCCACGTGGAACAGGGCTGTATCACCCAGACCCACGACCATCGGGAGTGAAGGCATTGAGCGAAGAAAACACGTACGACTCAACGAGCATTAAAGTGCTGAAAGGCCTTGATGCCGTACGCAAACGTCCCGGTATGTACATTGGTGACACCGACGATGGCAGCGGTCTGCACCACATGGTGTTCGAAGTAGTCGACAACTCCATCGACGAAGCGCTGGCTGGCCATTGCGACGACATCACCATCACCATCCACCCGGATGAATCCATCACCGTGCGCGATAACGGTCGTGGCATCCCGGTAGACGTGCATAAAGAAGAAGGCGTTTCCGCAGCTGAGGTCATCATGACCGTGCTGCACGCCGGCGGTAAGTTCGATGACAACTCCTACAAAGTATCCGGCGGTCTGCACGGTGTAGGTGTTTCGGTGGTAAACGCCCTGTCTGAGCTGTTGGTTCTGACAGTGCGCCGTAGCGGCAAAATCTGGGAACAGACTTACGTACACGGTGTTCCTCAGGCACCGATGGCAATTGTGGGCGAAAGCGAAACCACGGGGACCCAGATCCACTTCAAGCCATCGGCAGAGACGTTCAAGAACATCCACTTCAGCTGGGACATCCTGGCCAAGCGGATTCGTGAACTGTCCTTCCTTAACTCCGGTGTAGGCATCGTCCTCAAGGATGAGCGCAGCGGCAAGGAAGAGCTGTTCAAGTACGAAGGCGGTCTGCGCGCATTCGTGGATTACCTGAACACCAACAAGACCCCGGTCAACGAAGTCTTCCACTTCAATGTTCAGCGTGAAGACGGCATTGGCGTTGAAATCGCCTTGCAGTGGAACGACAGCTTCAACGAGAACCTGTTGTGCTTCACCAACAACATTCCGCAGCGCGATGGCGGCACCCACTTGGTGGGTTTCCGCTCGGCACTGACGCGTAACCTCAACACCTACATCGAAGCTGAAGGCCTGGCCAAAAAGCACAAAGTTGCCACCACCGGTGATGACGCGCGTGAAGGCTTGACCGCAATCATCTCGGTAAAAGTGCCAGACCCTAAGTTCAGCTCTCAAACCAAAGACAAGCTGGTGTCTTCTGAAGTGAAGACCGCAGTGGAACAGGAAATGGGCAAGTTCTTCTCTGACTTCCTGTTGGAGCACCCGAACGAAGCCAAGCTGATTGTCGGCAAGATGATTGACGCGGCCCGTGCCCGTGAAGCTGCCCGTAAAGCCCGTGAGATGACTCGCCGTAAAGGCGCGTTGGATATCGCCGGTTTGCCAGGCAAGCTGGCCGACTGCCAGGAAAAAGACCCGGCACTGTCCGAACTGTACCTGGTGGAAGGTGACTCTGCTGGCGGCTCCGCCAAGCAGGGACGTAACCGCCGTACCCAAGCGATCCTGCCGTTGAAAGGCAAGATCCTTAACGTTGAAAAAGCGCGTTTCGACAAGATGATCTCTTCGCAAGAAGTCGGCACCTTGATCACTGCGCTGGGCTGCGGCATTGGCCGCGACGAATACAACATCGACAAGCTGCGCTATCACAACATCATCATCATGACCGATGCTGACGTCGACGGTTCGCACATCCGTACCCTGCTGCTGACCTTCTTCTTCCGTCAGTTGCCAGAGCTGATCGAGCGTGGCTACATCTACATCGCTCAGCCGCCGCTGTACAAAGTGAAAAAGGGCAAGCAAGAGCAATACATCAAAGACGACGAGGCCATGGAAGAGTACATGACCCAGTCGGCGCTTGAAGACGCCAGCCTGCACTTGAACGAAGAAGCCCCGGGCATCTCCGGTGAGGCGTTGGAACGCCTGGTTTACGACTTCCGCATGGTGATGAAAACCCTCAAGCGTTTGTCGCGCCTGTACCCGCAAGAGCTGACCGAGCACTTCATCTACCTGCCAGCCGTGAGCCTTGAGCAGTTGGGCGACCACGCGGCCATGCAAGACTGGATGAGCAAGTACGAAGCCCGTCTGCGTCTGGTCGAGAAGTCGGGCCTGGTGTACAAAGCCAGCCTGCGTGAAGACCGTGAGCGTAACGTCTGGTTGCCAGAGGTCGAATTGATCTCCCACGGCCACTCGACCTTCATCACATTCAACCGCGACTTCTTCGGCAGCAACGATTACAAAACCGTTGTGACACTGGGCGCTCAACTGAGCACTCTGTTGGACGAGGGCGCGTACATTCAGCGCGGTGAGCGTAAAAAGGCCGTGACTGAGTTCAAAGAAGCACTGGACTGGTTGATGGCCGAAAGCACCAAGCGCCACACCATCCAGCGCTACAAAGGTCTGGGTGAAATGAACCCGGATCAACTTTGGGAAACCACCATGGACCCAAGCGTGCGTCGCATGCTGAAAGTCACCATTGAAGACGCGATCGGTGCAGATCAGATCTTCAACACCTTGATGGGCGACGCCGTTGAACCACGTCGTGAGTTCATCGAGAGCAACGCACTGGCAGTGTCCAACCTGGACTTCTGATGCGGGTGTAATGCGCAATAAAAAGGCCAACGCTCAGCGTTGGCCTTTTTTTATGCGCGATCGATACAGGCGATCAGAACTGCCAGCTCAGATTCAAACCCATGCCATGCGCCTTTTCTTTGTTGCTTAATTGCCCGTTGTAATCCAGCTCCAGGCGCGTAGCTTTACCCAGTGCCATGCCCACTCGAGCGCCCACCACGGCTGCATCGCGTGCCAATGAAACGCTTTGCACGCTAAACGCGGTACTGCCCGCCACGAAGCTCAAATCCTGATCCGAATGCACGGCGTTCAGGTTGTGCTGCCACCCTAAACTCCCCGCCACGTCCAGCTGTTGATCACGGCCTAATGTGAGGGTTTTTGCGGCCCGTAAGCCCAAGGTCGAGAGCACCGCTTCGCGATTATCACGACGACCTTGCAGAGCCGCTGCCCCACCCTTTTCATGGAAGCTGTCGCTGCCCACATGCACGTACGTCAGGTTGGCGAAGGGTTCCAGCGCCAGTGTGTGCATCTCGACGCGATAGGCGGCTTCGGTAAACACTTGCGCGGTTTGGGCGTCGCGTTTGGTTTTCTGTTTGGCGTCGATGTCTGCGAATTGCACCTCGCGTTTTATATCGATGCGGTTCCAGCTGTAAGAACCCCCAACGCTCAAGCGCAGCGCGTCAATTTCATGCCCCAGATATGCACCCAGGTGATAGCTGTCGGTGGAGGCTGTTGAATGCGTGCCGTCCCCCATGTTCAGGCCGCTGTGGCTATAACCGGTGAACACACCCAGGCGTGTCGCATCGCTTATTAAACCGTCCGCGCCCACCAACATCCCGCCCAAAGAGGTGGTGTAGTTGGCGTTGGCTGAACCTGAGTTGGTTTTACCCCACGCCCCGAGGGCTTTGACCCACACGTTGTTTTGCCCTGCTACTTCTGGGCTGGCGCTGTATAAGTCGTGCTGGCGAAGACGATCACCCACGGCATCGCGAAGATGACGGGTGTCGTTGATCAATTGCGTAGCAATCGCGGGATGTATTTCACCGCTCAATTGCTGATAGGCCTGACGCGCACGGGCCACCGAAGGTGACAGCAAAACGCCTTCGTAGACGGCGTTGCCTGCGTTTAAGCCTTCAGCCGCTTGTGCCACGGCGCGTTGATTGGCGGTCAACGCGACGCTGGCAAAGGAGGTTGCATTGCGCTCGATACCCAACTGCACTGCCGTGGCGGAGTAATCGAGTTGCCCGCCGATAAACAGATAATTGGGCAACACGTCGCCAAATTGGCCGTCAATTCCGCCGGCCGCTTGCAGGATGTCGAACTGTTGCCCCAACAGACTTTGGGTTTGCTGGCGGCTTAGCAGCGCGGGGTTATTTTCCAGCGCCAGTGTCACGGTGCCGCCCTTGAGTGTGGCTTTGCCGCCCGCCACGATCCGGTCGCTTTGGGTAGGGGATAACTCCACGGCGTAGGTCGAGCCTGATTCAAACGTTATGTCGCCCGCCACGTTCAGCGTACCGATGGAATTGCCCGGTGCCACAGTGCCGCCGTGGGTCGCCGTGAGCGCCGCGACCTGACCACTGCCGCCCAGGGTGCCGCCAGCGTTCACCGTCACGGCCGAGCTGAGCGAACCATTGATGGCCAGCAGGCCCTGATTGACCGCTGTCGGGCCGCTGTAGGTGTTGGTACCCGTCAACACCAGCGTGCCGAGACCGAGTTTGGTCAGCCCGCCGTGCCCGCTAATATCGTTGCGCCATACATCACGCCCACAACTGATGTCGGTACAACGTCGTTCTGTGGGTTTACCCGCATCGATGAGGGCGCCCACGCCGGGCAAGTCCGCCACAAACTGGCCGTTGCCATAAGCCCCTTCAACCCGCAAGGGTTGTGGAATATCGGCATCGGCAATCAACATGCTCGGGCCGTCGATGGCTTTGTGCAGGTTGATCATGCCCCAGCCATACAACTCGTCGACGCCCGGCGCACCCAGGTCAGTCGCTGTGGATTTCAGCACGCCTGCGATCTGCGCACCGGTCATGTAGGGGAAGCGCTCCATCAACACGGCCGCACTGCCCGCCACATGGGGCGCCGCCATTGAGGTGCCGCTCTTGTTGCCATAACCGACGGTCATGTTTTCCAGCGTGGTGCCTTCAATGATTGCGCTGTAAATAGTGCTACCCGGTGCTGACACACAAAAACTCGCCGCATACCCGCAGCGGGACGAGAACTTGCTCAGGGTGTAAGGCGTTGTACTGTTGCTATCCGGGTTTTGCTGCAAGCTGGCGACGGTGATCCAGTTCGGCGCGATGTCCGGTACAAAGTGCGCCAGCCCTGCAATCGCGTCGGGGTTGTTCAGGTTGTAGTCATTGCCAGCGGCGAAAATAGTCACGATACCGCTGCGCGCAGATTCGATAGCACCGCGGTAAGCGCCCCCTGCTTTAGTGTCCAGCAATGGCAGGATTTGATCGAACTGAGCTTGCGCGTCGTTCATCGTGAAATGCGGGTAAGCCGGATTGCTGCCACCGAGGTTGAATTTATCGGTGATGCCAATGCCCCAGCTGTTGTTGATGATCCGTGCTCCGCTGGCCGCCAGTGCATCCCACCCGGCCTTGTACACCGCACCGTCATTGCCGCGAATAATGCCGTCTTCGGGGCCGGGGTCGCCGTTGTCCGCCATGATGATCTGCGCGCCATACGCCACACCATGCATGGGGCCACCGTCTCTGTCACCGGCGGCAATGCCGCCGACGTGGGTGCCGTGCGAGCCCAGTTTGCCATTGGAGCCGGCGGACGGGCTGCCATCGTAAATAAACGCGTCACCGGCTTTGACCCGAATGTAGGGGTCGGTGTATTCGCGAATCCCTGTAGTCACCACGGTGACCACTTTGTTCGGGCTACTGAATTCGGGGTGTTGGGCGTACACCGGCTGGTCGAAGATCCCGAGTTTGACGCCTTTACCGCTGTAACCTGCCGCGTAAGCGTCTTGCGCGTTGATGGCGCCCAACCCCCAGTCGGCCTTGAATTCAGGGCTGCGCCAGCTGTCAGGCTGCCCGCCCCTCCCTGCTTCTATATAAGGTGCGGCTTGCGCCTGGCCTAGCAGGCTCAGGGTCGCCAGCCCCAGGCTCACTGAAAGCGCACGCTTGCTAAACGGTAGTGCGCGTTTTTCTTGCACAGGCAGACGCTGCCCACGTAGTGATTCCATGCCGGTAACCTTCCTTGGTGGATTGCTGATTAGCCCTGCGCCTTGAGGCACAGGGAGGGATGAACGTTGGGGCATCAGAACTGCCAATTCAGGCTCAAGCCCACTCCGTGGCTTTTCTCCTGAGTGGCCAGTTGGCCGCTGTAATCCAGATTGATCCGCAGATCGCGATTGATCGCCAGGCTCGCCTGCGCGCCCACCAGTGCGGCGTTGCGCACCAGAGGCGAGCTTTCAATCGCAAAGGAGGGGCCACCCGAAGCGAAACGCAGATGCGCGTCTGAATCGACCGAGCTGAGGGCATGCTGCCAGCCCACACTGCCCGCCAGCTCCAGCGGCTGGGCGGCGATATGCACGGTTTTCAGCGCCCTCAGGCCCACGGTGCTAAGCACGGCATCGCGCTGGTCCTGGCTGGCTTTGAGCGCGGCGGCGTCACCTTTTTCGGTAAAGCCGTCACTGTTCAAATGGATGTACGCCAGATTGACGAACGGTTCCAGGCCCAGTGCGGGTACGTTCATGCGATAAGCCGCTTCGGTAAACAGCTGCACGGTTTGCGCGTCGCGTTTGGTTTTTTGTTTGGCGCTGTTGTCGTTGTAGTGCAAGTCGCGCTTCACATCGGCGCGATGCCAGCTGTAGGTGGCTGCGCCGCTCAACCGCACGGCGCCCAGTGTATGGCCGAGGTAGGTGCCCACGTGGTAACTGTCCACCGTCGCCCGCGAATGCGTACCCGCGCCCATGTTCAGCGAGCTGTCGCTGTAACCGCCCAGCACACCCAATCGGGTGTCGTCGTCGAGTGCCCCATCAACACCCGCCAGCAGGCCGCCAATCGAGGTGGTGTAATCAGCCGTGTCGTGGCGGCTGTCGGTTTTGCCCCATGCCCCAAGCGCTTTGATCCACACGTTAGGTGCTGTTGGCGGAGCATTGCGGGTGCCTGCCTGGTTGAGGCGTTCGCCTACCGCGTCGCGCAATTGGCGGTTGTCGTTGATCAGCATCGTGCCCAGTGCCGGGTAAATTTCACCGGATAACTGTTGAAACGCGCTTTGCGCCACTGCGATGGAAGGCGCGCTCAGCACGCTCTCATACACCGCATTGCCAGCACCGAGTTGTTCACTGGCCGCCGCCACGGCCCGCTGATTGGGCGTCGCCGCGACGTGGGCAAAGGGGGTGGCGTTACGCTCGATGTCCAGTTGCACGGCCGTGGCCGAGTAATCGAGGCTAGCGCCGATGAACAGGTAATGAGGTACAACGCTGGCGAATTGCCCTTGCACCCCGCCTGCGGCTTGCAGGATTTGATACTGACGGCCGAGCATGCTGCGTGCTTGTGGCTGGGTCAGGACGTCAGGGTTGTTTTCCAGCGCCAGCGTCACAACACCGCCATTGAGCACGGCTTCGCCACTCACGAGCAGGCGGTCACTGTGGGCTGTGGATAACTCCACGGCATAGGTTGAACCTTGTTCGAAGGTCACATTGCCGTCGACCTGCAAGGTGCCAATCGAGTTGCCCGGAGCCACGGTAGCCCCCGCGTTGGCAATCAATCCGCCAACACGGCCCGTTCCGCCGAGTGAACCGCTGTTGTTAACCGTCACCCTCGACGCCAGCGAACCGTTGACGTTGAGCCTGCCGCCATTGACGGTGGTGGCGCCGCGATACGTGTTGGTGCCATTCAACGTCAGGCTGCCTGCGCCGGACTTGATCAAGCTGCCGTGATATTCACGTTGTGCGCCAGCCGCATCGCGGGCCATGCCAATCGCATAGTCGGTGTGCTCTTGCTGACTGGCGTTGCTCGCCAGGCCGTGAGTCCAGCCCTTGTCGATCAGAGTTTGTTGCCAGGCTTGGTGCTCAGCAGCGTCTTCTTTCTGGCGTGCCGCCAAGGCGGTATCTGACAGGTTGTTACTCCATACATCCTGTTGCCCGGGCGCCAACTGCACATCGAAGGTGCCGAGTAACTGGCCCGGCCCTTTCATTGCCCGGTCCAGATCGGGCACACCCCAGCCCACACGGGTTGTGGGCGTGTCGGTGATCGAACCGTCCAGTTGCGTCGAGGTCGTTAATAGCACCTCCAGGGCTTGCTGATTATTCAGATATGGATAGCGCTCCATGACCAACGCCAAGGCGCCAGTAGCATGGGGGGCAGACATCGACGTACCGGATTTAACCCCGTAGCCGTCACCGGGAATGGTGCTGTTGATCAGCGCGCCGGGCGTGGCAATGCACCAATATTTGGCGATGCCACATTGGTTATATTTTTGCTGATTGTTTTTATCCAGCCCCGACACGGCCAGCCAGTGCCCTTCCAGGTCGGGCTGAAAATACGGCAGTGCGGAGCGCACGCTGGCATTGGCCACCCCACTGTTACCGGCGCTGAACACGTTAATCACGCCACGGCGCGACACATCGGCCGCAGCATCCAGCCATGTGTTCTGGTTGTAGTGCTGTGCATAGGCGGCGTGCAGGCCGTCGAGGGTTTGGTAGTTCACGTCTTTGGGCTGGCTGCCCCAACTGTTGTTGATGGCGCGTACCCCGGCATCGGCGAGCGCGTTATAAGCGGCCTTGAAATACAGGGCGTCAGGCTTGGGGCCAAACAGAAAGCTGTCGTTTTGATTGGTATTGGCTACATACAGATCGGCATTAAAGGCGACCCCGTGCATGCCGACGCCATCGCGGGCGGCGGCAATGGTGCCCGTGACGTGAGTGCCGTGGGAGTCGTTACGCGGGTTGAGCTGGCCGCTGACTGAAAACGGTGTGCCGTCTGCGGATTGACCGTTGGCCGTCACGGCATGAAAACGTGCGGCTTCGGGATGGCTGGCGTCAAAACCGGAGTCCATCACCCCAATCTTGACCCCGGCGCCGGTGATGCCTGCGGCGTAAGCGGCATCGGCTGACAGACGCTTGAGGCCCCAATCCTGTTGGTACTCTGCTGAGCGCCAACTGGCGACATCGCCGAGCGTACCCTGTTCTTGATACTGCGCACGGGCGGGGGTTGAAAGCAGTACCAGCAGGCTGGCGCACAGCATAGGCGCGGCGCTGCCACGACGAACGTCCTTGTTCATAAAAGCTCACTTTTTATCGTTATAAGAGCGTGGGCTTCTATAGCGAAGACCCGATTGAAGGGCATGACTGTAGAACAGGCATCAGGCCTCTGCCGGAATTAACCGCAAGCTGTGGGCTGTTTCGCGTTTTTACCCGAAACCCCAAAAATTACGACGGCCAGGTCATCGGACGCAGCCTTCGGCAGCGGTTAAGGGTTCACGGTGCGAGCAGGAGGGTTTGTTCGGCTGTGCATAACGCCAGCAAAAAATCCCACACCACGCGTAACCTCACCGACTTGTGCAACTCGCGCCGAGTGCTAATCCAGTAGCTGCGTTGCACGGACTCCTGTGGCAAAACCCGCACCAGTTCGCTGTCGTGGCGGGCCATGTAATTGGGCAGCACTGCGATGCCTAATCCGGCACGCGCTGCTTGCTGCTGGGCGATCACGCTGGTACTGCGAAATGTCACGGTCGGCGTGCGACAGAAGGTGTTGAGAAATAACAACTCCTGGCTGAACAACAGATCATCGACGTAGCCAATCCAGTGGTGATGCGCCAGATCATCGCGGTGGTTGAGCGGCGGTGCCTGCTCCAGATAGGCGGGGCTGGCGTAAAGCGCGAGGGTGTAATCGGTGAGTTTGCGCGTGATCAACAGGTCGGCGTTGGGCCGCTCCAGATGAATACTGATTTCGGCCTCACGGTTGAGGATGCTGACAAACCGTGGCACCGCGACCAATTCCACTTCCAGCCCCGGATAGCGCTCAAACAAACCGCGCAGGCGTGAGGTGATGAACATGATGCCAATGCCTTCGGTGACGCCCAGACGGATCTTGCCCAGCGGCGTCATGGCCTGGGTGATTTCTTCCTGGGCCAGCAGGGCAACGTTTTCCATCGCTTCGGCATGTTTGAGCAGCGCCTGCCCGGCGGGGGTCAGTTCATACCCCTGTGCATGCTGCACAAACAATGCGGCCCCCAAGTGCCGCTCGATGCTGTCAATGTGCCGCGCCACCGTGCTGTGGGTGGTGTTCATGCGTTTGGCGGCGGTCAGCAAGCGTCCGCTGCGGTGTAACTCCAGAAAGTAGCGCAGGTCATTCCAGTCGAACATGGTCATCCCCGAGTGCGGCGTATGGGCCAACTGTGCAAAAACGCACAGGCCGTGGGCAAAATCGCGCGTTTTCATCTCGAAATTAATCAATACGATGGTGTAGGACAATAAAAATAAAGACCGGTGCGAGGTGCTTCATGCCATCAGCCACTCAGGTATACGACTACATCATCGTGGGCGCGGGCCCTGCGGGTTCTGTGCTGGCGAACCGGCTGTCGGCCAATCCTGCCCACAAGGTGCTGCTGCTCGAAGCGGGCGGGCAAGACAACTACCCCTGGATTCATATTCCGGTGGGTTACCTGTATTGCATTGGCAACCCGCGCACCGACTGGTGCTTCAAAACCGAGGCACAGGCCGGGTTGCAAGGGCGCCGCTTGAGCTATCCGCGCGGCAAGGTGTTGGGTGGCAGCTCGTCGATCAACGGCATGATCTACATGCGCGGGCAGGCGGGTGATTACGACCGCTGGGCTGAGCAGGGCAATCCGGGCTGGGCCTGGAAAGACGTACTGCCCCTGTTCAAGCGCAGTGAAAAACACTGCGATGGCAACGCGGATCTGCATGGCGGTGACGGTGAGTGGCGGGTGGAGCAACAGCGTTATTCATGGCCCATTCTCGATGCGTTCCGGGAAGCCGCGGCGCAAAGCGGCATTCCCACCGTGGGCGATTTCAACACCGGCGACAATCAGGGCTGTGGATACTTTCAGGTCAATCAGCGCGCAGGTGTGCGCTGGAATGCCTCCAAAGCCTTTTTACGGCCTATCCTCAAGCGTCCAAATCTGACCGTTCTGACCGATGTGCAGGTCAACAAAGTGCTACTGACCGCAGGTCGCGCCACCCATGTACGCGCCCGTTGGCAAGGCTGCGAGCATGACATTCAAGCCCAACGCGAAATCATCCTGTGCGCCGGCGCCATTGGTTCGCCTGGCATTTTGCAGCGTTCGGGGATTGGCCCGCGCCCACTGCTGGAAAGCCTGGGCATCAAGGTCGAGCACGAACTGCCTGGGGTGGGCGGCAACCTGCAAGATCACCTGCAACTGCGTCTGATCTTCAAACTGAGCAATGCGCGCACCCTCAACCAAGTGGCCAATAGCCTGTGGGGCAAGTTAGGCATGGGCCTGCGTTACGCCTACGATCGCAGCGGTCCGCTGGCGATGGCGCCCAGCCAATTGGGGGCGTTTGTAAAGTCAGACCCTGCGCAACCGTCCGCCAATTTGCAGTACCACGTGCAGCCTTTATCGCTGGAACGCTTTGGCGAGCCTTTGCACCGTTTCCCTGCGTTTACCGCATCGGTGTGTAACCTGCGGCCCAAGAGCCGGGGCCGCGTGGATATTCGGTCAGCCAACCCGGACGATGCGCCGCTGATCGACCCTAATTACCTGAGCCACCCTGACGATTTAAAGGTCGCGGCAGATGCCATTCGCCTGACCCGTAACATCGTGGCCAGCCCTGCCCTGCAAGGCTTCAGCCCCGAGGAGTACCTGCCAGGCAAAGACCTGCAAACCGAGCAACAGCTGTACGAAGCCGCCGCTCGTATAGGTACGACGATTTTTCACCCGGTGGGCACTTGCCGTATGGGCCAGGACACTCAGGCGGTGGTCGATGCTGAGCTACGCGTCCACGGCGTGCCGGGTTTACGGGTGGCGGACGCCTCGATCATGCCGGATATCGTGTCAGGCAATACCTGTTCACCCACCTTGATGATTGGCGAAAAAGCCGCGCAATTGATCTTCGACACCCCGTTTCAGGCAGTAGAAACACCCGTAGAACGGTTTCGCGCAGCAGCAATACCGGTCGCCTGAAGGCGGTCGTGGTTTCGGTCGCAGTCATCCGGAACCGACAGTGGACAACAACAATAATCACTGTGGCCCCAAGGGCCGAGGGCATTGAAAATGTCAGACTCCATCGCACAAACTGCCAGCGTCGCGAAAGCGCCGACAGGTCGTGAAGAACGAAAAATCATTTTTGCGTCATCCCTCGGGACTGTTTTCGAGTGGTATGACTTTTTCTTGTATGGCGCCCTGGCCACCGTCCTGAGCAAACAGTTCTTTGCCGGGGTAAACGACACCACCGCGTTCATTTTTGCCTTGATGGCCTTTGCGGCGGGTTTTTTGGTCAGGCCGTTCGGGGCGTTGGTGTTTGGTCGGTTAGGCGACATGATCGGGCGAAAATACACCTTCCTGATGACCATCATTCTGATGGGCTTATCGACCTTTGCTGTGGGCTTGCTGCCGACCTACACCAGCATCGGCATTGCCGCACCGATCATGCTGGTGCTGTTGCGCATGCTTCAGGGGCTGGCGCTGGGCGGTGAATATGGTGGCGCCGCCACCTACGTCGCAGAACACGCGGCGCCCGGCAAACGCGGTTTTAACACCAGCTGGATTCAATCCACCGCTACCTTGGGCTTGTTGCTGTCGTTGTTGGTGGTGCTGGGCTGCCGTTACCTGACGGGCGACCAGTTTGAAGTGTGGGGCTGGCGCCTGCCGTTCCTGCTCTCCATCGTGCTGCTGGGCATCTCGACCTGGATCCGCTTGAGCATGCACGAGTCGCCCGCCTTCGTGAAAATGAAGGCCGAAGGCAAAGGCAGCAAATCGCCGATCCGCGAGTCGTTCGGCAAATGGGAAAACCTCAAGATCGTGCTGATCGCGCTGTTTGGCATCAACGCGGGGCAAGCGGTGACCTTCTACACCGCGCAATTCTACGTGCTGTTCTTCCTGACGCAGATGCTCAAGATGGACCCGGCGCAGGCCAATACCCTCTTGATTATCAGCGTGGTGATGGGTGCACCGTTCTTTATCTTCTTTGGCTGGCTGTCAGACCGTGTGGGGCGTAAACCGATTCTGATGCTGGGCTTGCTGCTGGCCACCGTGCTGTACTTCCCGTTATTCAAAGCACTGAGCTATTACGCCAACCCGCAAATCGACACCGCGAGTCGCCAATCGCCAATCGTGGTAATGGCCGACCCGTCCACCTGCACCTTCCAGTTTGACCCCGTCGGCAAGGCGCGCTTTGACAGCCCCTGCGATAAAGTCAAAACCTTCTTGGTCAAGCAAGGGTTGCCCTACACCTCGGTGGCGGCAGCGCCCGGCACCCTGGTTGAAGTGTCAGTGGGTGAGCAAAAAATCACCGGCTTTGACGAAGCGGCCATGCGCGCGGCGATCACCGACGCAGGCTATCCGGCCAAGGCGGACCCGAGTGCCGTAAACCAACCGATGGTGGTGCTGGTGATGGTGCTGCTGACCCTGATCGCGACCATGACCTACGGCCCGCTGGCGGCGGTGATGGTGGAGCTGTTCCCTACCCGTATTCGCTACACCTCCATGTCACTGCCGTATCACATCGGTAATGGCTGGTTTGGTGGCTTCTTGCCGACCGTGTCGTTTGCGCTGGTGGTGTACACCGGGGACATCTTTTACGGGCTGTGGTACCCGGTGGTGATCACCGGTGTCAGCCTGGTGGTGGGAGTGCTGTGCCTCAAAGAAACCCGCAACGTGGATATCGATAAGGTTTGAGACTGCGCGCTATTGCGCTCTCCCCTCAGCCCGCGCCTACAGAGGATACTGGCACAAAAAAACCGGCTAATTAGCCGGTTTTTTTCTGCTTAGAAAAACTTATGCACGTTTTTCGCTAAAAAGTCATACCGAGAAATAAGTATTTAAATCATTGGGTTACGACTGTTTTTTGCAAGAAATCCAAAACTTGTGCACACGTTATCCACAATTCGCACTAACCCAGTGCGACATCCGCTGGCGCTGCAACCGGTGGCAGTGATCCCATGTCGCGCTGCGTCTGTTCGTTCCAGGCTTGCACCCGCTCATTGAGCTCGGCAATCGCCCGTGGGCCCGTGCCGTTGGCGTACATCGGCGCGCCAATCACCACTTCAATCGTGCCAGGCTTTTTCGCCCAGCCGGTTTTAGGCCAGTATTTGCCTGCGTTGTGCGCAATCGGCAAGACCGGCAGCTCAGCGTTGACCGCCAATGCGGTGCCCCCGCGCGAAAACTTGCCCACCGTGCCAAACGGCACACGGGTGCCTTCGGGAAAGATCAGCACCCAAATGTTGTCCTTGAGCAGCTCGTCACCCTTCTTGGCGATGTGCTTGAGCGCCGCTTTCGGGTTGTCACGGTCGATGGCAATCGGGCGCAGCATGGCCATCGCCCAGCCAAAGAACGGCACATACAGCAGTTCGCGCTTGAGCACCTGGCTCAACGGCTGAAAGTAGGCCGAGAGAAAAAACGTCTCCCAGGTACTTTGGTGGTTGGCCAGAATCACGCACGGACGCTTCGGAATATTTTCGGCGCCCTTCACTTCAACGTGAATGTTCAAAAACACCCGCGTCAGCCACAGTGCGCAGCGGCACCAGTACACGTTGATAAAGCGATAACGCGCACGAAACGGCAGAAAAGGGGCGACAAAAAAGCTCAGCGAGCACCACAGCAGCGAACTGGTGCCCAGCAGCAGGTAAAAGAAAAAAGTTCTGATGGCCTGCAAGATCGACATAGAGGCTTTTACCGTTGCGGATAACGCATTCGTGAACAGGCCTGGGCAACGGATGTCAGCAGGTGTTCAAAAATGCCTTATGTGTGGATAAGTTGTGCGGCAACTGCCGCCAGATCGTCAAAAATCAGGGTAGTAGCCGGTAGATTTTTTTCGAACGTTTTTTCGCCTTTTCCGGTTTTCACCAAAACAGGCTGTGAACCGACGGCCTCTGCGGCCTGCAAGTCACCCAAACTGTCACCCACAAACCAACATTCACGTAAATCAGTACCGTAATGCTCGGCAATCGTGCGCAACATGCCCGGTTTGGGTTTGCGACAGGCACAGCCCTCATCAGGGCCGTGCGGGCAATACACTATCAGGCCGACCTCGCCACCCTGCTGCGCCACCAATGCCCGCAAACGGGCGTGCATGGCGTCCAGCGTGGCGATGTCGTAGTAGCCGCGCGCAATACCGGACTGGTTGGTGGCAATCGCCACCGTCCAGCCGGCCTTGCTCAACTGCGCGATGGCCTCGATCGCACCGGGGAGTGGCAACCACTCCTCGACAGACTTGATGTAAGCGTCGGAGTCGTGATTGATCACGCCGTCCCGATCAAGAATCAGCAGTTTCACGGCAGCCCCTTAGCCCAGCAGCGAAATGTCGGCTACGCCGAGGAACAGACCGCGCAAACGCGCCAGCAATGCGTAGCGGTTAGCCCGCACGTTGGCATCTTCGGCGTTGATCATCACCGCTTCAAAGAAGGCATCCACCGGTTCGCGCAAGGCGGCCAGGCGGGTGAGCGCTTCGTTGTACTGACGGGCAGCGGCCATCGGTTGTACCGCTTCGTCAGCCTTTTGAATGGCCGAGTACAGCGAGAACTCGCTGGCGTTGTCGAAGAACTTGGCTTCGACGTGGGTCGAGACCTTGCCGTCTACCTTGCTCAGCAGGTTCGACACGCGCTTGTTGACGGCGGCCAGGGCTGCGGCTTCCGGCAATTGACGGAAGGCTTGAACGGCTTGCACGCGCTGATCGAAGTCCAGCGCCGAGGTTGGCTGCAACGCACGTACCGACAGGTAAGTGGCCACGTCCACGCCTTCGTCTTCATAACGCGCTCGCAGGCGGTCGAAGATGAACTCCAGCACTTGATCCGCCAGCCCGGCCGACTTGATCTTGGCGCCGAAGGCGGTCACCGCGAAATTCACGGCTTTAGTCAGGTCGAGGTCGAGTTTTTTGTCGATCAGGATGCGCAAGATACCCAGCGCTGCACGGCGCAGTGCGTACGGGTCTTTGCTGCCGGTGGGCAGCATGCCGATGCCGAAAATACCGACCAGCGTGTCGAGTTTGTCAGCAATGGCCACCGCGGCACCGGTCAGGGTGCCCGGCAATTCAGCGCCTGCACCGCGCGGCATGTATTGCTCGTTCAGCGCCAGTGCGACGTCTTCAGGCTCGCCGTCGTTGAGGGCGTAGTAGTAACCGGCAATGCCTTGCATCTCCGGGAACTCGCCGACCATTTCGGTCGCCAGGTCGCACTTGGACAGCAAGCCTGCACGGGCTGCGCGCTGTGCGTCGCCGCCGATGCGCGGGGCAATGAATGCGGCAAGTTTGGACACGCGCTCAGCTTTGTCGAACACGCTGCCCAGTTGGGCCTGGAACACCACGTTTTGCAGGCGCAGGTTGAAGCTTTCGAGTGTCTGCTTCTTGTCTTGCTTGAAGAAGAACTCGGCATCGGTCAGACGCGGGCGCACCACTTTCTCGTTACCCGAGATGATTTGCTGCGCGTCTTTGCTCTCGATGTTGGCCACGGTGATAAAGCGCGGCAGCAACTTGCCGTCCACGTCCAGCAGGCAGAAGTACTTCTGGTTGTCCTGCATGGTGGTGATCAGGGCTTCTTGCGGTACATCGAGGAAGCGCTCTTCGAACGAGCACACCAGCGGCACCGGCCATTCAACCAGCGACGTGACTTCGTCGAGCAGGCTTGGCGGCACGATGGCTGTCCCTTCCTGCATCGTCGCCAGTTCGGCCACGCGCTTGGAAATCAGTTCACGACGCTCGTAAAAGTCGGCCAGCACGTAGGCTTTGCGCAAGTCTTCGAGGTAGTTGGCTGGCGCGCTGATGCGTACGTTTTCGGGGTGATGGAAGCGGTGACCGCGAGAATCACGACCGGCTTTTTGCGCAAGAATCGTGCAATCGACCACGTCGTCGCCCAGCAGCATGACCAGCCATTGGGTTGGACGTACGAACTCTTCTTTACGGGCGCCCCAGCGCATGCGTTTGGGGATTGGCAAATCGTTGAGCGAGTCTTCAACGATGGTTGGCAGCAGGCTGGCGGTCGGCTTGCCGACAATGACCTGGCTGAAACGCAGTTTTGGACCGCTCTGATCGATTTCGCTCAGGTCAACGCCACACTTCTTGGCAAAACCAAGGGCGGCTTGAGTCGGGTTGCCCTCAGCGTCGAACGCCGCCTGACGGGGCGGGCCGTCGATGTTGATGCTGCGATCCGGCTGCTGGGTGTCGAGCTGGGTCAGCAGCACGGCCAGACGACGCGGCGCGGCGTAGACTTTTTTGGCGGTGAAGTTCAGGCCAGCGCTTTGCAGGCCTTTTTCAATCCCGGCGAGGAACGCTTCAGCCAGGGTATTGAGGGCTTTTGGCGGCAGTTCTTCAGTGCCCAGTTCAACCAGAAAATCTTGAGCACTCATTGTGCAGCCTCCAACTTAGCCAACACTTCATCACGCAAATCAGGGGGTGCCATCGGGAAGCCCAGCTTGGCGCGTGCTTCGAGATACGCCTGCGCCACGGCACGGGCCAGGGTACGCACACGCAAGATGTACTGCTGACGGGCCGTTACCGAAATAGCCCGGCGCGCATCCAGCAGGTTGAAGGTGTGGGACGCCTTGAGCACCATTTCGTAGCTCGGCAATGGCAGCGGCTGGTCGAGTTCGATCAGGCGCTTGGCTTCGCTTTCGTAGAAATCGAACAGCTCGAACAGTTTGTCGACGTTGGCGTGTTCGAAGTTGTAAGTCGATTGCTCGACTTCGTTCTGGTGGAACACGTCGCCGTAGGTCACTTTGCCGAACGGGCCGTCAGTCCAGACCAAGTCGTAGACAGAATCGACGCCTTGCAGGTACATCGCCAGGCGCTCAAGGCCGTAAGTGATTTCGCCCGTCACCGGATAGCACTCGATGCCGCCCACTTGCTGGAAGTAGGTGAACTGGGTGACTTCCATGCCGTTAAGCCAGATTTCCCAGCCCAGACCCCAGGCGCCCAGTGTTGGCGACTCCCAGTTGTCTTCAACGAAACGGATGTCGTGCACCAGCGGGTCGAGGCCGATGTGCTTCAGCGAGCCCAGGTACAGCTCCTGGAAATTAGGCGGATTTGGCTTCAATACCACCTGGAACTGGTAGTAGTGCTGCAAACGGTTCGGGTTTTCGCCGTAGCGGCCGTCAGTCGGGCGACGACTGGGCTGCACATAAGCGGCGTTCCACGTTTCTGGGCCCAGAGAGCGCAAAAAAGTAGCGGTATGGAATGTGCCGGCGCCCACTTCCATATCGTAGGGCTGAAGCACCACACAACCTTGCTCGGCCCAGTATTGCTGGAGGGCGAGGATCAAGTCTTGGAAGGTACGCACTGCTGGCGTAGGCTGGCTCACAAATTCACCTGTTTCTTGGGCTGCGATTTAAAGAGCGGGAGTATACCCGATTCGGTCGCGCCTCTACCTCTTGGAGCCTGTATGGCACGTTGTTTCTGGTGTTCGGATGACCCTTTGTACGCGGCCTATCATGATCAAGAGTGGGGCGTGCCGTTGCGCGATGCGCACGGGTTGTTCGAGTTGTTATTGCTCGAAGGGTTCCAGGCCGGTTTGTCATGGATCACGGTTTTAAAAAAACGCGAGCACTATCGCAAGGTCATGTTTGGCTTTGATGTGCAGCGTTTGGCCGCCATGACGGACGCCGAGATAGAGGTCTTGCTGCAAGATCCGGGGATTATCCGCAACCGCCTGAAAGTGGTGGGCGCCAGGCGCAATGCCCACGCCTGGCTGGCGCTGGACAACCCGGTGGAGTTTTTGTGGTCGTTCGTGGGCGGCCAGCCGAAGATCAATCACTTCACTGAACGCCATGAATTCCCGGCGGTTACACCCCAGGCTGAAGCCATGAGCAAGGGCCTTAAAAAAGCCGGATTTACCTTCGTTGGCCCGACTATTTGTTACGCGTTCATGCAGGCAAGCGGCATGGTCATGGACCACGCCACCACCTGTGACCGCTACGCGCAGCTGGTCAACGGCGGTTAGAATACGGGCCAATTGCATTGACTGTAGTCGCTGGCGAAGGCTGCGATAAGGCTATAAGGGCCTTCAATAGCGAGGTTGTTGGGCAACTGATCGCCACCTCGTACTTCGCCTGCGACTACAAAGCCGTTTGTTTTGAATGGGAAAACCCTGTGGAAAAGTTTAAAGGCGCCCTGCTGGTCGGGGCTTTGCGGTTATTTGCCATGCTCCCGTGGGGCGCGGTGCAACGCGTGGGCTCGGCCATTGGCTGGCTGATGTGGAAACTGCCGAATCGCTCACGCGATGTGGTGCGCATCAATCTGGCCAAATGCTTCCCTGAAATGGACCCGGTTGCCCGTGAGCAACTGGTCGGCCAAAGCCTCAAAGACATCGGCAAAAGCCTGACCGAAAGCGCCTGCGCCTGGATCTGGCCGGCTCAACGCTCGATCGATCTGGTGCGTGAGGTTGAAGGCCTGGACGTGCTCAAGGATGCTTTGGCGTCAGGCAAGGGCGTGGTTGGCATCACCAGCCACTTGGGCAACTGGGAAGTGCTCAACCATTTCTATTGCAGCCAGTGCAAGCCGATCATTTTCTATCGCCCGCCAAAACTCAAAGCGGTAGACGAGTTGCTGCAAAAGCAGCGTGTTCAGTTGGGCAACCGCGTCGCGGCATCGACCAAAGAAGGCATCCTGAGTGTCATCAAAGAGGTGCGCAAAGGTGGTCAGGTGGGTATTCCGGCAGACCCGGAGCCAGCAGAGTCGGCGGGTATTTTTGTACCGTTCCTGGGCACCATGGCCCTGACCAGCAAATTTGTACCGAACATGCTGGCGGGCGGTAAAGCGGTCGGGGTGTTCCTGCACGCGCTGCGCCTGCCGGATGGCTCGGGCTTCAAGGTGATTCTGCAAGCCGCGCCTGAAGAAATGTACAGCACCGACACGGCCACTTCGTGCGCGGCCATGAGCAAGGTGGTCGAAAAATATGTGCGCGCTTACCCCAGCCAGTACATGTGGAGCATGAAGCGCTTCAAAAAGCGTCCGCCAGGCGAGGCGCGCTGGTACTGATAACCGTGCAGGCTGCGATCTTTCCAGATCAGAACATCGCAGCCTGCGTTAACGCCCACCGGACCGTGTCAGGGCTGCTGTTTATCCAGCTTCTTCAAAAACACGCTCATTTCTTTTTCGGCCTGTTTGTCGCCATGGGCCTGCGCGGCCGCAGTGCCCTGCTCCCATGCGGTGCGCGCCGCCGCTCGATCCCCGGCCGCCAAATACGCCTTGCCCAATAACTTCCAGGCCGCCGAGTACTTGGGGTCAAAACCTACGCAGCGTTGCAGATGCTCTGCCGCCTTGAGGTTATCCCCGAGGTCGAGATACCCCTTGCCCAAGCCAAAGCGCAGCAGTGAGTTATCCACACCCTTGGCCAGCATTTTTTCCAGTGATTCCAGCATCCGTCCGGCTCCTTAGAAAAAGCTCAGTCCTACATGGAACAGCTTCTCAACGTCGCGAATATGCTTTTTATCCACCAGGAACAAAATCACATGGTCGCCCGCATTGATGACGGTGGCGTCGTGGGCAATCAGCACTTCTTCGTCACGAATGATCGCGCCAATGGTGGTGCCCGGTGGCAGGTGAATCTCGCCGATACGGCGGCCAATCACCTTGCTCGACTTTGAGTCGCCGTGGGCAATCGCCTCAATGGCTTCGGCCGCACCCCGACGCAATGAGTGCACGCTGACGATATCGCCGCGTCGCACGTGCGCCAGCAAGGTGCCGATGGTGGCCAACTGCGGGCTGATGGCGATGTCGATCTCGCCGCCTTGAATCAAGTCAACGTAGGCCGGGTTGTTGATGATGGTCATCACCTTCTTGGCCCCCAGACGCTTGGCCAGCAGCGAGGACATGATGTTGGCTTCGTCGTCGTTGGTCAGGGCCAGAAACAGGTCGGCGTCGGCGATGTTTTCTTCCAGCATCAAATCGCGGTCCGACGCGCTGCCTTGCAGCACCACGGTACTGTCGAGGGTGTCCGACAGGTAGCGGCAGCGGGCGGCGCTCATCTCGATGATCTTGACCTGATAACGGCTTTCAATGGCTTCGGCCAGCCGCTCGCCGATTTGCCCGCCACCAGCGATCACGATGCGTTTGTAGCTTTCATCCAACCGGCGCATTTCACTCATCACGGCGCGAATGTTGGCGCGTGCGGCGATGAAAAAGACTTCGTCATCGGCCTCGATCACCGTGTCGCCCCGTGGGGTAATCGGGCGATCACGTCGGAAAATCGCAGCAACACGCGTGTCCACATTCGGCATGTGTTCGCGCAACTGGCGCAGTTGCTGACCAATCAACGGGCCGCCGTAGTACGCCTTGACCGCCACCAACTGCGCTTTGCCTTCGGCGAAGTCGATCACCTGCAAGGCACCGGGGTGTTCGATCAGGCGCTTGATGTAGTTGGTCACCACTTGCTCGGGGCTGATCAACACGTCGACCGGAATTGCGTCGTTGTCGAACAGCTCGTTGCCCCGGCTTAAGTAGGCCGATTCACGCACCCGGGCAATTTTGGTCGGGGTGTGAAACAGCGAGTACGCCACTTGGCAGGCAACCATGTTGGTCTCGTCGCTGTTGGTCACCGCCACCAGCATGTCGGCATCGTCGGCACCGGCCTGACGCAGCACATTGGGCAACGAGGCGCGGCCCTGAATGGTACGAATGTCGAGACGGTCGCCGAGGTCACGCAGGCGTTCGCCGTCGGTATCGACCACGGTGATGTCGTTGGCTTCGCTGGCCAGATGCTCTGCCAATGTGCCGCCGACCTGACCCGCGCCGAGGATGATGATTTTCATGCCGTCATTTCCTGTTCTCGATTAGCCGCGCGCGGCTGCGATCTTGATCAACTTGGCGTAATAGAAGCCATCATGCCCGCCTTGCTGGGCCAGCAACTGGCGCCCGTGCGGCTGCTTGAGGCCGAACTGCCCGGCGATGTCCAGCTCACGCGCACCCGGTGTACGGGCCAGGAAAGCTTCAATCACTTCGGTGTTTTCGGTCGGCAACGTCGAGCACGTGGCGTAGAGCAGGATGCCACCGACGTCCAGCGTCGGCCACATTGCGTCGAGCAACTCGCCTTGCAGGGTCGCCAAAGCGGCGATGTCGTCAGGTTGGCGTGTCAGTTTTATGTCTGGATGGCGTCGGATAACGCCTGTCGCCGAGCAAGGCGCGTCGAGCAAGATGCGCTGGAACGGCTTTCCGTCCCACCAGATAGCGGTATCGCGGCCGTCGGCTGCGATCAATTCTGCACTCAGGCCCAGACGCTCCAGATTTTCGCGCACACGCACCAGGCGCTTGGCTTCCAGGTCTACTGCCACCACGCCAGCCAGTTTGGGTTCGACTTCAAGGATGTGGCAGGTTTTACCGCCCGGCGCGCAGCAGGCGTCGAGCACGCGTTGGCCGGGTGCCAGGTCGAGCAGGTCGGCCGCCAATTGCGCGGCTTCGTCCTGCACGCTGATCCAGCCTTCGGCAAAGCCGGGCAGGTTGCGCACGTCGCAGGCTTCGGCCAGCACGATGCCGTCCTGGCTGAAGGTGCACGGTTGCGCTTCAATGCCGGCTTCGATCAGCAATTGCAGGTACGCATCGCGGCTGTGATGACGGCGATTGACCCGCAGAATCATCGGCGGATGGGCGTTGTTGGCCGCGCAGATGGCTTCCCACTGCTCAGGCCAGAAGGCTTTCAGCGATTTTTGCAGCCAGCGCGGGTGCGCCGTGCGCACTACCGGGTCGTGCTCCAGCTCGGCCAGCAAGGCTTCGCTTTCCCGCTGCGCATTGCGCAACACGGCGTTGAGCAGCGCTTTGGCCCACGGTTTTTTCAGTTTGTCGGCGCAGCCTACGGTTTCGCCGATGGCGGCGTGGGCAGGAATACGGGTGTAGAGCAGTTGGTACAAACCGACCAGCAGCAGCGCCTCAACGTCCGCATCGGCGGCCTTGAACGGTTTTTGCAGCAATTTGTTGGCCAGCGCGGACAAGCGCGGTTGCCAGCGTGCCGTACCGAAGGCGAGGTCCTGGGTCAGGCCGCGGTCGCGGGCCTCGACCTTGTCCAGTTGCAACGGCAGTGAGCTGTTAAGCGAGGCTTTGCCGTTGAGCACGGCGGTCAGTGCCTTGGCGGCGGCCAGACGCGGGTTCATTGAGCGGTTTCCGTTGCGCCGAGGAGGGTGCTGATGGCGAATTTCTCACGACGGCTGTTGAAAAAGTCGCTGAAGTTCAGCGCCTTGCCACCGGGTAATTGCAGGCGGGTCAGCGCGAGTGCGCCATCGCCGCAACCAACGATCAGGCCTGTTTTTCTGGCTTCAAGGATTTCGCCAGGCTTACCGACAGCGTCGAAAGGCAACAGGCTGGCCGCGAGCACTTTCATGGCTTCGCCCTTCAACGTGGTGTGGCAAATGGGCCACGGGTTGAACGCACGAATCTGACGCTCCAGTTCGCTGGCCGGGCGGGTCCAGTCGATACGGGCTTCGTCCTTGTTCAGCTTGTGGGCGTAAGTCGCGAGGCTGTCGTCTTGTACTTCGCCCTGCAACGTACCGGCCGCCAGCCCGGCGATGGCTTCAATCACCGCAGGCGGGCCTAGCTCGGCCAGACGGTCGTGCAGGCTGCCGCCGGTGTCTTCAGAGGTGATTGGGGTTTTTACCTTGAGCAGCATTGGCCCGGTGTCGAGCCCGGCTTCCATGCGCATCACGGTCACGCCGCTTTCACCGTCGCCCGCTTCGATGGCGCGCTGGATCGGTGCCGCGCCCCGCCAGCGTGGCAGCAAGGAAGCGTGGCTGTTGATGCAGCCCAGGCGCGGAATATCCAGTACCACTTGCGGCAGGATCAATCCGTAGGCCACGACCACCATCAAGTCCGGTTTGAGCGCGGCCAGTTCGGCTTGCGCGTCAGGTGCTCGCAGAGTCGGCGGCTGCATCACGGGAATGTTGTGTTCCAGCGCGAGTTGTTTGACCGGGCTTGGCATCAGCTTTTGCCCGCGCCCGGCCGGACGGTCCGGCTGGGTGTAAACCGCGACGATCTCGTAAGGCGTGTTTAGCAGCGCCTTGAGGTGTTCAGCGGCAAATTCTGGGGTGCCAGCAAAGACGATGCGCAGTGGCTCAGTCATGGGGTTCTCACTTGGAATGGGGGGGAGGCGGCAAATACACACCTGGATGACTGGCGAATAACCCCGAAGGCTGCGAACGTAAGCATTTAAAAGCTCGCAGCCAGCGCCTGCAACGAGGCCTGGAAACCCGGGGTCAGGCCGCGTGTGCCCGTTAAAGGTCGATCAAGTGTTCTGGCGGTGCAGCTTTTCCAGCTTCTTCTTGATCCGGTCACGCTTGAGATTAGACAGGTAATCGACAAACAGCTTGCCGTTGAGGTGATCGCATTCGTGCTGGATACACACGGCCAGCAGGCCTTCAGCGATCATTTCGAACGGTTTGCCGTCGCGGTCCAGCGCATTGATTTTGACGCGCTGCGGGCGATCAACGTTTTCATAGAATCCCGGTACCGACAGGCAACCTTCTTGATACTGGTCCATCTCGTCGGTCAGGGTTTCGAATTGCGGGTTGATGAACACCATTGGCGCGCTGCGATCTTCGCTCAGGTCCATGACCACGATGCGCTTGTGCACATTGACCTGGCTGGCGGCCAGGCCAATGCCCGGTGCTTCGTACATGGTTTCAAACATGTCATCGATCAACTGACGCACTTCGTCGTCCACAACCTCCACGGGCTTGGCGATGGTGCGCAGTCGCGAGTCTGGGAATTCGAGGATATTTAGGATGGCCATAGGCGTAATTGCTGCACTGTATGAAAGATTGATAACGGTTGTCAGGTGGTCCTGAGGACTCGGGCAACCTGTGCAAAACGTCTCTTCCAGAGAGAACCCGCTCGGGTTCAGGCGTTTTACGCGAAGAAACATAATAAAGGGATTCATCCGCGGATGAAACGACTAGCTGCCGGGCTGCATGGCGCGCGCGCCGTGCTGGCCGCTGCTTGCAGCACTTTGAAACCACCCCGTGGCACCTACTGTGTCAGCAGATATGACATGTGTGGCGGCGTTCTGTCCCCCGCTTTTGGGCTTGGAAACTCAGGCCCCGCCTGCGTTAGATGTGAGTCGGATGCTTACAGGGCCTGAGTTTTATTGCCCACTTCCTGGCGATTCTGCCAAGTGGCCATTGGCCCCTTCCCTGCCTGGCTGAATCGTTCAACTAAGGTGGGGTGTGCCCGCTGTTTTTCAAGTGAATGAGCAGGCTCAACCGTCGCGATTGCGGCGATTGCCCAACAACTTGTTAACAGAGTTATCCACAGCTTGTTCATTGCGTAATGCTGCTGAAACCGATCAAGGATGATCCTATGTCGCTGTCTGATTGTTCCCGTATTTCCCCTGCTGAGCTCGAAGCCCGACTGCGCTTGCATGGCTTGCCCGAGCTTGGCCCTCGGCGTTACTCCACGCTTTTCAGTGCCTTTGGTTCGGCCAGTTCGGCGCTCAGCGCACCGGCCAGTGCGTGGCGTGCTTTGGGGCTGCCAGCGGTGTGCGCCGAGGCTCGGCGCAGCGCCGTAGTTCGCGACGGTGCAAGCGCTGCATTGCGCTGGCTTGAGGGCTGCAAGCACCATGTGCTGCTGCATGATCAGTGCGATTACCCGGCGTTATTGTCTGAACTCAACGATGCGCCGCCGCTGTTATTCGTGGCGGGCGAGCCGTCTATTCTGGAAAAACCGCAGTTGGCGATGGTCGGTAGCCGACGCGCTTCACGGCCCGCTCTGGACACCGCCACGGCCTTTTCTCGCGCATTGGCGGGTGCCGGTTTTGTGATCACCAGTGGCTTGGCGTTGGGCATAGATGGCGCGGCGCATCAGGCTGCACTGGACGTCGGCGGGCAAACAATTGGCGTGTTGGGCACCGGGTTGCAAAAACTTTATCCACAGCGCCATCACGCGCTGGCCGACGCAATGATTGCCAGCGGCAGTGCAGTGGTTTCTGAGTTCCCGCTGGACGCCGGACCGCTACCGGGCAATTTCCCGCGGCGCAACCGCATCATCAGCGGTTTATCGCTCGGCGTGCTGGTGGTGGAAGCCAGTGTGGCCAGCGGCTCGCTGATCACGGCCAGGCTGGCGGCCGAACAAGGGCGTGAGGTGTACGCCATACCCGGCTCGATCCACCACCCCGGTGCGCGGGGTTGCCATCAATTGATCCGCGATGGGGCTACGCTGGTGGAAACAGTCGAACACATTCTGGAAGGGTTACACGGCTGGCGCTCCATGCCCTTATCGACAGGTGGAATGTTTACGCCAAGCTGTCATCCGCTCGTGCAATTGTTGCAGGCATCGCCTTACACCAGCGAAGGACTGGCCAGTGCCAGTGGCTGGGAATTACCCGCGCTGCTGGCCGCCCTGACCGAGCTGGAACTGGAGGGCCATGTGGTGCTGGAGGCCGGGCGTTGGTTTGCTCGCGCCAGCTAAGTACACTTGCGCACAGCACACATCTGGAGACATTCAATGATCAGCACCTGGCGCGTACAGCAAGCCGCAACAGCCATTCGCGCGGGCGCGGTAATTGCCTACCCCACCGAAGCTGTTTGGGGATTGGGTTGCGACCCATGGGATGAAGAGGCCGTCGAGCGGTTGCTGGCAATCAAATCGCGGCCGGTGGAAAAAGGCCTGATTTTGGTGGCCGACAACATTCACCAATTCGACTTTTTGTTTGAAGACTTCCCGCAGGACTGGCTCGACCGCATGGCCAGCACTTGGCCGGGGCCCAACACCTGGTTGGTGCCGCACCAAGGGTTGTTGCCCGAGTGGATCACCGGCATGCACGATTCGGTGGCCTTGCGTGTGAGCGATCACCCGCTGGTGCGGGAGCTGTGCTCGCTGGTAGGGCCGATTGTGTCGACGTCTGCCAACCCGGCCGGGCTGCCGGCGGCACGTACGCGACTCAAGGTGGAGCAGTATTTCCGTGGGCAAATCGACCACGTTTTGGGTGGCAACCTGGGCGGGCGTAAAAACCCGAGCGTGATTCGTGATTTGGCGACGGGCAAAGTGGTTCGCCCGGCGTAAATCCTTACACAAACGTAGGAGCGAGTAAGCTCGCTCCTACGTGGTTTGGTACATCAGGGCACCAAGATGGTCGACCCGGTGGTGCGACGGGCTGACAGTTCGGCCTGCGCCTTAGCTGCGTCTTTCAAGGCAAAGCGCTGGCTGATGTTCACGGTGATGTGGCCATTGCGGATCATGTTGAACAGCTCGTCCGCCATCGTTTGCAGGTTTTGTGGGCTGTTGGCGTAGGACGCCAGTGTCGGGCGCGTGACGTACAACGAGCCTTTCTGCGCCAAGATCCCCAAGTTCACACCCGTCACTGCACCGGAGGCATTGCCAAAGCTGACCATCAGCCCACGCAGCGACAAGCAGTCCAATGATGTGAGCCAAGTGTCTTTGCCCACGCCGTCATACACCACGGGGCATTTCTTGCCGTCGGTCAGTTCCAGCACGCGTTGAGCGACATCTTCATGGCTGTAATCGATGGTTTCCCACGCGCCAAGCTTTTTGGCCAGTGCGGCTTTTTCTGGCGAGCTGACGGTCCCGATCAACTTCACACCCAGCGCCTTGGCCCATTGGCAGGCAATCGAACCGACGCCCCCGGCAGCCGCGTGGAACAGAATGGTTTCGCCACCTTTAAGTTCATAGGTCTGACGCAGCAGGTACTGCACCGTCAGGCCCTTGAGCATTACGGCTGCTGCTTGCTCAAACGAAATATCGTCGGGTAGCTTCACCACATTTGCGGCGGGCAGCACGTGCAATTCGCTGTACGCCCCCAGTGGGCCGGTGCCATAGGCCACGCGGTCGCCTACTTTGACGTTGTGCACGTCGCTGCCGACCGCGTCGACAACGCCTGCGCCCTCGTTGCCCAGCCCGGACGGCAGTTCAGGCAGCGGGTAGAGGCCGCCACGGTAATAGGTATCGATGAAATTGAGACCGATGGCCTGGTTGCGCACCCGCACCTGTTGCGGGCCCGGCGCGGCGGGTGAGTAGTCAACAAACTCAAGCACTTCTGGGCCGCCGTGGGCCCGAAACTGAATACGTTTAGCCATCTGCACTGTCCTCGCTGATTTCACGAAGGCTACATCCAACGCTTAAGCGTGATCTTCGTCAACTGCGATGAGGCCGGGGGCGGTGTTATGCTAGCCGCCCTTTGCCGCCGGCCCCGCTCTGACGAAGTGCCGCGTAGCTTTGACCTATTCAAGGTGATGTCATGACTACCCGCACCGAGGCTGTAAAAGCCTACTTGCTCGACCTTCAAGACCGCATTTGCAACGCGCTGCAAACCGAAGACGGCGGCACCCGCTTCGTGGAAGACGCTTGGCAGCGTCCGGCAGGCGGTGGCGGTCGGACCCGTGTGATTGAAAACGGCCATGTGATCGAAAAAGGCGGCGTCAACTTTTCCCACGTCTTTGGCAGCGGCTTGCCACCCTCGGCCAGCGCTCACCGCCCTGAGCTGGCAGGCCGTGGTTTCGAAGCGCTGGGCGTGTCGTTGGTGATCCATCCGCACAACCCGCATGTGCCAACGTCCCACGCCAACGTGCGTTTTTTCATCGCTGAAAAAGAAGGCGAAGAGCCGGTCTGGTGGTTTGGCGGTGGCTTCGATCTGACGCCCTACTACGCCGTTGAAGAAGACTGCGTGCACTGGCACCGCATTGCCGAGCAGGCTTGCGCGCCGTTCGGTGCCGATGTCTACCCGCGCTACAAAGCCTGGTGCGACACCTACTTTCACATCAAGCACCGCAACGAGCCGCGCGGCATCGGCGGCCTGTTCTTTGATGACTTGAACGAGTGGGATTTCGACACCTGCTTCGCTTTCATTCGTGCCATTGGCGATGCCTACATCGATGCCTACCTGCCGATCATTCAGCGCCGCAAAAACGACGAATACACCGCCCAGCAGCGCGAATTCCAGGAGTTCCGCCGCGGCCGCTACGTGGAGTTCAACCTGGTCTACGACCGTGGCACCTTGTTTGGCTTGCAGTCCGGTGGCCGTACCGAATCGATCCTGATGTCGTTGCCACCTCAAGTGCGCTGGGGTTACGACTGGAAGGCCGAGCCGGGCAGCCCCGAAGCGCGTCTGACCGATTACTTTTTGCAAGACCGCGACTGGTTGGCCAACGCCTGACATTGCCCGAGGAGCTTGCCTGATGGACCGTTACGTCGTTTTTGGTAACCCGATCGCCCATAGCAAATCGCCGGTGCTGCACCGCTTATTTGCCGAGCAAACCGGTCAGGCCATGCAGTACGACACCCTGCTCGCACCGCTGGATGATTTCACAGGCTGCGCCACCGCGTTTTTCAAAGATGGGCGTGGCGCCAATATCACGGTGCCATTCAAGGAAGAGGCCTACCGCCTGGCCACGCAACTGACCGCGCGCGCGCAGCGGGCCGGTGCGGTGAATACCTTGAGCAAGCTGGCCGATGGCAACGTGTTGGGCGACAACACCGACGGCGCAGGCTTGGTGCGCGACCTGACGGTCAACGCGGGCTTTAGCCTCAAAGGCAAACGCATTCTGATATTGGGCGCGGGTGGCGCGGTGCGGGGTGCGCTGGAGCCATTGCTGGCTGAACAACCGGCCTCGCTCATTATTGCCAACCGTACCGTCGAAAAAGCGGAAGTGCTGGCCGAGCTGTTCAGCGACCTGGGACCGGTCTCGGCCAGTGGTTATGACTGGTTGGCTGAGTCGGTGGACGTGATCATCAATGCCACTTCGGCCAGCCTGGCAGGGGAGTTGCCGCCCATTGCCAGCAGCTTGATCGAGCCAGGCAAAACCCTGTGCTACGACATGATGTATGGCAAAGAACCAACACCTTTCTGTGTGTGGGCCGGCGCGCACGGCGCGGGCACGGTCATGGACGGGCTGGGCATGTTGGCAGAGCAGGCGGCAGAGGCCTTTTACCTGTGGCGTGGCGTACGCCCGGACACCGCACCTGCGTTGGCGCACTTGCGCAAATTGTTGGCCAACTAAACCGGTAGCCGCCAGCGCAGGCGGCGTTTGCTTATTACGACGGCTATGGCGCCGGACGCAGCCTGCGGTTACGGCGGTTGGAGGTTTTTATGCAGCGCATCAAGGGTTACCACGCTCACCTATATTTCGATGCCTCGACCCTCGATCAGGCACGCGCCCTGGCCGAAGAAGCGACCCAGCTATTTAACGTGCAGATGGGCCGGGTCCACCAACGCCCGGTTGGCCCGCACCCGGACTGGAGCTGCCAACTTGCGTTTGGCCCTGAACTGATCGGCGTGGTCTTACCGTGGCTGGCGCTTAATCGGCGTGGATTAGTGGTTTTTCTGCACCCCGATACTGGAAATGACCTGCTGGATCACACGGAACATGCGATCTGGATGGGGGCGATTCGGCCGCTGGATTTGTCTGTTTTTTGAACGCGAACGCAGGCCCTGTGGCGCATAAGTTTGAGTAGATTATTTAAATCGGGATGCGTCTGACAAAAAGTTGGGCTCCTTCCTTATGGTTGTATTTCGTCGTTGAGTCTAGATTTAATAATCTTAGGTAAATATATACGGTTATTAAATGAGCACAACATTGCCTGCTATCGATGTTACGGCTTACCCTGAATGTAATTCTGGAGGCCACTATTCACCGTCGGCCCACGTCTAAATTGTGGGCAAAGTTTCCCCCAGGCAGGTCAGATCCGGTTGCTATGTCGCTGGAGTCTAGAATTCAAAACTCTTCAAAATTTGACTGTATTGCTATTTTTGAAGGGTTTGTGAAACGCAACGGTTGGAGCGTTTATTCAAAAGTCGAATTAAAGGCTTGAGCTGCTGCTGATCAACTGTGTGCCAACAGGTAAACAAAAAATCCAGCGCTGGTTGGTTATTCAATGGAGAGATTTGCGCACTCAACGATAGAGATGATGCGAATCCGTCGAACCCTCGTAATGGGGTGGGCGAAACGCTTGCTTCTATTCTTGGCAAGGTAATGCGATATGACGACACGATAGAAGTGCCAGGCGAGATCCCCATAAACAGGGTGGGTCAATGATTAATATCTGTGACGCTGGAGAGGATAGTTTCAGCGGTTATGCCTTGCTTAAGGCGTTTATTTTTAGCGAAAGGGTGGAGCGGTGTCAGTCTAATATTTGAATAGGCAGCATGTCGTAAATCAACCAAAAGGCCAGACTGCAACTCGTTGAAAAAAATCGAGGTGTTCGATGAGTCGTTCCAAGTTTTTGTTGGCGTCTATTGTTTTTTTTATATTGGCCTGCTTTAGTTTGCACTTGGCCAGCGGTGATATATCCGAGAATCCTTCGAATGTGTTAGAGACGACGGGTGTTCCTGCGCCAGTAATTTACGTTGCAATAATGCTAGGCGTCGGGCTTCTTGCGGTGTTGATGGCAGGTGTGGGAGTGCTGATTTCCACTCAGCTGTCCACGT
The DNA here is from genome assembly GCF_016812185.1 of Pseudomonas weihenstephanensis. Classification (NCBI taxonomy): domain Bacteria; kingdom Pseudomonadati; phylum Pseudomonadota; class Gammaproteobacteria; order Pseudomonadales; family Pseudomonadaceae; genus Pseudomonas; species Pseudomonas weihenstephanensis. Next base: position 562,604 of record NZ_JAAEBV010000002.1, on the reverse strand, counting down.
CCTCCTACCGTTTAAAAATAGCGGTATTTATCATGTTTAATAGCTGGCTGGTGCTGGCTTCGTTGCTGGGTATTTTAATAATCGCTGGGTATGTGCTCGATACATTTTTCAGTGTGGTGGGCGTTGTGCTTTATGCGCTTGTTATCGGTCTTGTGTGGGTGTCGGTACCGAGACGAGTCTACATCCTCAAATAGTGGCGTTGATCGTCGGATTTCTACCGGCACCTATTCCTGATTAAACGCTTCGAAATTGACTGTTTTTCGATCAGTTTCTTGGTGTGAGGATTTTTTTTGAATTTTTTTTCAACGCTGAAATCCAGCCGCTTCTCCCAGCGCCCTCATGGCGCTGATAGCCCCTTGTAGCAACGGCTGAACGTTGATCATGGCCATGTGTCATACCATGCCATGAGCTAACGTATTAGACGTGAAGCCGTGGGCAGCGATTAGTTCTAAAAGGCCATCCATGTTTAACTTGAATACTCGTTCAACTTAAAACGGTGGTCCGCTGCCCGCTCATAACAGGAGGCTAACCTTTGCCGAATCCGCTCTTTTTGCCCGCGTTTTACCTCTATAAGGTGCACATCCAATGAGTGTACCCATGACGTCTGAGACGTCCTCGATCCGCATGAACCCGCCCGTGTTTTACTTCGCAGCGATCTTTATTCTGATCTTTGGCGTGGTAGTGATTTGCATGCCCGCGGAGGCCGGTAAATGGCTGCTGGCTGCGCAAAACTGGGCGGCCAATACGGTCGGCTGGTATTACATGCTAGCGATGACCCTGTATCTGATCTTCGTGGTCGTCACCGCCTTGTCCGGCTACGGCAAGATCAAGCTCGGTGCCGACCACGACGAACCTGAGTTCAGTTACCTGTCCTGGGCGGGGATGCTGTTCGCCGCTGGGATCAGCATCACGCTGTTTTTCTTTTGTGTGTCCGAACCGCTGACCCACATGCTCAATCCGCCTCAAGGCCCGGCCGGTAATGCCGAGGCCGCGCGCCAGGGCATGCAGTTGCTGTTCTTGCACTGGGGTTTGCATGGCTGGGGCGTGTTTGCGTTTGTCGGCATGGCGCTGGCGTACTTCGCGTATCGCCACAACCTGCCGCTGGCGCTGCGTTCGGCGCTGTACCCGCTGATCGGTAAACGAATCAACGGCCCTATCGGCTACGCGGTAGACGGCTTCGGCATCATCGCGACCGTGTTCGGTCTGGGTGCCGACATGGGCTTTGGGGTGTTGCACCTCAACTCCGGCCTCGACTATCTGTTCGGCATGCCGCATACCCAATGGGTGCAGGTGGGTCTGATCACGTTGATGATGGGCGCGGCCATTCTGGTGGCCATCGCCGGGGTCGACAAAGGCGTGCGGGTGATGTCGGACATCAACATGCTGCTGGCCTGTGCGCTGCTGCTGTTTGTGTTGTTCGCAGGGCCGACCCAACATTTGCTCAACACCCTGGTGCAAAACATCGGTGACTACCTGGGCGCATTGCCGACCAAGAGTTTCGATGTGTACGCCTACGACAAACCGAGCGACTGGCTGGGTGGCTGGACCGTGTTTTACTGGGCCTGGTGGATCGCATGGTCGCCGTTTGTAGGTTTGTTCATTGCGCGTATTTCCCGGGGCCGCACCATCCGTGAGTTCGTGTTCGGCGTGCTGCTGATCCCGCTGGGCTTTACCCTGGCGTGGATGTCGATTTTCGGTAACAGCGCCATCGACCAAGTGCTCAACCACGGCATGGTAGCCCTCGGTCAGTCGGCCATCGACGACCCGTCGCGCACCTTGTACCTGCTGTTGGAAACTTACCCGTGGAGCAAAACCGTGATCGCCGTGACGGTGTTCATCAGTTTTGTGTTCTTCGTCACCTCGGCCGACTCCGGCACCGTGGTGCTGTCTACCCTCTCGGCGCGAGGTAATAACGCTGACGAAGACGGTCCGAAATGGCTGCGGGTGTTCTGGGGTGCAATGACGGCGCTGATCACCAGTGCGCTGTTATTTTCGGGCAGCATTGATGCGCTCAAGTCGGCGGTGGTGCTGACATCGTTGCCGTTCTCGCTGATTTTGTTGCTGATGATGTGGGGCCTGCACAAAGCGTTCTATCTGGAATCGCAGAAGCAAATTGCGCAGATGCATTCCTTGGCACCGGTCTCGGCCTCGCGCCGTGGGCGTGGCGGTTGGCGACAACGCCTCAGCCAAGCCGTGCACTTCCCGTCGCGTGACGAGGTGTACCGCTTTATGGACTCCACGGTGCGCCCGGCGATTGAAGAAGTGAGCGCGGTGTTCCGTGAAAAAGGCCTGAACGTTGTCACCCAGCCGGACCCGGCCAATGACAACGTGAGCCTGGAGATCGGTCACGGTGAAGAGCACCCGTTCATCTATCAGGTGCAGATGCGTGGCTATTTCACGCCGTCCTTCGCCCGTGGCGGGTTTGGCAAAAAAGAGCAACTGCGTAACCGCCGTTACTACCGCGCTGAAGTGCACTTGAGTGAAGGCAGCCAGGACTACGACCTGACCGGCTACACCAAAGAGCAAATCATCAACGACATCCTCGACCAGTACGAACGCCACATGCAGTTCCTGCATCTGGTGCGCTGATTGAAACAAGCCCGCCCGCAATGGGCGGGCTTGTTTTCGCAGGGGTTGTGCTGGCGGTACGCGCGGTGCGTGCGCTAAGAGCTGCTGCATCAATTGACCTGCGAAGGGCCTTATCAGCCGCCGGTGCGTGAGCAGATCCGGAATTTGCCGCTGGCGTTTATGGCGTGCTGATACACCTGTCTCGCAGGCTGTGATCTTTAACGATCAAAAGATCGCAGCCTGCGGGGTGTTGTGTCACTTGAAGGCTTGGTGCAACTGCGCCAGCGTGTCGAAGTGGTATTTGGGGGCGAACGCGTTCAGCTCTTCAAAGCTGCCAAAACCATAGCCCACTGCGGCGGCATCCAGGCCGTTGTCCCGCGCCCCGATCAGGTCGTGTTTGCGGTCGCCGATCATCAAGGTTTGCGCCGGGTCCAGCCCCTGTTCGTGCATCAGATGAGCAATCAGCTCGACCTTGTTGGTGCGGGTGCCGTCCAGTTCGCTGCCGTAAATCACCTTGAAGTGCTGTGCGAAGCCAAAGTGACGGGCGATTTCACGGGCATAGACGTGCGGCTTCGAGGTGGCGATAAAGAGCTGCCGACCCTGCGCCACCAGCTCTTGCAGCAACGGCGTGACGCCCTCGAACACTTCGTTTTCATACAGCCCGGTCACCGCGAAACGCTCGCGGTAGAACCCCATCGCTTCCCACGCTTGTGCCTCGTTAAAACCATAGGTGGCCATGAACTGTTGCAGCAATGGCGGGCCGATGAAGTGTTCGAGTTGGGTCAGGTCAGGTTCGTCGATCCCCATTTTGCTCAGGCCATACTGGATCGAGCGGGTGATGCCTTCGCGCGGGTCAGTCAGGGTGCCGTCGAGGTCGAACAATACGTTTGGGTAATGCATGCAAGGCTCCTAAAAAGTGGGCTTAAAGCGGCAGGTGGTAGCCTTCGGCCAAGTGCTGGTCTTTGAGTTTTACGTAGTTACCCGCGCTGTAGGTGAAGAAGGCTTGCTCTTTTTCGGTCAGTTCGCGCACCTGCCTGACCGGGCTGCCGACATACAGAAAGCCACTGGCCAGACGCTTGCCCGGTGGTACCAGGCTGCCCGCGCCGACAATCACGTTGTCTTCAATCACGGCGCCGTCCATCACGATGCTGCCCATGCCGATCAAAACGCGGCTGCCCACGGTACAGCCATGCAGCATGACTTTGTGCGCGATGGTCACATCGTCACCCATCAGCAAGGGGAAGCCCTGGGGGTTGAACGGCCCGGCGTGGGTGATGTGCAACACGCAGCCGTCCTGCACGCTGGTGCGCGCCCCGATGCGGATGCGGTGCATGTCGCCACGGATCACGGTCAACGGCCAGACGGAGCTGTCGGCACCGATCTCGACATCGCCGATGACCACGGCCGAACGGTCGACGAAGGCGCGCTCGCCCAATGAAGGTGTGTGCTGCTGGAACGGACGGATGGACACAAATAGCTTCCTTCTTTAGCAGTAATAGCGGGGCAGAGTGCTGCGCAGAGCGTCGATTGTAATTAAGATGGCCCAATGTTTCTTCCAGCCAAGGTGCCAAACGTGAGCGAGAACAACCCTCTATTGCAGCCCTACGACCTGCCGCCGTTCTCGGCGATCCGTCCTGAGCACGTACAGCCGGCCATCGAGCAGATCCTCGCCGACAACCGCGCCGGCATTGAAGCAATTCTTAAACAACAAGGCCACAACCCGACCTGGGAAGGCCTGGTGTTGGCGATGGATGAGCTGAACGACCGCCTGGGCGCCGCCTGGAGCCCGGTCAGCCACCTCAACGCAGTGTGTAACAACGCTGAACTGCGTGCCGCCTACGAGGCGTGTTTGCCTGCATTGAGCGCCTATTCCACCGAAATGGGCCAGAACCGTGCGCTGTTCCAGGCTTTCGACGCGTTGGCGCACAGCCCGCAGGTGGCCGAGTTTGATCACGCGCAAAAAACCATTCTTGAGCACTCGCTGCGTGACTTCCGTCTGTCGGGCATCGACCTGCCCGCCGAGAAGCAAAAACGCTACGCCGAGGTGCAGAGCAAACTGTCCGAGCTGGGCAGTACGTTCTCCAACCAATTGCTCGACGCCACCCAAGCGTGGACCAAGCACATTACGGACGAAGCCGCACTGGCTGGCCTGACAGAGTCGGCCAAGGCGCAAATGGCCGCAGCAGCCCAGGCCAAAGGCCTCGATGGCTGGCTGATTACCCTCGAATTCCCCAGCTACTACCCGGTGATGACCTACGCCGAGGACCGCGCCCTGCGCGAAGAAGTCTACGCGGCGTATTGCACCCGTGCGTCGGACCAAGGCCCGAATGCCGGTCAGTTCGATAACGGCCCGGTGATGGAACAAATCCTCGACCTGCGTCAGGAACTGGCTCAATTGCTGGGCTTCGGCAGCTTTGCCGAGCTGAGCCTGGCCACCAAAATGGCCGAGACGCCGGATCAGGTTCTGACCTTCCTGCGCGATCTGGCCAAGCGCAGCAAGCCGTTCGCCGAGCGCGACCTTGAGCAGTTGCAAGCCTATGCCGCCGAACAAGGCTGCCCGCAGCTTAAAAGCTGGGACAGCGGCTTTTATGGCGAGAAACTGCGCGAGCAGCGTTACAGCGTGTCGCAAGAGGCCCTACGCGCTTACTTCCCCATCGACACCGTGCTCAAAGGCCTGTTCGACATCGTGCATACGTTGTACGGCATCGACATTGTTGAAACCAAGGGCTTCGACACCTGGCACCCGGATGTACGGCTGTTCGAAATCAAAGAAAACGGCCAGCACATCGGGCGCTTCTTCTTTGACTTGTACGCCCGCGCCAACAAGCGTGGCGGTGCGTGGATGGACGGCGCCCGCGACCGTCGTCGCACGGCGGCGGGTGTGCTGCAAAGCCCGGTGGCCAACCTGGTGTGCAACTTCACGCCTGCAGTTTCCGGTAAACCTGCACTGTTGACGCACGACGAAGTAACCACCCTGTTCCATGAGTTCGGGCACGGCTTGCACCACATGCTCACCGAAATCGAACACGCGGGCGTGTCGGGCATCAATGGCGTGGCGTGGGACGCGGTCGAGTTGCCGAGCCAGTTCATGGAAAACTGGTGCTGGGAGCCTGAAGGTCTGGCGCTGATTTCCGGTCATTACGAAACCGGTGAAGCGTTGCCACAAGACTTGCTGCAAAAAATGCTCGCCGCCAAAAACTTCCAGTCCGGGCTGATGATGGTTCGCCAACTGGAGTTTTCGCTGTTCGACTTCGAACTGCACGCCACCCACGGTGACGGCCGCACTGTGGCGCAGGTGCTTGAAGGCATTCGCGACGAAGTGTCGGTGATGCGTCCACCGTCCTACAACCGCTTCCCTAACAGCTTCGCGCACATCTTTGCCGGGGGTTACGCGGCCGGTTACTACAGCTACAAGTGGGCCGAAGTGCTGTCGGCGGACGCGTTCTCGCGTTTTGAAGAAGAAGGTGTGTTCAACCCGCACACCGGCAAGGCATTCCGTCAGGCTATTCTGGCCCGTGGTGGCTCAAAGGCACCCATGGAGCTGTTCAAGGACTTCCGTGGCCGTGAGCCGTCGATTGACGCATTGTTGCGTCACAGCGGCCTGACCGAAGGCGCGTCAGCATGAGTGATGCACCGGTGAACGTGACCAAAAAACGCTTTATCGCCGGGGCTGTGTGCCCGGCGTGCAGCGAGCCTGACAAGCTGATGATGTGGAATGAAGACGAGGTGCCGCACCGCGAGTGCGTGGCGTGCGGCTACTCGGACACGTTGAATGAGCAAGGTTTGTCGATACCCAAAGAACTGGGTACGCGGGTGAATGTTTCAGCGCTGAAAAAAACCCCGGACCCTAAAGTGCAGGCGGTGCAGTTTTACCCGAACCCGAAGCTGAAAAAACCTTAGTTCCTCCGCCCATTGAGCACAGTGATGCGGTGTTGCACAGACACCGCATCACCCTCATGAGGTGTGAGTGTGGTGGCCTGGCTCTGATGCCAAATCGTCCTGCAAGAGATTAAATTGACCTGTTGCTTTTTTCTCAGTGCTGTCGATCGTGAACGTTGCTTCGAAGGTGGCTTCTACAGTGCCTGCCGAGGGGTCAAGCTTCACTTTCAGCGTGGCACTGTCGGCCTTGTGTTGGCGAACAGTGTGGTACTGCGGTGGCGGTGGTATCGAGTAAGAATAGGAGGCATACAACCCGTCACTGAGTTGGTAACTGCGCTCCAGTGGTTCATTGTTTATATACGGAATCATGAATAAGAAGCCGACATAGTTATCGGTGACGACTTCGCCTATTGAACCGGAGAACACCCACAGCGGTTTGTCTCCCGTGCCCCAGTCACTCAAATAGAAAGTGTGGGCTGTGGCGCGAATGTTCCCCTCATCAAATGCCCATTCAAAATTACCTTCATGGTTATGGGAGTGGGACGTTTTTGGAATTAAAACAATGTGTTCGGACATGGTTTATTTCCTCTGCGTGAGCATGATCAATTATTTGGCCAGTTCGAAAACCCTTGAAATATCAAGCTCCCCATTTGTCACTTTGTATTCATTTTGTTGGCCAGCAACAAAATTGAAGGTCGCCTGGAAATGGTGCCGTTCAGGCGTGATAACCACCTTGATATCGACTTTACCTTCGGTGGCCCTTGTTGTTACCTCCTCATACCGAATGTCCATCTGGACATCCTGATTCGCCTGGGCCAAGTCATAAACGCGATTCGCTATGCCCTTTTTTATCCACAGAAAAATGGTGCTATCGGGTTTACTGCTCACGCCAGACATACGGTAGTGCGAGAAGCTGGGGTTATATAAGTGCGTGACTGAATCCGAACTAAAGGTGTAAGAGGTGCCGTCCACGGTCATGTTGGCCTTTACACTGCCTGTGGCAGGTAGACGAACCGTTGAATCATCATCTTGCTCAGTGTTCATCAAGTGGCGCCTTTGTGACAGTCAATGAGTCGGCACGCGGATAACAGCGCGATGACCACAGGGTATTAACAGAGCGCCGCTTTGCCTACTGTCAATATTGACAGGGGTTAAGGCGTGATGACCAAAGGGTGATAAGTGCACGGGTTTAAACAGTGAATGACGTCTGTTCACCGGCGAGCTGTTCAATAAAAAGGCCTGAGCGTCGTAAGACGTCAGGCCTGTTTGTCACTGCCGACGATTACACGCTGGCGTGTTTTTGCCACACCTTAGGCTTGAAGAACAACGTCTCGCCCCGCACCAAGTCGGTGAGGCTGTCGTGGTCTTTAACCACTTCCACTTCGATCAGCTCGCTCTGACCCTCAACTTTCAACGTCACCCGGGTGGTCGCGCCCAATGGGCGAATGTCGCGTACCTGCGCGGCGTGATGGTCCTCTATCTCATGACGTGACAACGACACCTCATGCGGGCGGAACAGCACATGTTGGTCCTCACCAATGTGCAGGCGGTTAGAGTCACCCAGGAAGTGGTACACAAAATCGCTGGCCGGATGTTCGTACACATCCCCCGGTGAGCCGATTTGCTCGATCACGCCCTTGTTCATCACCACGATGCGGTCGGCCACTTCCATCGCCTCTTCCTGGTCGTGGGTCACGAACACTGAGGTTAGGTTGATGTCTTCGTGCAGGCGCGCCAACCAGCGGCGCAGCTCTTTACGGACCTTGGCATCGAGGGCGCCGAACGGTTCGTCCAGCAGCAGCACTTTAGGCTCTACGGCCAAGGCGCGAGCCAGGGCAATACGCTGGCGCTGCCCGCCCGAAAGCTGCTCGGGGTAGCGATCCGACAGCCAGTCCAGTTGCACCATGTTCAGCAGTTCGTGGACTTTTTCGGCAATGCGCGTTTCGCTTGGGCGTTCTTTTTTCGGCTTCATGCGCAGGCCGAACGCAACGTTGTCAAACACCGTCATGTGGCGAAACAGCGCGTAATGCTGGAACACAAAACCGACGTTGCGATCGCGCACGTCGTGGCCGGAGACGTCTTCGCCGTGGAACACGATGTTGCCTTCGTCCGGGGTTTCGAGGCCGGCGATGATGCGCAGCAAGGTGGTTTTGCCACAGCCCGAAGGGCCAAGCAGGGCCACCAGCTCGCCGCTCTGGATGTCCAGGTTGATGCTGTTCAGCGCCTTGAAGGCATTGAAGTTCTTGCTGACGTTACGGACTTCGATCGACATGGTTTATTCCTCCGCGGCGCTGGCGCGCAGGCGGTTAATACGGGATTCGCTCCACTGCTTGAGCAGCAGGATGAAGAGCGCCAGGATCAGCAACAGGGTGGCCACAGCAAAGGCGGCGACGTGGTTGTATTCGTTGTAGAGGATCTCGACGTGCAGCGGCAGGGTGTTGGTCACCCCACGAATGTGCCCGGACACCACCGACACTGCACCGAATTCACCCATCGCCCGCGCCGTACACAGCACGACGCCGTAGATCAGGCCCCATTTGATGTTGGGCACGGTGACGTGCCAGAACATCTGCCAACCGTTGGCACCCAGCAGGCGTGCAGCCTCTTCTTCCTGGGTGCCCTGCTCTTGCATCAGCGGGATCAGTTCACGGGCCACGAAAGGCACGGTGACGAAGATCGTGGCGAGTACGATGCCCGGTAACGCAAAGACGATTTGAATGTCGTGGTCTTGCAGCCAAGGGCCAATAAAACCCTGCGCGCCAAACATCAATACGTAGACCAGACCTGCAATCACCGGTGACACCGAAAATGGCAGGTCGATCAGGGTCACGAGGATGCTTTTGCCGCGAAAGCTGTATTTGCTCACGCACCACGCCGCGCTGACGCCGAACACCACGTTGAGTGGCACCGAAATGACCACGGCGATGATGGTCAGCTTCAAGGCCGACAGGGCATCGGGTTCAAGGATCGCGTCGAAGAACGCCCCGAAACCCAGTTTCAGGCCTTGGGACACTACGATCAGCAACGGCAGCAGCAGAAACACGGTGAAAAACAACCAGCCGAAACCGATCAGCAGGCGGCGTGAGCGCGGGCTGCCACGGCGCGCCGCGTTGGCGACCGAGGACGTGCTCGAAATGGAGTTGGACATGGTCAGGCCTCCTTCACGGTTTTTCGATGCGGCGCTGAATCAGGTTGATCAGCAGCAGCAAAATGAAGGAAACCACCAGCATCATCACGCCAATGGCGGTAGCGCCGGTGTAGTCGTATTGGTCGAGTTTGACCATGATCAGTAACGGCAGGATTTCTGTTTTCATTGGCATGTTGCCCGCAATGAAAATCACCGAGCCGTACTCGCCGACGCCACGGGCAAAGGCCAGCGCAAAACCGGTCAACCAGGCAGGTAGCAGGGCGGGCACCAGAATGTAGCGGAACACTTGCAGCGGCTTGGCGCCGAGGCAGGCGGCGGCTTCTTCGATTTCACGCGGGATGTCTGCCAGTACCGGTTGCACGGTGCGCACCACAAACGGCAGCGTGACGAAGGTCAGCGCCAGGGTGATACCCATCGGGGTGTAGGCGATTTTAAAGCCCAGGTCGGCAGCAAACTGGCCGATCCAGCCATTGGGGGCGTAGAGCGCCGTCAAAGCAATCCCGGCCACGGCGGTCGGCAAGGCGAAAGGAAGGTCGATCATCGCGTCGATCACTTTGCGCCCTGGGAAGGTGTAACGCACCAGGACCCAGGCCAGCACGGTGCCGATGATGCCGTTGATCAGCGCCGCGACAAAGGCGGTGCCGAAGCTCAACTTGAGCGCGGCCAGCACGCGAGGTGCGCTGATGATGGCCCAAAACTGGTCCCAGGTCAGTTGCGCGGCATGTACGAACATGGCGGCCAGCGGGATCAGCACAATCAGACTGAGGTACACCAAGGTGTAGCCCAGTGTCAGCCCGAAGCCGGGTATGACGGGGGAGATACGACGCGACATAAAAGTCCTTGTTTAACGCACGAAGCCCGCAAACCAATTGCGGGCTTAATGTTCTAGCTTTCAGCGATGCCTAATGGCCCCGCCCCACAAGTTATTGCGCCTGGTAGATCTGGTCGAACACGCCACCGTCATTGAAGAATTTCGGTTGAGCAGTCTTCCAGCCGCCGAAGTCTTTGTCGATAGTGACAAGGTCCAGCTTGGGAAACTGTTGGGCGTATTTGGCCGCGACCTTTTCATCACGCGGGCGGTAGAAATTTTTGGCAGCAATTTCTTGTCCGGCCGGGCTGTACAGGTGTTCGAGGTACGCTTTAGCGATCTCGCCATTGCCCTTTTTGTCGGCGTTTTTGTCGACCACGGCCACAGGAGGCTCCGCCAGAATCGACAGTGAAGGCACGACAATGTCGAACTTGTCAGCGCCGCCGTCTTCTTTCAGCGCCAGGAACGCTTCGTTTTCCCACGCGAGCAATACGTCCCCCTGACCGTTGTTGACGAAGGTAATGGTCGAACCGCGTGCGCCGGTGTCCAGCACCGGGACGTGTTTGAACAGGGTTTGTACGTAGGCTTTGGCCTTGGCTTCGTCGCCACCGTTAGCCTTGAGGCCATAAGCGTAGGCCGCGAGGAAGTTCCAGCGCGCGCCGCCGCTGGTTTTGGGGTTCGGGGTAATCACCGATACGCCGTCTTTGGTCAGGTCGCCCCAGTCCTTGATGCCTTTGGGGTTGCCCTTGCGCACCAGGAACACGATGGTTGAGGTGTACGGGGTGCTGGCCTCCGGCAGGCGGGTTTGCCAGTTTTCCGGGAGCGAGCCTTTGTTCAGTTTGGCGATTTCGTCGATGTCACCGGCCAGCGCCAGGGTCACAACATCAGCACGCAGGCCATCAATCACGCCACGCGCTTGCTTGCCCGAACCGCCGTGTGATTGCTGAATTTTGACGGTGTCGCCCGGATGACTTTGCTTCCAGAAGTTGGAGAATTCGGCGTTGTAATCCTGATACAGCTCACGGGTTGGATCGTAAGAGACGTTCAACAACTCGTAATCTTTGGCCACAGCGGAGCCAGCAAAAATGGCACTGGCCAGCGCGGCCAAAGCGTAACGGCGTAGGGACATAGGTGAGGCTCCAAAACAGCGTGTGTTTTTAGTTGTTATAGGCGGCTCAAATGAGCGCTACGGGGTTCAGCTATTTTTTTGACCGGGGTTTTGCAGGCGGAATTTTTCTTTACGTTCGATCTGAACCACTTGTGCGTTGTGCACTGTGATTTCAACGGCACCGAAGCGCAGGTCTCGTAGCGCGCTCTGGATTTCCCGCAGAATGGTGGCTTCGTCCTGGCCGTCAACGCTACGCAGAGATGCGCTCATGGTGGTGCTCCTGAAAATAGGGGGTGCCGAGGGGGTGCTGGCATGAAGGCAATAGTAGTGAGGCGCGATTATTCTTAAAAATACTATTTAAGAATGTTTATATAACTGAAATGTCATTTTTCATCTGGCTCGCTCGTCGCTGCCCAGGCGCGCAGGCTGCGATCGGCGGCAAAGCGGTTGTAAATCAAACCGTTGGGAAGTGGGCGAGGGGTTCAGAGAGCAGGGTCAAGTGAGACTTGGCACGGTGTCGCAGCCTGCGTGCCTGGGCAGCGACTACAGGTTGCGTCTAGGCTCTCAATGCCCCGCAGGTCCACCATGGCGAGAACTGCCACTGGACAGACCGCCTAAGTAAGCTCACCTTAGAGCCGTTGTCGTCTCTTCCTGCATAGTCTGGAGTCCTTATGTCGTTTACCCCTGAATTGGTTGCCGAACTGGAAGTCCTTGCACTGTTTGATCTGAACAGCACTCAAGAGGGTCTGAAAGTCCATCAAGATGCTGACAAGAACCTGATTGCAGCCGCCAAACGCCTCCACGAAAAAGACCTCATCACTCAAGCTGACGGCGGTTACCTCACCAGTCTGGGGCGTGATGCTGTCGAGCATGTACAAACGCTGTTGTCCATTCTGACCTCCAAGCCTTTTGCTGCCGTTCGACTGGCAGAGCTTGCCTGACGCCACTGATCGCCCACGGAATTGCTCTGCTCATGAATGATTCCGCGGGCATACCTTCTGAGTAAGCAAAAAATCTGACGCCAAAAGAGCTTTCCTCCTAAGGTTTTTCGCCCTCTCGCTGTAGACTCCTTCCTACGTTGCCTCCCTCCTCTTTCTCGCCTGGCGAGCCGGTTTGAGTTCGATATGACGCGCACCCAGGAAATTCAGATCAATCTGAATGAAGGTATAGATCGGCAGACACTCACTCATTTGCGCGAGAGGTTTCTGCGCGTCAATCAGGGTCGACTGCTGCGCGCACTGGAAGGTTTGACCCCGCGTCAGCAAACGGTTTTAAGCCTGCTGCCTCTTTTTTTCCATGTGAACCATCCCTTATTGCCCGGTTATGTGTCCGGTAGCACCCCTGCCGGGGTGGCCGGTTATGAGCCAGACACACTCAGCCTGGCCGAAGCCCAGCGCCTGACCCGCTCCTTTTCATATAAAGCGCGCACGCCCACGACGGCGTTGCCGATTCATGGCCTGTTTTTGATGGGCAGCCTCGGCACGCTGGCCCAGACCGATCAGAGTGATATGGATGTGTGGGTCTGTCATGGGCCTGACCTTGGCGAGTCGGCGCTCGATGAGTTGCGTAAAAAATGCCAATTGCTGGAGGCATGGGCGGCGGGGCTGGGGGCGGATGCGCATTTCTTTTTGATTGACGGGCCACGCTTTGCGCTCGGTGAGCGTGATGCCCGCTTAAGCACGGATGACTGCGGTACGACGCAGCATTACTTGCTGCTGGATGAGTTTTATCGCACCGCCATCTGGCTCGCGGGCCGTACGCCAATGTGGTGGTGGGTGCCCGCGTGTGAAGAATCACACTACGCGCAATTCACTCACACGTTGCTCTCCAAGCGCTTTATTCGAGCCGATGAGGCCGTCGATCTTGGGCATTTGGCGCGCATTCCGCCGGGGGAGTTCGTCGGTGCTGGCTTGTGGCAGTTGTTCAAAGGCATTGAGTCACCCTACAAGTCGGTGCTCAAGCTGCTGCTGATTGAAGTGTATGCCAGCGAACACCCGAAGGTTGAGTGCCTGAGTCTGCGTTTTAAGCAGTCGGTGTACGCCAATCAGTTAGACCTCGATGAGCTGGACCCTTACGTGGTGGTGTACCGGCGCATTGAGCAGTACCTCAAGGCGCGTGGGGATGTGGATCGGCTGGAGCTGGTGCGCCGCAGTTTGTACCTGAAAGTGAACCGTAAGCTGACCGCCAGCATCGCCCAGCGCGGCACACAGTGGCAGCGCCAGTTACTGGCGCGATTGACCAGAGAATGGGGCTGGGACCAGCGCCAATTGGCGTGGCTCGACAGTCGTCCCGTGTGGAAGGCCGAGCAGGCCATTCATGAGCGCCGGGCGTTGGTGCATGAGTTGAATTACAGCTATCGGTTTTTAAGCCAGTTTGCCCGTGATGAACAGGCGGCAGGCTTGACCAATAAGCGTGACTTGAATGTGTTGGGCCGCCGGTTGTATGCCGCGTTTGAGCGTAAGGCGGGCAAGGTTGATCACATCAACCCGGGTATCGCGCCCAACCTGGCGCAAGACCTGCTGACGCTGGTGCACTCCCCCAATAAAAAAGAACCCGGTGAGCACCATTGGGGGGTGTATCGCGGCAATCTGGCGGTGCATGAGTGGGAACATACGCCCGCCATCCGGCGCAGCCCTGCACTGCTGGAGTTGCTTGCCTGGTGCCATCGCAATGGGGTGATCGACAGCAGCACCCGCTTGGCGTTGAACCCGGGCAGTACGGATGTTACTGAATATGAGTTGTTTAACCTGTTGGGCTGCTTGCAGCAGTTGATCGCCTTACCGCTGGCAGCGGTCGATGAAACGCAATTGCTGCGGCCCAGCATCCCGGCGCAGGTGCTGATCGTGGTTAACGTCGGGATTGACCCACTCAAGCACCACCGGGAAATGAACATCGTGATGACTACCGAGCGTACCGACTCGCTGAGTTATGCCGGGGTGCGCGAAAACCTGGTGCTGACGCTGGATCAAGTTACGCTCAACAGCTGGAATGAAGTGATCGTCAGCCGGTTCGACGGCGAGCATGCATTGTTCGACTGCCTGACCGATTACCTCAACGCCCAGCCGCACGGGCGTGAGACGCCTGAGTTGCGGGTGCGCTGTGTGTGCCATAACCGTGCGCAATTTATCGCGCATCGGGTGGAGGGCGTCTTCAACACGGCGCAAGCCTTGCGTTTGAGCGGGCGCGCCGTGAGTTATGTGGTGCAAGTGGAGCAGCGTTTTCACGTCATGGAGCTGGCGAGGGGCGAAGTGCGCCATGTGGCGTTGGCCGACAGCGCCGCGCTGGTGGGGTATTTGAGCCAAAGCGTGCCGGCTTATCGGGCTGTGCATCTGGATGCGATGGCATTGGGCGAGCATGACCTTGGGTTGATGCTGCCCAAAGCAAAACCTGGCGCGATTCAGGTGTTTTACCGGCTCAATGACGGGCGTGCCGAGTTGACCGTGCTGGATGAGTGCAATGTGGTGTGGCAGCAAACAGTCCCTTTCCATGACGAATTGAGCTTGTTGGTGCCGCTGCAACGGTTCGTGCAAGCGTTGTTGTTTCGCCGTGAAGCCTGCCAACCGCTTGAGGACAACAACCCAGCTGCTGCACTTGAAGTGTTGTATTACCAGTTATTGCCTTCAGGCACTGGCCGTGCGCGTAGCATCGAAGCCCGGCGCGCACCGGTCAGCCCGGCGAACAGCGCCTACTACGAGGTGCAGGCGATCATCGGCAAGGGCGCTCATGGTGGGCAATGGGTCACGTTGTATTGCAATCAGCGTGAGTTCAGCCAAATGGACCATGGCGATCAGCTGTATGGCGCGGTGGCGCGGGAGATTATCGGGCAGCGCCGCGAAACCGAGCGCTACCGCTGTTACATCACTGATCTGGATTTGTCGGGGCTGTTGGGCGAAAGCCACAGCCCGAGCCATTTATACCTGCGCTACAAGGCGGATCTGGAGCAGGCGCTCAACGAGGCGCTGGCGCAGGTCTGAGGCTTAGGCCGGGAAAGGGCCGCCGTCTTTGGGTTGGTCTTCAACAGCCAGCAGTTCCATCTTCAGGGTTTTACCGCCCGGTGCTGGCCAATCGATGTGCTGACCGACTTGCAAGCCCAGCAAGGCGCTGCCCACCGGCGCGAGGATCGAAATTTTGCCTTCGTCCGCGTTGGCGTCCTTGGGGTAAACCAGCGTCAGGTGGTAATCCTTGCCGCTGCTCTGTTCGCGGCAGTGCACGCGCGAGTTCATGGTGACGACATCGGCGGGCACTTCATCGTGGCCCACGAGGGTTTCGGCGCGATCAAGTTCGTCTTGCAGGGCAATAACGCCCGGCAACGTGTCATCCAGTTTGTCGATCAGTTGCTCAAGACGTTGCACGTCCAGGCGAGTGAGCGTGATGGCGGGTGAAGTGGTCATGACCTGGCAGACTCCTTTTTTCTGCACGAAAAAGCAAAACCCCGCCAGAAAATGGCGGGGTTTTGACCAACCTCGTTAGTGCGAGGCGAACCCGGACACTACCACAGCAAAATAAATACACAAGCCAGAGGCGGTCGCTGAGACTCGCTCGCACCTATAGCTGAATGTGGTCTTGGCGTTGCCGGGCCTGTTCACAGATGACCCGGCGCCGCTGGTCGTCAGCCGAGCGCCACTCACGGATGTCTTCGACATGGCGAAAGCAGCCCAGGCAGACTTTTTGTTCATCCAGCCGGCAGGTGCTGATGCAAGGCGACGGCACTGCCGGACTGACGTTGCTGTAGAGCGGTTTTGCGGGTTTAGCAGGAGCAGTCACGTTTAGATCTCGTCAAAATCCAGCTCGACGCCGGTGTGTTCCTTGGTCAGGCGCTGAACCATTTCACTTAATAGTTCATCAGAACTGTCGCATTTCCAGCGTGACTCTTCTTCGTCGTACTCGAAGTGAAAGCCACCTGCGCGTGCAGCCAGCCAGAGCTGTCGTAGCGGTTCCTGGCGGCTGAAAATCAGTTGCGGGCCGCCTTCAAACTTGACCGTCAGTACACCGGCCGAGTTCTCAAGGTCCAGGTCCAGACCGCTCTCATCAAAAACGTCTTCCAGGTTTTGCTGGGTTGCATCGACCAGATCGTGGAAACGGGCTTCAGTCAAAC
The DNA here is from genome assembly GCF_016812185.1 of Pseudomonas weihenstephanensis. Taxonomy (NCBI): domain Bacteria; kingdom Pseudomonadati; phylum Pseudomonadota; class Gammaproteobacteria; order Pseudomonadales; family Pseudomonadaceae; genus Pseudomonas; species Pseudomonas weihenstephanensis. The sequence goes on along the minus strand of NZ_JAAEBV010000002.1, from coordinate 545,998 downwards.
TCATGGTGGAACCTCGTAATGTCTAGTCATGCTCGGAGCTCGCAAGATACGGGCGCTCCAGACCGATTGCAAACCCCAACTGAGCGCGGGTCACAGCACCACTGATTATCTACACAGGCGGTTTTGCCCGACCGCTCTGGCGCATAGGCAAGCTGGTAGGTGCTCGGTATACTCGGGCGCAATTAATGCTTTTCAAAGGATTTCGCCATGAAGCGCCTGATCTCTTCTATTGCTGCACTGGTTGCGGTTGCTTGCCTTGTTTCTGCCTGTGGTCAAAAAGGCCCGCTGTATCTGCCAGACGACAGCCAGTCCCCTGATGACCAAGCGAAGTCGTCGCAATCGCAAGCGCACAAGCACCAATAAGGGAACACCATGGACGCTTTTAACTACCGGGACGGCGAGTTATTCGCCGAAGGTGTCGCGCTGACGGCCATTGCCGAGCGTTTTGGTACACCGACTTACGTCTATTCCCGGGCGCACATCGAGGCGCAATACAACGCTTTCGCCGATGCTTTGCAGGGCATGCCGCACTTGGTGTGTTTTGCAGTAAAAGCCAACTCCAACCTGGGTGTGCTCAATGTCCTGGCGCGTGTGGGCGCCGGTTTTGACATCGTGTCCCGCGGCGAACTGGAACGTGTGCTGGCGGCGGGCGGTTCGGCCGACAAAATCGTATTTTCGGGTGTCGGCAAGACCCGCGATGACATGCGCCGCGCGCTCGAAGTGGGCGTGCACTGCTTCAATGTCGAGTCCACCGACGAGCTTGAACGTTTGCAAATGGTTGCTGCCGAAATGGGCGTGCGCGCGCCGATCTCGCTGCGCGTTAACCCGGATGTCGATGCCGGCACTCACCCGTACATTTCCACCGGCCTCAAAGAAAACAAATTCGGTATTGCCATTGCGGATGCCGAAGATGTGTACATCCGCGCCGCGCAATTGCCCAACCTTGAAGTGATCGGCGTCGATTGCCATATCGGTTCGCAATTGACCACGCTCGATCCGTTTATCGACGCGCTCGACCGCCTGCTGGCACTGATCGACCGCTTGAGCGATTGCGGCATTTACCTGCGCCACATTGACCTGGGTGGCGGCCTGGGCGTGCGTTATCGCGACGAAGAGCCACCGTTGGCCGCCGATTACATCAAGGCGGTGCGCGAGCGTATCGAAGGCCGTGAGCTGGCGCTGGTGTTTGAGCCGGGGCGCTTCATCGTCGCTAACGCAGGCGTGCTGTTAACGCAGGTCGAATACCTCAAGCACACCGAACACAAAGACTTCGCCATTGTCGATGCGGCGATGAACGACTTGATCCGCCCGGCGCTGTATCAAGCCTGGATGGACGTGACCGCGGTTCGCCCGCGTGACACCGCAACCCGTGCCTACGACATCGTGGGTCCGATCTGCGAGACCGGTGACTTCCTGGCCAAAGACCGCCCGTTGGCGCTGGCCGAAGGTGACCTGCTGGCAGTGCATTCGGCCGGGGCTTATGGCTTTGTCATGAGTTCGAACTACAACACCCGTGGTCGTGCTGCCGAGGTTCTGGTGGACGGCGATCAGGCGTTGGAAGTGCGTCGTCGCGAGACCGTTGCCGAGTTGTTTGCTGGCGAAAGCCTGCTGGCGGAGTGAACCCATGTTGCTGCGTTTTACCAAAATGCACGGCCTGGGCAATGACTTCATGGTTCTCGACCTGGTCAGCCAGCACGCGCACATCCTGCCCAAGCACGCCAAGCAATGGGGTGACCGGCACACAGGCGTCGGCTTCGATCAATTACTGATCGTTGAAGCGCCCAGCAACCCGGAGGTGGATTTCCGTTATCGGATCTTCAACTCCGACGGTTGCGAAGTGGAGCAGTGCGGTAACGGTGCGCGCTGCTTTGCGCGTTTCGTGCTCGACAAGCGCCTGACCACCAAGCGCCAGATCAAGGTCGAAACCAAAAGCGGCATCATTGAACTGAACGTGCGCAGTGACGGGCAAATCAGCGTCGACATGGGCCCGCCGCGTCTGGTGCCGGCCGACATCCCGTTTGTGGCCGATGCGCAGGCGTTGAGCTATGACGTGGACGTTGACGGCCAGACCGTGCAATTGGCCGCCGTCTCAATGGGCAACCCGCATGCGGTGTTGCGCGTCGACGACATCAATGCCGCGCCCGTGCACGAATTGGGCCCCAAAATCGAACATCACCCGCGCTTCCCGGCCCGGGTCAACGTCGGCTTTCTTCACGTCATTGATCGTCATCGCGCGCAATTGCGTGTGTGGGAACGTGGCGCCGGGGAAACCCAGGCCTGCGGCACCGGCGCCTGCGCGGCAGCGGTGGCCGCGATCAGCCAGGGCTGGATGCATTCGCCCGTGACGCTGGACCTGCCCGGTGGTCGCCTGACCATTGAATGGGAAGGCCCGGGGCGCTCGGTGATCATGACCGGCCCGGCGATGCGTGTTTACGAAGGACAAGTCCGTTTATGAGCGAGCGCATACGATGACCGACCAGCCACAGCCAGCAGACCTCGACATTCTTGATCAAAGCCCTGAGGCTGCGGCCGTGGCGGCCTACCTCCAGGCGCATCCAGACTTCTTCAGCCAGCGTGAAGAGTTGTTGCTGACGCAGCGCATTCCTCACCAGCGCGGCGATACGGTGTCGCTGGTCGAGCGCCAACTGGAACTGTTGCGCGGTCGCAATATCGAGATGCGCCATCGTTTATCGCAGTTGATGGACGTGGCCCGCGACAACGACCGGCTCTTCGAAAAAACCCGTCGCCTGAACCTGGCGTTGATGGATGCCACCAGCCTTGAAGACTTAGTGATCGCCGTCGAAGACAGTTTGCGTCAGGACTTTCAGGTGCCTTTCGTAAGCCTAGTGCTGTTTGGCGACAACCCGATGCCGGTTGGCCGTTGGGTGAACAGTGCCGACGCCCAGCGCGCCTTGGGTGGCTTGCTGACCGAAGGCAAGGCGGTGAGCGGCAGCTTGCGTGAGCACGAGCTGGACTTCCTGTTTGGTGAAGAGCAGCGCAAACAAATCGGCTCGACCGCGGTGGTCGCACTCAATCATCTGGGCTTGCATGGCGTTCTGGCGGTTGCCAGCCGCGACCCGCAGCATTACAAAAGCTCGGTAGGCACCTTGTTCCTCAGCTACGTCGCGCAAGTGCTCGGCCGTGTGTTACCGCGCTTTACCAACGCCCTGCGCTCGGTGCGCTAGGCATGGAACGGCAACTGGACGCTTACTGCACCCACCTGCGCAGTGAGCGCCAAGTGTCGCCTCACACGCTTGAAGCCTACCGCCGTGACTTGGGCAAGGTGTTGGCGTTTTGCAATAAAGAATCAATCTCCAGTTGGTCAGCACTGGATATCCAGCGCCTGCGCCAGTTGGTGTCCCGCCTGCATCAGCAAGGGCAGTCTTCACCCAGCATTGCGCGGCTGCTGTCGGCGGTGCGCGGGCTTTATCACTACCTCAACCGCGAAGGCCTGTGCGACCACGACCCGGCCAATGGCCTGGCACCGCCCAAGGGTGAACGCCGCCTGCCCAAAACCCTCGACACCGATCGTGCCTTGCAACTGCTGGAAGGCGCGGTGGAGGAGGATTTTCTGGCATTGCGTGATCAGGCCATTCTGGAGTTGTTTTACTCCTCCGGGCTGCGCTTGTCGGAGCTGACAGGTCTGAATATGGATCAACTGGATTTGGCTGACGGGCTGGTGCAAGTGTTGGGCAAGGGCAGCAAGACGCGTGTGCTGCCGGTCGGTAAAAAGGCCCGCGAGGCCTTGCATGCCTGGTTACCCCTGCGGGCCTTGGCCAACCCGCATGACGACGCGGTGTTTATCAGCCAGCGTGGTCGACGGCTTGGGCCGCGCGCGATTCAAATGCGGGTCAAGGCTGCGGGTGAGCGTGAGTTGGGACAAAACCTGCACCCGCACATGCTGCGCCATTCCTTTGCCAGCCATTTGCTAGAGTCCTCTCAGGATTTGCGGGCGGTGCAAGAACTGCTCGGGCATTCGGACATCAAAACGACGCAGATCTATACCCATCTGGACTTCCAGCATCTGGCTTCGGTCTACGACAGCGCCCACCCGCGGGCCAAACGCAGTAAGGGCAGTGAATGACAATTGAACTGGTTACCTTCGATCTTGACGACACCTTGTGGGACACCGCGCCGGTGATCGTACGGGCCGAAACGGTATTGGGTGAATGGCTCGCCGCCAATGCACCAAAATTGGGCGTCATTGAAGCTGTGCACTTTCAAGCCCTGCGGGAGCGGATTTTGGGCGCGCAGCCGCAGTTAAAGCACCGTATCAGTGCGCTGCGCCGTCGGGTGTTGTTTCACGCGCTGCACGAGGCGGGTTACCCGCAGGCGGATGCGCAGGCGTTGGCAGATCAAGCCTTTGAGGTCTTCCTTGAGGCGCGGCATGCGCTTGAGGTGTTCGCCCAAGTTGAACCGACCTTGAGCGCGTTGGCCCGCGATTACGCGTTGGGCGTGGTCACCAATGGCAATGCGGACGTCCGCCGTATAGGCCTGGGGCACCACTTTAAATTTGTGCTCTGTGCCGAGGACATTGGCATTGCCAAGCCCGATGCACGGTTGTTCCATGAAGCATTGTCGCGAGGCGGCGTGGCAGCCCATGCGGCCGTGCACGTGGGTGATCACCCGGGCGATGATATTGCCGGTGCGCAGCAGGCAGGTTTGCGCGCGGTGTGGTTCAACCCTGGCGGCAAGTCGTGGGACGGTGATAAGCGCCCGGATGCCGAAATTGGCTGTTTGAGCGAGTTGGCACAGGTGCTCAACCACCTGAAGTGAACGCCTTGCAAGGCTATTGTCGTCACTCGTCAGCGGTTACATGTCAGGTGCCCGCCAGGAAACGCTTCTCGCGCTCACAAAAAAGCCCGCAGCGACGGCGGGCTTTTTTCAAGCAAGCATCACACCCTTAGATAGGGCGGCTGCCGTACTTGTTATCAGGCTTCTTGGGCGGGTCTGCCACCACATTGGCCTCAACTTCCTGCACTTTGCCGCCACGGGAAAGAAACTCCTCCATGGCGCGAGCCAGAGCATCACGCTCTTTATTTTTGGCTTCTACGCTGGGCAGGTCATCAACGGACACCGCAGCCTTGGATTTACTCTTGGCGGCCGGAACCGGTGCATCTTCGCCACCGTCGTCGTCAGCCACGTCATCCGCAGCAACTTCCAGACCTTCTTCGGTTTCGTCTTCGTCACCTACTTCGAGGTCATCATTTTCCAGATCATCGTCGCTCATGTTCTACCCCATGACTTACGTAAAGCAGATTAGTTATAGACCAGCTACGGCCACTGTCGACTGCCGCTGGTGCAAAAGTAGCCCTGGATTACCCGGGGCTTACGCCTCGACGCCTTTGACGGCGGTAGGACTTTACAAGTGCCGTTGTAAGCATGGCGCTCGTTATATAAACACCTTGCCAAGTGTCCAATTAATAACTTGCAACACTGGCCTTGAAGGCATGTGGAGATGCTCCGTGCCTTCGTCGTTCGTGGGGCGTTTTACTTCGCCCTTCGGCGCGCATTCTAGCGTGCTCAAGGAAAAAGCAAAGCAGCTAATAGTCGAGTTGTGCTGTAAGTCTTCGTCGCCTATTTCATCGTAGAACTGATCTCTCCTTAACGGTGTAGGAAAAATCATTCTCTTGGTGCGAATACCGCCACATTTCAGGCAAAAAAATACCCGGCATGCCGGGTATTTTTTTCAAAGATTTTTACAAGTTGTAGCCACGCTCGTTGTGTTGCGCGAGGTCGAGGCCAACGGCCTCTTCTTCTTCCGTTACGCGCAGACCCATCACAGCATCCAGCACTTTGAGAATGACGAAGGTGACGATTGCGGTGTAGATCACCGTGAAGGCGACCCCTTTGCACTGGATCCAGACTTGGGCTGCGATGTCGGTCACGGCCCCGAAGCCGCCCAGTGCGGGCGCTGCGAACACACCCGTAAGGATCGCGCCGACAATACCGCCCACACCGTGGACACCAAAGGCGTCCAGCGAATCGTCATAACCCAGCTTGCGTTTGAGGCTAGTGGCGCAGAAAAAGCAGATCACACCAGAGGCCAAGCCGATCACGATTGAACCCATTGGGCCGACAGTGCCCGCTGCCGGGGTGATGGCCACCAGGCCCGCGACCACGCCTGACGCGATGCCCAGTGCGCTTGGCTTGCCGTGGGTGATCCACTCGGCAAACATCCAGCCCAGTGCGGCGGCGGCGGTGGCGATTTGGGTCACGAGCATTGCCATGCCCGCCGTGCCGTTCGCTGCGGCAGCAGAGCCTGCGTTGAAACCGAACCAGCCGATCCACAGCATTGCAGCGCCGACCAGGGTGTAACCGAGGTTGTGCGGCGCCATTGGGGTGGTCGGGTAGCCTTTACGCTTGCCCAGCACGATGCACGCTACAAGGCCGGCAACACCTGCGTTGATGTGCACCACCGTGCCACCCGCGAAATCGAGTACACCCCAATCCCACATCAGGCCGCCGTTGCCGCTCCACACCATGTGTGCAATGGGCGCATACACCAGGGTGAACCACACACCCATGAAAATCAGCATGGCCGAGAACTTCATGCGCTCAGCAAACGCCCCGACGATCAGCGCTGGCGTGATGATGGCGAACGTCATCTGGAAGGTGATAAACACAGCTTCGGGAAACAGTGCGGTGGGCGAGGTCAGGCTGGCCGGCGTGACACCCGCGAGGAAGGCTTTGCCGAACCCGCCGATGAACGAGTTGAAGTTGGTGACGCCCTGCTCCATACCGGTGGTGTCGAACGTGATGCTGTAGCCATAAATGACCCACAGGATGCTGATCAGGCCGGTAATGGCGAAGCACTGCATCATCACAGAAAGAAGGTTTTTGGAGCGCACCATGCCGCCGTAGAACAGCGCCAGGCCGGGAATGGTCATAAACAGCACCAAAGCCGTTGCAGTCAGCATCCAGGCGGTGTCGCCGGAGTTGAGGGCTGGCGCAGCCACTTCGTCTGCCGCCATGGCCAGGCCAGGCATTACGACAGACAGCAGGGCTGCGAGCCCTGCGAATTTACGCAGAGTCATAGTGTTTTCTCCTGGGGCGTTGGGTTTGGCGGCTTAGATGGCGTCGGTATCGGTTTCGCCGGTACGGATGCGGATAGCCTGTTCCAGATTGACCACGAAAATCTTGCCATCACCGATCTTGCCGGTGTTGGCAGCCTTGGTTATCGCCTCGATAACCCGGTCAAGATCTTTGTCGTCGATGGCGACATCAATCTTCACCTTTGGCAGAAAATCGACCACGTACTCCGCGCCACGGTACAGCTCGGTGTGGCCTTTCTGCCGGCCGAAGCCTTTGACCTCAGTAACGGTAATGCCCTGTACGCCGATCTCGGACAGCGACTCGCGCACGTCGTCTAACTTGAACGGTTTGATAATGGCGGTGACTAGCTTCATGAAACTTCTCCCGAATTGGTGGACTTGCCCCAGGAAAACAAACCCGGGCCAAGTCTAAGCGCAGTGTCTGGCTTTGTAACGCGCCGTCAGCCTTCTTCAGGCCGCACTGCGCGAGTAAATCGCTGGCGACGAAAACATGCCTTGAACCACTTGGCGCACTGCCTTCGTCACAGCGACTGCATCAGTGCATGAGTCATAGGCGTCTAAGCAGAAACCTTGCCATGTCTAGAAATTTCAGCAATTACAGGTGGTTAGAGACACTAGGTGGCGTTTGGCCTGTTTATAGGCGGGTTTTGCGCACAAAAACAGTGCGCGTGCGGCGCAGCCAGTGCTCAAAAATGTGCAGCGGCCCCTGCGCCGTGAGCGTCGAAACCCCGTGATACACTCGCCGCCATCAGTTTTAAGGACCTTATCCATGCTCGCGCCCAAAGATTTTCTCGATGCCCTGAGTGGCCATGCATCACGTTTATTCAGCGGCGACACCGCGCTGCCGCGCAACGAAATCGAAAGCCAGTTCAAAGCGCTGCTGCAAAGTGGCTTCAGCAAACTCGACTTGGTAAGCCGTGAAGAATTTGACAGCCAAATGGTTGTCTTGGCCCGTACTCGGGCGCGTCTTGAAAGCCTGGAAGCGAAAGTCGCAGAGCTGGAAGCCCGCTTGCTGCCACCCGCGCAGTAACACCCAGGTGCAGGCGGTCTATTGGATCCTTGCGCGCTGCACGCTCTAAACCCTGCTTAGCGAGAAAGGTGACGCCCGTCCCTGTTCTCAAGCAGGTCAGCCCGGAGTCAGGAAAAAGCCAGTAGCGTTTGTCTGGCATGCGGTTCGGAACCGTCGTGAGTCTATTGGGTACACAGGATTACACCGCAAGGGCTAGCGCCCATTACCGCGGCGTCCTGTGAACCCATTCAGAGCTACTCATGACTATCACCTTCGCGCACTTTCGTCCCTCATCTCAGTTGCCAGAACATGCGGTTCCTAAGCGCCCTGAACTGAGTAAACCAAGTGCTGGCGAGGTAAAGAGCGGTTTGGCAGTGTCGCGTTTACCCACGTTTGGTAGCACTCGAACAAGTGGCAGCAGTCGTCAAGTTGAGTTTGACGTACTAACGCCACGCTCAGCAGATACAGCCCGAAGCGTGACTCCACAGGTGTCAGAGGAGGCTGAGCCTCAACGGCCTTTGGTCCGCAGGCCTCGAGCGGTCAATCCCCAGAGCACCACGCCGGTATTGGTTGAAGCCACGCTGGACGATCCCCGCAAGCGTGGCGACAGCCAAATGGCTGCCCTTGTTGCGCAAGCGCTGCGCGTTGGCGAAAGCACCGGACACCTTCCAGAGCGTATTGACAATATTGTGCCGACCTCGACATTTGGTCAGTGGTGGGCGCATTTGCATCAGGCCGTGCAGTCTCCGGCTTTTTTGCATTGGGCCGCCGCGCAGAAGCTGGATTTGTCAAAACCCATTCAGTTGTACCCCAACACCGAACCGCCTCAACAGGATTACATAGCAGGCATGGTCGCCGGTGAGCGCACCTTGTTTGTAGCCTCGGACCGTGGCAATCGATGGACCCTGGAGCCTATTCTGCAAGCCGCTAGAATTATCAGCCCGACCGTGGGTACGACGAATCTGTTTGAGTCACCCACTCTTAGTACGTCAGCTCCCTACAAGGTCGTGGCAAACTTTTATAGTGAAAGGATTGACCCGCAACCCCCAGAGGACATGGGGAGTCGCGCGGAACAACTCGAACAGGTCAAAGCGTTTGTGCATCTCCCGCCCACAGATCCCATGCGCTCTAGTGCGGCGCGATCCGAAAAGGCGCTTGAAGAGGCACGCAGCAAACTGATCGAAAACCATGACGCGCACCAGCTCTACGTTCAATTGGCGGACATCATCAAGCGAAGCGAGGAGCGTGCCACTGCGTTCAAACGGCGTTCGGCATTGCCTGTGAGTGACAGTGAACACATTCCACCAGCGCAGCTTGAAAACCAACTTTCGCAAGCCATTCTCAGCGACGTCAGCGGCGCGAGCATCACACTACATCCCGATTCGCCTTGGCGGGCATTGCACACAGACTCCACCATGACGCTGGACAGATTCATTTCTGAGAACGGTTGGTTAGCGCCCAGCAGTCACGATGCACTGACCAGCCTTGCTCAGGTTCTGACCCAGCCGTTACTCGCCACACCGCCACACGGTAATTTCGGCGGTGCATTGTGCTGGTCCATTCCGTTGAGCGACGAAGATCAAAGCCGTGTACTGGCCGCCATTACCCAGAACGGTCTGGGTTTGGGGGGCCTGCCGAGCGATGAACAAGGTGTACTGAGCTATCTGACGCGCAACCTGGAACTGACGGCAGACGAGCGTCAAAATCCGCGAGCGGTCATCCAGGCTCTTTTGGCCACGCCCAAGGCTCAAGCGCTTGGGTTGGCCCTGGAGAGAAAATTCAAAGGCTTCAGCACCCCGGACAGTATTAATGACTGGGTGCTGGCCGCGCTGGGCGCCTCCCTTGAACGGCCCAGCGTCGCGATAAGCGCGTTGAACCCTGTCAGGACGGGTGTTGCGGGTTTTAATCTGGCGTCAGAGGAGCACTGGGGCAAACCCCCGGCGACGGTTGTCAAAGGTCTGACTAACCACTTGATTGCCAACAGGTCCATAAGCGCTGTCATGGCGCCCGCTGCCGCGCACTTGTTGCTGTCTCGCAAGGCACCGGAGTTTTTGGTCAGGGACATTCCGTCCCAAGTGGTTTATGGGTCGCATACCTGGATGAACTTCACCACCGCCGTTGCGCGTATCGAAGCCCAAGCGCCAGGCGCATCCTCCCTCATGACATTTGCCCAAGTGCTAACCCACGCAACAACAAGTCCGATCACGGCTCGAGAACAAATGATGGACTACGCCGCACAGCGTGATGCACTGGTTGATTGGGGGGTGGTCAACGGTTTTATGCCCGCAAGTGCAGAGGATGTTTATACCGATGTTCAAATGAGTAACGTCTCTCAGGCCTTCAATAACCAAGTTACGGAATTAAGTGCTGCGTCCTGGGTGTATGCGACCCCTTTGCCCGAGCGCAAGAAAATGGCGTTGCGGGTATTAACATTAGCCTTCGGTGATCGCATTCCGTTTGAGAAAAAATGCATCACGACCGTTCCTCCTCAGCGTAATTTTCCAGGGCCTTATTCGGTCCTTGATCTCTACTTACAAGAAAGATTCAATGGAGCGCATTGGTTCTCATCCAGCGAAGATGTTCCAATCCGCGGGATCAAGCACCATAGCGGAAAACTGCCTGACATCAATAAATACTTCTCGGCTTATTTGGCCGCTTTTTTCACAGCGATGGAGAAAGGGATTGCAGCTCAAGTTAAAAGTTTGATAAGTAATCTGCCCCTTGAAGATCGAAAAAATATTGAAGCAGGAAAATTAACAGTCATTAAAGAAACCACGGTAGGCACCACCCATGGGGGGTGGAGGGTGCAAGAAACCACGGTACCGAATGCATTACTCCTTCGAACTCTGCGCGAGGGCGTTACTCATACCTATGAAATAAAGATACGGGACAATACGGTCAGTAAACGCAATGAGTTAAATGCGCTGGCGTTAGGCGCTCAATTTACCAGCCATAGCCATGGCAGTGTCAGTGGGCGTGTTCGCACATCGCCTACCCTAGATGCTGTTACACCTTCGGGTGCCTGGTCAGCGAAGCTAACCGATGAAAAGAAAGGCACGGCGCTCGTCAACATGTTTACCCATGAGCGCGCGCAGTACATCGCTGCTGCCATGGTAGAAAATGTGGGCATCAGGCGCCTGGCTGCCGAAGCCCGGGGCCTTACAACGTTCGAAACTGAAGTGCCTTTCCACAAGAAAGTGAGGGAGTTCCTTCTAAATCTTATCCCGCTGCGGTCTGCCATCCAGAACTTCAGGCAAGGCAATATAGGAGAAGGGGTGGTTGATTTAACACTGGACGTCTTCTGCTTTGCAATGGGGCTTGGGGTGGCGGCTAAAGGTGCGAAGGCGCTTCATGTGGGTCTTTCCACTGCCAGTAAAGTTGCGCACAGTGTCAGAGTGCTCGGCCGTGTTGCCGTCAGCACGCTAAACCCCTTGAGTGGGGTCGATGATTTGGCGCGTGGAATCATAAAAGGGGGCGCTAAAGCATTAAGGACCCTCGGGCACGGCCTAAATAAAATGCGGGGTGTCGACCTCGCCTCAATTATACGAAAGCCGGGAATTGCGCAAGGCGCCTACAGGGCGGCCAGTGCCAGCGAAGAGATAAAGCTGCTGGCAAAGCTCGATGAAAAAACCGGCCGCTGGTATGCCATCCACCCCCGTACCAAAACGCCGTTTGGGCTGCCACTGGAAAACTTTAAACCCAACGTCTTTTCCAGCAGTGAGCTTAAAAAAAGTATTGATACGTTATATTCAAGTTTTGGAAAGACGCCTCCGATTGATATTTGCTATGCCACCGCATTGCTCACCGCTCAAGCGGATAAAAAAATAACAGCGTCGGTCTTCAAGGCCCTGATCGTGGACACTATGAATGGTGTGTCCCCTGCGTTTTATCAGCGCATGAATATTAACTCAGGCACGTTGAAAAACGCCTTTAATATTGCCGACATCAATGAATCCGGCCTCCTCTCGTTCGTCAGTAAAAATGGATACAACAAAGATAAGATCACGCATATGGCCTATCTTCACAAAGCCAGTGACAACCAGACGTACTTGTATCATTCCAACTCACATATATTGGACAAGTATTTGGGGGGCATAGAAAACCTCCCTTCAACGGCCGGTAAAGCCAATGTGTACACGCTGGATGTGCAAAGACAGCGTGGATTGCAACAGTTTATGGAAGAAGGTGCAGGGTCTACGGTCGCTTTTACTCCTGCGAGCATTCTGAATGCGCGGGTACTGGCGCCCGCCGCTTAGACACCGTTGGATCCGGGTGCATATTCACATCCCGTATCCATTCAAATGCTCCCCCTGCGCCTCAACACGTGCAGGATGCGTTTTTTGCGCACTCAAGGAATGAGTCATGTCACTGGCAATTGTTCACAGCCGCGCCCAAGTGGGCGTCGAGGCACCCGTTGTGACGGTGGAAGCGCATTTGGCCAATGGATTACCGGCGCTGACCTTGGTCGGGCTGCCAGAAACAGCCGTCAAGGAAAGCAAAGACCGAGTGCGCAGCGCGATCCTTAATTCAGGTTTTGAATTCCCGGCGCGTCGCATCACCTTAAATCTGGCGCCCGCTGACCTGCCCAAGGACGGCGGGCGTTTTGATTTGGCCATCGCATTGGGCATTTTGGCCGCCAGCGGGCAGTTGCCAGCGGGGGCGTTGGAGCACGTTGAAGTGCTGGGGGAGCTGGCGTTATCCGGCGCGATTCGCCCGGTACAAGGCGTATTGCCGGCGGCATTGGCGGCGCGGGCTGCCGGTCGCGCATTGATGGTGCCGCTCATCAACGCCGAGGAAGCGTGCATGGCCTGCGGGTTGACGGTGATTGCGGTGGAGCACTTGTTGCAGGTGGTGGCACATTTTACGGGTCGTGCAGTGATGGCGCCTTACGTTGCCAGTGGTCTGTTGCACGAGAGCCAACCCTACCCGGACTTGAGCGACGTGCAAGGCCAACTGTCAGCCAAACGCGCGTTGCTGGTGGCGGCGGCGGGCAGGCATAACCTACTGTTCACAGGCCCGCCTGGCACCGGCAAAACGTTGTTGGCCAGTCGCTTGCCCGGTTTGCTACCGCCGCTGGATGAACAAGAAGCACTGGAAGTGGCGGCCATACAATCGGTGGCCAGTCACATGCCGTTGAGGTGTTGGCCGCAGCGCCCGTTTCGTCAACCCCACCATTCCGCTTCCGGGCCTGCGCTGGTGGGGGGTGGGTCCAAACCGCAGCCTGGAGAGATTACGCTGGCTCACCACGGGGTGCTGTTCCTTGATGAACTGCCCGAATTCGATCGCAAAGTACTCGAAGTGTTAAGAGAACCGATGGAGTCGGGTTTTATCGTGATAGCCCGCGCGCGGGATCGCATGCGCTTCCCGGCCCGCTTTCAACTGGTGGCGGCCATGAACCCGTGCCCCTGTGGCTACCTTGGCGAACCTACGGGCCGCTGCCGTTGCACACCGGAGCAAATCCAGCGCTATCGCAACAAACTCTCCGGCCCCTTGCTCGATCGCATTGACCTGCACCTGACCGTGGCACGAGAAACCACCTTGCTCAACCCTCCCCCTCAAGACGGTGGTACCACGGCCAAGGCAGCGGCGTGGGTCGCCTTGGCGCGTGAGCGGCAGTTGCAGCGTCAGGGCTGCGCCAATGCCTTTCTCGATTTGCCTGGTGTACGCAGCCATTGCCAATTGAGCGCGGTCGACAACCGTTGGCTGGAAAACGCCTGCGAACGGATGACGTTGTCGTTACGCGCAGCACACCGCTTACTGAAAGTGGCACGCACACTGGCGGATCTGGAAGGCGATGTAGACATCGCACGGCGGCACTTGGCGGAGGCGTTGCAGTATCGGCCGGCGAGTGGGTGAAGGACTGGGCTGCGGTTACGCGCGTAGGGTACTGCTTGTTAAGTGACGGATTTATAGGCGCGACAAGGAGTGCGCGTAGTAAAAGAGCGGCATTACCTGGCGGGGTATAGGAAGGCATCAGCGCAGTCGATACAGTGACTGGCGACAGAGGTATTTGATTAAGGCAATTAAATAGGAAGTTTGAAGACTTTCGCTGTTATGACCGCCGTCACCGTCTTGGTCGGTAGTTGTTCACTCGCCTATAGCGGGCTTGTGGTGTGGTTTATCACTGAGTTTTTATCATTGAAGGCCTCATGTTAAAAGTGGGTCGCCTTTTACAGGGTCCCTAAAAATAGACGCATACATGTCGTGCATAGGCCCCTGTGCCACACCATCGTTGAGATGGGCTGCACTGGCTGTGCACCCCCCCAACGCCACCACTTGGTCGGCAGCGTGAACGAGGTTCGTGCTATCACAAAGTACGGTGTTCATCGGCCGGTTTGCCTCGCGTCCTTGGGGTAGGGCCCCCCCGCATGGTGCAGCCAGCTGATATGCCGATAGCGGATGGACACGGCCTCTATCGGTAAGGCCAACGATGAGCGCGAGGGAGGGGCCATTTGCAGGGAGATTTGCACAATGCGCGCGCCCTCCAGGCACATCGCGTAATAGTGATCTTGACCACTCGCATCGGCGCTGTAATAGAACTCGATCGTGCATACCAGCTCTTCGCCCTCATTGAGGGCTATGGCCAGTAATGGGGTTGATTTGTCCTGGTACTTGGTGAAGACCACCGGCAAGTGCTGCTCCTTGTCGCCTGAGGAGCCGACCCTGTTGCCGGAAAAAGGGGTGTGGGACACCGACAACGCCATGATTTTGTCTTGATGAGTGGACGGGTACAGATGGCCGATCGAGGCTTGTGAGGAGCAGCCCGATGACAGGAGGGAACCGGTCTTTTTGCCTTTGATAATGACGTAGCTGAGGTCGTTCATAGTCGAAGATCTTGAATGAAGATCGCAGTCTAGGAGCGCTTATCGCTGTAGTCTGTAGGCTGTTTCTGAATTATTCAGATTCATTCGGAGCGGCCCTGTCACGTAGTACGCACCGGATGTGCCACAAAAATGACACCCATCAGCCAATGGCTAATTGACGCCGATGTCTATTAGCCATTACTGTCGCACGTTCATCAGGGAAGCGGTTCGGGCATAAGTCCGGGTTTAACCGCGCGAACTTAAAAAACGGAGAACGGATGCGCGGCGCACTTCTACGCAGTGGCAAAAGCGGTGATTTCACAGCCCTTGGCGAAACCGGACAACCGGTTTACCGGGCCGCACTGCAATTGCGTGAAGCCATTGCGCGCAATAATCCTGAGATGGCCCTGCATCTGGCCATTGCGCAAAGCGATGAGCATGGCAATAACATTGACTGGTACAGCGAGCTGCCAGGCGATGTGATCCCCTGGTGCAGTGCCACCCCTCAAGAGCGGGCCAACGCGCTCGTTGAGCTGGAAAAGCTCCAGGCCGATCTCAACCAGTTGAGCGTCACTTACCTGGACCCGGACCATAACGGTAAACCGTCGGTCGACCGCACCGTATTCGGCAAATTGCTGGCACACGTGCTGCCCTTCCCGGATGAAAACTACGTTTACCTGGTCAACGGCAAACCAGTCCTGACGTTCTGGGGCTTTCGCCGCCCTGGCGCCGATCACAACGCAGACCCGCTGCATTGCCTGCGCCCGCAACCCGCGCCCGTGACCCCCGCGCCAGTCATCGCGCCAATTGCCGAGCCGGTGCCGCCTGCGCCTGTGCCTGCACCATTGCCGGTGGTTGCGCGCCCTTGGTGGCGCCGTTGGTGGTGGCTGTTGCTGCTGCTTTTACTGCTGCTGTTGCTGTTGTTCGGCTTGCGCGGTTGTGGGCCACAGTTGGGCTTGACGCTGCCGACCTGGCCCAACGTTGACCCCAAGCCGGATGTGACCGAGCCTTACCCCGATGCCAATTGGCAATTGCCCAACGCCGACGGCTCGACGACGGTGCCCGGCAATGGCCAAGGCACGTCGACCACGCAAGTGCCGACTACCGGCACAGGCGCGGCCCTGCCACCTGACGCACAGCCGAATCAGACGCCTGCGACTGAGCCACAACCCGAGCCTGGTAGCGCGCAGCCACCGGTGCCCGATGAGTCGCCTGCGCCGGACGGGGGCGAACACCCCGCCACAAAACCGCCTGAACCGCCACAGATCCCGCAAGAGCCGCAGCCCGCGCCAGGGCCAACGCCGCAGGTACCGGGCGAGCCTCTGACCATTCCGGCGGACAGCCCCGACGGCCAGGCGGACTTCCTGAACGGGCACTACCGTGCGGGTGCAGGTATTCAAGACAAAAACACCGGCAAGTCACTGCGCCTTGAGTATCAATTCAAGGATGGCAAAGGCGAGGTGATTGTGCGCAAGGCCAATGGCATCAACTGCACCGGCCCGGTGTCCGCCGCCATGCAGAGTGGCAGCCTGGCAATCACCAGCCAGGGCCAGGCGGCATGCAGCGATGGCAGCCGTTACGACATGCCGCAAGTCGATTGCCGTCAGGGTGCGCAGAGCATTGCTGACTGCACCGGCGTTTATGAAGACAAAAAATTCCCCATCTCCATGCGCCAGACGGGCGAATAATGACTGGAAGACTCTGACATGCTGCCTCAAGTTACCCAATTTGAAGACACCGTCATCCTTGTGGGTGACACCGGCATCCAGTTCATGGATTTCGCCCTGCGTCTGGACCCGCGCAAGTTGCCTGCGGGCGACTTTGCGCCGCTGACCAACGGCTTGCTGTGCCGCCTTGAAGAAGGCGATCGCAACGGCATGACCAGTTACTTTTACGAAAGTGAGCCAGGCAAAACCGTTGAAGCACGCAGCACGCTCAACATCGGCATGGATGCCAGCCTCAAGCTGTTTGACGGGCTTTGGCTGCCACTGCCGGTGTTCCGTCATCGCCCCCCGTTCAGCTTTGACCAAGGCCCGATCAACTGGTCGCGGATGCGCCTGGTACGGCTGGCCGAGCCGGACATCGATGGCAACACCCATCGCCTGACCGTTGCATTCGACACCCGCACGCGCACTGAGGAAGAGAACAGGGGCTGTCTCTACTTGGGGCCGATGGACACCGATGCCAGCTCCGGCGTGTCATTCAAGCTGGCCTGCAAGCCGCAACAGGCGCGCTGGTTTCTGGATCAGATCTGGGTCAAGGAGTGGCTGCTGGAGGTCTTCAAGGAAGGCCATCCCAAAACCCCGCGCGATGAGCTGGACAAGGACATCAAGGAGGGCCATCCCGAAGCCCACTACTTGAACCTGCTCAGTCTGTTTATGGAGCCGTGCACCACGCGCGACAGCACCACCCCGCCGCCGCAAGTCAAACTGCCGGAAATGAAAATCGTGGCCAGCCACGGCAGCGGCGTCACCCCGCCGATTCCGGTCGACTTGGTGCTCGATGTCGGCAACTCGCGAACCTGCGGGATCTTGATCGAGAACCACGGCCAGTCCGGCTCCGGGCTTAAAGACAATTACGTGCTTGAGCTGCGGGACTTGATGACCCCCGAGCACGTGTACAACGATGCCTTTGAAAGCCGCGTCGAGTTCGCCCAGGCCGCCTTCGGCAAGGACGAAAGCTCGACCAAAAGTGGTCGCGCCGATGCCTTCCAGTGGCCGACGATGGCGCGCGTGGGTCGCGAAGCAGGCCGTCTGGCCAGCCGCCGTCGCGGTACCGAAGGCTCCACCGGGCTGTCCAGCCCCAAGCGCTATCTGTGGGACGAAAACCCCTACGATCACGGCTGGCGTTTCAGTCACGCCTACGTCAAAACCGATAAAGAGCCGTTTGCAACCGCCCCGCCCTTTTCGCTGTTAATCAACGAAACCGGCGACGCGCTGCACAGTTTTGAGTGGATGGAGCTGCCGGTATTCGTCCCGCGCTATTCGCGCAGCTCACTGATGACCTTCATGCTCGCCGAAGTGCTGACGCATGCGCTGATGCAAATCAACAGCCCCGCGCAGCGTTCGCGCCAAGGCCATACCCGTGTGCCGCGCCGCCTGAACAGCATCACCCTGACCGTGCCGCCAGGCATGCCGCAAGCCGAGCGCAGCATCCTCGAAAAACGCATGCGCCACGCCATTGGCCTGGTGTGGAAAGCGTTGGGCTGGCAGGTCGACAAAAAAGACCCGTTCGATCCGGACTCGGCCCCGGCCACCACCCCGCTGCCCAACGTGCGTGTGGAATGGGACGAGGCATCGTGCGGGCAGTTGGTGTACCTCTACACCGAAGTGAACGAAAACTTTGCCGGTCACCCGGAAGAATTCTTCGATGCCATTTCGCGCCCCGGCAAGACCGACCGTGAACGCATCACGCTGGCCACCATCGACATTGGTGGCGGCACCACAGACCTGGTGATCACCGACTACCGCCTCGACCGTGCTGGCAATGCCACCAGCGGCAGCAACGTGCACATCGTGCCGGAGCAACGCTTCCGTGACGGCTTCAAGGTGGCGGGCGATGACATCCTGCTGGACGTGATTCAAGACTTCATCCTGCCCAGCTTCGACAGTGCCTTGCTGCACGCCGGGGTTAACGTGCCGGCCTCATTGATGTCGCGTTTGTGCGGCGCCGAGTCGGGCAGCGCGCAAGACCAGGTGCTGCGCCAGCAACTGAACCTGCAAGTGTTCACCCCGCTGGCGCTGGAGCTGTTACGCCGCTACGAGCTGTTCAACCCCGAGTTCGCCGGGGCCGCCACCGACCACACGTACCTGGAGTTGCTGGGCAACGAGACCGTGAGCAGCAACGTGCTGGACTATGTGAACAGCGCCGTGCGCCGTGAGCTGGGGATGCAGACCGATTTCGATCTGCTCAAAACCGCCATCACATTCGACCTGCAAGCCCTGCATGTGGCGTTCACCAGTGGGCGCATCAACATCACCAAAATCTTGTCCGGGCTGTGCGAAGTCATCGCCCATTACCCGTGCGACATGCTGCTGCTGACCGGGCGCCCTTCGCGCCTGCCGGGTATTCAGGCGTTTATCCGCAAAATGCTGCCGCTGCCGCCGGGGCGCATTCTGGCGTTGCAAAACTACCGCACCGGCAACTGGTACCCGTTCCATAAAAACGGCTTGATCGACGACCCGAAAAGCACCGCTTCGGTGGGCGCCATGCTGTGCCTGCTGTGCGCCAACCACAGCGTGCCGAACTTCTATTTCCGCACCTCGGCGCTCAAGCCGTACTCGACCATCAAGCACATCGGCAAGATCGACCAGGCCAACATCATCACCGACTCGGACGTGCTGTACCGCGACCTGACCTCGGACAACGGCCGCATCGTGCTGCCTGAAATTGGCGAAGGGCTGGACGCTCGCCCACCGGCGCTGCAAATGCGCGGTGACATGCGCCTGGGCTTTCGCCAGTTGGCCGCCGAGCGTTGGTCTGCCACGCCGCTGTACACCTTGCACTTCACCCCGCAGGGGCGCCAGCGCTTTACCGAAGCCAAGTCTGAGAACAACGAAATGCCCGTGGTCAACGTGTACTTCAAGGTCCTCGAAGCCACCGAGAAGATGAAGCGCCAAGGTCAACTGAGCGACCTGCTGGAGATCGATCAGGTGGAGTCCAACACGGACAAAACCTTCAGCAAAAAAGACCTCTCGCTGCAACTCAACACCACCTTGGTCGAGGGCTTGAGCGGCAACAAATATTGGCTGGACAGCGGGAGCGTAAAACGCAAATGAGCAACCAGACCCCAGAACAAATCGCCCTCACCCACGGGTGGAACGCAGTCTACGACGGTGCCGGTCAGGCCCTTGAGTGGGTCGACAAAACCCGCGTCACCGCGCCCAAGCTGGAGCGCGATGCCTACGACTTGAAGCTGGGTTTGTATCAGGCGCGCAACCTGGCCCGCAACCTGGGGCGTGTGGCAGGCACACCGATGACCACCGGTTTTTTCGGCCTGTCGCAAGCGGGCAAGTCGTACCTGATTTCGGCGCTGGCAGCCGGTGTCAATGGCGCACTCGAAACTAAGTTCGGTGAAGAGCGCCTGGACTTCATTCAAGACATCAACCCCAGTGGCGGCGGTACCGAAGCCACGGGTCTGGTGACGCGTTTCAGCCGTTTGGCCAAGCCCAGTGAAGACCCCGCTTATCCGGTTGAGCTCAAGTTGTTCCGTGAGGTCGAGCTGGCCAAGATCTTTGGCAATACCTGGTTCAAGGACTTCGATCAGGAAAAAATCGCCTTTGAGATCGACGAGGCGATGGTGCGCCAGGTGTTGCAGCCTTTTGAAGGCCGTGAGTCAGGCCCGGTTCAGTCGGGCTTCAGCGCCGAAGATGTCGTCTCGCTGATGGATTACCTGAACCAGAGTTTTGAAAAATCACTGAAAATTCTGACTCACCATTATTGGCCCAAAGTGATCGAACTGGCGCCGCGCCTGACGGCGCAAGAGCGCGGCGAAGTGTTCTCGATCCTGTGGGGCAAGCAAGACGGCCTGACCCAGGTTTACCAACAGTTGGGCGCCTCGCTCAATCGCTTGGGCATGCCCGACACCGTGTTCGCGCCGCTGTCGGTGCTGGCTGAGCGGGTCGGCACCGAATACGACCGCCGCAACAGCATCATGAACGTCGACATTCTGGAGCGTTATGGCTCGGCCATTGACGTGCCCGTGTCGGTGCGCCCGTGGATCGACGGCAAATTGCACAACGCTAGCAGCATTTCACTGGTGCAATTGGCGGCGCTGACGGCCGAAATGACCTTCCGCCTGGTCGAAGTGCCCGCTGCCCAGATCGTTGAACAAATGGACCTGCTGGACTTCCCCGGTTATCGCGGGCGGTTGAACGTGACGGCCATCGCCAAAGAAAGCGGTCAAACCAACTCCATCTCCCAGTTGATCCGTCGCGGCAAGGTGGCGTACCTGTTCGAGCGTTATGTCGAAGATCAGGAAATGAACGCGTTGGTGATCTGCACCAACAGCACCAAGCAGAGCGACGTCAACGATGTCGGCCCGGTGCTGACGCGCTGGATCAACGCCACGCAGGGCGACACCCCGCAAGAACGCGGTGGCCGTGCCACGGGCCTGATCTGGACCCTGACCATGTTCGACCTGTGCATCTCCCAGTCGCTGAACAAGCAGTCGCGACTGGCGCTGGAGGAAGAGTGGGACGGCATGATGACGCGCACCATGCTGGAGCGCTTCAAGGACTACCCGTGGATGTCGAACTGGCAAGCTTCGCAGCCGTTCAACAACACGTATCTGGTGCGCAAGCCGCGTCATCAGACGGCCTTCATCGGGCGCACCGACGGCAGCGAAACTCACTTCACCGACGACAGCCTCGACACGCTGGAGATGATGGCCAGCACCTTTGTCGAGCGGCCCACGGTCAAAAAACACATCAAGGATGCGCAGCAGGCATGGGATGCCATGCTCACCCTCGACGATGGCGGTATCACCCGTTTCAGCGAGAGCTTCACGGCGCTGGCCAGCGTGGACTTCAAGCTCAAGCGCATCCGTGAACAGCTCGATAAAGTCTTGAACGGCAAAGCCAAAAACACCTTGAGCAGCCTGTACGTGGCAGATGGCGCCGACATGGTGGCGATCAAACGTGCGCAGGCTCAGATGATTCTGGGCCAGCTCAAGCGCCGGGGTTCGGCGTTGGGCGAGTTGATCAACGCGTTGCAACTGCCCAGCGAGGAGATTCGCGAGCTGTACCTCAACGGCGTGTACGAAGAAGACACCGACGCCGCGCCCGGTGACACCGCGCAGGACGGCACCCAGCAGTCCATCGTTTATGCCTCCAGCAACGAATTCGATTTTGGCGATGACTTTGGCGACTTGTCGCTGAACTTCGATGCGCCGCCCAGCGCGTCTTCCCCTGCCCCGACCGCGGCCCCGGCGCTGCAAAGCAATGAGCACAAGTTTGCCCGTGCGGTGTTTCGCAACTGGGTGACCTACCTGCGGGCAGTGCCTGAGCGCGACGGCCTGATGCGCGCGCTGGAGCTGGATAAAGCGTCGATTGAGGCGCTGATTCAGGAGTTGATCGTCAGTGGCGATCGCCTTGGCCTGCAAGACCAGTTGATCCGCGTCGTGCTCAAGCGCGCGCAAAGCGGCTCGCGCCGCGACCAAATGGTTGAACGCCAAGTGCTCGAAGTGCAGCGCGTGCTCAGCGATTTTGTGGCGTGGTTCGGCTACACCGCCGCGCCGGTCGAGACGCGGCCAAAAAGCCATACAGGCAACCGTGAAGCGCTGTTTTCGTTCTACGGCGACGTCGCCCGCGATGCCTTGCCGCAACTACCGGCGCAGCCGATCAATCAGGCGCAGCAGTTCCTCGGCGATTGGTTGTCCGGTGTGGCGTACATCACCATGGACAACGCCAGCCACGGCACCGGCAGCGAAATTACCCCTGAACAAAATGAACGCCTGGGCCACGTGCTCAGCGCGTTTGAAGCGAGATAAGACATGTCAATTTTCGTCGAGCTGGTCACCCTGCAACCCCACATTGCCGGTCAGGGATGCCTGATCGTCAAGAACTGGACCGGTGGTCACGAGCGTCTGGAGTTCTCTATCCAGCGCAATCAGGACGGCTACTTCCTGCAAGGCGACCAGCACTGGAGCAACAGCCAGTACTGGTTCAAGGTCGCGCATTTCAGCGTCGCCGCCAACGGCGACGAGCTGGAAACCGTGGTCGGCCCGCAGTTGGTCGACCCGTTGCTCGACGTGGGCGGCATGGCCACGTTTCGTATTGTCTTGCGCGAGCAAGGCGGCGAGGGGCATACCCAAGTCGGCATGTTAAGCCCTGCGCCCAACCTGCAATCGTCCGTAGCGGCCAGTGATGAAAAACAGGTTGCGCACGAAGACACCGGTCAGTTGAAAACGCCGGTGTCGCCACCGGCAGTGGTTGCGCCAGAACCCGAGCCAGAACCTGAGCCTGAGCCAGTCCCTGAGCCGGTCGTGGAACCCGTGGCGCCTGAACCTGTGCCAGCGCCACCCCCTGCGCCCGCGGCTGCCAAAAAGAAAGGCTGGCTGATTGCATTGATCATCGCCTTGCTGGTGCTGGCGGCGATCGCCGTGGGTGCCTGGTTTTGGCTGAACAAAACGCCGGCAGTGGATGCACCGGTGGGCGACAAAACACAGATGCCAGAACCCAAGCCCGAGCCACCTGGCGATAACCAGGCTTGCACTCTGGACAGCATGACTACCCTGCCTGAGCTGGCCTTCGTGCAGGCATGCATCAAAAAAGCACCCGGCAGCGCCGAACTGCTGGAAATCATCAAGGTGGCCAAAGCCAACAACCACTGTGGCGTGGCCCAGCGTTTGTATGCCAACCGTGCACAAGCGGGCGACCTGCAAATCGCCGCCGCATATGCCCACGAATACGACCCAAAATTCCATCAGACCAGCACCTGTTTCGCTGAGCCGGACAAAGCCACCGCCGCGTACTGGTACGAAACCATCCTCACCCAAGAGCCTGAGAATGCTGAAGCCAAGGCCCGTTTTGAGGAATTGAAACCATGAGTCGTTTTGCTCTGGCCGCCAGCGCGGTGTTGGCTTTGTGCATCGGCAGCTCGCTGGCCCACGCCGCCGACAAGCCGCTGATTCAGGAAGGCAAGAAAACCCTGTTTCAACGGGTCCTGACCACGCCCGGTTGCACACTCAGCAGCAGCGCCGGTGGCGAACCCGGCGCCGCGCAGCCCACCTTCAGCCGCTTTTACGTGTACGAGCGGGCGCAGGCAGCGAATGCGCAATGGCTCAAAGTCGGTCCTGACAGCTACGGCAAAACCATCGGCTGGCTACCGGCCAGTTGCACCACCGACTGGAAGATGCAGCTTACGCTGGCCTTCACCAACCCGGCCAACCGCGACCGGCTGATGTTCTTCAAAGACCGCGCCACCCTCGAAGGCATCCTTGATGCCCCGGACCCGGTGAGCCAGGTCGCCCCGCTGCGCGCCAAGCTCAAGCAAGGCACGCTGGCGCCAGGTGTGTTGGCGCAAGAGCCGGAATACTTCGTCGACCTGCACAAGCAGTTCTACCTGCTGCCGGTGCTCAGCGGCGAAGAAGTCATGACCGAAGAAGGCTTTCGCACCCGCTTGCTCAACGTGGCCTCGGTGAGTAAAGCCGAAGACAAGCCGATGCAGGCCGGCGCAGCCAATGCGCCCGATGCCGGCGCGGTGAAAACCAGTCAGTTGAAGGAATTCAGCGCGGCGGTGGTGTTCGTCATCGACTCCACCATCTCGATGGACCCGTACATCGACCGCACCCGCGAAGCGATTCGCAAGGTCTACAAGCAAATCGAAAGTGAGAACCTGGGCAATCAGGTCAAGTTCGGTCTGGTCGCGTTTCGCTCCAACACCCAGGCGGTGCCGGGGCTTGAGTACGTGACCAAAATGTACGCAGACCCGAACAAGGTCACGGGCAGTGACGACTTTTTGGCCAAAGTGGCTGACCTCAAACAAGCCAAAGTCTCCAGCAAAAGCTTCGACGAAGACTCGTATGCGGGCGTGATGCACAGCATCGAGAAGGTGGACTGGTCGCAGTTCGGTGCCCGTTACGTGGTGCTGATCACCGACGCGGGCGCCCTTGAGGGGGACGACAAACTCAGCAGCACCGGCCTGAGCGCCGATCAGGTGCGGATCGAAGCGGCCAACCCTGGCGTGGCGATTTACACCCTGCACCTCAA
Source organism: Pseudomonas weihenstephanensis (assembly GCF_016812185.1). Lineage (NCBI taxonomy): Bacteria > Pseudomonadati > Pseudomonadota > Gammaproteobacteria > Pseudomonadales > Pseudomonadaceae > Pseudomonas > Pseudomonas weihenstephanensis. The sequence continues at coordinate 521,421 of NZ_JAAEBV010000002.1, read as the reverse complement.
AACCCCGGCCGGTATCAAAGACCACGGCAAAGCCGAGGCGCAGTACCAGAACCTGTCGACTTACCCCGGCACCAACACCTCGCTGTACTACCCGGTCAATGCCGGTGACGTGCAAGCGTTCGGGCAGAAAGTCGATGCGCTGGCAGGCGCTATCACCGCGCAGGTGAAAGCCGCTTACATGGGCGACGACGCCATCGGCAGCGCGCTGAATGCCAAGCAGGACGTGGTCGCCAAAAAAGACCCGGCTGAACAGAAAATGCTCGCTGACGCAGCGCTGATCGGCCACGCCATGCAGTTGGCGTATCTGGGTGAAAAAACCAACAGCCAGGCACCGCCGGTGTTTAAGGCGTGGATCACCGACCGTGACTTGATCAAGCAAAACATCCCCACCACCGATGTGCGGGTGCTGCTGACCAAGGCCCAGCTCAGCGACTTGAGCGACGTGATGAAACAGATTCTGGACGCCGCCAACGAGGGGCTGATCTCTCCCACCGAGATGTTTGATCGCTTGCGTTCGGTGGCCGCGACGATGGGCGCCGATCCTAATCAGCTCAAGCAAAACGGCAACGCCAAACTGGCTGACATGGGCGTGCTCGGCGAATACCTCGAAGACCTGCCCTATCAGAGCGAAGTGCTCAACCTGGACGAAGAAACCTGGAAGAGCTGGGACGGTCTGGCCCAAGAGCGTTTCATTCGTAACCTGAGCACCAAGCTGCGCCACTACCAGCGTTACAACGCGGACGTGGACCGTTGGGTGGCGTTGGCCAAAGACAGTGATGCACGGGACAACGTGTACCCGGTGCCACTGGAAATGATGCCGTAACGGGGCGCGCATGCTCGATATTCAAGACATGCTCGTGCGCCGTGGCAGCGGCGCGCAGGCGCACAGCGTGCGCTTGGCGACCTTGCAGGTGAAGCCCGGAGAAATTCTGGCCATCACCGGTGAAAGTGGCTGCGGCAAAAGCACCTTGCTCGAAGCCATCGGCCTGTTGCTGCAACCGGTTGAGCTGGGACGTTTCAGCCTCGGCCCGCCGCGCGCCACGCTGGACATCGCGCAGATGCTGGCGGGCAACGACCAACCGGCGCTGTCGCAGGTGCGTTCGCGGCACTTGGGTTTCATCTTGCAAAGTGGCGGCCTGCTGCCGTTTTTGAGCGTGCGCGACAACATCAGCCTGCCCCGGCGTTTGTTGGGCATGCCAGCAGAGAGTGCGCAGGTAGATCGCGCGATCCACGCCCTGCGCCTCGACGGCTTGCTCGGCAAACTGCCGCAGGCCTTGTCCATCGGTGAGCGCCAGCGTGTGGCGTGTGTGCGGGCCATCGCCCATGAACCGCAATTGCTGCTGGCTGACGAACCCACGGCCTCACTCGATCCGCACAGCGCCAAGCGTCTGTTTGAGTTGTTGCTCAGCCTGGTTAACGAGTTGGGCTTGAGCGCGCTGGTGGTGTCCCACGACTGGGCGCTGGTGCGCGACTTTGGCTTGCCGCGCCTGGGCGCAGTCAGCCGTCAGGGAGAAACACTGTTTGAAGCGATGGATTAGCCGCCTCGGCCTGCTCGGTTCGCTGGCGGTCCAGGACCTCTGGCACGACCGCAAAGTGTCATTCTGTATCGCCGCCTCGCTGGTGGCGGTGATCGCGCCGCTGTTGCTGCTGTTCGGACTCAAACACGGGGTGGTCAGCCAGTTGCAGAACGAACTGCTGAGCGATCCGCGCAACCTTGAAGTGAAAATGCTCAGCAGCGGCAATTACGACACGGCGTGGATCGAGCGTTTGCGCCTGCAACCTGAGGTCGGTTTTGCCATCGGCCAGACCCGCTCGCTTAATACGCAGGCTGACCTGTTGGTGGGCATGCAGCGTTTTGTCGAAAACGCCGAAATCATTCCCAGCGATGCGGGCGACCCGCTGCTTAACCTGCCGCAGATCCGCCTCGACGGCCAGCAAGTGATTCTCAGTGATCGCGCCGCCCAGCGTTTGCAGGCCAAGGTCGGTGATAACGTGCGTTTGCGCGTCTCGCGGCGTCTAGACGGGATCAATGAGCGCGGCGAACTGAATGTGCAGGTGGTGGCCGTGCTCGATGCCGCACGCTTTGGCCGCGCCGCAGGTTTTGTCGCGCCGCCGTTGCTGCTGCAACTTGAGCGTTTTCGCGACGGCTATCAGGTGCCCGCGTTTGGCCTTGACACCGGTAAGCCGCAGGGGGAGCTGCAACCGCTTTACGCCCGTGCTCGCGTGTATGCCCGCGACATCGATGCGGTCGCGCCGCTGGAGCGCTGGCTCAACCAACAAAACATCGAAACCGCCAGCCGTTTGGCCGATATCGACAACGTTAAAGCCATCAACCATGTGCTGGGCCTGATCTTCGGCGTGATTGCCGCGGCGGCGCTGATCGGCTGTATTGCCTCGATGATCGGCGCCTTTTTGGCCAACATCGACCGCAAGCGCAAAAGCCTCGCGGTGCTGCGCTTGCTCGGTTTTACCAGCCCGGCGGTGGCCGGATTCGTCATCGCCCAAGCGTTGTTGTTGAGCCTGGTGGGCTATGTCGGCGGTCTCGCATTTTATGGGGTCGGCAGCCTGCTGTTCGACCACTTGCTCGGCAGCAGTCAGGCCACCGGCACCTTTGTTTGTCACATCACTGTCTGGCACGGGCTGGCAGCCCTGCTGATTGCTTTATTGGTCGCAGCACTGGTCGCCATTATCGGCGCGCTACGGGCCATCAGCATCCAACCTGCGGAGAGTCTGCGTGAGCTATAAACGTGTTGTGTTGATCGCATCCTTGAGTCTTGGCTACCTGCTCAACGCCTCGGCGGCGGGCTGGGACGAGAAGTATTACAACCCCGCGCCCGACGCCAATGACGTGGTGCTGCCAATGCCGTGCGACGGTGCAATGGTGTTTCGCAAGGTGTTCATCCCGGTGACCGGTCCGCTGGACGACTACCCGATCAACATTGGTCAGGACAGCCCGGAGTGGGGTTACGTCGAGCAAAAGCGCCCCTCGTTCATTGCGGGTAGCTTTACCGGCGCCAAGAGCGACAAGTCGCGTTACTACTTGATGGCCAAGTACGAAATGAGTCAGTTGCAATACCAGGCACTGACCGCCGAGACCTGCCCCGCACCGTCCAACAAACTGCGCTTGGCGCAAGTGGCCGTGAGCTGGGTGCAAGCCATCGACGCCAGCGACAAATACAACCTGTGGTTGCGCAAACATGCGGCCGACAAGTTGCCCAAAGAAGACGGCGCGCTGGGCTTTTTGCGCCTGCCGACTGAAACCGAGTGGGAGTTTGCTGCCCGTGGCGGGCTGGAAGTCGGCGCGGCTGAGTTCAGCGACACGCGCTACCCGATGCCCGAGGGCCTGAACGCCTACGAATGGTTCGGCGGCGCGCAATCGTCCAACGGCAAGTTGCAACTCACGGGCCTGCAAAAGCCCAACCCGCTGGGCCTGCATGACATGCTCGGCAACGCCGATGAAATGATGTTTGAACCGTTCCGCCTGAATAAACTCGACCGCCAGCACGGTCAGGCTGGCGGCTACGTGGTGCGCGGCGGCAACTACCTGACGCCGCAAGCGGACCTGCGCACAGCGCTGCGCAAGGAAGAGCCGTACTACAACGCTGACGGCCAGGTTAAAAACAAAACCACTGGCCTGCGGCTGGTGCTGGTCTCGCCCACGCTGACCTCGCGCGAACGCGTGGGCAGCATCGAGAAGAGCTGGAAAAAACTCGGCACCGGGACTCAAGAAGGCGATCAAGCCAAAGACAAAGGCGCTGTTCAAGAATTGAACAACTTGGCGTCGGCGGTCGAAGACAAGGCCCTCAAAGAGAAGCTGCAAGCCTTGGAGAACCAGCTGCGTGCCAGCAACCAGCAGCAGGAAGAAACCCGCGATCAGGCGATTCGCGCCAGCCTCAACCTGGGCGCCTTTTTGTGCACCAAGATGCTCGACGACGGCCAGTACCTGGACTTCTTGCAGAAAAACTACGCGCTTAACTGCGAATCCGAAGACAAAGACCCCAGCTGCGACATGCGTAAAGGCAAGCTGGAGGAGCAAAAAGACCGTCTGCACAAGCTCAGCCGCTACTACGCCAGCAGCCTGGTGGAATCCGCCTCGTTGTATGGCCAGCCGCTGCTGGAGCCACAAGTGCCGGTGATGGAAGAAATCATCAGCCAGAACAAACAACTGCAAGAACTCAAACCTTACCTGCGCACCCACTGGGCGAATCAGAAGACCTACCTGCAAAAGCAGAAGATCGACACTGACGCCTGGCTGAAAAGCTGCAAGTCGGTCACCCAATAAGCCCAACACCTGTTTCAACAAGGAGCAATACGATGATGCGCAGCCTGTGGTCCTCATCCAAATTACTGATCAGTTTTGTACTCACAGGCAGCCTGCTGCTGGGGGGTTGCGCCAGCACCGGCAGCGGCATGTTGGGGGCGGGCGCTCCGGCACCGGACCCACGCCTGACTCAGGGCACCGATGCCGAGTTCTTCAGCAAGTCCGGTTATCAGGCGTGCGCGATGGGCGCGGGCGCGGCGATTCTGGCCTGCACCCTGTCCAACTCCGGCAACAAAGCAGTGTGCATGGTGGCCGCCGGTGTGGCGGCGTGTGGTGTGGCGATGGGCGCCAACTACTACGTGGATCAGCGTCGCAGCGAATACGCCAACACCTCGCAGCGTTTGCAGAAGTACAACAGCGACGTACAACTGGACACGCAAAAAGTCGTGACCCGTACCGCCACGGCCCAGCAAGTGATCAACGATGACAAGCAGCAGATCGCTCAGATCAAACGCGACCTGGCCAGCAAGAAAATCGACAAGGCCCAGGCACAGCAGCAGATTGCGGTCATCGACAGCAACATCGCGCAGTTGCGTAACGAAGTGAACAACATGAAGACCAAAGTCGCAGGCTACAACGACGTGGTGAAAGTCGAGCGCGCCCAGGGCAATGCGCCTGAGCTTAAGCAAATGGATGCCAACATTTCGAAGATGAACCAGAAAGTGGCCAGCCTGCAAAAAGAAGTCGATGGTTTGTACAGCCAGCGCTCCGCGATCACGTTGGGTTAAGACCATGAACACACGATTGATTCTGGGTTTTGCTGCTTTATTGGCGCTGTCTGGCTGCGCCACCCAACCGGGTGAATGTGACGCCAACAACCGCGACGCGAGCCTGTTCACCAAAGTGAACTGCGACGCGGGCGGCGGTTACAGCGAGCAGATTCGCCAAAACGAAACGGAGCTGGCCAAGTCGCAGCAAGAAAACGCGATGTTCCATCAGGTCTATCAAGACATTGCCGCGCAACAAGCGGCCTCGCGCACTGACCTGCAAGCGCAGCAAAAATCTCAGGCGGCGTTGAACCAGTCGCTGAGCCAATTGCTCGGCTCGCTCAAGGCCCGCAAAGGTAACAAGGCGCAGGTTCAGCAGCAGATCGCCAGCCTTGAACAGCAGCTCAAGGCCGCGCAAGCCAAACCTGCCAGCAGCACTAACCCCAAGCAATTGGCGGCCAAGCAGGCAGAACTCAAAGCGCTGCAAAAGAAGGTTAACCAGCTGCAATTTAGCCTCGGTTACGAATAACCCCTTCGGGTGCATTCAGTCGGCGGCCTTGCGCCGCCGACGTCATTTTCAGGAACTCACTGCATGCAGCGCATTACCCGGGACGAGCACGCCACCTCAGCAGGGCTGGACGCGCTCAAAGCCAAGATCGCCTTGATCCTCAAGCACTTTCCACCCTCGGTGGCGAGTGTCTACGCGATCCCGCGGCTGGGCAGCGGCGATGTGGTGGAGTGGTGGACCGAGTTGGGCGGCCAGCCCACGCGTTTTCATGAGCTGGACGAAGACCGGCAGGTCGCGTTGCTGGAGCGTTACCACCAGCGCCAGGAAACCCTGGGGCTGTTGGCCGATGAGTTGGTCACCCGTGGCCAGCCCGAGCAGGCGGCCAGTTTGCGCACGCTGATTGGCCCGCCAGACCTCAACAATCTTTACAGCATCAATGGCGATCCGGTGGTGGTGCGCTGGGGCCTGGCGCCGGAGCCGGTGGTCGCGCCGCCGCCCGCGCCCACCCCGCCGCCTGTGCCGCGCCCGGTGGTGGTGCGCCGCGTGTGGCGCGGCTGGCTGTGGTTGCTGCTCGGGTTGTTGTTGCTGGGCCTGTTGCTGTGGGCGTTATGGCATTGGCGTCTGCCGGCGATGAACCTGTTGCCGAGCCAGAACAACCACGTTTGCCGCGCCAAAACGCCGGTGGGCAGCGAGTTGCCGCCAGAGTTTGTGGTCATCCTCGACACTTCGGGGTCGATGAACCTCAACATCGACGCCACCAAGGACGATGAGGACTGGTACTTCAAGAGCCGTCCGCAACCCGAAGACGATGACCCGCGCACGGTCAAAATTTTCGCGGCGCAAACCCGTCTGGATGTGGCCAAGGCGTCGCTGAGCGGGATGATCAACAACTTGCACCCGGACATCGACACGCGGTTGATGACGTTTGCCGGGTGTTTCCGTCAACCGGATCACGGCGTATTTAACGCCGCGCAGCGCCCGCAACTGATCGCGGGCATTCAAGGATTGACCGCCAATGAAGGCACGCCGTTGGCGTCGAGCCTGAAAAAAGCCGCCAGGCAGGTCAATGGCCGAGACCGCGATGCGGTGATCGTGATGTTTGTCGACGGCGACGATGGCTGCAACGAAAACGTCTGCAAAGTGGCGCAAAACATCGCCATCGAACAACCTCGTCTGCGGGTCAACGTGGTCAATATCGGCGACAGCTCGTTGTCCAACTGCATTGCAGAAAACACCGGTGGCAGCATCTACTCCAGCCGCAACGCCAGCGACTTGGCCAACGCCCTGAAAAACGCGACCGAGGCCGTTTCAGAATGTGATTAACGCGCAGGCGCTGCCGCCCACTGCGAGCGTTTGATTTAAACGCTCACAGCCTGCGCCAGCGCCTGCTGTGGTTACGTCAAGCGCTGTACCTCAGGCAGGTGCATGGCCTGGACTTCCTGTTGCAAAAAGTCACTCAGGCGGCGCAAGCGCTCACCGCCGGGTCGGGTTTTAGGCCACACCAAGTAGTAATTTTCGCCACTGGCCACCGCCGTGCGGAACGGCAAACTCAGACGGCCCTGCGCCACGTCTTCGGCCACCATCAGCAAGTCGCCCATCGAAATGCCGTACCCGCGTGCGGCCGCGATCATGCCCAGTTCCAGGGTGTCGAACACCTGTCCGCCTTTGAGCGATACCTGCCCGGTCAAGCCCTGGCAGTCGAGCCAGCGGCGCCAGTCACGTCGGTCGGGGGTCGGGTGCAGCAACTCGGTGGTGGCCAGACGTTGAATATTCCAGGGCTGATCTGTGAGCAAATGGGGCGCCCCCACCGGAATCAACATTTCAGGAAACAGCAACGTTGCTTCCCAGTCAGGCGGGAAATGCCCGTTGCTTAGCAGCACGGCGCAGTCGAACGGTTCCTGATTGAAGTCGACGTGGTCGATGTCCATCCACGCGCTGGTCAGCTGCACTTCATTGCCCGCCTGCAAGTGCCGAAAGCGGCTCAGCCGCGCCAGTAACCAGCGCATGGTCAGGGTCGAAGGCGCCTTCATGCGCAAGATGTCATCTTCGGCGCGCAACGTGGTGCAGGCGCGTTCCAGCGCGATAAACCCTTCACGCACCCCCGGCACCAGCAAACGGGCGGCTTCGGTCAGTTGCAAGTGGCGGCCATTGCGCTGAAACAACCGACAGGCAAAGTGCGCTTCGAGGGTTTTGATATGGCGGCTTACCGCACTTTGTGTGATCGACAATTCGTCTGCCGCACGGGTAAACGAACTGTGGCGGGCTGCCGCTTCGAAGGCGCGCAAGGCATACAGAGGAGGAAGGCTACGCGACATGAGGAATATTCCTTGAATACACCGGATCAGGACTTATATGACGGCATCAGGTATGAGTTTTTATCATGTTATGGATCGTTTTTATCCCTTTGCTTAAAACACGCAAGGCGCCGAGAATCCAGCCTTTGAACGTATCTTAAGAAATCGAACCGATGACCAAACAGCATTCTGCCGCTATTGAACTCAAGGCCATCATGCGGTTGGCCGGGCCGCTGATCGCCTCGCAGTTGGCGCACATGTTGATGGTGCTCACCGACACGCTGATGATGGCGCGCCTGAGCCCCGAGGCTTTGGCAGGCGGCAGTCTGGGGGCGGCCAGCTACTCGTTTGTGTCGATCTTCTGCCTGGGGGTGATTGCGGCGGTGGGCACGCTGGTGTCGATCCGCCAGGGCGCGGGAGATATCGAGGGCGCTACCCGTCTGACCCAGGCCGGTGTGTGGCTGGCGTGGGGGCTGGCGCTGGGCGCGGCGCTGATCCTGTGGAACATCAAGCCGGTGTTGCTGTTATTCGGGCAAACCCCGAGCAACGTCGAGATGGCCGGGCAGTTTCTGTTGCTGCTGCCCTTCGCCCTGCCCGGCTACATGACATTCATGGCCTTGCGCGGCTTCACCAGCGCGATGGGTCGGCCGATGCCGGTCATGGTCATCAGCGTAATCGGCACGGTGGCGAACTTTTTACTCAACTACGCGCTGATCACCGGGATGTTCGGCTTGCCCAAGTTGGGTTTGATGGGCATCGGGCTGGTCACGGCCATTGTGGCGACTTGCATGGCGCTGGGCCTTGCCTGGCATATTCACCGGCATCCGGCCTACGACGCGTATCCCCTTCGCAAGGGGTTGTCGCGTATTAACCTGACCTACCTGCGCGAGCTGTGGCGCCTGGGTTTACCGATTGGCGGCACCTACGCCGTCGAAGTCGGCCTGTTTGCCTTCGCAGCGTTGTGCATGGGCACGATGGGCAGCACGCAACTGGCAGCGCATCAAATCGCGTTGCAGATCGTGTCAGCGGCGTTCATGGTCCCGGCGGGCATGTCGTATGCCATCACCATGCGCATTGGCCAGCATTATGGGGGCGGCGACTTGCTACGGGCGCGACTCGCAGGCCGGGTGGGCATCGGTTTTGGCGCGGCGACCATGTTGTGCTTTTCGTTTGTGTTTCTGGTGTGGCCTAAAGAGTTGGTCGGTTTGTTGCTCGATTACGACAATCTGGCGTTCCGCCCGGTGTTTGAACTAGCCATGAGCCTGTTGGCGGTGGCCGCGTGGTTCGAACTGTTCGACGGTGCACAAACCATTGCTATGGGCGCCATTCGCGGGCTTAAAGACGCCAAGACCACTTTTTTGGTCGGCCTGTTTTGCTATTGGGCGATTGGCGCACCGCTGGCCTGGGTGTTGGCGTTCACCTTCAATTGGGGGCCTGCGGGCGTGTGGTGGGGGTTGGCGGTGGGCCTGGCGTGCGCCGCCATCAGTCTGACGCTGGCATTTGAATGGAAGATGCGGCGCATGCTCAAGCGTGCGAGCAATGCCGCCATCACCGTGTAGTCACTGCCGAGTAATGCGGCTATGCGGTTTTACGGGCGCGATGCGTGGCCGGCAACAGCGTATCGGCCGCTGTCTTGAGTCAGGAACGTGACCAATTCGGCCAGTGGTAACGGCTTGCTGATCAAATAGCCTTGCACCTGATCGCAGCCAAAACTGCGCAGCAGTGCCAATTGCTCAGGCGTTTCGACGCCCTCCGCGACCACTTCCAGCTTGAGGTTATGCGCCAGGTTGATCATGGCAGGCACCAACTGGCGGTTTTCTTCGCGGCTTTCAATACCGCCAACGAAGCTTTTATCAATCTTGAGCAGGGTGATCGGCAGGCTGTTGAGGTGCACAAAGGACGAAAATCCAGTGCCGAAGTCGTCCAGCGAGAAGCGCACGCCCAAGCGTCCCAGTGCATCCATCGTTTGCTTGACCAGGTCGCTGCGCCGCATCACGGCGGTCTCGGTCAGCTCAAATTCCAGCCATTGCGCTTCAACCCCGCGCTCGGTGATCAAGCGGCTGAGGGTGGAGAGCAACTGGCTGTCCTGAAACTGGCGAAACGACAGGTTGACCGCCATGTGCAACGGCGCCAGCCCGCGTTCGCGCAGGGCCTGCATGTCACGCAATGCGCGCGAAATCACCCAGTAACCCAAGGGCACGATCAGCCCGCTTTGCTCGGCCAGCGGCACAAATTCGCTGGGGGCCAACAAGCCGCGCTCGCTGTGACGCCAGCGCACCAGCGCTTCGAGGCCGACAATTTGCCCGCTGGCCAAGTCCAGGCGCGGCTGGTAGTGCAGTTCCAGTTCGTCACGGCGCAACGCCCGGCGCAGCTCGCTTTCGAGATCGGCCAGGCTGCGTGCGTTGCGATTGATGCGCTCATTGAACAGGTGATACGTGCAGCCCTGGGTGCTTTTGGCTTGCTGCATGGCGATGTGTGCGTGCCACATCAGCGGGTCAGCCCCGGCATTGGCCCGAGCGTGGGCGATGCCCAGACTGCAACCAATCAGCAGGCTTTCGCCGTCGACCCAATACGGTTCGGCCAGCGCTTCGGTGATGCGCTCAGCGATCAGTTCCGCGCGTTCGGGGGCGCGGCGAGTGTCGATCAACAGCGCAAACTCGTCGCTGCCCAGTCGTGCCAATTGATCGCCCGCCTCTAGCTGGCTTTTGAGTCGCGCCACCACTTGCAGGATCAGGCGGTCGCCCGCTTGATGCCCAAGGGCGTCGTTGGCATGACGAAAGTTGTCCAGATCAAGGTGCCCGAGGGCAATGCCGCGCCCTTCGCTTTCGGCCAGCCGCACCGCCAGCAAGGTCTGAAAACCCTGGCGATTGGCGATACCGGTCAGCGGGTCTTCTTCGGCCAGGCGCTGCAAGGTGTGTTCGAGCACGCCACGCTCGCGCACATGGCGCAAGCTGCGGCGCAGCGAATCAGCGTTCAGTTGGGGGGCCACTAACCAGTCGCTGACCCCTTGGGGCGTTGCCTCGGGTTCGGTGTCCAGCAACAAAATCGTCGACAACCGGCAGCGACCCGGTGCGGGCTGTAGCGTGGGGGTGGTCAGCAACAACGCGTGGCGGTCGTTCTCGAACAGATAGCTGACAGCTTCCCAATTGGGCGCGCACACCAGCACGGCTGCGCCTTTCATTGGCGCCAGACACTCGCGCAATAACGCTGCCCAAGAAGGCTCTTGGGCCAGTAGCAGCAAACGCAAGGGTTCGACAGGCGTAGACAAGCTGGCTCCCTAGACTCTGCAATAATTTCAGGCGGTGGGCATTATGACGCGCCGCCGACCAATGGCAAATGACACTGGTTATCAAATACATATTTGCAGTCATAACAGAACGGTAGCCGCCAATTTGGCCGGCATCCTGCGCGAAGGTAACAAAAGCAGAAAATTTAGACAGAGTGTTACGTCACACTGTCGCAGAGTGGCAGCAATATTTGCTCAGCCTGTTAAAATGCCCGCCCTTTTCAGATACGACCCCCTGACCCGTCATGTCCCGACTCAATCCCCGGCAGCAAGAAGCCGTGAGCTACGTCGGCGGCCCTCTTTTGGTGCTCGCCGGCGCAGGCTCCGGCAAAACCAGCGTGATTACCCGCAAAATCGCGCACCTGATCCAGAACTGTGGCGTGCGCGCTCAGTACATTGTCGCCATGACCTTTACCAACAAGGCCGCGCGCGAGATGAAGGAGCGGGTGGGCACGTTGCTCAAAAAGGGCGAAGGCCGGGGCCTGACTGTGAGCACCTTTCACAACCTGGGACTCAATATCATCCGCAAGGAACACGCGCGGCTGGGCTACAAACCGGGGTTTTCGATCTTTGACGAAGCGGACGTCAAAGCGCTGATGACTGACATCATGCAAAAGGAATACTCGGGCGACGACGGGGTCGACGAAATCAAGAACATGATCGGCTCGTGGAAAAACGACCTGATCCTGCCGCCTCAGGCGCTGGAAAACGCCCGCAACCCCAAAGAGCAAACGGCCGCGATCGTTTATACCCACTACCAGCGCACTCTCAAAGCCTACAACGCCGTGGACTTTGACGACTTGATCCTGCTGCCGGTGAAGCTGTTCGAAGAACACGCCGACATCCTCGAAAAGTGGCAGAACAAGGTGCGCTACCTGTTGGTGGATGAGTATCAGGACACCAACGCCAGCCAGTATTTGCTGGTCAAGTACCTGATCGGTACACGCAATCAGTTCACCGTGGTGGGCGATGACGATCAGTCGATCTACGCCTGGCGCGGCGCCCGCCCGGAAAACCTGATGCTGCTTAAGGACGATTACCCGTCCTTGAAAGTGGTGATGCTGGAGCAAAACTACCGCTCCACCAGCCGTATTTTGCGTTGCGCCAACGTGCTGATTTCTAACAACCCGCATGCCTTTGAAAAACAGCTGTGGAGCGAAATGGGCCACGGCGATGAGGTGCGGGTCATTCGTTGCCGCAACGAAGACGCCGAGGCCGAGCGGGTGGCGGTCGAGATCCTCACCTTGCACCTGCGCACTGACCGGCCGTACAGCGACTTTGCGATCCTGTACCGCGGTAACTATCAGGCCAAACTGATTGAGCTGAAGTTGCAGCACCATCAGATTCCTTATCGTCTGTCAGGCGGCAACAGCTTCTTCGGACGTCAGGAAGTGAAAGACCTGATGGCCTACTTCCGTTTGATTGTGAACCCGGATGACGACAACGCGTTTTTGCGCGTGATCAACGTCCCACGCCGGGAGATCGGTTCTACGACACTGGAAAAGCTCGGTAACTACGCGACCGAGCGCAAAATTTCGATGTACGCCGCCACCGACGAAATCGGCCTGGGCGAGCACCTCGATGCGCGCTACACCGACCGCCTGGCGCGGTTCAAACGGTTTATGGACCGTGTGCGCCAGCAATGCTCGGGCGAAGACCCGATCTCGGCGTTGCGCAGCATGATCATGGACATCGACTACGAAAACTGGCTGCGCACCAACAGTTCCAGTGAGAAGGCGGCGGACTACCGCATGTCCAACGTCTGGTTCTTGGTCGAGGCGTTGAAAAACACCCTCGAAAAAGACGAAGACGGCGCCATGACCGTCGAGGAAGCCATCGGCAAGCTGGTGTTGCGCGACATGCTCGAACGCCAGCAGGAAGAGGAAGACGGCGCCGAAGGCGTGCAGATGATGACGTTGCACGCGTCCAAAGGGCTGGAATTCCCTTACGTGTTCATCATGGGCATGGAAGAAGAAATCCTGCCGCACCGTTCCAGCATTGAAGCCGACACCATCGAAGAAGAACGGCGTCTTGCCTACGTGGGTATTACCCGCGCCCGTCAGACACTGGCGTTTACCTTTGCAGCGAAGCGTAAGCAGTACGGCGAAATCATCGACTGTGCGCCGAGTCGCTTCCTGGATGAGTTGCCGCCGGACGATCTGGCCTGGGAAGGCAACGACGACACCCCTACCGAAGTTAAAGCGGTTCGCGGAAATACAGCATTGGCCGATATACGCGCCATGCTTAAACGCTAAAATCGACTATTTTTTCATTCTACCTTCAGCGCATAAGCGCTATTTGAGGACGTTACGTTGGAAGCACTGCACAAGAAAATTCGCGAAGAAGGCATCGTGCTTTCCGATCAGGTTTTGAAGGTCGACGCCTTTTTGAACCATCAGATCGATCCGCAACTGATGAAAGAGATCGGCGACGAGTTCGCGCGTTTGTTCAAGGATGCGGGCATCACCAAGATCGTCACCATCGAAGCGTCGGGCATTGCCCCGGCTGTGATGACGGGCTTGAACCTGGGCGTACCGGTCATTTTTGCCCGTAAGCACCAGTCGTTGACCCTGACTGAAAATCTGCTGACGGCCACGGTGTACTCCTTCACCAAGCAGACCGAAAGCACCGTTGCGATCTCGCCGCGTCACCTCAAAAGCACCGACCGCGTGCTGGTGATCGACGACTTCCTGGCGAACGGCAAAGCCTCGCAGGCGCTGATTTCGATCATCAAACAAGCGGGCGCGACTGTTGCAGGTCTGGGCATCGTGATCGAGAAGTCGTTTCAGGGCGGCCGTGCCGAACTGGACGCGCAGGGTTATCGCGTTGAGTCGCTGGCCCGGGTTAAATCCCTGGCAGACGGCCACGTGACCTTTATCGATTAAGTCCGCTTGCCCCTGCTTTCGTAGCAGCCGCCTTCGCCAGCTGCTACGAAGAGCGGTGTCTGCTATTTGGCCGTGGCCTGTAACCCTGCCAGCAGCAAGCGCTGATACAGCTCTTCGCGCAGGCCACTGGGGTGTGCCAGTTGCATGCGTTCCAGGTGTTGCGCGAAGGCTTGCGGCGACGGTGCGTCGAGGGTGGCTTTGCCCAGTTCGTAGATTTGCGTGAGTTTGAATTTGCTCTTGAGCCAGTTCAAGGCTCGCAGCAGGTCTTGTTCCTGTGCGCTGAAATCACTCCCCAGCGGGTATTCGGGAAATAAGTGCGGGTGGCGCGCCGCTATCGCCTGCAAGCGTTCTGGGCTGTTGTCGGCAAAGCGCGGATCAAGGCAGAAGTCCTTGGGCAATTTGCCGATCTGCTGTGCCTGCTCGATCAGTTCGGTCTGGAAACGCGAGTCGGTGATGTTGAGCAAGGCTTCGATGACCTTGCGGTCGGTCTTGCCACGTAGATCGGCAATCCCGTATTCGGTGATCACGATGTCGCGCAAGTGCCGCGGGATGGTGCAGTGGCCGTACTCCCAGACGATGTTGGAACTCACCTCCCCGCCCGACTCGCGCCAACTGCGCAGAATAATGACCGAGCGTGCGTCATGCAGCGCGTGGCCCTGGGCGACGAAGTTGTATTGCCCGCCCACGCCGCTGAGCACGCGGCCGTCCTGTAACTGGTCGGCTACACCGGCGCCGAGCAGGGTCATGGTGAATGCGCTGTTCACAAACCGTGCATCACGCCGTTGCAGGCGCTTGAGTGCTTCCTGGCCGTACAGCTCGTTGATAAAACTGATAGCCGTCATGTTGAATTCACAGCGTCTGCTGTGGGGCAGTTCTCTTAAGCGCTGGTAAAAACTGGCGGGGCCGAGGATGAAACCGCCATGCACGCAGACGCCATCGGTGTGCAGGCTTTCGTCCAGCGTGCCGGCATTGGCCTGCGCCTGACGCTCCTCATCGGCATACACCTTGCGCCGCACAATGCCTGCGTCCGCGAGCACCATCAGCCCGTGCACGAACATTTCACTGCATCCGTACAGGCCCTGAGCGAAAGGATTGAGCCCGCCTTCGCGCTCGATGAGCGTGCCCCAGGGCGTGACGTCCACCTCATCGAGCAACGCGCGATAACCCGCGTTATCGGCCTGACGCGCCAACAAAGCCGCCACCAGAGCATCGCCCATTGCGCCAATGCCGATCTGTAAGGTGCCGCCGTCGCGTACCAGGGTACTGGCGTGCAACCCGATGAAGTGGTCTTGCGTGCTCACCGGCATGTTGGGCGTCGAAAACAGTGTGGTGCGTTCATCTTCGTCGATCAGCAGGTCAAAATCCTCGGCCTGTAACTCTGAGTCGCCGGGCATGAAGGGCAAGTCTGCGTGCACATGGCCGAGCAGCAAAATGGTTTCACCTGCGGCGCGGCGTTTGGCGATCATCGGCAGTAAATCGAGGGTGATGTCGGGGTTGCAGCTCAGGCTCAGGCGCCTGGCATCCTGCGGGTCGCGGGCGATGAGTTGCGCCACCAGGTTCAGGCCGCTAGCGTTGATGTCGCGGGCGGCATGGCTGTAGTTGCTGCTGACGTAATCTTGCTGGGCGGGCGGGCTGTTGAGCAGGCTGCCCGGTTGCATGAAGAACTGTTCGACATGGATGTTGTGGGGCAAGGTGTTGCGGTGCAAGTCGCCAAGGAAATCCAGTTCGATGTAATCGCCGAAAACCCGTTCAATGAAGGGCTCCAGAAATTGGCGCTGCAACCCTTCACCCAACGCCGGCCGACCCAGGCTGAGTGCGGTGTAGATCGTCAAATGCCGCTCGGGCAGTTGCCTGATGCGCTGATACAGCGCGTTGACGAAACGGTTGGCCTTGCCCAGGCCCAGCGGCAAACCCAGGTGGATATGCGGGGGCAGCCGCGCCAGCACGTCATCCACTGCGCATTCGATTGAACAGGACTGCACCATCTGATCCTCCTAAACCATCCATGTGTAGAGATGTGACTGAGCGTGACGGGTGTTGGTTGCACTGTAACCCTGCCTTCACTGATCAGAACAGGAACAGCGCGTTTATCAGGCGCTGGGGTCGTCTTCACGTTTGAGCATGCGGGTGTTGATTGATAAATAGAAGGGTGCCCTGTGCGGGTGCTCAGGGAACCAGACAATCGCATCCTGATAGTCCGGTGGATGCACTGGGTTGACCAGAATCTTGTTGGCCTGTTCGGTTGGCGGGAATACCCAGGCCGTCGGGTTCAGCGTGACGCCTTCGAGCGCCGGGATACTCATGACTGACGCGGGGTCTGCGGCCGGCGTCCAGATGACTTCGATGCCGCGGCCCATGTCTGCAACCCGTTGATCGCCGCGTGCTTGCGCGGCAATCACCGGTACGCGCTGCCATTGGGATTGGGTGCCCGTATAAAAACCGTAGGCGCTCACCGAACCGTCTGACAGGCGTTTGACGTTCAAGCGCACGCGGGTGTTGCCATCGGTGAGGTGGGCGTATTGCTCGGCGCGATAAAAGGCGCTGTCGCCTGAATTGGTGCTGGGCATCAACACGGTAACGATGACGTTGGTTTGTGGCAGTGCCGTGGCCGATAGCGTTCCCTGCAGGCGTGCGCCAAAGATCCTGGCGCTGGTTGAGCCGCCAATCCATTGCAAGGGTGTGTCTGTATGGCTGGCCTTGACGGTGGTGCCCAGTACGGCATAGGCGCCGTACTGGGTCAGCGCTTCGACGGGTACAAAGTCGTTGTAGTTGTTGAAGTCCATCAGCCCGTCAGGCAATGCACATGACTTGGCGAACACGCAGCCCCGGGTCAGCCTGACGGGTGCTTTGGCCACGGCTGTATGCGTTTGTGCGGCCTTGTGTTGTTGGCGGCACGCGGCACATGGGCAACGCGGGTGAAGGGTAGCGACGCAGGTTTCGTACACAAGCGTGATTCACTGGCTGGAGGTTGTCGTGATGCTAGCCAAGCGCCGGTACGGGGCATGTAGGAGGATTCTGAGATGCTTAAGTGGGTTTGTAACCGGGCATTTCAATTGTTCGGAGGGGGGCGGGGATAAAGGCGCACAGTGGTGACCTGGAAAACAGGCACAAAAAAGCCGCCCATCAGCGGCTTTTTTGCAGGAGATCGGTTTATTTCAAACCAGACATCTTCTCGATGGCGCCTTTCAGGTCTTCATCGGAGCACGTCATGCACGTGCCTTTTGGCGGCATGGCGTTGATACCGGTGATGGCCTTGGCCAGGATGCCGTCGAGGCCGCCCTGGTGATCAGCACGTTCTTTCCAGGCAGCGGTGTCACCGATTTTCGGTGCGCCCAGCAGCCCGGTACTGTGGCAAGCGCTGCAATGCTTGGCGATGATGTCATCAGCCGACATACCACCGCCGCCGCCCACAGAGGCCGTCACTTCCATCCCTTTACATTCTTGCCCTTGAATGCAGACCTTACCGACCGGTTCAAGGCGTTTTGCAATGTCATCGTTCGTTGTTGCCTGAGCGTTGACTGCCCATAGGGCCACTACTGTTGCTGGTACGGCCAGCATTTTCATAATTAGGTTCACGCGTTCACCCTCAATGGTGGCTAGTCACGCCCACAACCACGGTTTCGCGGGCGGCGAAAGTATAACGGTTAGCCCGCCACTCTGAAACAACCCTAAAGTAGAAGGGGTCTTATAAGTGGCGAAATGCAACGCGGGCGGCCTCTGCAAGGCGTGCAGGGCGCCTCAGTTCTTAGAAGTTCGCCGGGGTGGCTGCGCTGATTAGTCGCGCCGCGACGTCGAACGGATTACGGAAACGGTGCGGCTTGGCGCTTTCGAAATAGTAGCTGTCACCGGCTTCAAGCACGAAGGTCTCAAGACCTACGGTCAACTCAAGGCGACCTTCCACCAAAATGCCGGTTTCTTCACCTTCGTGGGTCAGCATCTCGTCGCCAGTGTCGGCGCCCGGCGGGTAAATTTCGTTCAGGAAGGCAATGGCGCGACTGGGGTGGGCGCGGCCGACCAGCTTCATGGTCACGGCACCGTCCGAAATGTCGATCAGCTCATTGGCTTTGTAGACAATCTGCGTGGGTTTTTCTTGAAGTATTTCTTCGGAAAAGAACTCGACCATAGACATGGGGATGCCACTCAGCACTTTTCTCAGCGAACTGATCGAGGGGCTGACGCTGTTCTTTTCGATCATTGAAATGGTGCTATTGGTGACGCCCGCCCGTTTGGCGAGTTCACGCTGAGATAGCCCTTTCAGTTTGCGGATGGATTGCAGTCGTTCACCGACGTCCAATGCGGGAGCCTCCTAGGGTTCAGATTCAGGTCGAATTGGCGCCATCATGGCGATAGCGTTCAGTATTTACAACACTTCGACTTCAATCCTGTGCGCCCGTTTGGCCCCGCACCTTGCACGTAGCCCATCAGCTCCCGGAATAGAGGCGTGGCACGCGTTTTAAGTTACAAAAGATCTGGTAAGGAATGGTTTCAGCGTGGGCCGCCACTTCACTGGCGAGGATGTTTTTACCCCACAGTTCAACGGTCGAACCCAGCCCTGCGTGTGGCACATCGGTGAGGTCGATGCACAACATGTCCATCGACACGCGGCCCAGCAACCGGCTACGTTGACCGGCCACCCACACGGGGGTGCCCGTAGGTGCCTGACGCGGATAACCGTCGGCATAACCCATGGCCACAACGCCGATACGCATGGGACGGTCGGTGACGAATTTGGCGCCGTAGCCCACGGGTTCGCCTACGGGTAGTTCGCGCACGCAAATCACTTTGGATTCCAGCGTCATGACCGCCTGCAAGCGCTCGGCAAGCACCTGCGACTCTTCAAACGGCGTGCTGCCGTAAAGCATCAATCCAGGGCGTACCCAATCGCTCGGGACCTGGGGCCAGCCGAGCACGGCGGGGGAGTTACGCAAGCTGACTTCAGCCGACAACTCGGCGCGGGCGGCCTGAAACACCGCCAGTTGTTCATCACTGCGGCCGCAGCCCAGCTCATCGGCCCGCGAAAAGTGGCTCATCAGGACGATTTTTGCGACGTTGGCACAGGCTTGCAGGCGCTGATAAGCAGCCTTGTAGTCCGAGGGATGCAGGCCCACGCGGTGCATGCCGGAGTCGAGTTTGAGCCACACGTTGATCGGTTTGGCGAGGCGGGCCTGCTCGATGTCGTCCAGTTGCCACAACGAATGCACCACACACCACAAATCGTGTTCAACGATCAGCGGCAGTTCATCGGCAGTGAAAAACCCCTCAAGTAGCAGGATCGGGGCGCCAATACCAGCCGCACGCAACTCCAGCGCTTCTTCAATGCACGCGACGGCGAACCCGTCGGCCTGCGCTTCAAGCGCTTGGGCGCACCGCACGGCACCGTGGCCATAAGCGTCGGCCTTGATCACGGCAAGGGCTTTGGCGCCCGTCACTTCGCGGGCCAGTTGGTAGTTGTGACGCAGGGCTTGAAGGTCGATCAGGGCACGGGCTGGGCGCATGGCGGGCTTCTAACGGCTGTTGAATAAAAAACCGGCGCTCACCCGCAGCGTTCACTGCGTGCTGCACCGGAAGAGGGACTGTTACAGGAGCAAAAAACCTACGGCAGCGCTGCAATCACCGACAGCTCGACCAGAATTTCGGGTTCGCACAGCTTGGCCTCAACCGTGGCACGAGCGGGCTGCACGCCTTTTGGCAGCCATTTGTCCCATTCACTGTTCATGCCCGCAAAGTCGGCATCAATGTCTTTGAGGTAAATGGTGACTGACAAAATGTGGTTTTTGTCGGTGCCCGCGATATCCAGCAAATGCTCAATATTTTTCAGGGTTTCGCGGGTTTGCTGCTCTACGCCCGCATTCATGTCGTCACCCACTTGCCCTGAGAGGTAAACCGTCCCGTTATGGGCAACGATTTGGCTCATGCGTTCATTGGTGAGCTGGCGCTGGATTGCCATGTTTTGCAGTCTCCTGTGGGTTGCCGTAACGGGAAATATCGAGGCCTTCGGTGCTGATTTGCGGCGTTTTCTTCGCCATGACGTCCGCCAGGTAGCGGCCGGAACCACACGCCATCGTCCAACCGAGTGTGCCGTGACCGGTGTTCAGGAACAGGTTCTTGAACGGGGTCGCGCCCACAATCGGGGTGCCATCGGGGGTGGTTGGACGCAGGCCGGTCCAGAAGCTGGCCTGGCTCAAATCGCCGCCCAAAGGATAAAGGTCGTTGACGATCATCTCCAGGGTTTCGCGCCGACGCGGGTTAAGCGACAGGTCAAAACCGGCGATTTCAGCCATGCCACCGACGCGGATGCGGTTATCGAAGCGGGTGATCGCGACCTTGTAGGTCTCATCGAGAATCGTCGACGTCGGCGCCATGTTCGGGTCAGTGATCGGAATGGTCAGCGAGTACCCTTTGAGCGGGTAGACCGGCGCCTTGATGCCCAGCGGCTTGAGCAACTGTGGAGAGTAGCTGCCCAGTGCCAGCACATAGCGGTCTGCGGTTTCGAGCTTGCCGTCGATCATTACGCCGTTGATACGGTCGCCTGCGTAGTCCAGGCGCTGAATGTCCTGACCGAAGCGGAATTCGACGCCAAGGTTTTTTGCCATTTCGGCCAGGCGAGTGGTGAACATCTGGCAATCGCCGGTTTGATCGTTCGGCAGGCGCAGGGCACCCGCCAGAATGTCGGTCACATTGGCTAGCGCCGGCTCAACGCGGGCAATGCCAGCGCGGTCGAGCAGTTCGTAGGGCACGCCAGACTCTTTGAGTACGGCGATGTCTTTGGCTGCGCCATCCAATTGCGCTTGGGTGCGGAACAGTTGAGTCGTACCCAGGTTACGGGCCTCGTAGGCAATGCCGGTTTCGGCGCGCAGTTCGTCGAGGCAGTCACGGCTGTATTCAGACAGGCGCACCATGCGCTCTTTGTTCACGGCATAACGGCTCGCGGTGCAGTTGCGCAGCATCTGCGCCATCCACAGGTATTGGTCGATATTGGCGGTGGCCTTGATCGCCAAAGGCGCGTGGCGCTCCAGCAACCATTTGATGGCCTTGAGCGGCACGCCCGGTGCGGCCCACGGCGAGGCATAGCCTGGCGAGACCTGGCCTGCGTTGGCAAAACTGGTTTCCATTGCTACGGCTGGCTGACGGTCGACCACGACCACTTCAAAACCGGCTCGGGCCAGATAATAGGCGCTGGCAGTACCAATAACGCCGCCACCCAATACCATAACTCGCATATTTATATCCCTCATCGCGGCCAGCCGCAGACGTTTATTGTTCAAAGCGAAGATGGGCGCAGTATAGGAACCATTGGCTAGTGGAATTCACTGTATAAACGGCTATATTTGGCGACAATTCTCGGCCAAAACGCTTTTGACAAAGGAGATTCTCCTATGCGTACAAATCATCAAACAAAGCGTGAGCTGGACAAGATTGATCGCAACATTTTGCGCATCTTGCAGGCCGATGGCCGGATCTCGTTTACCGAGCTGGGAGAGAAGGTCGGGCTGTCTACCACGCCCTGTACCGAGCGGGTGCGCAGGCTGGAACGCGAAGGGATCATCATGGGCTACAACGCCCGGCTCAATCCGCAGCATTTGCAGGGCAGTTTGCTGGTGTTCGTCGAGATCAGCCTCGATTACAAATCTGGCGATACATTTGATGAGTTCCGACGGGCCGTGTTGAAGCTTCCCCATGTATTGGAGTGCCATTTGGTGTCGGGGGACTTTGACTATCTGGTGAAGGCGCGCATTAGCGAAATGGCGTCCTATCGCAAACTGTTGGGCGATATCTTGTTGAAATTGCCCCATGTGCGCGAGTCCAAAAGCTACATCGTGATGGAAGAAGTGAAAGAGAGCCTGAATTTGCCGATTGCGGATTAACAGCGGCCCTCACCCCAGCCCTCTCCCTGCGGGATGGGAAGCGGATGGGGGGGGAGCTGAGCTGCTTTTGCTTTTACTCCCCTCTCCCTCCGGGAGAGGGTTAGGGTGAGGGGCTTTGGGGGTTTTAGACCAATACCTGCCGCGTACTGGCGATGTATTCATGCACCAATTTTTCAGCGCTGGGGTGGATCAACTCCACCGGTCTGCGCCCGTTGGGGCAAGGCAAGGTTGGTGTGGTGCCGAACAGGCGGCAAATCAGCGGGCGTTCTTCGTACACCGTGCAGCCGTTGGGGCCCAAATGCACACAGTTCAGCTCGTCCATGGCCGCTTCCTGCTCGGCGGCGGTCTTGCGCGGCAAGCGCGCCATTTCTTCAGACGAGGTGGTCACCGGTCCGCAGCAGTCATGGCAACCCGGTACGCACTCAAACGATGGTATTTGCTGGCGCAGAAAGCGGATTTTATGGCTGTTGCAGCTCATCCAGGGCGTACCGATTTTTAAAAGGCCGCAGAGTCTGCCTGAAAACCCCTGCCCTAGACAGCGCCGTCCAGCTGTTCTTGCCCCATGTGAATGGCACGGCTTATGCTCCGTCAAATTTTCCAAACACAAATAATCAGGATCACGCACATGAACGCCCCTGTTCAGCGCAGCCAGCACACCGCCTCTTATTACGCCGCCAGCAGCTTGCCGCAGCCCGATCATCCGGTGCTGCAAGGCGAACATGTGGCCGATGTGTGCGTAGTGGGCGGGGGCTTTACCGGGTTGAACACGGCGCTGGAACTGGCCGAGCGCGGTATGAGCGTGATCTTGCTTGAAGCGTACAAGATCGGCTGGGGTGCCAGTGGGCGTAACGGCGGGCAACTGATACGTGGCGTGGGGCATGGCCTTGAGCAGTTTGAAGGCATCATCGGCAAGGACGGTGTGCGTCAGATGAAGCTGATGGGGCTGCAAGCCGTGGAAATCGTGCGCCAGCGTGTTGAACGCTTCAATATCGCCTGTGACCTGACCTGGGGATATTGCGATTTGGCCAACAAGCCTCGCGACCTCGAAGGCTTTGCCGAAGAAGCAGACGAATTGCGCAGTTTGGGTTATCGCCATGAGACGCGATTGTTGCAGGCCAACGAAGTGCGCAGTGTGGTGGGGTCTGATCGTTATGTGGGCGGGTTTGTCGACATGGGCTCGGGGCACCTTCACCCGCTCAATCTGGCGTTGGGGGAAGCGGGTGCAGCGGCACAGTTGGGCGTCAAGCTGTTCGAACACAGCGCAGTGACGCGCATTGATTACGGCCCGCAAGTGCGCGTGCACACCGCTCAAGGTTCTGTGCGCGCCAACAGCGTGGTGCTGGGCTGTAACGCCTACCTTAAAGACCTCAACCCTCAATTGAGTGGCAAAGTGCTGCCGGCTGGCAGTTACATCATCGCCACCGAACCGTTGAGCGAAGCGCAGGCCCACGCCCTGTTGCCGCAAAACATGGCGGTGTGCGATCAGCGCGTGGCCTTGGACTACTACCGCCTTTCGGCCGATCGGCGCTTGTTGTTCGGTGGTGCTTGCCATTATTCAGGACGTGACCCACAGGACATTGCGGCTTACATGCGGCCGAAAATGCTCGAAGTATTCCCTCATCTAAAAGACGTGAAAATCGACTATCAATGGGGCGGCATGATCGGTATTGGTGCCAACCGCTTACCGCAGATTGGCCGTTTGCCCGATCAGCCGAACGTGTACTTCGCTCAGGCTTATTCCGGGCATGGGGTGAATGCCACGCATTTGGCGGGCAAGCTATTGGCCGAGGCCATCAGCGGCCAGCACAGCGACGGCTTCGACCTGTTTGCCAAAGTCCCGCACATCACCTTCCCTGGCGGCAAGTACCTGCGCTCGCCCCTGCTGGCGCTCGGCATGCTGTGGCATCGGCTGAAAGAGCTGCGCTAAATAGGGTGTAGTCGCGGCCGTAGGCAGCGACTACACGACGTGTGTTCAAGAGCGCCAGAACGGTTTGCAGCCTTCACGCAGGGCCATCGCCCGGCTCAACCCCACGTCGCGCAATTGTTGCTCGTCCAGTGCGAGCAGTGCGCGACGCGTACGAGAGCGGTGCCACATCAGGCCCCAGCCACTCAGGCCCGCCGGGGCTTTAATCAGCTGAAACACGTGCTGCTCATCCTGCAATTGCGGGGCGTGCAGCGTCAGGCGTACATCGCTTAAACCATTCATGACCAGGCTCCTTGTTGACTCGTTGGCTCAGAGCAAAATGATGGCCTTGTCGTGAAAACCATGACAGATTCAGCAAACTGTTTTTACGTGCATACAGATGATGCTTTTCGGGGGCTGAATCCCCGTTTTGCGCCCCATCTGTCATGGTTTTTGTTCGCTACCTTGCCCAGAGTGCTGCCATGACCCTTTACGTCAACCTCGCTGACTTACTTGGCACGCGTATCGAGCAGGGTTTTTATCGCCCCGGTGACCGTCTGCCTTCCGTGCGTGCCTTAAGTGCCGAGCACGGGGTGAGTTTGAGCACCGTTCAGCAGGCGTATCGGCTGCTGGAAGACAACGGATTGGCTTCGCCGCGGCCCAAGTCTGGCTACTTTGTGCCTATGGAACGTGAGCTTCCCGCCTTGCCGGGGATGGGCAAGCCGGCTCAACGCCCGGTGGAAATTTCGCAGTGGGAACAAGTGCTGGAGTTGGTGCGGTCGGTGCCGCACAAAGATGTGATCCAGCTGGGGCGCGGTATGCCGGACGTCACCACGCCCACCCTCAAGCCGCTGTTGCGCAGCCTGGCGCAAATCAGTCGTCGTCAGGACCTGCCCGGCCTGTATTACGACAATATTCACGGCGTGCTTGCCCTGCGCGAGCAACTGGCGCGGTTGCTGCTCGACTCGGGTTGCCAGTTAGGCCCTGACGAGCTGGTGATTACCACCGGCTGCCACGAGGCGCTGTCGTGCAGCATCCGCGCCGTGTGTGAGCCGGGCGACATTGTGGCGGTCGATTCGCCGAGTTTTCATGGCGCCATGCAAACCCTCAAGGGGTTAGGCATGAAGGCGCTGGAAATTCCTACAGACCCGCTCACCGGCATCAGCCTTGAGGCGCTCGAACTGGCGCTTGAGCAGTGGCCGATCAAGGCAATCCAGCTCACCCCCAGTTGCAACAATCCGTTGGGCTACATCATGCCCGAGGCGCGTAAGCAGGCTTTGGTCGCATTGGCGCAGCGCTTTGATGTGGCCATCATTGAAGACGATGTTTATGGCGAGTTGGCCTACACCTACCCTCGCCCGCGCACGATCAAGTCGTTCGACGACGATGGCCGGGTGTTGCTGTGCAGCTCGTTTTCCAAGACCCTGGCGCCGGGTTTGCGCATTGGCTGGGTCGCACCGGGGCGTTATTTGGAACGGGTGCTGCACATGAAATACATCTGCACCGGTTCCACCGCGCCGCAGCCACAACTGGCCATTGCCGACTTTTTGAAGAATGGGCATTTCGAGCCACATTTGCGGAAAATGCGCACCCAATATCAGCGTAATCGCGACTTGATGCTGGGTTGGGTAAGTCGCTACTTTCCAGCCGGCACGCGGGCCAGTCGGCCCCAAGGCAGTTTCATGCTGTGGCTTGAGTTGCCAGAGGGTTTTGACAGTTTGCGACTCAATCGCGCGCTGTTAGAGCAAGGCGTGCAGATCGCGGTGGGCAGTATCTTTTCGGCGTCGGGCAAGTACCGTAATTGCTTGCGCATGAACTACGCGGCCAAGCCTGCGTACCAGATCGAGGACGCCGTGCGCAAGGTCGGGCTGGCGGCCACTAAGCTGTTGGCCGGCGCCCTTTAACTTCTTTGCAACGTTTGGTCCGAGGCGCTCCCCGTTGAAATCACTGTGTGTATTAATCATGAGTGTTGTGCTGGGAGGCTGCGCCAGCATGGACGTCCCTCGCGAACCGAGCCAGGCCATGCCAGCTGCGAATTCGTCCTTTGGTCGCTCGATCCAGGCGCAGGCAGCGCCGTATCAGGGGCGCTCGGGGTTTCGCCTGTTACCCAACAGCGGCGAGGCATTTCGCGCGCGGGCCGAGCTGATTCGCAACGCGCAAACCAGCCTCGACTTGCAGTACTACATTGTCCACGACGGCTTGAGCACGCGCATGCTGGTGGACGAGCTGCTCAAAGCGGCTGATCGCGGGGTGCGTGTGCGGCTGTTGCTCGATGACACCGCCAGTGACGGGCTGGACGAATTACTGGCCACCTTGGCCGCGCACCCCAATGTGCAGATCCGTCTGTTCAACCCTTTGCAGTTAGGTCGAGGTACTGGCGTAACGCGGGCAATGGGGCGGCTGTTCAATTTGTCGCGTCAACACCGGCGCATGCATAACAAGCTTTGGTTGGCGGATAACAGTGTCGCAATTGTCGGTGGGCGTAATTTGGGCGATGAGTATTTCGATGCTCAGCCCGACCTGAACTTCACAGATATCGACTTATTGAGCGTTGGCCCGGTGGCTGAGCAATTGGGGCACAGTTTCGACCAGTATTGGAACAGCGCATTGAGCCAGCCGATTGGCGATTTTGTCTCGTCGCGGTTGTCCAGGCGCGAACTGTCCAAGGCGCGCAAAGAGCTGGAGGCGTCTTTGCAAAAGGCGCAGCGACGCAACCCCGGCTTGTATCAGGAGTTGGCTGCGTATGAGACCCGCCCGCAAATGGAGGTATGGCGCAACGAGCTGATCTGGGCCTGGAATCAGGCGTTGTGGGACGCACCGAGCAAGGTGCTGGCCAAGGATGAGCCAGATCCGCATTTGCTGCTGACCACTCAACTGGCCCCGGACCTTGCCGGTGTGAGCAAAGAGTTGATTTTGGTGTCGGCCTACTTTGTGCCGGGTGAAATCGGGTTGGTTTACCTGACCGGCAGAGCCGACGCCGGGGTTGATGTGCGTTTATTGACCAACTCGCTGGAGGCCACGGACGTGCCCGTGGTGCACGGTGGCTATGCGCCGTACCGTAAGGCGTTGCTTGAGCATGGGGTCAAGCTGTTTGAGCTGCGTCGTCAACCGGGCAGCACCGGCGGCAGTGGCCCGCACTTGTTCAAGACCAGCCTGAGTTCGGATTCGAGCCTGCACAGCAAGGCGATGATTTTTGATCAGCGAAAATCCTTTATCGGATCATTCAATTTCGACCCGCGCTCGGGCTTGTGGAACACCGAAGTCGGGGTGCTGGTGGACAGTCCCGCACTCGCTGCGCAGGCCCGAGAGCTTGCGCTGCAAGGCATGTCCCCGGCATTGAGTTATCAACCGGTGCTGCGCGAAGGCTCGATTGTGTGGCAAACCGAAGACAACGGGCAATTGCACACCTTGACCCATGAGCCGGGCAGTGGGTGGCGCCGGCTCAATGCGTGGTTCAGCACGCGCGTGGGTTTGGAAAAAATGCTCTAGCGACGGGGTCAGGCGGGTGATTGTTCGGCGCCAAACGCGCCTTGGCGCAGCACCAATATCACCAAGCCCAATGCGCCGACGGCCATGAACAACGGCAGCGCATGCCCACTGATCCACTGGCTGCCCGCCCCTGCCGCCAGCGGCCCGATCAGACAGCCAATGCCCCACAACTGGGCCACGTGCGCGTTGGCACGAACCAGCGCGTCGTCGCGGTAGCGTTCACCGATCAGGATCAGCGACAGCGTGAACAAGCCTCCCGCACTGGCGCCGAAAATCACCCACAGCGGCCATATCAGCAAGGTATTGAGCAGCAACGGCACCGCAAGGCTCGATAGCATCAACAGCACCGCGCAGCCGGTGAACAATGTACGGCGTGAGAGTTTGTCGGCGAGTGCACCAATGGGCAGTTGCAGCAAGGCATCGCCCACAACCACGGTGCTGACCATCGCCAGCGCGATATCGGCCGTAAACCCCTGGCGCAGACAGTAGATGGGTAGCAGGGTCAGAATCATCGCTTCAAACGCGGCGAACAGCGCGACGGCCCAGGCGATAGCGGGTAAGCCGCGGCAGAAAACCAGCAGATCCTTGAAGGTGACGCTGCATGACTCGGTTGTGGGTGCGCCATCGCGCCCCATCAGCAGCAAGGGCGCAAGCGTAAGCAAACCCACGCCGATCCAGAAACCGTAGTCGTTTTGCGAACCCACCAGACCCAAAAGTAGCGGCCCGGACAGCTGGCTCAGGGCGTACGCGCAGCCATACAACGCCACCAAACGGCCTCGCCATTGCTCGACCACCAGTTGATTGATCCAGCTCTCGCCGAGAATAAAAATCACCGTAAGCACTACGCCGATCAGCAATCTGAGCACCAGCCAGACCGGATAGCTGGGCAGCAACCCCAACAAACCGATGGACAGCGCGCCACACCACAGGCAAAGACGCATCAGGCCCGGCGTGCCAAAGCGCGCTGCCAGTTTGCTGGCGATGCTGGCACCGACCAATACGCCAATGGCGGGCATGGCGGCCATCACACCGATGGCAAAGCCGCCGTAGCCCCAGCTTTCAAGCCGCAACGACACCAGCGGCATGCTGACGCCCAGCGCCAACCCGACGCTCAGGACTGAGGCGAGTACGGCGAAATAAGTCGCCCAACGCATGGGTGTGCTCCTGTGGATAACGTGAACTCAAAGGTGCAAAACAGCTGTGGGAGCGAGCTGGCTAACGATTTACATACCTTTCGGTACGTTCATCGCCAGCCAGCTCGCTCCCACAGGCGTTTTACCGGACGTAGCCGTTGCTCAAAGCGGGCAACAGCTACGGGGCTTGCGTGTTACAGCTTGATCCAGGTGGATTTCAGCTCGGTGTATTTGTCGAACGCGTGCAGCGATTTGTCACGACCATTGCCCGATTGCTTGAAACCGCCAAACGGTGCCGTCATGTCGCCGCCATCGTATTGGTTAACCCACACGCTACCAGCGCGCAGGGCTTTGGCGGTCAGGTGAGCCTTGGAGATGTCGGCAGTCCAGACCGCTGCCGCCAGGCCGTATGGCGTGTCGTTGGCGATCTGTACAGCTTCCTCAGCCGTGTCGAAGGTAATCACCGACAGCACGGGGCCAAAGATTTCTTCCTGGGCGATTTTCATCGCGTTGCTCACACCGTCAAAAATGGTCGGTTCGACGTAAGTGCCGCCTGTTTCTTTCAGGATTTGGTTACCGCCCGCCACCAGCTTGGCGCCCTCGGAGTGGCCCGACTTGATGTACGACAGCACGGTGTTCATTTGCTGCGTGTCGACCAGCGCACCCACGTTAGTGGCGGGGTCCAGCGGGTTGCCCGGTTTCCAGCCTTTCAGGGCTTCGATCACCAGTGCCAGGAAAGTGTCCTTGATCGAACGCTCGACCAGCAGGCGCGAACCGGCGGTGCAAACCTCGCCCTGGTTGAAGGCGATAGCGCTGGCGGCTGACTCGGCGGCGGCTTGTAGGTCCGGGGCATCGGCGAACACGATGTTCGGGCTTTTACCGCCCGCTTCGAGCCACACGCGTTTCATGTTGGATTCGCCGGAGTACACCATCAACTGCTTGGCAATTTTGGTCGAGCCGGTGAACACCAGTGTGTCGACGTCCATGTGCAGCGCCAGTGCTTTACCCACCGTGTGGCCATAGCCCGGAAGGACGTTGAGCACGCCAGCCGGAATACCGGCTTCGACGGCCAGTGCGGCGATGCGGATTGCAGTCAAAGGCGATTTTTCGGACGGTTTGAGGATCACCGAGTTACCGGTGGACAGCGCCGGACCAAGCTTCCAGCAGGCCATCATCAGAGGGAAGTTCCACGGCACGATAGCCGCAACAACACCCACGGGTTCGCGAGTCACCAAGCCCAGTTGATTGTGCGGGGTCGCGGCCACTTCGTCGTAAATCTTGTCGATGGCTTCGCCGCTCCAGCTCAGCGCATTGGCGGCGCCCGGGACGTCG
This sequence comes from Pseudomonas weihenstephanensis, assembly GCF_016812185.1. Lineage (NCBI taxonomy): Bacteria > Pseudomonadati > Pseudomonadota > Gammaproteobacteria > Pseudomonadales > Pseudomonadaceae > Pseudomonas > Pseudomonas weihenstephanensis. Next base: position 491,698 of record NZ_JAAEBV010000002.1, on the reverse strand, counting down.
ATGCCCAGTGAGTCAGAAATCGGTTTGCCCATGTCCAGGGTTTCAAGCAGCGCCAGCTCTTCAGCGTTTTGCTTGAGCAGACCTGCAAAGCGGATCATGGTGGCCTTGCGTTTGGCGGGTGCCAGGCGCGACCAAACGCCGGAATCGAATGTTTTGCGCGCATTTTCGACGGCGCGTTGCGCATCTGCGCTATCGCAGCTGGCAACCTTGCCCAGCAAACGGCCATCGACCGGGCTGAGGCACTCGAATGTTTCATTGGAGACCGCGGCGGTGTATTCACCGTTGATGTAAGCGCGACCTTCGATTTTCAGCTGTTGGGCACGTTGTTCCCAGTCAGCACGCGTCAGGGTGGTCATTCGAGTGTCCTCCTCTTATTAATAAAAAAGCACCACGGCTTTCACGTGGCACGTCAGGAATGCTGTCCGATCCACCAATGTGATCGGCACAAGACATGCGCCACCCTAAACCAGTGGCTGTGGGACTTTCAATATATTTGACACAGGTGCCGTAAACGGCATGGCTTGTTCGTTTTAATAAACATAGACTTTGGTCTTTCTGATCACACATGCCGCAATTTCGGGGGGACAAACACCATGAGCATCGAAAACATCGTCGATTTCAGCACGACCAACACAGAGGCCGAACGTTTTCGTCCGGCACCTGAAAAGGTGCTCAAAGGAGATCCCGAACACGTTATCCACAACCATTACGACAGCCCTTGTGGGCAAATGAATGCCGGGGTGTGGGAAGGAGCTGTGGGGCAGTGGACAGTCAATTACACCGAACATGAATATTGCGAAATCTTGCAGGGCGTTTCTGTTCTGCGTGACAAGGAAGGTAACGCTAAGACACTGAGAGCGGGTGATCGCTTTGTCATCCCAGCTGGATTCAAAGGGACGTGGGAAGTGCTGGAGCCATGTCGGAAAATTTACGTAGTGTTTGAACCAAAAGCCTGAACTCATTGATTTAGAGCTATTTAAAGCCCCGGTATCGATTGATTACGGGGCTTTTTTTGTGTTCGTCATTTACGTGTATCGGTACAAATTTAGACATACGTCGGCAACACCGTCAGCGTTGATCTGGGCCAGTCTTTGAGGTGCGCAGGGTGTGAATGGAACGTACGGCCCGAGCGTGAACCCAAATCTCTGAAGTGTTTAAACAAGGAAGCTTTATATGTTCAATTTCAACGCAGTTACTCGTTTAGTTTTGGCGATCAGTCTTGTTCTGGGCGCTTGCTCCATGCCTGCAATGGCTGCCCAGGCAGGCCAGTGCAAAGCGTTCACCGTTAACTTTTTAGTTGCCCCTGAGGTCACGCCAGCGCTGCTGGAAATGCTGCGCAAGGAGTCCGGCGCAACATTGGCACGGGTCGAGAAGCCGGGTGACATATTCACCCAGGAGGTGAACCCGAACCGCCTGCGCGTGATCGTAGATAAAAACAATATCTTGGTGCGATACCTGTGCGGCTGAGGATAACGCTGCGCATTGATCGGTAAGCCCAATGCTGAGCGGGAAGTTCCATATGGATATGGAGTACACGCAGGGTTACAGCTCCAGGGCATAGCTTTACTGGCGCGACACCCGGATGTTCAAGCATCGGATCGGTGCGGGTCTGGATGACTCAACGATCTTTAAAGCCAACGATGGCTGGTAAGCCCACACATTTAGCCCAAGCGGATTGGCTCAACAGCATAATCTTGCGCAGCCTCAGGGGGCGTGCGATTAAGCGGTTGTACGAAAAGGGCTTCCCGTATCTGAGTGAAAGCAGCTCGGGTGAGGACGGCATCTTGATGATAAAAGTGGTTCAGGTTGGGCAGGGGTATCCGTTCCCCTGAATCATCGGCACCTGTTACCGAGCTTCAAAGCCTTGGCAGATAGATACAAAAAAGGCCCGTATCGTGAGATACGGGCCTTTTTCGTAAAGAAGAAAAACCAATTACTTGATTTTGGCTTCTTTGTAGATCACGTGCTTGCGAACCCGCGGATCGAATTTTTTGATTTCGATTTTGTCCGGAGTGGTGCGCTTGTTCTTATCAGTGGTGTAGAAATGGCCTGTACCAGCGCTCGACACCAAACGGATCAATTCACGCATGATTAGCTCCTTTAGATCTTGCCAGCACGGCGGATTTCGGCCAGCACGACAGTAATGCCACGCTTGTCGATGATACGCATGCCTTTGGCAGATACGCGCAGACGCACGAAACGTTTCTCTTCTTCAACCCAGAAGCGGTGATGCTGCAGGTTCGGCAGGAAACGACGACGGGTTTTGTTATTTGCGTGGGAAATGTTATTCCCAGTCACCGGACCCTTACCGGTAACTTGACAGACTCTCGACATGCCTCAGCCCTCTAAAACCACATGCCCAACCCGGCATGGGTTGGCCGCTTAATCTCTCAGTCATTTGGCGCCAGGCGCCGCGTTTCTTTAAGGGTCTTACCGGTTACGCCTACAAACGAAGGAACCGGGCCCCTAGAAAAGAGCGCTGCTTTATACCAGAAAGACTAAAGAGCAACAACATGCAGTGTGATTTGCATCGATTAATAAAGGCGGCATTCTAACGGCAATCCGCCCTGATGCCTATGCCAGACTGGGTCTTGCCGCTCGTCGCAAGATGAAAGGTTTCAGGGGGCGGATACCCGTGCAATTGGCTCAGAGGCCTCGCCGGTGGATGCCAGGGTCATCCTTGAGCGAGCAGAAAAGGAGGGTTGCGCGGCCCTGAAAGGGTGTTTTCGAAGTGATTAAAGGGAACGGGCTACGCTTAAAAGTAGTCATTTGGTCACCAGAACACTAGGGTAGGCCCTTTTCCAGACTGCATACGCAGATGGGCCAACGACTTGCAAAGGAAACCGACTATGCGCCTCGCTGCCGCCTCGTTATTGCTCACTTTTTGTTTGGCGCCGTTGGCGCACGCTGCCACATTGAGCGTGTGCACCGAGGCAAGCCCTGAAGGGTTTGATGTGGTGCAGTACAACTCGCTCAGCACCACCAATGCGTCGGCAGACGTGCTGATGAACCGCTTGGTGGACTTTGACGCCCAGGCCGGGAAGTTAGTGCCCAGCCTGGCGCAAAGCTGGTCAGTGTCCCCTGACGGCCTTGAGTACACCTTCAAGTTGCGCCCTGGGGTTAAATTTCACACCACCGCGTATTTCACCCCGACGCGTGAGTTGAGCGCCGAGGATGTGCGTTTCAGCTTTGAGCGCATGCTCGACCCGGCCAATGCGTGGCACAAAATTGCGCAAAGTGGCTTCCCGCATGCGCAGTCCTTGCAGTTGCCCCAACTGATCAAAAAAATCGAAACCCCGGACGCGCAAACTGTTCGCTTTACGCTTGCGCACCCGGACTCCACGTTTCTGCCTGCGCTGAGCATGGGCTTTGCCTCGATTTATTCAGCGGAGTACGCCGACAAGTTGCTCAAGGCCGGCACGCCCGAGTTGATGAACAGTCAGCCGATTGGTACGGGGCCGTTTGTGTTCACGCGTTTCCAAAAAGATGCCGTGGTGCGTTACAAGGCCAACCCGGACTACTTTGCGGGCAAGCCTGCAGTGGACGGGCTGATTTACGCGATTACCCCGGATGCCAACGTGAGGCTGCAAAAGCTGCGGCGTAATGAGTGCCAGATTGCACTGTCGCCCAAGCCACTGGATGTGGACGCGGCGACGAAAGACCCGGCCTTGAAAGTCACTCAAACACCCGCGTTTATGACCGCTTTTGTGGCCATAAACAGCCAGCACCCGCCGTTGGACAAACCTGAGGTGCGTCAGGCCATTAACTTGGCGTTTGATCGCGACACTTACCTCAAGGCAGTCTTTGAAAACAGCGCGCAAGCGGCCAACGGTATTTACCCGGCGACCACGTGGGGGTATGCCAAACAGTTGCCGGGCTATGCCCATGATCCGCAAAAGGCCCGCGATTTGCTGGCTAAAGCAGGTCTTAAGGACGGTTTCAGTACCACCATTTGGACCCGACCCATGGGCAGTGTGCTGAACCCTAACCCGAGCCTGGGCGCACAGTTGTTGCAGGCGGACTTGGCCAAGGTCGGGATCAAGGCAGATATTCGCGTGATCGAATGGGGCGAATTGATTCGCCGGGCCAAAGCGGGCGAACACGATTTGCTGTTTATGGGCTGGGCGGGTGACAACGGTGACCCGGATAACTTTTTGACGCCGCAGTTCTCGTGTGCAGCGGTGAAATCCGGGACCAATTTTGCGCGCTATTGCGACAAGACGCTGGACAGCCTGATCAGCGAGGGCAAAACCCTGAGCGACCAGGACAAGCGCAGTGCGCTGTATCAGAAGGCTCAGGGACTGATTCAGCAGCAAGCGGTGTGGTTGCCGCTGGCGCATCCAACGGCCTACGCACTTACCCGTAAAGACGTACAGGGTTATCAGGTGAGTCCGTTTGGTCGCCAGGACTTTTCGACAGTGAGTGTTAAGCCTTAAGCCTCACATCCAGCCGTGCTCGACCATTGAGAGCGGCTCGCCGTCACCGACAATGAAATGGTCGAGCACCCGCACCTCGATCAGATCCAGCGCCTCTGTGAGGCGTTGGGTCAGGGTGCGGTCGGCCTCGCTGGGGTCTGTGATACCCGAGGGGTGGTTGTGACAAAAAATCACCGCTGCTGCGTTGTGCACCAGGGCGCGCTTGACCACTTGGCGGGGGTACACGCTGGCGCTGTCGATAGAGCCTCGAAACAGCACCTCAAAGGCCAGCATGCGATGTTTTGAGTCCATAAACAGGCAGCCAAAGACTTCGTGGGGTTCGTGGCGCAGCAGTGCTTTGAGGTAGTCGCGCACCGCTTGCGGGCTCTCAAGTGCTGAGTCGCGACGCAGCCGTTCTGCCAGGTGTCGGCGACCCATTTCCAGCACTGCCTGCAACTGGCTGAACTTGGCGGGCCCCAGTCCAAGTTGGCGACTGAACGACCCCAGGTCGGCTTCAAGCAATGCGCGCAGGCTGCCGAACTCAGCCAGCAAATGGCGGGCTAAATCCACGGCACTTTTGCCCGAAACACCGGTGCGCAGGAAGATTGCCAGCAGTTCTGCGTCTGAAAGACTGGATGATCCCAGCGCTAAAAGTTTCTCCCGCGGACGCTCCGCTGCGGGCCAGTCTTTAATGCTCATAACCACTCCATGTTCTGTGAGCGCCGCTGTTCCATAGCAGGCGCTGTGTTATCTTAGCCCATCATTTTTGCGTGGCATTTGGCCATTTTCCGCGCAGTCCTCATCGAACTAAAAGGCAGGCCTATGCAGCGGCTGTATCGAAAACGCATCGTTTTGGGCGTCGGCGGCGGCATTGCTGCCTACAAGAGTGCAGAGCTGGTTCGCCGCTTACTGGATCAAGGCGCTGAAGTGCGGGTGGTGATGACCCAAGGCGGCAGCGAGTTCATCACCCCTTTGACCATGCAAGCGTTGTCCGGGCACCCGGTTCATCTGGACCTGCTCGACCCTGCGGCTGAAGCCGCGATGGGGCATATCGAGCTGGCCAAATGGGCTGATCTGGTGCTGATCGCGCCTGCAACGGCCGACTTGATCGCCCGCCTGGCTCAAGGCATTGCCAATGACCTGCTGACCACCGTGGTGCTCGCCACAGACGCTACCGTGGCCATCGCGCCGGCGATGAACCAGGCCATGTGGCGTGATCAGGCTACCCAAGCCAACACACAGTTGCTCCAGAGCCGTGGGGTGAAGGTCTTCGGGCCAGCCTCTGGCAGCCAGGCCTGTGGCGACGTGGGTTTTGGTCGCATGCTTGAAGCTGGCGATCTGGTCAGTTGTGCGGCTGAGTGCTTCCAGCGTCAGATTCTGACCGGCAAGCATGTGCTGATTACGGCGGGGCCGACGCAGGAAAACATCGACCCGGTGCGTTACATCACCAACCACAGCTCGGGGAAAATGGGCTTTGCTCTGGCCGAAGCTGCCGTAGAAGCGGGTGCTCGCGTCACGTTGATTACTGGCCCGGTACATTTGCCTACGCCGGACCGCGTCACCCGTATTGATGTCGTCAGTGCGCGCGACATGCTGGCAGCGTGTGAAGCCGCGATCCCGTGCGACGTGTTTATCGCGTCCGCAGCCGTCGCGGATTACCGCCCGGAAGTAGTAGCCCCGCAAAAACTCAAGAAAGACCCTACGAGTGGTGACGGCCTGTTGCTGCAAATGGTGCGCAATCCAGACATTCTGGCCACCATTGCTTCACGTCCTGATCGCCCTTTTAGTGTCGGCTTCGCTGCCGAAACCGAGCACTTGCTTGATTACGCGGCACGCAAGCTGAAAGACAAAAACCTCGACCTGATTGTGGCCAACGATGTGGCTAACCCCAGCATTGGTTTCAACAGCGAGGAAAATGCGTGCAGCGTGATTGATCGCCAGCTACACGCCACCGTATTTGCTCAGACCAGCAAGGGCAAAATTGCCCGTCAGTTGGTTACTTTTATCGCCGAACGTCTGAACCAGGTTTAACTCGTATGCACGCTTTGCAAGCCAAAATCCTTGATCCACGCATTGGAAACGAATTCCCGCTGCCGCAATACGCCACGCCCGGCTCGGCCGGTCTGGACCTGCGCGCCATGCTTGAACAAGACACCGTTCTGGAACCGGGCCAAACCCTGTTGATCCCCACCGGTCTGTCTGTCTACATCGGCGACCCTGGCCTGGCGGCGCTGATTTTGCCGCGCTCGGGCCTGGGCCATAAGCACGGTATTGTGCTGGGCAACCTGGTGGGCCTGATCGACTCGGACTATCAAGGTGAGTTGATGGTGTCGTGCTGGAACCGTGGCCAGACGGCTTTCAATATCGCAGTGGGCGAGCGTATTGCTCAGCTGGTGCTCGTGCCGGTGGTGCAAGCGCACTTTGAATTGGTTGAGGAATTTGACGAAAGTCAGCGCGGCGCAGGTGGTTTTGGCCATTCCGGCAGCCTCTAACTATGCTGCATCAGGTCGGGCGCCCTGCCCGACCTGAACTGATCGCGTGGTAATTCAGGATGAAGCTCGCGCCCTTGTTGTCTCCGTTTTCATTGCCTGCACCCATGGCGGCCCTCTGCCATGCGGCCCGTGATGCCAATTGGCCTCTCGAACTCTCGCGTCAAAACACCGTCCAAACCTTCAGTTTGTGTTCGACCCCGTGTGTCGCAGGGGCGTTTTTACGCCGTGTGGCGCGGTCGACTTTTGTATGGCTGAGCACTTCAGCGCATGCCCCAAATTCCCTGAAAGTGGAGTACCTCTTGTAATGACTAGCCCATCTGCGGTCGCACCTGCATTTCCTGACAGCATTTTTCGCGCATACGATATCAGAGGCGTAGTGCCGAAGACGCTGACCGCAGAAACCGCCTACTGGATCGGGCGTGCCATCGGCGCTGAGAGCCTGTCCAAGGGTGAGCAGAATGTGTCGGTGGGCCGTGACGGGCGGCTTTCCGGGCCTGAGCTGGTGGCGCAATTGATTCAAGGCGTGGCCGACAGTGGTTGCCATGTCAGCGACGTGGGGCTGGTGCCGACGCCGGCGCTGTATTACGCGGCCAATGTGTTGGCCGGCAAGTCCGGGGTGATGCTTACGGGCAGCCATAACCCTTCGGATTACAACGGTTTCAAGATCGTGATTGCAGGCGATACGCTGGCCAATGAGCAAATTCAGGCCCTGCACACACGTCTTAAAACCCATGATCTGACGTGGGGCCAAGGCAGCATTGCCCAGGTCGAGATTCTTGAGCCGTATGCCAAGCACATTACGGGCGATATCCAGTTGGCCAAGCGTTTGAAGGTGGTGGTCGATTGTGGCAACGGCGCTGCGAGTGTGATCGCGCCACAACTGATCGAAGCGCTGAACTGCGAAGTGATCCCGTTGTTTTGCGAGGTGGATGGCAACTTTCCCAACCATCACCCGGACCCTGGCAAGCCGGAAAACCTGGTGGACTTGATCGCCAAGGTCAAGGAAGTGAACGCCGACTTGGGCCTGGCGTTTGACGGCGATGGCGACCGTGTCGGTGTCGTGACCAACACGGGCACTATGGTGTTCCCGGACCGCTTGCTCATGCTGTTTGCGCAGGACGTTTTGGTGCGCAACCCGGCGGCTGAAATCATCTTCGACGTGAAATGCACGCGTCGCTTGATCCCGCTCATCAAGGAATATGGCGGCCACCCACTGATGTGGAAGACCGGTCATTCGTTAATCAAAAAGAAAATGAAAGAAACCGGCGCGTTGCTGGCCGGTGAAATGAGCGGGCACATCTTTTTCAAAGAGCGCTGGTTCGGTTTTGATGACGGTATTTACAGCGCGGCACGCCTGCTGGAGATCCTCAGCAAGCGTGAAGAGCGCGCCGAAGAGCTGTTTGCCGCATTCCCCAACGATATTTCGACCCCTGAGATCAATATCGATGTGACGGATGAGAGCAAATTCAGCATTATTAGCGCCCTGCACGACGCCCAATGGGGTGAAGCCGCCGAGCTGACCACCATTGATGGTGTGCGGGTCGACTACCCACACGGCTGGGGCCTGGTTCGCGCATCCAATACCACGCCGGTGCTGGTGCTGCGATTTGAGGCCGATACCGAGGCCGAACTGCAACGCATCAAGGATGTTTTCCACGCTCAACTCAAGCGTGTGGCACCTGATCTCCCTCTACCGTTTTGATCGACTTGTTCTACCGGAGCCCTGAATGACCCTCGAACGTGATGCCGCCTCCAACGTCGCCAAGGTATTGTCCGAAGCGCTGCCCTACATTCGCCGTTACGTCGGCAAGACGCTGGTGATCAAGTACGGCGGCAACGCAATGGAGAACGACGACCTGAAAACCGGGTTTGCCCGTGACATCGTGCTGATGAAGGCGGTGGGCATCAACCCGGTCGTCGTACACGGTGGCGGGCCGCAAATCGGTGATTTGCTCAAGCGTTTGTCCATCGAGAGTCATTTCATTGATGGCATGCGCGTAACTGACGCGCAAACCATGGACGTGGTGGAAATGGTGCTGGGCGGTCAGGTCAACAAAGACATCGTGAACCTGATCAACCGTCACGGCGGTAGTGCGATTGGCCTGACCGGTAAAGATGCCGAGCTGATCCGTGCGAAAAAGCTTACGGTAACGCGTCAGACGCCGGAAATGACTTCGCCGGAAATTATCGACATTGGTCATGTGGGTGAAGTGGTGGGCATTAACACCGACCTGCTGCACATGCTGACCAACGGCGATTTCATCCCCGTCATTGCGCCGATTGGCGTGGGGGCCAATGGTGAGTCTTACAACATCAATGCGGATTTGGTTGCCGGTAAAGTGGCTGAAGCGCTCAAGGCCGAGAAGCTGATGTTGCTGACCAACATTGCAGGTTTGATGGACAAGCAGGGCAACGTGTTGACAGGGCTGACCACCACCCAAGTGGATGAGCTGATTGCCGATGGCACTATCTATGGCGGCATGCTGCCTAAGATTCGCTGCGCATTGGAAGCGGTGCAAGGCGGCGTCACCACGGCGCATATCGTGGATGGTCGCGTGCCGAATGCGGTATTGCTGGAGATTTTCACCGACACAGGTGTGGGCACGCTGATTACTAACAGCAAGCCGGTTTAAACCGTATTAAAAAGGCCCCGTGCGCAGATTCCGCACGGGGCCTTTTTTGTGGGCGGCGGGTTAGATCCCGTACTGCGCCCGATACGCTTCAACGGCAGGAAGGTGTTGCTTGAGCTGGTCGTCGTCGGCCAGAAATTGCAGAACCTGGGTCAACGAAACGATGCTGACAACAGGAATGCCGAAGTCGCGCTCGACTTCCTGAATGGCTGAAAGCTCGCCATTGCCACGTTCCTGGCGGTTAAGTGCGATTAGCACGCCCGCTGCTTTGGCGTTTTGCGAGGCAATGATTTGCATGACTTCGCGGATAGCGGTGCCAGCAGTAATCACGTCGTCGATGATCAAAATGTCGCCTTCGAGCGGGGAGCCTACGAGGCTGCCACCTTCGCCGTGGGCTTTCGCTTCTTTGCGGTTGAAGCACCACGGCACGTCACGTTCGTGATGTTCGGCCAGGGCTACAGCGGTTGTTGCGGCCAAAGGAATACCTTTGTAAGCCGGGCCAAACAGCACGTCGAAAGGAATACCGCTGTCTGCGATGGCGGCAGCATAAAAGCGCCCCAGTTGAGCCAGCGCAGAGCCGGTGTTGAACAGGCCGGCATTGAAGAAGTAAGGACTGGTGCGTCCGGACTTCAAGGTGAACTCGCCGAAGCGCAAAACGCCGCGATCGATGGCAAAACGGATGAAATCGCGCTGATACGCTTGCATGAAAAAAGCCCCTGATACCGCGGATTTAGCTAAATAGTAAGACGGCGTGTATCATACACGCACGTGATTTTTGGGGCCATTTATGCGGATCATCAGTGTGAACGTTAATGGCATTCAGACGGCAGTCGAGCGCGGTTTGCTCAGTTGGCTGCAAGCTCAGAATGCCGACGTTATTTGCCTGCAGGACACCCGCGCCTCCGCCTTTGAATTGGACGATCCGGCCTACCAGCTGGATGGCTACTTTCTTTATGCCTGCGAAGCTGAAGTCCCTGCCCAAGGCGGTGTGGCTTTGTATTCGCGGTTGCAACCGAAAGCGGTCATTACTGGGCTCGGCTTCGAAACCGCCGATCGCTACGGGCGCTACCTGCAAGCCGATTTCGATAAGGTCAGCATCGCGACCTTGCTGCTCCCTTCGGGGCAGAACGGCGATGAAGACTTGAATCAAAAATTCAAGTTGATGGACGACTTCGCACGCTACCTGGACAAGCAGCGTCGCAAGCGTCGTGAGTACATCTACTGCGGTTCGCTGTATGTGGCGCAGCAGAAGCTCGATATTAAAAACTGGCGTGACAGCCAGCAGTCTCCTGGTTTCCTGGCGCCTGAGCGGGCCTGGATGGATGAGATTGTCGGCAACATGGGCTATGTCGATGCCCTGCGTGAAGTCAGCCGTGAAGGTGATCAGTACAGCTGGTGGCCGGATAACGAACAGGCTGAAATGCTCAACCTTGGCTGGCGTTTTGACTACCAGTTGCTCACACCCGGCTTGCGCCGTTTTGTGCGCAGTGCGCGTATGCCGCGCCAGCCACGCTTCTCGCAGCATGCGCCATTGATCGTGGACTACGACTGGACACTGACGATCTAAGTGTCTTGTTCGCCTTAAAAAAATGCCCGTATCCAAGGATACGGGCATTTTTTTTGCTGCAAGCGACAGGCTGCTTACTTGATCGGGCGCCAGGTGAAGGGGTAACGGTAAGTCACCCCGTCATTGGCCTTGACGCCGGCAATCACCACCAGCACCACCGCACCGATAAATAACAGTCCGATCAGGGCAAAACCGATCAGGACGAACATCAGTACGTAGCAAATAGCCGAAGCTATCGCCACGGTGATCTGGAAGTTCATGGCTTCCTTGCCTTGGTCGTCAATGAACGGGTCGCTTTCGCGCTTCATTTGCCACAGGATCAGCGGGCCGATCAGGCTGCCAAACGGAAACCACATTCCCAGGAACGCCGAGAAGTGGCAGAACATGGCCCATTGCCGAGCTTCGCGGCTCGGGCCTGGCTCGGGTTTTGAAAGGTCCAGCTCACTCATGGTGTTCTCCAGGTGGTCAGCGAAAGCGCAGGTAATCAGTCAGCCAGCGCAGTTTGTTGCAGTGCAAAAATGTCGGTCATGCCTTTTTGAGCCAGTGCCAGCATGGCGTTCAGCTCGTCCGGCTGGAACGGCGCGCCTTCGGCGGTGCCTTGAACTTCAATGAAACCACCGGTGCTGGTCATCACCACATTGAGGTCGGTTTCGGCTGCTGAATCTTCAGGGTAGTCGAGGTCAAGCACAGGTACGCCCTGATACATGCCCACCGACACGGCTGCGATCATCTGCTTGATCGGGTCGCCGTTTTTGAGGCCGCCACGTTTTTTGATCACTTTCAGGGCGTCGACCAAGGCAACCATTGCGCCCGTAATCGATGCAGTGCGAGTGCCGCCATCGGCCTGAATCACATCGCAGTCAACATAAAGGGTGATGTCACCCAGTTTGGACATGTCCAGTGCGGCGCGCAGGGAACGGCCGATCAGGCGCTGGATTTCAAGGGTGCGGCCGCCTTGCTTGCCACGGCTGGCTTCACGCTGGTTACGGTCACCTGTGGCGCGCGGCAGCATGCCGTATTCGGCGGTCAGCCAGCCTTGGCCCTGGCCTTTAAGGAAACGTGGCACGCCGTTCTCGACGCTGACGGTGCAGATGACTTTAGTGTCACCGAACTCGACCAGTACAGAACCCTCTGCGTGTTTGGTGTAGTTGCGGGTGATGCGGATCGGGCGTAGCTGATCGGCAACGCGACCACTTGGACGTTTCATGTGGGATACCTGTACGGGACGGAAAACTGTCGAGCATTATAAAGGCCATAGACCGTCAGGGGCACACCTAAAACTGCGTTGTGTTTTGTAGGAGCAAGCTGATAACGAAGCCTGTCGCCGCTGCCGCGGGGGCTTAACATTGCGCGTGATTACGACAGACGTCATTTGGGACGTTCGCTGCACTGCGCTACAATCCGCCGCCTTAGTAGCCGTTTGGCTTAACTCATCAGATCGCGAGGTACCTCCATGGTGCATAGCATGACCGCCTTTGCCCGCGTTGAAAGCGCTGGCACTCAAGGCACCCTTAGCTGGGAGCTGCGTTCGGTCAACAGCCGCTACCTGGAGCCGCACCTGCGTTTGCCCGAGTCATTTCGCGACCTTGAGGGTGCGGTGCGTGAAGCGCTGCGCCAGGGTATTTCGCGGGGCAAGCTGGAATGCACGTTGCGCTTTACCGAAGAAACCACCGGCAAGCCGCTGCAAGTCGATCGCGAGCGCGCTGCGCAACTGGTGGCAGCCGCCGAATCGATTGCCAGCCTGATCAAGCAGCCTGCGGCACTCAACCCGCTGGAAGTGCTGGCCTGGCCAGGCGTCCTGGTGGCGGATGCGAGCGACCCACAAGCCCTCAATACGCAGGCGCTGGCCTTGTTCAAGCAAGGTCTGCAAGAGTTGAAAGACGGCCGCGAGCGCGAAGGTGCAGAGCTGGCTCGCTTGATCAGTGAGCGTCTGACCTCCATCGAAAGTGATGTCGATACTTTGCGTGAGCTGGTGCCGCAAATGCTTGCGACTCAGCGTCAAAAGGTGCTCGACCGCTTCAACGACATGAAGGCTGAGCTAGACCCGCAGCGTCTTGAGCAAGAGATGGTGATGCTGGCGCAGAAAAGCGATGTGGCCGAAGAGCTCGACCGGCTGAGCACCCATATCCTTGAAGTGCGACGTGTGCTCAAGTCTGGTGGGGCGGCGGGGCGTCGCCTCGATTTCCTGATGCAAGAGCTCAACCGCGAAGCCAACACCTTGGGCTCCAAAGCTTTCGATCCACGCAGCACTCAAGCGGCGGTCAACCTCAAAGTGTTGATCGAGCAGATGCGCGAACAAGTACAGAATATTGAGTAAGGCTCCCCCTGACATGACCCACAGCACTGGCACCCTTTACATCGTTTCTGCCCCTTCGGGCGCAGGCAAGACCAGCCTGGTCAATGCGCTTACCGATCTCGACAAGCAAATTCGCGTTTCGGTTTCGCACACCACCCGGGCCATGCGCCCCGGTGAAGTGAACGGCGTGAACTATCACTTCGTCGAGCGCGAAGAGTTCGTGAAAATGATCGAGCACGGTGATTTTCTGGAGCGCGCCGAGGTGTTCGGCAACCTCTATGGCACCTCGCAAAGCCACTTGCTGCAGACCCTGGATGAAGGTCATGACCTGATTCTGGAAATCGACTGGCAAGGTGCTGAGCAGGTTCGCAAGTTGATGCCTCAGGCGCGTTCGATCTTTATCCTGCCGCCTAGCCAGCAAGCATTGCGTGAGCGTCTGGATAACCGCGGGCAGGACAGCGACGAAATCATTGATGGCCGTATGCGCGAAGCTGTGAGTGAAATGAGCCACTACGTCGAGTATGACTACCTGATCATCAATGATGATTTTGCGGTTGCGCTTGAGGATTTGAAGGCGATTTTTCGCGCCAATCGCTTGCAGCACAATCGTCAGCAGCAGCGTTATGGCAAGTTACTGGCCGAATTACTTGGCTAAAAGCTTCTTCCCAAAACCCCTGCAAGGGCTTTACATTGGCGCTTACAGAGGCTTTTGGGGCAGGGCTTGAAAAATCAGCGCTTCCCTAATGGCTGGTGATTTTTTAAACTGTTCAGTCCGCTCGCCCATCCGGGCAGCGCGCATATTGCATTTGCTACGAGGAAGACCATGGCCCGCGTAACCGTTGAAGACTGTCTAGAACACGTGGATAACCGCTTTGAGCTGGTCATGCTGTCTACCAAGCGTGCCCGTCAACTGGCCACCGGTGGTAAAGAGCCTCTGGTTCAGTGGGAAAACGACAAGCCTACCGTTGTTGCCCTGCGTGAAATCGCTGAAGGCCTGATGAGCTACGAGTTTATCGCCAACGCTGAAATCGTCGAAGACGAACCGCTGTTCGCAGCGTTCGAGGACGAGTCCAACGAGGCGAACTAAGCCTATGCCCGGTCGACGTAGCACGGCGAAGGGTTCACAGTTTTGGCAGGAGGCTCCCTCTTGCCGAGCATAGACGCCCTCGCCGATCGCTTGTCGGCGTACCTCGGCCCGGACCAGGTTAATCTGGTCCGCCGAGCGTACTACTACGCAGAACAAGCCCACGACGGCCAACGCCGACGTAGCGGCGAACCTTATGTCACGCATCCGCTGGCAGTCGCAAATATCCTTGCCGATATGCATATGGACCATCAAAGCCTGATGGCAGCCATGCTGCATGACGTGATCGAAGACACCGGTATTGCCAAGGAAGCGCTGGTTGCGCAGTTTGGCGAAACCGTGGCAGAACTGGTTGATGGTGTCAGCAAGCTGACCCAGATGAACTTCGAAACCAAAGCCGAAGCGCAAGCCGAAAACTTCCAGAAGATGGCCATGGCCATGGCGCGGGACATCCGCGTGATTTTGGTCAAGTTGGCTGACCGCCTGCACAACATGCGCACCCTCGAAGTGCTGTCCGGCGAAAAGCGCCGGCGGATTGCCAAGGAAACCCTGGAAATCTACGCGCCCATCGCCAATCGGCTGGGCATGCACAGCATTCGCATCGAATTCGAAGACCTCGGTTTCAAGGCGATGTACCCGATGCGCTCAGCGCGCATCTACCAGGCCGTCAAACGCGCCCGGGGCAATCGCAAAGAAATCGTCAACAAAATTGAAGAGTCGCTGAGCCACTGTCTAGCCATTGATGGCATTCAGGGCGAAGTCAGCGGGCGTCAAAAGCATATCTACGGCATCTACAAAAAGATGCGCGGCAAGCGCCGGGCTTTCAACGAGATCATGGACGTTTATGCGTTCCGCATCATCGTCGACAAGGTAGATACCTGCTACCGCGTGTTAGGCGCTGTGCATAATTTGTACAAGCCGCTGCCGGGCCGCTTCAAAGACTACATCGCGATTCCCAAAGCCAACGGCTATCAGTCGTTGCATACCACGCTGTTTGGCATGCATGGCGTACCGATCGAAATTCAGATCCGTACCCGTGAAATGGAAGAAATGGCCAACAACGGGATCGCGGCGCACTGGCTCTACAAATCCAGTGGCGATGAGCAGCACACCGGTACGCATGCCCGGGCGCGGCAATGGGTCAAGGGCGTGCTGGAAATGCAGCAACGCGCAGGTAACTCCCTCGAATTTATCGAAAGTGTGAAGATCGACCTGTTCCCGGACGAGGTCTATGTCTTCACGCCCAAGGGCCGGATCATGGAGCTGCCCAAAGGCTCCACGGCGGTCGACTTTGCTTACGCCGTACATACCGACGTCGGTAACAGTTGTATCGCCTGTCGGATCAATCGCCGTCTCGCACCGCTGTCCGAGCCGCTGCAAAGTGGCTCCACGGTCGAGATCGTCAGTGCTCCGGGTGCACGCCCTAACCCGGCCTGGCTCAACTTTGTGGTCACCGGTAAAGCCCGCACGCATATCCGTCACGCGCTCAAGTTGCAGCGTCGTTCCGAGTCCGTGAACCTGGGCGAGCGCCTGCTGAACAAAGTGCTCAACGGCTTCAACAGCTCGCTGGACAAAATTGCGCCCGAACGCGTTCAGGCCATGCTCAGCGAGTACCGCCTGGAGCACATTGAAGATCTGCTGGAAGACATCGGCCTGGGTAACCGCATGGCCTATGTGGTCGCCCGCCGCTTGATGGGTGAAGGTGAGCAATTGCCAAGCCCCGAAGGTCCGTTGGCCATTCGCGGTACCGAGGGCCTGGTGCTCAGTTATGCCAAATGCTGCACGCCTATTCCGGGCGATCCGATTGTGGGTCACCTGTCGGCGGGCAAAGGGATGGTTGTGCATTTGGACAACTGCCGCAATATCAGTGAAATCCGCCACAACCCCGAAAAATGCATCCAGCTTTCGTGGGCCAAAGACGTTACCGGCGAATTTAACGTCGAGTTGCGCGTCGAGCTGGAACACCAGCGTGGCTTGATTGCGCTGCTGGCCAGCAGCGTGAACGCCGCCGACGGCAACATCGAGAAGATCAGCATGGACGAACGCGATGGTCGTATCAGCGTGGTCCAACTGGTGGTCAGCGTGCACGATCGTGTGCATCTGGCCCGCGTGATCAAAAAACTGCGTGCCCTTACCGGGGTTATCCGCATCACTCGGATGCGTGCATAGGCCGTTACAAATGGCCATTACAAGGAGTCACACATGACCAAGACTGTTATCACCAGCGACAAAGCACCTGCTGCCATCGGTACTTATTCCCAAGCGATCAAAGCTGGCAATACCGTCTACATGTCCGGTCAAATCCCGCTGGACCCAAAAACCATGGAGCTGGTTGAAGGCTTTGAAGCCCAGACCATCCAGGTATTTGAAAACCTGAAGTCGGTAGCTGAGGCCGCGGGTGGTTCGTTCAAAGATATCGTCAAGCTGAACATCTTCCTGACCGACCTTAGCCATTTCGCCAAGGTTAACGAGATCATGGGCACCTACTTTGAGCAGCCGTACCCGGCGCGTGCAGCCATTGGCGTAGCAGCCCTGCCAAAGGGTTCGCAGGTTGAGATGGACGCGATTCTGGTCATCGAGTAACACCCTCGGCGCAGCGTCTTCATGCTGCGCCAACCCTCGCTTTTCCCCGTTTTAAAAGGATTCCACTATGCGCAAAGCGCTAGTCTTGTCACTGCTCACCGTTTTTCTGGGTGGCTGTGCCAGCGAACCCGCCCACCGCGATATCAGTGGTATCTGGATCAACCAAGCAGCGATTGATGCGGCGGCCAAAGGTGGCAACCTGCGTGAAGCGTTGCTGGCGTATGGCCCTAACCTTGAGTGGGACATCGACACTCAAACTGCTCAAGCCCGCTACACCAATGGCTTTGAGCGGGTGGAGGGCAAGCTGCAACCCGAAGACAAGGGCGTGTGGCAAGTCGACTTCTATGGCAGTTCGGCAACGGCTTTGAGCCTTGCAGGCGAAGAGCTGGTACAAGCGGCGGCAGACGCCGATCCTCAACAGGTATTTGCCCGCTCGTCAGTAAATGTGGCGGCGCAAGACCCGCTGGGCACCAGCTTTGAAAAAGCCCTCAAAACGGCTTACTTGGGTGGCCAATGGCGTATTGCCGAGGGTGCAGGCCAAGGCACCAACGTGACCTTTTTGGCTGGCGGGCAGCTCAAGGGCTTGCCGGGCATGAACGCCTACGCCCTGTGCCTGGCAGGTGATTGTGCGTCGATGAGCGGCGAATACGACAGCCTTTGGCTCCAGCAAGGTGAGACCGGTGCGGCTCACATCTTTGTGCGCAATGGCAAACAGCTCGAAATTTTTGAAGCGCTGGATGCCTCTCAGCCAGACGAAATGCCTCAGTTGTACCCCGGCAAGCGCGAATGGGTGCTTGAGAAGCAGCACTGATCACGCCCAACGCCCCGCAGGCTGCGAGCCTTTAAGGTCAAAAGCGCGCAGCCTTCGCCAGTTCCTGCGTACTCAGTGTGCTTTGCCAGGCTGCCCCGCCAAAATCGCCGCATAACCTTCGCGATAGCTTGGGTAGCGCGGCTCCCATCCCAGGGCCTTGGCGCGTGCATTGCTGCAACGCTTGCTCCCCGCCCGCCTTACGCTTGCCTCTTCAGACCACTCGGTCACGCCCAATTGCTCACGGAGCCAGTTCACAACCTCTGACAATGGCGCGGGAGTATCGTCGACCCCGATATAGCAGTCCTCCAACGTTTTGCCGTGTTGATGAGCCTCAAGCAGATAGGCCAGCAGTCCACCCGCGTCATCGGCGTGGATGCGGTTGCCATAAAGAGGCGGTTCAACAGCCACGCGATAGCCTTTGCGTACCTGCCCCAGCAGCCACTCCCGGCCAGGTCCGTAGATCCCGGTCAAGCGCACTACGCTGGCGGGAATGCCGCTGTTCAAGGCGATCTGCTCCGCGTCCAGCATGATGCGCCCCGAGTAATTGGTAGCCTCGGCCGGTGAGGTTTCATCGACCCACTCACCTGCCTGCTGCACATAAACACCGCTGCTGGAAACGAACAGCAGGTGCTTGGGTTGTTGATTGTGTTGCTTGAGCCAGCTGAGCGTGCGTTTGAGCGCATCGACATACGCGGCTTGGTAACCCGCTTCGTCGTGCTCGGTGGCGGCGACGCTGTACACCACATAGTCGATTGGGCCCGTGGGCCATTGCGCCGGGCACGGGTCTTTAAACAGGTCGGCCGCGACGCCATTCACGCCTTCAGGCAGTTGATCGATGGATCGCCTTAATCCGTAAACCTTCCATTCGTCCTTCAGTAACTGAGTGGCGAGTCGACTTCCGACATCGCCACAACCGACGATCAAGACAGAGGCGTTGGGCATCTCAAACTCCTAATGAAAAGCTGCAAAGCGGCCAAAAAAGGTCAGACGTTGGTCGTGACCTGGGAAAAAAACAGGTGCTATTGCTTTTGTTAACAAGAATTACTTGCAATAATAACGCATCATTTGTCCTTGGTCTTACACCCGTTGTAGGGCAAAACCTCAAAACTTCTCAGGTCCGGCTAGCATGACACGCAATCATTCCACCGCTTCGCCAACCCAGCTGTTGAGCCCTGCACGCCTTTGGCGTGGTGTGGCGGCGCTGATGTTCAGCCTGTTGCTTGCTCCGGCTGCGGCATTTGCCGATGAGCCCGCGAACGCTGCCGTACCTCCTGCAACCGTTACTGCTGCTGCCGCTGATGCCTCCGCGCCTGTTCCAGCGCCGGGTGCTACAGATCCAGCCCAAGCTGAGGGTGTGGTTGCCCCTGCGGATGACGCACCACAAATCGTCGCAGAAGAAGACAACAGCCTGGGCATGGCCCATGACCTGTCGCCGTGGGGCATGTACAAAAACGCCGACATCATCGTCAAAATTGTCATGATCGGTTTGGCAATCGCTTCGATCATCACTTGGACCATCTGGATCGCCAAAGGCTTCGAAGTGCTGGGCGCCAAGCGTCGTCTGCGCTCCGAAATCGCCAGCCTGAAAAAAGCCCGCACCCTTAAAGAGGCCAGCGAATCGGCCACTAAAGAGGGCACGCTGGCTCACCTGCTGGTGCAAGACGCCCTTGAAGAGATGCGTCTGTCGGCCAATAGCCGTGAAAAAGAAGGCATTAAAGAGCGCGTCAGCTTCCGTCTTGAGCGTCTGGTTGCGGCTTGCGGTCGCAACATGAGCAGCGGCACAGGCGTGTTGGCCACCATTGGTTCGACAGCGCCGTTCGTGGGTCTGTTCGGCACCGTGTGGGGCATCATGAACAGCTTTATCGGCATCGCCAAAACCCAAACCACTAACCTGGCCGTTGTGGCGCCGGGTATTGCCGAGGCGCTGTTGGCCACGGCATTGGGTCTGGTAGCGGCGATCCCTGCGGTTGTGATTTACAACGTTTTTGCCCGCTCCATCACCGGCTACAAAGCTCAGGTGGCGGACGCATCGGCTGAAGTGTTGCTGCTGGTTAGCCGTGACCTCGATCACCTGCCGCCTGAGCGCAGCTCGCAACCGCACATGGTGAAAGTGGGGTAATCGGCCATGGGCCTGCATTTAAAAGAAGGCGCAGACGACGATCTGGCCGAGAACCACGAAATTAACGTCACCCCCTTTATCGACGTAATGCTGGTACTGCTGATCATCTTCATGGTGGCCGCACCGCTGGCCACCGTGGATATCAAGGTTGACCTGCCCGCGTCCAGCGCCAAACCGGCGCCGCGCCCCGAGAAACCGGTGTTCCTTAGCGTCAAGGCGGATCAGCGCCTGTACCTGGGCGATGATCCCGTCACCGTTGAAGCGTTGGGCCCGACTCTGGACGCCCGTACGCATAACAACAAAGACACGACGATCTTCTTCCAGGCCGACAAGGGTGTGGACTACGGTGACTTGATGAGCGTCATGGATGCATTGCGCGCAGCCGGTTACTTGAAGGTCGGGTTGGTCGGACTTGAGACGGCAGCCAAGAAATGACCATAGCGCGCCAAAAGATGACGCGTTACGCAACCAGCCTGGCCGTGGTGTTGGGTGTCCATGCAGTGGCGGTAATTCTCGCCCTGCAATGGTCTAACCCGCGCGCAATCGAACTTCCGCCCCAGGCGATGATGGTCGATCTCGCGCCGCTGCCGGCACCGCCTCCTCCTGCTCCGCCGAAAGTGGTAACGCCACCACAACCGCCGGCGCCCGTAGAAGAGTTGCCGATCCCCAAGCTGGCCGAAGCGCCCAAGCCGAAGATTTCTGTTCCCAAGCCGGTCAAACCCAAGCAAAAGCCTCAACCGCCCAAGCCTGTGGAAAAACCTGACCCGGTCAAAGAGAAACCTTCAGAAGAGAAACCGAGCGACGCGACGCCGACCAAGGCGCCCAGCGAGAAGTCCGCCGCACCGGCCCTTAGCCCTTCGGCGCAACAACTGGCAGCCAAAGCCAGTTGGGAAGGCGCTTTACTGGCTCACCTGGGCAAGTACAAAAAGTACCCGGCTGCGGCTCAATCGCGGGGCAAGGAAGGTCTGAACCGTCTGCGCTTTGTGGTCGATGCGCAAGGCAAGGTGCTGTCCTACGAATTGGTCGGGCGCTCAGGCAATGCTGATCTGGACCGGGCCACCCTGGAAATGATCCGTCGGGCACAACCTCTGCCCAAGCCTCCGGCTGACATGCTGACCAATGGCAGCATCGAGATCGTGGCACCCTTCGTGTATTCCATCGATAAACGTCGACGCTGACAGCAGAAAGGGCACCGTAAGGTGCCTTTTTTGCACCTGCTGTATAGATAAAAACCGGCAAACGCGTGATTAGCGACTGTAGCTCTGTGGGTAATGTCTGATAACGTGCGTCTATCGATTGCAGCCGTTATGCTTCGGCCCGCAGCCTTATGGACGCCCGCTATGACCCTTACAGAATTGCGCTACATCGTTACGCTTGCCCAAGAGCAGCACTTCGGCCACGCGGCCGAGCGTTGCCACGTCAGCCAGCCGACCCTGTCGGTGGGCGTGAAAAAACTGGAAGACGAACTCGGTGTGCTGATTTTTGAGCGCAGCAAAAGTGCCGTGCGCCTGACGCCTGTCGGTGAGGGCATTGTTGCCCAGGCCCAGAAGGTACTGGAGCAAGCTCAAGGCATCCGTGAATTGGCGCAGGCGGGCAAAAACCAGCTCACCGCACCGCTCAAGGTCGGCGCGATCTACACCGTAGGTCCTTACCTGTTCCCGCATCTGATTCCACAACTGCATCGGGTTGCCCCGCAAATGCCGTTGTACATCGAAGAAAACTTCACTCACATCCTGCGCGACAAGCTGCGTAACGGTGAGCTGGATGCGATCATCATCGCCCTGCCGTTCCATGAGGCTGATGTGCTGACCCTGCCGCTCTACGACGAGCCGTTCTACGTGCTGATGCCGAGCGAGCACCCGTGGACCAAAAAAGACACCATCGACGCCAGCCTGCTCAACGACAAGAGCTTGCTGTTGCTGGGTGAAGGTCACTGCTTCCGCGATCAGGTGCTTGAGGCGTGCCCGACCCTGACCAAGGGCAATGACGGCGCCAAGCACACCACGGTCGAATCCAGCTCACTGGAAACCATCCGGCACATGGTGGCTTCAGGCCTGGGCATCTCGATCCTGCCGCTCTCTGCTGTCGACAGTCACCATTATTCCCCCGGTGTGCTGGCCGTACGCCCGCTGACCCCGCCAGTGCCGTTCCGCACGGTGGCGATTGCATGGCGCGCCAGCTTCCCTCGGCCTAAAGCGATTGAGATCCTCGCGGACTCGATCCGTCTATGCTCGGTGGCCAAGCCGCCTGCGGCGACGTAAGAACTGTTATGACCGAGTTGTCGAATGTGCCGGTCACGGCGCTTAAGGGCGTGGGAGAGGCGATGGCCGAGAAATTGGCCAAAGTCGGGCTGGAAACCGTGCAAGACGTGCTGTTTCATTTGCCGTTGCGCTACCAGGACCGCACCCGCGTTGTGCCGATCGGCGCGTTACGCCCCGGTCAGGATGCGGTGGTCGAAGGGCGGGTGATTGGCACCGATGTGGTCATGGGCAAGCGACGCAGCTTGCTGGTGCGCATCAATGACGGCACGGGTGGCCTGAGCCTGCGTTTCTACCACTTCAGTAATGCGCAAAAGGAAAGCCTGAAGCGCGGCACTGAAGTGCGTTGCTATGGCGAAGCGCGTCCCGGCGCCTCGGGGCTGGAAATCTACCACCCGGAGTACCGTGCCATTACGGGCGATGAGCCACCGCCGGTCGACACCACGCTGACCCCGATCTACCCCACCACTGAAGGTCTGACTCAGCAGCGCTTGCGCCAACTGAGCCTGCAAAGCCTGGCGATGTTGGGGCCACGCAGCCTGCCGGACTGGTTGCCGCGCGAGCTGGCCAAAGACTATCAACTGGCACCTTTGGATGAGGCGATTCGCTATCTGCACCAGCCACCGGCCGATGCAGACGTGGAAGAACTCGCCTTGGGCCATCACTGGGCACAGCACCGCCTGGCATTTGAAGAACTGCTGACCCATCAGCTGTCTCAGCAGCGTTTGCGCGAAAGCTTGCGCTCTCAACGGGCGCCCGCCCTGGCTAAAGCTCAAACGTTGCCTGAGCAGTTCCTGCGCAACTTGGGCTTTTCCCCGACCGGGGCGCAAGTGCGTGTCGGCAACGAAATTGCCTACGATCTCAGTCAGCCCGAGCCTATGTTGCGCCTGATTCAAGGGGATGTTGGTTCGGGTAAAACGGTGGTGGCGGCGATGGCCGCCTTGCAGGCGCTGGAGGCGGGTTATCAAGTGGCGCTGATGGCGCCCACCGAAATCCTCGCCGAGCAGCACTTCATCAGCTTCAAGCGCTGGCTGGAACCGTTGGGGCTTGAGGTGGCATGGCTGGCGGGCAAACTTAAAGGTAAGGCGCGTATCTCTGCACTCGAGCACATCGCCAACGGCGCGCCGATGGTGGTGGGCACTCACGCCTTGTTTCAGGATCAAGTGCAGTTCAAGCGCCTGGCGCTGGTCATCATCGACGAGCAGCACCGTTTCGGTGTGCAACAGCGCCTGGCCCTGCGTAATAAAGGCGTGGGCGGAGTCATGTGCCCGCATCAATTGATCATGACCGCCACGCCGATCCCGCGCACCCTGGCCATGAGTGCCTACGCCGACCTCGACACCTCGATCCTCGACGAACTGCCGCCAGGCCGAACCCCGGTTAACACGGTGCTGGTGGTCGATACGCGGCGTTTCGAAGTCATAGAGCGAGTGCGTGCGGCCTGTGCCGAAGGGCGTCAGGCGTACTGGGTGTGCACGCTGATTGAAGAGTCTGAAGAGCTGACCTGTCAGGCGGCTGAAACCACCTTTGAAGACCTCTCCAGCGCCTTGGGTGAATTGCGCGTCGGGTTGATACACGGGCGCATGAAAGCCGCTGAAAAGGCTGAGGTCATGGCCCTGTTCAAAGCCGGCGAGTTGCAATTGCTGATTGCCACTACGGTGATTGAAGTCGGCGTGGACGTGCCCAATGCCAGCCTGATGATCATCGAAAACCCCGAACGACTGGGCTTGTCGCAGTTGCACCAATTGCGCGGACGCGTCGGTCGAGGCAGCGCGGTGAGCCATTGCGTGCTGCTGTATCACCCGCCGCTGTCGCAAATTGGCCGTCAGCGTTTGGGCATCATGCGCGAGACCAACGATGGCTTCGTCATCGCCGAAAAAGACCTCGAACTGCGCGGCCCCGGCGAAATGCTGGGCACCCGGCAAACCGGGCTTTTGCAGTTTAAAGTTGCCGATTTGATGCGTGACGCCGACCTGCTTCCTGCTGTTCGCGACGCGGCACAAGCCCTGCTGGAACGCTGGCCCACCCACGTCAGCCCTTTGCTGGACCGCTGGCTGCGCCACGGTCAGCAATACGGGCAGGTTTAAAGGCGCGTTCAGTAAATAGATCAGCGGCCGATTAACTGTCTGATTACCACATTTGAGTTGTAAGAACCGGACACACACCATGACTGAAGTTGCCAGCGCCCCAACTGTTCCGCACACGCCGTCGGTTATTCGACAGCTGCTTGGCGAGTTGGCCATCCCGTACCGGGAAGTCATTGACCACCCCGGTCTTAACCCCGCACGCAAAGTTCAAGCCGCGTTGCTCGACGACACGGTCGGCGCGCTCATGGTGCTGTTTCCGCAGAGTCACTTGCTTGACCTCAATCGTCTGGCCGAGCTGATCGGGCGGCGCATGACGGCTGTCGCCCCCGTCCACCTTGAGCGCATGCTCGGCAAGCATGAGCTGACGCTGCTGCCAGGCTTGCCAGCTCTCACCAGTTCGCCTTGCCTGTATGAAGAACAGCTGCTGCAACAGCCCTTGCTGTTGATTAACGCCGGTGAGCCGGGGCTGTTGCTGGAGATTTCTCAAGAACACTTCAAAAGCATGCTGACCAAGGCCAGCGCAGGGCGTTTTGCCGAGCCGCTGGAAGCCATCAAGCTCAATCTGGACCGCCCGGATGAAGACGGTGAAGCCATCACCCAAGCGGTGCACGCGTTTACTGCGCGCCGTATTCAGCAGCGTCTTGAAGCGACAATCGAAATCCCGCCGTTGGCCGAAACCGCACGCAAAATCATCCGCCTGCGCGTAGACCCCAACGCCACCATCGACGACATCACCGGTGTTGTCGAAACGGACCCGGCGCTGGCGGCACAAGTCATGAGTTGGGCGGCGTCACCGTACTACGCCTCGCCGGGCAAGATCCGTTCTGTTGAAGACGCGATCGTGCGCGTACTGGGCTTTGATCTGGTGATTAACCTGGCACTGGGGCTGGCGCTGGGTAAAACCCTGAGCCTGCCCAAGGATCACCCGCAATCGAGCACGCCTTACTGGCAGCAGTCGATTTACACCGCGGCGGTCATTGAGGGGCTGACCCGTGCCATGCCCCGGGCCGAACGCCCTGAAACCGGTCTGACGTACCTGGCGGGGCTGCTGCACAATTTTGGCTATCTGCTGTTGGCCCACGTGTTTCCGCCGCACTTCTCGCTGATTTGCCGTCACCTTGAAGTCAACCCGCATGTCAGTCACAGCATGGTTGAACAGCATTTGCTGGGTATTACCCGTGAGCAAATCGGCGCCTGGCTGATGCGCTATTGGGACATGCCGGACGAACTGGCGGCGGCCCTGCGGTTTCAACATGACCCGCTCTATGCGGGCGAACATGCGCAGTACCCCAATCTGGTGTGCGTGGCGGTGGGGCTGCTGCGCAGCCGTGGCATTGGGCACGGCTCGTACGACCCGTTGCCTGACGCGCTGTTTGAAAGCCTGGGCGTCACTCGCGAAAAAGCCGAAGACGTCGTCAGCAAAGTGCTGGAGGCCGAGGTGTTGTTGCGTGAGCTGGCCGCCCAATTCGGTCAGGCCTGACCTACGGGGCAAGGTTGGCCGAAGAGCAGCGCGCAGCGCTACCCCCTCCTCGTAGAGGCTGGCAAAGGCTGTCTCGGTCGTTGTCCGGCTTTAAGCCTTTGGTTTTTTACGTGGTTTCAGGTACTTGGTCAGTCCCTGGAACCAGATCACCAGTGCAGGGTTGCCCTTGATCTGGATCGACTTGTCCTGAATCCCGGTCATGAACGCCAGTTGTTTGTTCTTGGCCTGCATGGTCGCGAAACCGTAGGCTGCATCTTTGAAAGCGATAGCAAACGCAGGCTCGGGGTATAGCCCTGAGTGGCTGGTGATGCGCTGGTTTTTGACTTTGAAGTGACGGGCGACGCTGCCGTCCAGGGTTTGCAGCTGGAACACCAGGTCTTTGTCGACCAGTTGTTGGGCAAACGCCGGGTTTTTTCGGCTGGCCCTGCTCATCATGAAGCCCAGCATCCAGAGCAGAAAACGAAATTTCATGTACGCGGCCTCAAGAGAAAAATAAATGGCCGGCGCAGTGTAACGATTTGTTCAAAGAACGCCATATATCTGCATGGATAGGCGTAGATGGGGGGCGTTTTGCCACTTATGGCCGCACGATTGTCCTGTCGCTATCAAGAATGGGCCGCCAGCCGGGCCAGCTTGCCCATTCTTCAAGGCCTCATGTGACTAAAGGCCGGTGTGTCACTAAGGGTTGACGCTGTCTTTCAAGAACTTGCCCGGCTTGAACGCAACGGTGTTGCTGGCCTTGATCGTGACTGGCTGACCCGTTTGTGGGTTTTGGCCGGTGCGGGCACCGCGGTGGCGTTGAACAAAGGTGCCGAAGCCAACCAGTGTGACGCTGTCTTTGCGATGCAGGGCTTGGGTGATTTCTTCGAGCACGGCATTGAGCACGCGGCTGGCTTGCTCTTTGGTGAGGTCAGCCTTTTCCGCGATAGCGGCGGCGAGATCGGGTTTACGCATGATGAAGCCTCTTTGACGGTTTTTTGTTGTTATGTCCGTGCTGCTCTCCAGGGAGCAACGCCTAAGGCGCCGCAGGCTCTACTCTGCGGCAGACCGGTGTGAGAATGGCATGCGGCCAAGGCCGGCGCCAGCTTCGATCCGGCCTTTGTTGAGCCAAGGCAAAGGCATATGCGACAGAGTTGCCAGTGTTTACGCCAAAAGTGCGGGCAGCTCTTTGTTGAGGGCGAGTTTTTCGCGGACGGCCTCGCCGGTCAGTGCATAACCTAGCAATTTGCCATCTGCGTCGCGGCACACCGCCTTGATGTCTGGGCCGCTGCCTTCGACCGACCAAACGCCCTCATACCCTGGGGGTACAGGCGACACCACCAACGGGCACACCGGTGTTTTTACCGTGATGGGCATGGCGCCATAGCTGACAGCAGTCGGGTTGCCAGCCAGGGTTTTGGCCAGTGCGCGGGCGCAGCTCATCAGCGGCATGACATACAGCAAACTCAGGCCCTCAACCTGTGCGCAGTCACCCAGCGCAAAAATGTTGGCGTGGGAGGTCTTGAGCAGGCGGTCCACTTCAATCCCGCGATTGACCCGAATCCCGGCCGCGGCGGCCAAATCTGTCCGTGGGCGCAAGCCAATGGCTGACACCACGACGTCACAACGTAGGACGCTACCATCAGACAAATGCGCTTCAACCCCGTCCGCACTGTGTTGCAGACGCGTGAGTATCGGGCCTAGATGCAAGCGTGCGCCGATACCTTCAAGGGCGGTTTGCACCGCTGCTGCTGCCGCAGGATGTAATAACGTGGGCATGACTTGCTCGCACGGGGCGACCAGATCCACGTCATAGCCGCCTGCGATCAGGTCATTGGCAAACTCGCAGCCGATCAGGCCGGCCCCCAGTATCAGTACGCGGCGCTTGCCTGCGGCGGCGGTGCGAAAGCGTGCGTAATCTTCCAGGTCGTTGATGGGGTAAATAGCGTCCTGCGCATCGCCTTCCACGGTCACCTGCACCGTTTGCGCGCCCCACGCCAGAATCAGGTCGCGATACGGCACGGCTTCTTCACCGATCCACAACTGCTTGTGGCCGGGATCAATCCCGCTGATGCGCGTGTGGGTGCGCACTTGGGCGTTCAGTTGCTCAGCCATCGCTCCGGGGCTGGCCATGCTCAGGCCGTCGGCGTCTTTGTTTTTACCGAAACCGGTGGACAGCATGGGTTTGGAGTAGGAACGCCCGTCATCGGCGGTGATCAACAGCAGCGGCGTTTCGCTGTCCAGCTTGCGAAATTCCCGGGCCAGGTTGTAGCCAGCCAGCCCGGTGCCAACGATCACGACAGGTGCGTTCATTCCAATCTCCCTAAAGGCGAAACTCAAAAAGGTATCAGTTGATTTCGATCATTTCGAAATCCATTTTGCCTACGCCGCAGTCTGGGCACAGCCAGTCTTCGGGCACGTCCTGCCACAGCGTGCCGGGGGCGATGCCATCATCCGGCCAGCCATCGGCTTCGTTATAAATCAGTCCACATACGATGCATTGCCACTTTTTCATGGGGGGTATTTCCTTGGGTTCAGGCTTTGGCGAGGGCACAGACTTTTGCAGTGACGCTGTGTCGCTCGTCGAGTTCAGGGCGTTTTGTACGGATCAAAACCGGTAGATGCAAGCGAGATTGCAGCCAATCGGCACTCAAGCGCTCATTCGGGAGGCAGCGTGATAAGCTCGGCGCCCTCAATGGCTGCCAATTATGACCGACTGTGCCGCACATGACTTCCCCGTTGATCTCCCCCGTCTGGCGTGAACAAAGCCGCCTTCCTGCGTTGCCCGACGAACACACCCTAGACTGGTTGTTCGATCAAGGCTCGTTGACCCTTCGTCTCACAGCCCTTTCTGACGATAACTTCAGTGTCTTGCCTTTGTTTGAAGGCTGGCAGACCTTGCGCGAGGACGAATGCGCCGCGCTCGACCTGCCTGGCAACAGCCGGGGCTGGGTGCGCGAAGTGTATTTGTGTGGGCACCAGCAGCCCTGGGTGTTTGCGCGCAGCGTAGCGTGCCAAAGCGCACTTGAAGCGGGCGGCTTGCACATGGACGAGCTGGGCACGCGTTCATTGGGGCAATTGCTGTTCAGCGATCAGGCGTTTAAGCGCGGCGCGTTGCAGGTGTGCCATTACCCGCGCGAGTGGCTGCCCCAGGCCGATCAGGTCGATACGCTCTGGGCGCGACGGTCGCGCTTTGTACGAGGAGAGCTGAGCGTGCTGGTGGCTGAGGTGTTTTTACCCAAACTGTGGGCCGCCGTGAGTGCCCGGTCGGAGAACAACTGATGTACGTGCGTCTGCTTAAATCACTCAACCGTTTGAACCCTCGCGCATGGGACTTTATTCAGTTAACGCGCATGGACAAGCCCATCGGCATTTACCTGCTGTTGTGGCCGACCTTGTGGGCGCTGTGGGTTGCGGCCAAAGGTGTGCCGTCGCTGAGCAACCTGCTGATCTTCGTCTTCGGCGTGATCCTGACCCGCGCCGGTGGCTGTGTGATCAATGACTTTGCAGATCGCAAGGTCGATGGCCACGTCAAACGCACAGAACAACGGCCGTTGGTGAGCGGAAAAATCAGCGGCAAAGAAGCGTTGGTGTTTTTTGCCGTGCTAATGGGGATCAGCTTCCTGCTGGTGCTGTGCACCAATGCGCCTACGATCTGGCTGTCATTCGGCGGTTTGGCGTTGGCCGCCAGCTACCCGTTCATGAAGCGTTACACCTACTACCCGCAAGTGGTGCTGGGCGCAGCCTTCTCGTGGGGCATGCCGATGGCGTTTACCGCCGAGACGGGCAGCCTGCCAGCGGCGGCGTGGTTGCTGTACATCGCCAACCTGCTGTGGACGGTGGCGTACGACACCTACTACGCCATGACGGACCGCGAGGACGATCTGAAAATCGGGGTTAAGTCGACCGCTATCCTGTTTGGCGACGCAGACC
The DNA here is from genome assembly GCF_016812185.1 of Pseudomonas weihenstephanensis. Classification (NCBI taxonomy): domain Bacteria; kingdom Pseudomonadati; phylum Pseudomonadota; class Gammaproteobacteria; order Pseudomonadales; family Pseudomonadaceae; genus Pseudomonas; species Pseudomonas weihenstephanensis. The sequence goes on along the minus strand of NZ_JAAEBV010000002.1, from coordinate 461,964 downwards.
GGGTGATCAACCTCAGCCTGCAAGGGTTGGCGCTGGGTTGTCTGTGGCTGGCCGGCACCCAGTTTGAACTGGGTGACTGGTTCCATATGGGGCTGCTGGTGGCAGCGGGCTGCTTCGTGTGGGAATTCTGGTACACCCGCGACCGCGATCCACAACGCTGCTTCAAGGCCTTCTTGCACAACCATTGGGCGGGTTTGGCGATCTTTGTCGGCATCGTCCTCAACTACGCGTTGGCGTGATCCCACGCCACCCGTAGTCGTTGCCCGCCTCTATAGCTTGGGCATCAATCGCAACGTGCTGCGGGTATTGAGCTGCACGTCGGCGTCCTCCATGTACGGTTTGTCGTAACGCCCCTCGATGTAGCTTTGCGCCTGATCCTTGTAGTGTTTGTCGAACGGCACGCCGCTCTGGCCCACCGGGTTGATGCTCAGCGTGTGGGTGGGCTCGGCAAAGTCGATCAGGCGCCGCGTAGACGGTCCGTAACCCACCGCCCAAGGGGCAGGGCCGAGTTTTGCGGACAAATTGTTGGGGACTTCATGGCTACCCGGCGCTGCGAAAGGTCCGACATTGAACAACCAGTCCAGTGGTTTTTGTTTACCCAGCGGATGCTCGTGGGTCAGGGTGTGCGCCCGGCCCCATTGCCACTGCGCGGGGTCGTCGCCCAAGGTGGCCTTGAGTTGAACGAGGCTGTTGCGCCAGGCAACGTTGACCGTGTCCGCCCGAGTCTCATTGGCCAACGTGTGACGATTGTCCCACCACGGCGAGTCCGGGCTGGCGACCAGACGCGGCAGCGCCTCATCGATCACGCGGGTGGTCAGCAGGATGTCAAAAAACGCATCGCCCAACTCGTCGTGCATGGCGGCATCCGCCAGGCTGAACAGCAATTGGTTGAACAGCGTGGCACTGGTTGAGTCCAGCGGGTAATCGCCCTTCCACTGCGCCAATTGTTCAACCAACTTAAGCTCGGCCGGGTCGCTGACACCCTTGCGCAGTACCGGCAACAGAGGCTTGAGTACGCGCTGCGCATAGCCGGTGGTGGTGCCCAACTGCAACGCCTGGCTGTTTTTCAGGTTCCATTTCACGCTGGCGTCGCTCAGTTGGCGATTGAGCTGTTGACCACGATCGGCCAGGTTGTAATAACCGGGAATCTCCAGCCCGGTGGGCGATACCGGCTGGAAATTGGCCGACACGATGTAGCCGCGCGACGGGTTGACCTCCTGCGGGTTGGCACTGAAAGGGTAGAAGCCCAATTTGTCCGCCTGCGCGGTGCTGCCGTCCAGAATGAACGCCGGGTTGACCCCGGCCGGGCGCCTAGGCAGTTGCGCCGCCGCCCACCAGCCGATGTTGCCGTGGGCATTGGCCCACACCACATTCAACCCCGGCGCCTGAATATACGTGGCAGCCTTGCGCGCCTTGCTCACGGTGTTAGCGCGGTTGAGTTGGTAGAAGCCTTCCAGGATTGGATTTTTGGTCTCCAAAAAGCCCCACCACATGGCAATCGGCGTATTGCCTGCAATATCGCCCAGCACATCGTTAACAATCGGCCCGTGTGGCGATTGACGCAGCACCAGCGTCACCGGCGACTCGCCTTTGACGGCAATCTCTTGCTCGGTGCGAGTCATGTCGACCCACTGGCCGTGGTACCAGACCTGATTGGGATTTTTGGGGTGGGTCTTTTCGGCGATCAGGTCCAGGTCATCGTTCTGGAACATGGTCAGGCTCCAGCCGAACTCGCGGTTGTTGCCCAAAAAGGCGAACGGCACCAGCGCCTGATGGTAGCCGTACAGCTCAAAGTCGGGCGCAGACAGCTGCGCTTCGTACCACACCGAGGGCACTGAAAAGCGAATGTGCGGGTCGCCCGCCAGCAACGGCTTGCCGTTTTGCGTGCGCCTGCCGGACACGGCCCACGCGTTGCTGCCTTCAAACTGCGGCAAGCCAGCCTGACTCAAAGCACTGTCGCTGAGTTGCGCCAGAGCACCCAGGGTTTTCCAATCGTTGGCCGCCAGCGCCGGAGGCAAGACGCCCTTGGGTTGCCATTGCAGATCGAAAACCTTGAGGTAGTCGCTGCCCAATTGATCACGTACGTAGGTGAGTAAGGGTTCAGTGCGAAACGCCGCCGCAAAGCTGTAGGCCATGTAACCGGCGATGCTGATGGTGTCTTCGGCGGTGAAGGCCCGCGGGGGGATACCCAGCACGTCGAACTCCACGGGTTTGGCGTGGGTGGCCTGATATTGATTGATGCCGTCCAGGTAGGCTTGCAGCGCCTGCCACGCGGGGGACTGCTGATCCAGCTCGTTCACATAGGTGGCTGCGCGTTCGCGGATGCGCAGGCTGCGAAACAGCTTGTCAGTTTCTACCAGCTTGGGCCCGAGGATTTCGGCCAGTTCACCGCGGGCCAAGCGGCGCATGATTTCCATCTGAAACAGCCGGTCTTGCGCCTGCACATAACCCAGCGCGCGGTACATATCGAGCTGATTACCGGCGCGAATATGCGGCACGCCGCGCTCGTCGTAACGCACGGTGACAGGCTCTTTGAGCGTATACAGCTCGACCTGGCCCTGACGCGTGGGCAACTTGCTCTGTACGTACCAGACCCCTCCCCCGGCCGCTGCTGCAACGACAAGGGCGATGATGGTCAGACTGCGTTTCATGGGGTGAACTCCTTGTTCTTTAAGGCGCCATCACGGGGTGACGTGATCGGCCTGCCACGGGCAATAACAGCCCACAGCCATAGTGTGAGTGGCTCTTACCGGGCGGCCTGCGCTCAGCGCTTGCAGGATGGGTTCGATAAAACTGTTGCTGGCATTGCAGGTGGCGCCTTCGCTGTACGGCCCGAAATAAGCCAATTGGCCACTGTGGTCCCAGATCGCCACGGCCGGGCTGGCGCTCAGGTGCTCAGCGCCGGGCAGGTTGGTCAACGGCTTGATCGCCCCCAAGGTGGCTGGCAGTTGGCCGTGGGTGCCGGGTTTTTGCACTGAATAGAAGGCGACGCCCAGCGGTCCGTAATGCGCGAGCAGTTCGCTCAGGTGCTGCTGATTACCCACATTGCACGGGCAGGCCGGGTCCCAAAAGTGCACCACGCGAATCGGCCCCGGCCCGGACAGTTCGGCGGGCAGGCTTAATACATCGCCGGCAAATAGCGCGGTTTGATCACTGAACGCACGAATGTAACGCCCCTGAAACCAGTCATACGCGGCCCACAAATTGAGCGCACAGGTAAGGGTGAACGCGCAGGCAAGCAGGGTTTTGAAGGTGGGCAGGCGCATGCAAAAAGATCCTCGAAGGCCGCGTAGCTTGCCATGCTTGACCTGACAGATGAATATCGACGGTCTATAAAGCCTGTTTTGCGCGCACGCGCCCTGTTTGGAAGCCCTTATGCCTGCCCCGTTTTCCCCCGACACCTTACGCGCCAGTTTGCAGCCTTTAGCCGCAGCCCGGCCGTTATCGAGCGAGGGGCTGGCGTACCAGCGGTTTTACGGGTTGGACTTTGCGCATCACGCCGCGCCCGTGCAACGGCAACTGGGGTGTTACCGCGCCGGTGGTTACGATCTGGTCAGCCAAGTGTGGTGGCCCGAGGGTGCGCCAGTGGCGACGTTGTTTGTGATCCACGGGTTTTACGATCACATGGGGTTGTATCGGCATGTGATCGAATGGGGGCTGAGCCGCGGTTTTGTGGTGATTGCCTGTGATTTGCCGGGGCATGGCCTGTCCAGCGGCGAACGGGCCAGCATTGGCGATTTCAACCAGTATCAGGAAGCGCTCCAGGGGTTGTTCATCGAGGCGCAATCGCTTGGGTTGCCGCAGCCGTGGCATTTGTGCGGGCAAAGCACCGGCGGCGCGATTGTGATTGATCACCTGTTGCATCAGGGCACCCACAGTCCGGCCCAAGGGCAGGCCATCTTGATGGCGCCGCTGGTAAGACCCAAAGACTGGCGTTGGTCAAAATTGAGCTATTACCTGCTGCGCCCGTTCGTCAAAGGCATTGCCCGACGCTTTAGCGAAAACACCAATAACCCTGACTTCATGCCTTTTTTGCTGGCCGATCCGTTACAGCCGCTGCGTTTGCCCACGGCCTGGGTCGGCGCATTGGCGCGCTGGATTGGGCGTATTGAAGAGGCTGCACCGAGTGCGCGCGCGCTGCTGATCATTCAAGGCGAGGCTGACAGAACGGTGGATTGGCGGCACAACCTGGGGGTGTTGACAGCCAAATTCACGCGGCCCGAGGTGCTGTTATTGCCTGAGGCCCGCCACCATCTGGCCAACGAAACAGACGAGATACGTGCGCGCTACTTCGCGTTTCTGGATCAGCACTTCAACGACTAACCCCAGGCTGCGATCTTCAGGTCCTAAAACGCCTACGGGGCCAGGCTCGACGCGCTTTGCCCGACAGCAAGGCCTGCGCGCACCGCCGTCAGCGCTGCCTGGTAATACACTTTGCCGTCTTGGGACTCCGCGAAAGTCACGAACTCTTCCAGTTCAGGGTCAGACAAATCGCGATAGACGAAGAGCAAGGTGTTATCCAATTCGCCGCCAATTTGCTCCATCAACCGTTGGCGCTGACCATTGAGCATGCTTTGCGCCTGACCGCCGCCGAGCAAACCGGGGATCATTGAACTCAAGCTGTCTGCGGCTACGCCGGCAATGGCCAGGCTCACTTCTGCACCGGCCTCACGCGCTGGCAGCGCATTGGACAAGTGATTGATCAACAGCTGGCGAGTGGCGCTGGCCTCGATACGCGGCAAGCCCTGTGCATGCTTGGCCAACTGGTCGCGACGTGTGGCCAGCAGTTCGGCGGCCACGATCTTGCTTCCCAGCGGGGACTGAAAAAAGGCCAGCGCCGGGGCCGGATCAGGCAAGTTCTTGCGCATTTGATCTTTGGCCCGCTTGTCCATTGCTTGCGGGTTGAAACGCTGGCTGCTGTTGGTCACTAACGCTTGATAAACAGCAGGCGGCAAGTTGCTGCGATAGCGCTCTTGGGCGGCATTCAGGGCGTCATTGAAATGCGCACGTTGGTCTGACCAGCCAGCCACCTTGAACAAGTCATCCAGGTTGTCAGCCCATGCGGGTAATGAACAAAAAATAAGTAACGATAAAAACAAGCGGCGCATGAAGGACTCCTGTCAGCAGGTCGCTATTGTCCGGGTGTGGCGTAGGACTTGTCGAGATATCGTCTCTCCCAACCCGCTTTAAATGTGCGAGCGGTATTTATTTCAGAACACCGCTCTGCGGCTCTGTCAGATTTTGAGGCGTATGGATACTATGCGCGCCATGCAAATACCTTCTGATCATCCGCTGCTGCTGCGCATTGTCGACGACCTGTATGCACAGGGATGGTCGCAGCAAAACATCTTTCTGCCCCAGGGTTTGACCCAGGAGCTGGCGGCCGAGTGCCATAAGCGTTCGGTGCAGGGTGAGCTGTCCCCGGCAGCGGTCGGGCGTGGGCCCAATCAGGAGGTCCGCGAAGGTATACGCGGTGACCATATCCAATGGCTGGAGCCCGGTGAAGCACTGGCTTGTGACAGTTATCTCGGCTTAATGGAAAGCCTGCGAATCGCCATGAATCGCAGGCTTTTTTTGGGCCTGGAGGACTTCGAAAGTCACTTTGCGATGTACCCGCCCGGCGCGTTTTACCTCAAGCATCTAGACCGTTTTCGTGACGATGACCGACGCATGGTATCGGCGGTGGTGTACCTCAATGACGCCTGGCTGCCTGAGCACGGCGGGCATTTGCGTATGTACCTCGACGATCGGGGTGAGTACGACGTGTTGCCGACCGGCGGGTGTCTGGTGGTGTTTTTGTCGGGCGAAGTCCCTCACGAAGTGATGCCCGCGACCCGCGACCGCCTGTCGTTGACGGGCTGGTTTCGGCGGCGTGCCGCGCAGGTGCTGTTATGAGCCAAAAAGTGTTGGTCAGCCGCTGCCTGTTGGGCCATCGCGTGCGCTATGACGGCGGGGCCAGCGGGCCTTATCCACAGCTGACGAAATGGCAGGCCGAAGGCCGAGTGATTGCGCTGTGCCCCGAAGTCGCCGGTGGGTTGCCCACACCGCGAGCCGCCGCTGAAATTCCCGGCGGCCAAGGCACGCAAGTGCTCAGCGGCAAGGTGCCGGTCATGACCACGGACGGCGAAAATGTCACTGATGCTTTTGTGTCCGGCGCGCAGCAGGCGTTGGCGCTGGTCGAAAAACACGGCATTAAAATTGCCATTCTCAAGGCCAACAGCCCTTCATGCGGTAACCGCTTGACCTACGACGGCAGCTTCAGCGGGATCAAAGTCGAAGGCCAGGGAGTGACGGCAGCGTTACTGACCCAGGCCGGGGTGCAGGTGTTCAGTGAACTGGAGCTGGAAGAGGCCGCCAGCGTGCTGGAACGGGTGTGGGCCGCCCGCTTTTGAACGTAGAGCCAAAATTTGAGTTCAGGTAACATCGCGTGCCACTTTGCCTTGGGGAATACGCGATGAGTGATAAACAAAAACCGCAGCCTGCTGCCTCGGCCACAGCTCCTGCTACCGCTGACAGCGCCGATGCAGCCTTGCACCACATTGTTGATGGCTTTCTGCATTTCCATCACGAAATCTTCCCCGAACAAGAAGCCTTCTTCAAAAAACTGGCCACCGCACAAAGCCCGCGCGCCATGTTTATCGCCTGCGCAGATTCGCGCATCGTGCCTGAGCTGATTACTCAAAGTGCGCCGGGTGATCTGTTCGTGACCCGTAACGTGGGCAACGTTGTGCCGCCGTACGGTCAAATGAACGGCGGTGTTTCAACCGCTATCGAGTACGCCGTGCTGGCCTTGGGCGTGCAGCACATCATCATTTGTGGGCATTCGGATTGCGGCGCGATGCGGGCCGTGCTCAACCCCGCCAGCTTGAAAAAAATGCCGACCGTTAAAGCCTGGTTGCACCACGTGGAAGTGGCCAAAACCATGGTGCAGGACAACTGTAACTGCGCCAACGAAGCCGAAAGCATGCACGTATTGACCGAAGAAAACGTGATTGCCCAGTTGCAGCATTTGCGCACGCACCCCTCAGTTGCATCGCGCATGGCCAGCGGGCATCTGTTCATTCACGGCTGGGTGTACGACATCGAAACCAGCGCCATTAAAGCGTATGACGCGGACAAAGGCGCCTTTCTGCCACTTGATGGCACCAGCCCGATCCCGAGTGCGACACCCAAGGCGCGGTTTTAACCACCGCCTATCAGGTTACAACGTCAGCCCGACGCCCAACTGCTTGGACAGGCACGGCCAGCGTTTCCAGGCAGCACCGGTTTCTGGGCTGATCAGCTTCTCGCGGTAGGCTTCGACCGACTCCAGGGCAAAGCTTTCGTCGTTGAGCATCTCGTCAACGGCGTGGTGCACCACCTCGTCCAATTGGTTGGCGAACGTTTCGCCGATCAATTGGTGCGCGATCAGGTTGGCCACGGTGGTGTCCAGCGGGATCAGCGGCTGTTTGAAGTGCTTGATGTACAGGTCGTTGACCTCTTCCACCAGGCGGTGCGCCAGGTACGCTTCATCCAGCAAACTTTCCAGCCCGACGTGCCCGGCCATCAGTGCAGGTGGCTGAAGAAAAAACTGCTCGGCTATCTTCAGCACCGGCTTGATTTGCGATTCGATACCCGCCTCGCGGGCGACTTCGTAGGCCGCGTCCAGCAAGTCAGGCACCTGAGCGATGTAGGCACTGACAAACCGGGTCATGACCGCATTTTTGTCGAGTTCAGGCAGATGAATGGCTGTGTGAAGGTGTGGCAGTGTGGCTTCCAATTGGCGGGCGAGCAGGCCTGTATCGGCCTCATGCTGTTGGGCACGCAAGATCTGCTCGCGCAGGGCAGCGGTATTCATGGGCACTCCAGGGGAACGCTAGACAGGGAATATCGTTAAAAATAGCCCATGTGAAACCCAGGGCCTTTTTCAGAGGGCGCGTATTGTTATTCATTTTGTGACCCGGCAGTGAGTGCCATTTGTCGTTGGAGTCAGTTTTTCGCTGTTTTGCCCCCTCACATTGCGGGGTTTAAGGCGCTGGCTATACTCGATTCTGTAAACGTTTTCTGATGATGCCCGACTGCCTGAGCAGGCGAGGCTCGGCGGTCAAGGTTCACTGGTTTGAAAACCGCCCCCTTGTAACGCAGGTACACACCGGCGCCATAACAAGAAAAATAAAGGGGAACCCGCAATGAAGCGACATCCACATCTATGGATGGGCCTGTTGTTGTGGTCTGTTTTCAATCAGGCGCATGCCGCCTGGACCGTGAACATGACGCCCGGTGCGACCGAAGTCAGCCATGCGGTGTTCAACCTGCACATGACCATTTTCTGGATCTGTGTGGTCATCGGCATTTTGGTCTTCGGTGCCATGTTTTGGTCGATGATTGTTCATCGTCGCTCCACGGGGCAGGAACCGGCCAAGTTCCATGAGAGCACCACGGTTGAAATCCTCTGGACGGTCGTGCCTTTGCTCATCCTGGTCGCAATGGCGGTGCCGGCCACCAAAACCCTGATCAACATCTACGACAGCAGTGAATCGGATGTCGACATCCAGATCACGGGCTACCAGTGGAAGTGGCATTACAAATACCTGGGCCAAGACGTCGAGTTCTTCAGCAATCTGGCCACCCCCGCCGATCAAATCCACAACAAAGCGCCCAAGGATGAGCATTACCTGCTCGAAGTGGATGAGCCGCTGGTGCTGCCGATTGGCGCCAAGGTGCGCTTTCTGGTGACCTCGGCCGATGTTATCCACTCCTGGTGGGTGCCAGCCTTCGCGGTCAAGCGTGACGCCATACCGGGTTTTATCAACGAGGCCTGGACCCGCGTCGAGAAACCCGGCGTCTACCGTGGCCAGTGCGCCGAGTTGTGCGGCAAGGACCACGGTTTCATGCCGATTGTGGTCGACGTTAAAACCCGACCCGATTACGACGCTTGGCTCGCGGAGCGCAAGGCCCAGGCTGCACAACTCAAGGAATTGACCAGTAAAGACTGGACCCGCGAGGAGCTGATCGCCCGTGGCGACAAGGTCTATCACACCGCCTGCGTGGCGTGTCACCAGGCTGAGGGCCAGGGCTTGCCGCCGATGTTCCCGGCGCTTAAAGGCTCGCCAATTGCCACCGGCCCTATTGAAGACCACCTGCACCGCGTGTTTTTCGGCAAGCCCGGCACCGCAATGGCCGCGTTCGGCAAGCAGCTGTCAGAAGTCGACATGGCGGCGGTCGTGACCTACGAGCGCAACGCGTGGGGTAACAACAAAGGCGACATGGTCACCCCTAAAGACGTGCTCGCGCTGAAACAGGCGCAAGGCAAATGAGCGGTTCATTGATGTGCGCGCAAGGAGTCAGAACATGAGTGCTGTGATTGATGACCACGGGCCTGCACACGACGACCACGCTCATGGCCCCGCCAAAGGCCTGATGCGCTGGGTGTTGACCACCAACCACAAAGACATCGGCACGTTGTACCTGTGGTTCAGCTTCTGCATGTTTTTACTCGGTGGCTCGTTCGCGATGGTCATTCGTGCTGAGCTGTTTCAACCGGGATTACAGATCGTCGAACCGGCCTTTTTCAACCAGATGACCACCATGCACGGGCTGATCATGGTGTTTGGCGCCGTGATGCCTGCCTTTGTCGGGCTGGCCAACTGGATGATTCCGCTGATGATCGGTGCGCCGGACATGGCGCTGCCGCGCATGAACAACTTCAGTTTCTGGTTGCTGCCCGCCGCGTTTTTGCTGCTGGTCTCGACCTTGTTCATGGCCGGTGGCGGGCCGAACTTCGGGTGGACCTTCTACGCTCCGTTGTCCACCACGTATGCACCCGAGAGCGTGACGTATTTCATTTTTGCCATCCATTTGATGGGTATTAGTTCCATCATGGGTGCGATCAACGTCATTGCCACCATCCTCAACCTGCGTGCGCCCGGCATGACCCTGATGAAAATGCCGCTGTTCGTCTGGACCTGGCTGATCACCGCGTTCTTGCTGATCGCCGTGATGCCCGTGCTGGCCGGTGTGGTGACGATGATGCTGATGGACATCCACTTTGGTACCAGTTTTTTCAGCGCTGCGGGGGGCGGTGACCCGGTGCTGTTCCAGCATGTGTTCTGGTTCTTCGGGCACCCCGAGGTGTACATCATGATCCTGCCGGCCTTCGGCGCTGTCAGTGCGATCATCCCGACCTTTTCGCGCAAGCCTCTGTTTGGCTACACCTCAATGGTCTACGCCACGGCAAGCATCGCTTTCTTGTCCTTTATCGTGTGGGCGCACCACATGTTCGTGGTCGGTATTCCACTGGTGGGCGAGCTGTTCTTTATGTACGCCACGTTGCTGATCGCGGTGCCGACCGGGGTCAAGGTGTTCAACTGGGCCAGCACCATGTGGCAAGGCTCGCTGACGTTTGAGACGCCGATGCTGTTCGCAGTGGCGTTTGTGATCCTGTTCACCATCGGCGGGTTTTCCGGGTTGATGCTGGCCATTGCGCCCGCTGACTTCCAGTACCACGACACCTACTTTGTAGTGGCGCATTTCCACTACGTACTGGTGCCAGGTGCGATCTTCGGCATCTTCGCTTCGACCTATTACTGGCTGCCGAAATGGACCGGCCACATGTACGACGAAACCCTCGGCAAGCTGCATTTCTGGTTGTCGTTTGTGGGCATGAACCTGACCTTCTTTCCGATGCACTTTGTGGGATTGGCTGGAATGCCGAGACGGATTCCTGACTACAACCTGCAATTCGCGGACTTCAACATGGTGTCGTCGATCGGTGGGTTTATGTTCGGCACGACGCAGCTGTTGTTTCTGTTCATTGTCATCAAATGCATACGCGGCGGGCCTAAAGCGCCGGCCAAGCCGTGGGACGGGGCCGAAGGCCTGGAGTGGAGCGTGCCTTCGCCCGCGCCGTATCACACCTTTACGACTCCGCCAGACATCAGGTGAACCGCTGGCCCTCACCCATCCTCTGCCGGTGGGAGAGGGTTGGGGTTTTATAGGCAACAGGAGCGTCTATGGCCGACTCAACATCCATTAAGCGCCTCGTCATCCGCCTGTCATTGATGGTGGTGGTGATGTTCGCTTTCGGCTTTGCCCTGGTGCCGATCTACGACGTGATGTGCCGCGCATTTGGCATCAACGGTAAAACCGCCGGGCAGTACGAAGGCGAGCAAGTGGTCGACACCCTCCGTCAGGTACGGGTGCAGTTTTTGGCCACCAATAATCTGGGCATGGTGTGGGAGTTTTACCCCAAGGGCGAACAGTTGGTGGTCAACCCCGGCGGCGTTTACGAGATGGTGTTTGTGGCGTCCAACCCCTCCGACCATCCGATGTCAGCGCAAGCGGTGCCGAGCATCTCACCGGCGCAAGCGGCGCAGTATTTTCACAAGACCGAGTGTTTTTGCTTCACCCAACAAGTGCTGCAACCGGGGCAGCGCATTGAAATGCCGATGCGCTTTATCGTCGACCGCGACCTGCCCAAGGACGTGAAGCACCTGACGCTGGCCTACACGCTGTTCGATATCACCGCGCGCCAACCGCCCGTCGCTGCTGCTGGCAATGACGTCGCCCGGCCAGCCCGATAAGGAGAACGCTCCATGGCAACCCCTGATCACTACTACGTCCCGGCTCAAAGCAAGTGGCCGATCATTGCCACCATCGGCCTGTTGGTGACGGTCTGCGGCCTGGCCACATGGTTCAACGACCTCAAGGCCACGCGTCCCGAGTCCCATGGCCCGTTGATTTTCTTTGTCGGCAGTCTGCTGGTGGCTTACATGATGGTTGGCTGGTTCGGGGCGGTGATCAAAGAAAGCCGCGCCGGGCTGTACAGCCCACAACTGGACCGCTCGTTTCGCTGGGGCATGACCTGGTTTATTTTTTCGGAAGTGATGTTTTTTGCCGCCTTCTTTGGCGCGCTGTTTTATGTGCGTCACTTTTCGGGTCCCTGGTTGGGCGGCGAAGGCAGCAAGGCGGTGGCGCATATGCTGTGGCCCAATTTCCAGTTTGCCTGGCCGCTGTTGCACAGCCCCGATCCGGTCCTCTACCCCGCGCCCAAAGACATCATCAACCCGTGGGGCTTGCCGCTGCTCAATACGGTGCTGCTGGTCAGTTCCAGCGTGACCCTGACCCTCGCTCATCACGCGTTGAACAAAGGCCAGCGCGGGGCATTGAAAGTGTGGCTGGGTCTGACGGTGCTGTTGGGGGTCGCGTTTTTGGGCTTTCAGGCCGAGGAATATATCCACGCCTATCAAGAGCTGGGGCTGACGCTGGGTTCGGGCGTATATGGCGCGACGTTCTTTATGCTCACGGGTTTTCACGGCGCTCACGTGACCATCGGCACCCTGATTTTGCTGGTGATGCTGACTCGCATTGTGCGCGGGCATTTTAATGCCGAGCACCAGTTCGGATTCCAGGCGGCGAGCTGGTACTGGCACTTTGTAGATGCAGTGTGGGTGGCGTTGTTCCTGTTTGTTTACGTGTTGTAAGCGGCCGGTCATGACGGCCTTTCGCCCAGGTCTGGTGCCCACGTTGGTGGTGGCTATGCTGTTGCCCATGTTGGTGTTGCTGGGGTTTTGGCAACTCCAGCGCGCAGAGCAAAAGCGCCAGTTGCTCGACACCTATGCCCAACACCGCAACGCTGCACCGCTCAGCGTGGAGCAATTGCTGAGCAGCCCTGAGCCGGCGTTTCGACGGGTGCACTTGCGCGGTCATCTGGATGCGCAACACAGCCTGTTGCTGGACAACCGCATACGGGACGGCAAGGTCGGTGTAGAGCTGTTGCAACCGTTTCAGGACCTGGCCAGCGGTCAATGGCTGTTGCTCAATCGTGGCTGGATCGAGTGGCCGAGTCGGCGTACACCGCCTGTGTTCAGCACCCCCGATCAACTGCTGGAACTTGAAGGCTGGGTGTATGCGTCACCCGGTGCGCCGTTCCAGTTGCACGCCGATCCGACGCAAGCCCACTGGCCGCGCCTGATAACCGCCGTATTCCCGGCCAGGTTGTGGGCCGAATTGGGACGATCAGGTAGTGCAGAGGAAATTCGTATTCAGCCAGGGCCTGTGGCGTATCAAGCCGACTGGTCGGTGATTGCCACGGGCATGGGCCCGGAAAAACACACTGCCTATGCCGTGCAATGGTTCGCTATGGCGTTGGCCCTTTGCGGTCTTTATCTGTACCTCGGTTGGCATAACGCGCAGGAGAAACGCCATGGGAACGGCCATCAATCCGCCTGATACGGCTCGCACTCAGGCATCTGCTTCACGGCGGCGCGGGCGATTGCAACTGCTCCTTATCCTGTTGCTGACCCTTGGCCCGATGGTATTGGCCACGGGTATGTACAAGCTCAAGTTCTGGGTGCCCGACAGCCGCAGCTATCACGGTGAAATGATTGGCAATGGTCAGGGCCGCGCCGCGCTGGGTGTGCAAACACAGGAGTCACGCTGGCAATTGCTGGTGACGGCGCCGCGCACGTGCGCCGTGGACTGCCAGCAACTGGTGTACCTGGCGCGACAGATTCAAGTGGGGCTGGGGCGCGATGCCTCACGCGCGACCCATGCGTTGGCAATGGCCCAACCGCTGGCGGATGACTACGCGGCTCTGCTGCAACGTGAATACCCGCAACTTCAGCGCTACCCGCTGGACCTGCCGAGTTATACACAGGGCGCGCAAGGCAATGGCGCCGCGCAACTGTGGATCATCGACCCTCACGGCAATTTAGTGCTGCGCTACGACCCACGGGTGAAAGGCAAGGACGTGCTCAACGACCTGCGCCACCTGTTGAAACTGTCCAACATCGGATAGGAATACCGCCATGGCCAAAGCCGGATTTCGCCTCGCGTTGTTTGCCACCCTGCTGGCACTGGTGGTGGTATTGCTCGGTGCTTATACCCGCCTGACCCACGCAGGCCTGGGTTGCCCGGACTGGCCCGGATGCTATGGCTTTATCAGCGTGCCCAACACGGACGCGCAGTTGGCCCATGCCGAGCTGCACTTTCCAGACACCCCCGTGCACGTCGAAAAAGGCTGGAGTGAGATGGTGCATCGCTATTTTGCGGGCACCTTGGCGTTAGTGATTGCCCTGCTGGCGGCGCGTGCCTGGCGCCAACGGCATGTGGCCGACCAGCCACTCAAGTTACCGGTGTTCATTCTATGGGTGGTGCTGGCACAGGCTGCGTTTGGCATGTGGACGGTCACGCTCAAGCTGTGGCCGCAGGTGGTGACGGGGCATTTACTCGGCGGTTTTGCGACCCTGAGCCTGCTGTTTTTACTGACGTTGCGTTTGTCCGGCGTGTTGCCCGCCCTCGCCGTGCCTCGGCGTTTACAGCGCTGGGCAACGGCCGGGCTGGTGTTGGCCATTGTGCAAATCGCACTGGGCGGCTGGGTCAGTTCCAATTACGCGGCGGTGGCCTGCGTCGATTTGCCGACCTGCCACGGTCAGTGGTGGCCAGACGCCGACTTTGCAAACGGTTTTCATCTTACGCAACACATTGGCCCCAATTACTTGGGGGGCCAGTTGGACAGCGATGCCCGTACCGCGATTCATCTCACCCATCGCCTGGGCGCACTGTTACTGACGCTGGTACTGCTGGGGCTGGCCTGGCAATTACGCCGCGTGGGCATGACGCGTCTGGCGGGGTTGCTGCTGTCAGCGCTGGCGCTCCAAATCTGCCTGGGCCTGAGTAATGTGCTGTTCGGTTTGCCGCTGGCCGTCGCAGTGGCACATAACGCGGGTGGCGCAGCGTTGCTGCTGACGCTGGTGCTGGTTAATTACCACGCGCGCACGGCGCTGGTCAGGGTTAAAGCCCCACGTCTGGCCCGTTGGCGTTTCAGCCCCCGGCGTCCGGCCCCCAGCCCCATCCTGCTCAAAGGAGAACTGCCATGACGACCTTGCTTGGCGAACGGCCGCGTCAGGCGTTGTGGCGTGATTATCTGGAACTGACCAAGCCCAAGGTGGTGGTGTTGATGCTCATCACCTCGCTGGTGGGCATGTTTCTCGCCACGCGCGCAGGTGTGCCGTGGACGGTGCTGGTGTTCGGCAACCTGGGCATCGGCTTGTGCGCGGGCGGCGCAGCGGCCGTTAACCATGTGGTGGACCGGCGCATTGATGCGCTGATGGCGCGCACTCAGCAGCGCCCGCTGGCGCAGGGGCGCGTGTCTGCTGCGTCGGCGTTGGCGTTTGCCCTGTTGCTGGCAGTCTGTGGGCTGGCGTTGTTACTGGTGTTCACCAACGCACTGGCGGCTTGGCTGACGCTGGCGTCTTTGCTGGGCTATGCGGTGATCTACACCGGCTTTCTCAAGCGCGCCACGCCGCAGAACATTGTGATTGGCGGGCTGGCCGGGGCTGCGCCACCGCTGTTGGGTTGGGTTGCCGTGACCGGGCATATCAGTGCCGAACCGCTGCTGCTGGTGCTGATCATCTTTGCCTGGACCCCGCCGCACTTTTGGGCGTTGGCCATTCACCGCAAGGCTGAATACGCCAAGGCCGACATCCCGATGCTGCCCGTGACCCACGGCGAGCACTACACCAAAGTCCACATCCTGCTGTACACCTGCATGCTGCTGGCCGTGAGCTTGCTGCCGTTTGTGATTCACATGAGCGGCGAGCTCTATCTGGCCTGTGCACTCGGGTTGGGCGCACGCTTTCTGCATTGGGCGTGGGTGCTGTACCGTGGCACCCTGCCGCACGCCGCGATCAACACCTTCAAGTACTCTATTTGCTACCTGTTTGCGTTGTTCATCGCGCTGCTTGTCGACCACTACTTAGTGTTGAACCTATGACTAAAACTCAAAAAACCGTCTATATCCTCGTTGCGCTGGTGGCATTGGTCATGGGCCTGACGTTTAACAAAATCATGTCGGGCAAAGGTCAGGCCGACAACACCACGCTGATCGATGCGGGGATCATCTTGCTGCCTCAGAGTCGCCAACTGCCGGACGTGAAAATGACCAACCAGGACGGCCAGCCGGTGGTGATGAATGAGCTGAAAGACAAGTGGAGCCTGCTGTTCTTTGGCTACACCTTCTGCCCGGACATCTGCCCGACCACCCTGGCCCAGCTGCGTCAGATCAAAAGTGAATTACCTAAAGAGGTGCAGGACAAACTGCAAATCGTGCTGGTCAGCGTCGACCCCAATCGCGATACGCCGCAGCAGCTCAAGCAGTACCTGGGCTACTTCGACCCGCAGTTTGTGGGCCTGACGCCCGGCTCCATTGAGGCGCTGCAAACGTTGGCCAACGCGGTGAGCATCCCGTTTATTCCGGCGGACACCAGCAAGCCGAACTACACGGTCGATCACAGCGGCAATTTGGCGCTGATTGGTCCGGACGGCACCCAGCGAGGTTTCATCCGCGCACCGTTCAACAACCAAAAGATGGTTGCCCAGTTGCCGGGGTTGGTTGAGAGGAAGTAAGTGGGGGTAAAAGTGTCTGTAGGCGCTGGCGCAGGCTGCGAGCTTTTAAAATCAACTGCTCGCAACCTGCACCCGCTTCTAGGGGCAGTGCTTAGAACGCCGGGACGATGGCGCCTTTGTATTTCTCAAGAATGAAGGCTTTCACTTCAGGCGTGTGCAGTGCGGCAACCAGCTTTTTCATGTCTGCCGAGTCTTTGTCGTCCGGGCGAGCCACCAAAATGTTCACGTAAGGCGAGTCGCTGCCTTCGATCACCAGCGCGTCTTTTTCCGGGTTCAGCTTGGCTTCCAGCGCGTAGTTGGTGTTGATCAGCGCCAAGTCAACCTGGGTCAGCACGCGCGGGATGGTGGCGGCTTCCAGTTCGCGGAACTTCAGGTTTTTCGGGTTTTCGGTGATGTCTTTGAGGGTGGACAGAATGTTGGTCGAGTCTTTGAGCTTGATCAGGCCCGCCTTGTCCAGCAGCAACAGCGCACGGCCGCCGTTGGTGGCATCGTTGGGGATCACCACGTTAGCGCCGCTTGGCAGCTCGTCCAGCTTCTTGTGTTTGGCGGAGTAAGCACCCAGTGGCTCAAGGTGAACACTGGCCACGCTGACCAGTTGCGTGCCTTTGGCCTTGTTGAATTCATCCAGGTACGGCTGATGCTGAAAGAAGTTGGCGTCCAGGCGCTTTTCGGCCACTTGTACGTTTGGCTGGATGTAGTCAGTGAACACCTTAACCTTCAAGTCCACGCCTTCTTTGGCCAGCGCGGGTTTCACAAACTCCAGAATCTCGGCGTGCGGCACGGGCGAAGCCGCCACGGTCAACGTGTCGGCTTGTGCCGAAAACGCCGCTACAGCGGCCACAGCAGCAAATAACTTCTTCATTCAGCAACTCCTTGTGAACACCTGACTTCAGGTGCCTGCCAGCCGCGAAGCTGGCGGTTACGTTTATTAACGAGAGGTCGCGCTTACTTGCGCGAAAAGTGCACCACCAGCCGATCGCCAACGGTTTGCAGAATTTGCACCAGAATCAGCAACAGCACCACCGTGACAATCATCACGTCAGGTTGAAAGCGCTGGTAGCCGAAGCGGATGGCCAAGTCGCCCAAGCCACCTGCGCCGACAACGCCTGCCATCGCGGTGTAGCCCACCAGCGTAATGGCGGTCACCGTAATCGCAGCAAAGATGCCGGGGCGTGCTTCGGGCAACAACGCATTGGTAATGATCTGACGCGTGTTGGCGCCCATTGCCTGAGTGGCTTCGATGATGCCGCGGTCCACTTCACGAAAGGCCGTTTCAACCAGCCGCGCAAAGAACGGCGTGGCGCCCACCACCAGTGGCGGAATCGCGCCTGCCACACCCAGTGAGGTGCCGGTAATCAGCACGGTGAACGGGATCATGACCACCAGCAAAATGATGAACGGCAGCGAGCGCAGAATGTTCACCACAAACGACAGGCCTGCATACAGGGTCTTTTGTTCGAGCAACTGGCGCGGGCTGCACAGGAACAACAGGATGCCCAGCGGCAAACCGAGCAGCACCGTGAACAGCAGCGAGCCGCCGAGCATGATCATGGTGTCGCCAGTGGCCAGCCAGATTTCGTACCAGTCGATATTAGAGAAGAAGCTCAAGAGGGTTTCCATTAGCGCAGCACCTCCATATGGACGTCGGCGGCGGTGAAGCGCGCGAAAGCAGCGTCCATGTCGCCACCGGTGATGGCGAGGGTCAGTTGCCCATAAGGGGTGTCTTTGATGCGGTCAATGCGGCCAGCCAGGATGCTGTAGTCCACACCGGTTTCACGGGCGATGGTGCCCAGCAAAGGTGCGTAGGTAGCTTCGCCCTGGAAGGTCAGGCGCACGATGCGGCCTGGCACGTGAGCGAAGTCGTCGCGCTGTTCGCTTTCGTCGACTTGCTCGTCTTCCTGCACAAAACGCCGGGTGGTCGGGTGCTTGGGGTGCAAGAACACATCGGCCACCGGGCCTTGTTCAACGATCTTGCCCGCATCCATGACCGCGACCACATCACACACGCGACGAATCACGTCCATCTCGTGGGTGATCAGGACGATGGTCAACTTCAACTCGCGGTTGATTTCGGCCAGCAATTGCAGCACCGAGGCCGTGGTTTGCGGGTCGAGGGCGCTGGTGGCTTCGTCACACAGCAGCACTTTGGGCTTGGTGGCCAGGGCGCGGGCAATCCCCACCCGTTGTTTTTGGCCGCCCGAGAGTTGCGCCGGGTACTTTTTGGCGTGGTCAGCCAGGCCGACACGGGCCAGCAGTTCAGCGACGCGCTGCTCGATCTCACTGCGCGACAGTTCGCCAGCCAGCGTCAGCGGCAGCGCCACGTTGTCAGCCACCGTCTTGGAGGCCAGCAGGTTGAAGTGCTGGAAGATCATGCCCACCTGCTGACGGAAACGGCGCAGACCGTTGGCGTCCATCGCAGTGACGTCTTCGTTGTCGACGATGATCTGGCCACCGCTCGGTGTTTCGAGGCGGTTGATCAGGCGCAGCAATGTACTTTTGCCCGCGCCGGAGTGGCCAATCAGGCCAAACACCTGGCCGCTCTCGACACGCAAACTGGTGGAGTGCAGCGCGGGAATGTCCTTACCGGCGACCCGGTAAGTTTTATGAACGTTATGAAACTCAATCACGTAGCGAACCTTGTGGGGCGCGTAAAAAGAAGATCAGCGGTAAGCCGGGCGCGCATTTTAGCCTGTCCGTATAGAGGTTCTTAGCATTTATTTGTGCGCGAACCTTTGATTTGGCAATAAGACGATCAAAGGTCAGAAAAAAGGAACGCTGCCAAGGGCCGCCAGTCACTAGTGGAGCAACTCACTTCCCGTCTCGGGACATTTGTCTACAAAGCCCGGCCAATGGGGCTTTTGCCAACAAGGAGTTTAGTCTGATGAGCAGCAAAAAACCGTCTTCGAACAAGAGCCAGATGGCCGGAACCGACACCTTGGATCGTGGCAACACGAACGTCAAACTCGACAGCCTCCAACCTTTTCGTGATGACGCGACCGATCAAGCGCTGCGCACCAACCAGGGGGTGAAGATTGCAGACAACCAAAACACCCTCAAAGTGGGCGCCAGAGGCCCTTCGTTGCTGGAAGACTTCATCATGCGCGAGAAGATCACGCATTTTGACCATGAGCGCATTCCTGAGCGCATCGTGCATGCCCGTGGCACCGGCGCACATGGCTACTTTCAGACCTACGAAGCGCATTCGGCGTTGACCAAAGCAGGATTCCTGCAAGATCCGAGCAAAAAGACGCCTGTATTTGTGCGTTTTTCGACCGTGCAAGGGCCACGCGGCTCCGGCGATACCGTGCGCGATGTCCGCGGGTTTGCTGTGAAGTTTTTCACCGACGAAGGCAACTTCGACCTGGTCGGCAACAATATGCCGGTGTTCTTCATTCAGGATGCGATCAAGTTTCCTGACTTTGTACATGCCGTAAAGCCTGAGCCGCATAACGAGATTCCTACAGGCGGTTCGGCGCATGACACCTTCTGGGACTTTGTGTCGCTGGTGCCAGAGTCTGCGCACATGGTGATTTGGGCGATGTCTGACCGGGCCATTCCCAAAAGCCTGCGCAGCATGCAGGGCTTCGGCGTCCATACCTTTCGGCTGATCAATGCTGAGGGTACGTCCAATTTCGTCAAATTCCATTGGCGCCCCAGCGCGGGCACCTGTTCGTTGGTGTGGGATGAAGCGCAAAAACTCGCAGGCAAGGACACCGACTTCCATCGCCGCGACCTATGGGACTCGATTGAAGTCGGCGATTACCCGGAATGGGAGTTGGGGGTACAGATCATTAGCGAGGCGGACGAGCATAAGTTCGAGTTCGACATCCTCGACCCTACCAAGTTGATCCCCGAAGAGTTGGTGCCGATCACCCCGCTGGGCAAGATGGTGCTCAACCGCAACCCCGACAATTACTTTGCCGAGACCGAGCAGGTCGCCTTCTGCCCCGGTCATATCGTGCCGGGGATCGACTTTTCCAACGACCCGTTGCTGCAAGGTCGACTGTTTTCCTACACCGATACGCAGATCAGCCGTCTGGGCGGGCCCAACTTTCATGAGATACCCATTAATCGCCCGGTAGCGCCCTTCCATAACAACCAGCGCGATGCGCAACATCGCAGCACGATTCATACCGGTCGGGCATCTTACGAGCCGAACTCCATTGATGGTGGCTGGCCGAAAGAAACACCGCCGGCTGCACGCGATGGGGGGTTTGAAAGCTACCCGGAACGCATTGATGCGAACAAAATTCGCCAGCGCAGCGACTCGTTCAGCGATCATTTTTCGCAAGCGCGGCTGTTTTTCCACAGCATGAGCAAGCATGAACAAGAGCACATCATCTCGGCGTACAGCTTTGAGTTGGGCAAGGTCGAGCGTGAGCACATTCGGGCACGCCAAGTGAATGAGATTCTGGCCAACATTGATCTTGAGTTGGCCAAGCGTGTGGCCGACAACCTCGGGCTGCCTGCACCCAAGGCGGGCACGGTAGCCGCACGCAAAACCAGCCTCAGTCAGTCGCCCGCGTTGAGCCAGGTCAACTTGTTGCCGGGCAATATCAAAACCCGAAAAGTGGCGATTCTGGCGGCCAACGGTGTTGATGGTGCGGCGATTGAGGCCATCAAACAGGCGCTGGCGGCAGAGGGCGCGCACGCCAAATTACTGGGGCCGACTTCGGCGCCAGTGAAAACGGCCGAAGGCAAGTTGTTGCCTGTGGATGCGTCGATGGAAGGTTTGCCTTCGGTGGCGTTTGACGCGGTGTATGTGCCGGGCGGTGCGGCCTCAATCAAGGCGCTCAGCGGCGACGGGGTGGCTTTGCATTATTTGCTGGAAGCCTACAAACACTTGAAGGCCATTGCCTTGCACGGCGAAGCCAGCCAGCTCCTGGACGTGCTGCATGTGCAGGCGGACGAAGGGTTGTTGGTGCTCAAGGACGCCAAGGACGTTAAAGCGTTCTTTGCCGCCATTGGCCAGCATCGGGTATGGGCGCGGGAGCCGAAGGCTAAGGCGATTCCGGCGTGATGTAGCACTGTTTAACAGAGGGGGCAGGCTGCGATCGATCAAAAGATCGCAGCCTGCGGCCACCCGCAGGAGCTGACGGGGCGCGCGGATTTAGGGTTTGCTGGGGATCAGTACCATTTGCGCCGGTACGTGGCGCACGATCTGGCGTTCAAGCTTGAGGTCGAAATCCGGGTTGAGCTTTTTAACGCGTTTGCTGATCAGCGTGGCCAGCCAAGGGTAGTCAGCCGTGCGCGGCACCTGCAAGGTGACGCCACATTGGTAATTGACGATATCCTGCGCGATCAAGTCTAGTTGATGGCGAAGTTTCTTAATATCGGCGATGTTCAACGCCACCGTGGTGCTTTCGGCGGCGGGATCGATGACTTTGGCCGGTGGGCGCGCTTCGGCAGCCTTCAGGGCGGCTTCGGCTTTGTCCAGTTCGGCCTTGCGTGCATGGGCAATGGCACTGTTGACGCCGCTGGTCAGTGCAGGCGCCTTGGGCATCAAGGTGCGGGCACGGCTGAGCGCCGTGGCGGCTGCATTCACATCGCCCTTTTGCAGGAAGATCTGGCTGCGTTGCAAGTAGGCTTCAGCCAATTGGCGCTGGTACTGCACCCACTGCGGGTCGTCCGGGGTTTGGGCTTGCAAGGTCGCCAATTCGTCTTCGGCGGTGGCAAGTTCGCTGCTGGCCAGGTTTTGCTCCAGCTGAGCGATGGCCGCAGCACGTTGTTGCTGCGCGATCTGGTCGGCAGTCGGTGTGCTTTGGCAAGCACCCAGCAGCACACAAAATGCGGCCAGGAGCCTATATCGATAGTTGAACAGCTTCATTCCTGCGGCTCTCTAAGTGCGCAAAAAACGAGCAAGTCTACACCCCTCGACGGGGCAGAACAAAACTCAGCAGAAACAGTGCAGCGGCACACACCACAATTGACGGCCCGGCGGGCGTGTCTTTGAACCATGACAACGCCAGGCCACCACACACGGCCACTATCCCCAGCAAACTGGCGCCCAACGCCATCTGTTCAGGTGAACGGGCGTGACGTTGCGCAGCGGCCGCCGGGATAATCAGCAGCGAGGTAATCAACAGCACCCCGACGATTTTCATCGCGACCGCAATCACGACGGCAATCAACAGCATCAGGGTCATGCGCAATGCGGCAACCGGCAAGCCTTCAACGGTGGCCAGCTCCTCGTGCACTGTAATGGCCAGCAGCGGTCGCCACAATGCGACCAATAGCGCCAGTACGGCGGCGCTGCCGCCGATGATCCACATCAGGTCTGTGGGGCTGATCGCCAGCAGGTCGCCAAACAGGTAGGCCATGAGGTCGATCCGCACTTCATGCATGAAGCTTAGTACGACCAGCCCGAGGGACAAGGTGCTGGGTGCGAGAATTCCGAGCAGCGTGTCGGAAGCCAGTGGCTGACGTTGCTGCAACGTGACCAGCAAGATGGCCAACAGCAGGCAACCGACGGTCACGGCAATGGTGGGGCTGATGTCCAGCAAAAAGCCCAGGGCGACGCCCAGCAGGGCGGCATGGGACAACGTGTCGCCGAAGTAGGCCATGCGGCGCCACACCACGAATGAGCCCAGTGGGCCTGCGACCACCGCCAACGCCAAACCTGCCAGCAGGGCGTAAAACAGAAAATCAGCCATGCTTGCAGCCTTCTCCATGAACGTGTGCCGGTGCCGGTGCGGCACCTTCGTTGACCACCGAGCCATGCAAGTCATGGGCGTGGTCGTGATGGTGGTGATAAATCGCCAGGCTTTGTGCGTTTTTGCCGAATAGCTCAACGAATGCAGGGTCGCCGCTGACCTGTTCCGGGTGGCCCGAGCAGCAGACATGGCGGTTGAGGCACACCACCTGGTCGGTGGTGCTCATGACCAGATGCAGGTCGTGAGACACCATTAACACGCCGCAGCCATGACGATCACGCAGGCGGGTGATGAGCGCGTACAGCTCGGACTGGCCTGCTACGTCGACGCCTTGCACCGGTTCGTCGAGCACCAGCAGTTCGGGTTTGCGCAACAAGGCCCGGGCCAGCAGGACACGCTGCATCTCGCCACCCGAGACACTTTGCACCGGGCTATCGATGACCTTCTCGGCACCCACTTCTTTGAGTGCGTCCAAGGCTTGATCGCGATCAACGCCTGGCACCAGTCGCAAAAAACGCAGCACCGACAAGGGCAGCGTCGGGTCAACGTGCAGCTTTTGCGGCATGTAACCCACGCGCAGTTTGGGTTTGCGCCATACGCTACCGCTCGTCGGTTTCAGCAACCCGAGCACCGCCTTGACCAATGTGGTCTTACCGGCGCCGTTGGGGCCAATCAGAGTCACGATCTGGCCCGGCTCAACCGTCAGCTCGATATTGTCCAGCACGTTTTGCCCGGAGTACGTCACGGTGACGTGTTCAAGACGAATCAACGCAGTGCTCATCAGGCCTCCCGGCAACCCGAACAAAGCCCGACCACTTCGACGGTCTGGCCTTCGACAGTAAAGCCGACATCGCGTGCGCTGTTGACGATGGCGTCACTGATGGACTTTTGTTCAAGTTCAATGGCCGCGTGGCAGGTGCGGCAAATCAGGAATTGACCCTGATGCGGGTGCTCAGGATGGCTGCACCCCACAAACGCATTGAGTGACGAAATACGATGCACCAGGCCGTTTTCCAGCAGGAAGTCCAGTGCCCGATAAACGGTCGGCGGAGCGGCGCGGCGCCCGTCCTGTTCGCTGAGCACGGCCAGAATGTCATAGGCGCCCAGCGGTTTGTGGCTCTGCCACACCAGTTCCAGGACACGTTTGCGCAGCGCGGTCAGGCGCAGGCCCTTTTGCGCGCACAAGGTATCGGCCTCGCTGAGGGCGCTGTGAACGCAATGGGAATGGTCGTGAGGACGGCTGGCAAGCGGCGTAATAGGCATGGGCGGCGACGATCTTTGAGAGAGACGTTATTATGTTACCCGTTTCAACCACTCTGAGTGCTCATCGTGTCCCGTCTTTTTTCGATTTTTCTTGCTTTCAGTGCCAGTTTTCTGGTGATTGGCCCGGTTCAAGCGGACGTTAACATGCTGACCAGCATCAAGCCCCTGCAATTGATTGCCGCGGCTGTACAGGACGGTGTGGGCCAGCCCGAAGTGCTGCTGCCGCCCAATGCATCGCCCCACAGCTTTGCGCTGCGCCCCTCCGACGTACGGCGGGTGCAGTCCGCTGACCTGCTGTACTGGGTTGGCCCGGACATGGAAGGGTTCTTGCCGCGGGTGCTGACGGGGCGTGCCGCGCCTTCGGTGTCTGTTCAGACCTTGCCGGGTCTCAAACTGCGCCATTTTGCTGAAGACAGTCATTCGCATGATGAGGATGCGGCCGAGCATGATCACGATCATCGCCCCGGCACCCTGGATGCCCACCTGTGGCTGGCGCCAGACAACGCCCGGGTCATCGCTGCAAAAATGGCCGCGGACCTCAGCGCGATAGACGCGCCGAACGCGGCCAGATACCAGCGCAATCTGAAAGCGTTCAATGAGCGCCTTGACGCATTGGATGCCCGCCTCAAAGCGCGTCTGGCCGGGATCGCCGACAAGCCGTTCTTCGTCTTCCACGAAGGGTATGACTACTTCGAAAGCACTTACGGCCTCAAACATGCGGGCGTGTTCAGTGTGGCGTCCGAAGTACAGCCGGGTGCACAGCACGTGGCGGCCATGCGTAAACGTCTGGAGGAAGTGGGCAAGACGTGCGTGTTCAGTGAACCGCCCTTGCGTCCGCGTTTGGCTGAAACCCTGACGGCCGGGATGCCGGTCAAACTGGCAGAGCTGGATGCTTTGGGTGGCTTTACCCCTGCGACGGCCCAAGGCTACGAGCAGTTGCTGGAAAAACTGGGTAACGACTTGGCGAGTTGTCTGGAAAGCCTGTAAGGCGTGTAGACGCAAGCTCACCAGGTTACCCATCAGCCCCCCGCTTTCAGGGCATTTGCCTGATGGCGAGGGGGGGGAGTGGGCCACGCCTACGGCTGAGGCGTTTGCGCCCCCAGCCATTTCTGCGACAGGGCCGCTAGCCGGCCATCGGCCTTTATCCGCTGGAGCGCTTTGTCCAGGCTGTTGTGGAATGCCGGGTTGCCTTTCTGAAACGGGATCGCCAACGTCACCCTCTGATCTTCAACCGGGCGTGTGTCCTCGACGGTTACTCGTGGCGGATGTTCGACAAACGGGCTGCCCTGAACTACGCCTATGAGCTGACCCTGAAAGGTTTCAGGGGCAGTGGGCGTTGGTGGTTGCGCAGCTCGATTGATTGCGCGCGCGTGGGTGTAACCGTAAGGCTCACTGAAATCGAACCGATTCTCAAGGTCCGGAGTCAAAGCCATGTGGTTGAGCGCGACATCGTATTTACCGCTCTCAACCCCTTGCAGCAGGTCGTTGCTGTCGGTCACCAGCAGGGAGGCATTCACGTCCAGCTCCTGCGCCAGCAGCTCGCCCAATTCCACTTCAAAGCCGGTCAAGTGCCCGTCCTGTTTGAAGCTGTAGGGCGGCACGTCAGCTTCAAGGGCAATGCGCAGCTCGCCCCGATCGTTAACGTCATCGATTAATTCGGCTTGAGCCAAAGTGCTCACCAGCGGCAATAACAGCATCAGGCCAGGCAAAAGGCGCATGGTCACTCCTTTGAACGGATGCAAGCGATTCGCAATAGGCGCTCACTTTGCTTTATGTTGGTCAACTGCGGGTTGGACAGCGTAGCGACGCGAAGTTGTCTTAACCCTATGAATTTTGTGAAAAACGGAGAAATAAATGAACAATCTACTGTCTCGCGTTGCACTGGCTTCCATGTTGATGGGCGCTTCGGTCATGGCCATGGCTGCGACTGTGGCCCCTGAAGGCGCAAAAGTTTCCATCCTTTCCCCGGCTGACGGCGCCACCGTGGACAAAACCTTCACCGTCAAATTCGGTGTTGAAGGCATCAAGCTGGCACCCGCTGGCGACCAGACCCCCCACACGGGCCATCATCACCTGTTGATCGACGTCGACCAGCCGATTGCGGCGGGCCAGGTGATCCCGGCAGATGCCAACCACGTGCACTTCGGCAAAGCGCAGACCGAAACCGAAGTGACCCTGGCCCCCGGCAAGCACACGTTGCAGCTGGAGCTGGCTGATAAAAACCACATGGCCTTCGAGCCGGTGATCGTGTCGAAAAAAATCACGGTCAACGTGAAGTAATAACGCCCGCGCATAAAAAAGGGAGACCCGAGGGTCTCCCTTTTTCGTACAGCGCTTTGCTGCTTAGAACAGCACGCGGCAACGGATGGTGCCGGTGATGCTTTGCAGCTTCTCTTGCGCCAGGTCCGAGGACTCGGCGTCGACGTCGATGACCACGTAGCCAACTTTCTCGTTGGTTTGCAGGAACTGGCCGGAGATGTTGATGCCGTTTTCGGCAAAGACCTTGTTGATCTCGCTCATCACACCCGGAATGTTCTGGTGGATGTGCAGCAGACGGTGCTTGCCAGGGTGAGCCGGCAGGGCCACTTCCGGGAAGTTGACCGACGATACCGACGTACCGTTGTCGCTGTACTTGACCAGCTTCTCTGCCACTTCCAGACCGATGTTGGCTTGCGCTTCAGCGGTGGAACCGCCGATGTGCGGGGTC
Source organism: Pseudomonas weihenstephanensis (assembly GCF_016812185.1). Lineage (NCBI taxonomy): Bacteria > Pseudomonadati > Pseudomonadota > Gammaproteobacteria > Pseudomonadales > Pseudomonadaceae > Pseudomonas > Pseudomonas weihenstephanensis. The sequence continues at coordinate 434,955 of NZ_JAAEBV010000002.1, read as the reverse complement.
AGGATCACGTTGTCCAGGCCGCGCAGCGGGCTTTCGAACACGTCGTCGTTGGAGCGCGGCTCAACCGGGAACACGTCGATGGCGGCGCCGATCAGGTGCTTGTCCTTGATCGCGTCGGCCAGGGCGTCCAGTTCAACCACGGTGCCACGGGCAGCGTTGATCAAAATGCCGCCCTTTTTGATGGCACGGATTTCTTTCTCACCGATCATCCACTGGGTGGCGGCGGTTTCTGGAACGTGCAGGGTCACGATGTCCGACATGCCCAACAGCTCGTGCAGGTTGCCCACTTGCGTGGCGTTACCCAACGGCAGTTTGGTCACGGTGTCGTAGAAGAACACCTGCATGCCCAAGCCTTCAGCCAAGACCGACAGCTGTGTGCCAATCGAGCCGTAGCCGACGATACCCAGCTTTTTGCCCCGGATTTCGAAGGAGTTGGCTGCGCTTTTAATCCAGCCACCGCGGTGGCAGGAAGCGTTTTTCTCAGGAATACCGCGCAGCAACAGGATCGCTTCTGCCAGCACCAACTCGGCCACCGAACGGGTGTTGGAGTAAGGGGCGTTGAAAACAGCGATACCGCGTTCGCGAGCAGCGTTGAGGTCGACCTGGTTGGTACCGATGCAGAAACAGCCAACAGCCACCAACTTCTTGGCGCAATCGAACACTTCTTCGGTCAGCTGAGTACGGGAACGGATGCCGATAAAGTGGGCATCGGCGATCTTTTCCTTCAGCTGGGCTTCAGGCAAGGAACTGGTGATGTACTCAATGCTGGTGTACCCGGCGGACTTGAGAACATCAACAGCGGATTGGTGGACGCCTTCAAGAAGAAGGAACTTGATCTTGCTCTTATCGAGAGAAGTCTTGCTCATCTGCGTAAACCTGTGTCCCAGAGAAAAATGGCAGGGAAGTGGACAGCCTGAGCTGACCTGGCCGGCGTGAAGACCGGCACCGAGAATCGTCCTACGTCTCGATTCTACGGGGGGGCCGTATGCTAGCATAAGCGCCCCGCTAAACACCCATTCCTGCGACGTGAAGCGTTCTCAGGATGACCATGAATTGTTCGAGAGTTCTGTTGATGACCCATCCTGCCGTAATTGATGAGCTAAAGACCCTGGTAGAGCCTGGAAAGGTTCTGACCGACGCCGATTCCCTCAATGCTTATGGCAAGGACTGGACCAAGCATTTCGCCCCGGCCCCCGTGGCCATTGTGTTCCCCAAAACCACTGAGCAAGTGCAGGCCATTGTGCTGTGGGCCAACGCGCACAACGTGGCATTGGTGCCTTCAGGCGGGCGCACCGGTTTGTCGGCAGCCGCCGTGGCGGCCAATGGCGAAGTGGTGGTGTCATTCGACTACATGAACCAGGTGCTGGACATCAACCTGACCGACCGCACCGTGGTCTGCCAGCCGGGGGTTGTGACTCAACACCTGCAAAACATCGCGCAAGAACATGGCCTGTACTACCCGGTGGATTTCGCGTCGGCGGGTTCCAGCCAAATTGGCGGCAACATCGGCACCAATGCTGGCGGGATCAAGGTAATTCGCTACGGCATGACCCGTAACTGGGTGGCGGGCATGAAAGTCGTCACGGGCAAGGGCGACGTGCTGGAGCTGAACAAAGACCTGATCAAAAACGCCACCGGCTACGACATGCGTCAGCTGTTTATCGGGGCTGAAGGGACGTTGGGCTTTGTGGTCGAAGCCACCATGCGCCTGGACCGTGCGCCGAAAAACCTGACGGCGATGGTGCTCGGCACGGCCGACTTTGACTCGATCATGCCGGTGCTGCATGCCTTCCAAAACAAGCTGGACCTGACCGCGTTCGAGTTTTTCTCTGACAAAGCGTTGGCCAAAGTCATGGCGCGTGGCGATGTGCCTGCCGCGTTCGAAACCGACTGCCCGTTCTACGCGTTGCTGGAGTTTGAAGCGAGCACTGAAGAGGTGGCCAACGCGGCGCTGGAAACCTTCGAGCACTGCATGGAACAAGGCTGGGTGCTGGACGGTGTGATGAGCCAGAGCGAAACCCAGCTGCAAAACCTGTGGAAACTGCGCGAGTACATCTCCGAAACCATTTCCCACTGGACGCCGTATAAAAACGACATTTCGGTCACTGTGTCGAAAGTCCCGGCCTTTTTGAAAGACATTGACGCGATTGTCGGTGAACACTACCCCGACTTCGAAATCGTCTGGTTCGGTCACATCGGCGACGGCAACCTGCACTTGAACATCCTCAAGCCTGAAAACCTGAGCAAGGACGAGTTTTTTGCCAAGTGCGCGACGGTGAACAAGTGGGTATTTGAGACGGTTGAGAAATACAACGGCTCGATCTCGGCCGAACACGGCGTGGGTATGACCAAGCGCGATTACCTGACGTACAGCCGCTCGCCGGTGGAGATCGAGTACATGAAGGCGATCAAGGCCGCGTTCGACCCGAACGGCATCATGAACCCAGGCAAGATTTTTGCGATTTAATCCATGAAGGTGTAGTCGCTGGCACAGGCTGCGATGGCCTGGCAACCCCCATAGCAACCTGCGCCAGCGACTAAAGAAGCAGCATCCAACAGCGGAGTCGGTCAATGAGCTATCAGCACCAGTATCTCGACGGTACCCGGATTCACTTTCCTATCGGCAAAGTGGTGTGCATCGGACGTAACTACGCCGAGCACGCCAAAGAGCTGGATAACCCGATCCCGACTGAACCTTTGTTGTTTATCAAGCCCGGCAGTTGTGTGGTGGCGCTTGAAGGCGGTTTCGCCATCCCGGCCGAGCGCGGTTCGGTGCATTACGAAGCCGAAATTTCGGTGCTGATCGGCAAGCCGTTGTCCAACAACCCAAGCGCCGAAGAAGTACTGGACGCCCTCTCCGGTTTCGCGCCGGGCCTGGATCTGACCCTGCGCGACAAGCAAGCCGAGCTGAAAAGCAAAGGCCTGCCGTGGGAAATCGCCAAGTCGTTCGACGGCGCCTGCGTGCTGGCGCCGTTTGTACCGAGCTGCACCTTTCCTGATCTGGAAGACATCGGCATCCGCCTGACCATCAACGGTGAAGAGCGTCAGGACGGCAACAGCGCCCTGATGCTCAACAAGATTGTGCCGATGATTCAGCACATGGCGGCCTGCTTTTCGCTGCAAGCCGGCGACGTGATCATGACCGGCACCCCGGTGGGCGTTGGCCCGCTGAATATCGGGGATGAACTGGTGCTGGAGTTGCCGGGCGTGAGCCGTTTCGAAAGCCGCGTTCGCTAATCTGACTAAGCCGCGTAGGCACTGTCGCAGCCTGCGCCAGTGCCTACGCGGAGATTCGCCTGTCAGATATCAGTAGTCGCGGACGCGACAGCCTTAAAACGCTATTCTGCTGAGGTTTTTTCCTACACAGAATGTGAACCGCCGAATGCCAAACTGGAACCACTACGTACAGCGCATCCTTGAGTTGATGAAGCGCTATCCAGGGCTGATCGCGCTGTTTGGTTTCTGCTCGGGTGTGGCCAGTTTCATTCTGGTGGACCGCCAGCAAGGCATGGCCCGCTGGATCGCGGTCATCCTGTTGGTCAGTTGGGTCTGGCTGATGCTGGAAAACACCTTCACCCAGCTGTTTACGCGGGTGTTCAAACGCGAAATCCCGCCGCCCCTGCTGCGTTACGCCACGCAGATGATTCATCAGGAAAGTCTGTTTTTCGTGTTGCCGTTTTTCTTCATTACCACCACCTGGAACAGCGGCCAATTGGTGTTTACCGGGTTGCTCGGCGCCACGGCACTGGTGACGATTACCGACCCGCTGTATTACAAGTGGCTGGCGCCCAAGCGCTGGCTGTATCTGGCGCTGCACACCCTTGCGCTGTTTGCGGCGCTGCTGACCGCGCTGCCGATCATCCTCAACCTCACCACGTCCCAGAGCTACAAACTGGCGTTGGGCACCGCCGTACTCTTGTCCATTCCTAGCCTGGCCGTGAGCTTGCCGCTCAAAACCCTGCGTGGCTGGCTGATATTGCCGATGATCGTACTCGCACTCGGCGGCACCGGCTGGTGGCTGCGTTCATGGGTGCCGCCCGCCACGCTGTGGATGACCGAGGTGGCGGTTACCCCACAACTGCAAGACCGCACGCCCGGTGAGAGCATCAAGCACATCAGCGTCAATGAACTGCGCGCGCGTGGCCTGTATGCCTACACCTCGATCAATGCCCCGCGCGGTCTGAACGAGCGGATCTATCACGTGTGGCAACTCAATGGCCAGGAAGTGGACCGCATCGCGCTGGACATCAAGGGCGGTCGCAAAGAGGGTTACCGCGCCTGGACCCATAAACAGAACTTCCCGCCCAACCCGGTGGGCCGCTGGCAAGTGCGGGTGCTGACCGAAGACGGGCAAATGATTGGCGTGTTGCGCTTTCGGGTAACCGACGCAGATCAATCCTCTTCAGCATCGAGTCAGGCAAACTGACGCAATTGTGCTATTACCTATGGTCTGCGTATTCGCGAACCGAGCTTGGAGCTGACGATCATTACTGCTAAGGCTGGCGATGCCCAATTAGACACTTCAAGCACTGCGGCCAAGCTGCACATCAGTGGCGAATGGACGCTGGCCAATTATGCGCGCCTCAAACAACTGACCGACCAACTGGCGGGTCAATACGACGACAGCACCCAGGTTGATCTCAATGATGTCACCCGCCTTGATACGGCCGGTGCTTCGCTGCTGGTGGAGTTGCTAGGCTCGGAACGTGTCAGCCAGTTGGCCGAGACCACGCCCAAGCTGCCTGCCGCCGACCGCGCCTTGCTGCAAACGGTTTATTCCTCGATGCGCGATTTCTGTGTGCCGGTCAAAGAACCCGAGCAAAACACCGGCATTCAGGTACTCAGCCGTATTGGTTGCGCCGTCGACAAGCTGTGGCAAGACTGCCTGCAACTGCTGGGTTTCATTGGTTTGATTCTGCAAACCCTGACGCGCAACTTTTTTCGGCCCAAGCAATGGCGCATCACTCCGGTGGTGGCGCACATCGAGCAAATCGGGTTGAACGCTGCCCCGATTGTGGTGCTGCTGACGTTCATGGTCGGCGCGGTGGTGGCGTTTCTCGGGGCTACGGTGCTGGCCAACTTCGGCGCGGGGATTTTCACCGTCGATCTGGTGGCCTTTTCCTTCCTGCGTGAATTTGGCGTGTTGCTGACTGCCATCCTGCTCGCAGGCCGTACCGCCAGTGCATTTACCGCACAGATCGGATCGATGAAAGCCAACGAAGAAATCGACGCCATTCGCACCCTGGGCCTTGATCCAATGGACTTGCTGGTGTTGCCACGGGTGCTCGCGCTGCTGATCGCCCTGCCGCTGTTGACCTTCCTGGCCATGATGGCGGGCATTTTGGGTGGCGCGATGGTGTGCATTGTTTCGCTGGGCATTTCACCGGACATGTTCATTTCGCTGTTGCACTCGGACATCGGCGTGCAGCACTTCTTGGTGGGCATGGTCAAAGCGCCGTTTTTCGCCTTTCTGATCGCTGCAGTCGGTTGCCTTGAGGGCTTCAAAGTCACTGGCAGTGCAGAGTCCGTGGGCGCGCACACCACGTCCAGCGTGGTGCAATCGATCTTTATCGTCATCGTGCTTGATGCGGTGGCGGCGTTGTTCTTCATGGAGATGGGCTGGTGAGTGCGTCTGTGCAAAAAAACCGCGAGGCGGTGATTGAAGTGCGCGGCCTGTGCAATCGCTTTGGCAGCCAGACCGTGCACGAAAACCTCGACCTGGATGTGTACAAAGGCGAAATTCTGGGCGTGGTGGGCGGCTCCGGGACAGGTAAATCCGTGCTGTTGCGCAGTATTGTTGGCTTGCGTCGACCCACCGAAGGCGAGGTCCGGGTTTTCGGTCAGGACCTGCTGAGCTTGCCTGAAGAAAAGCGCTCGCTGATCGAGAGACGTTTTGGCGTGTTGTTCCAGAAAGGTGCGCTGTTTTCGTCACTGACGGTGACTGAGAACATCGCCCTGCCCCTGATTGAACACGCGGGCCTGAGCCGCCCGGACGCCGAACACCTGGCGCTGGTCAAGCTGGCCCTGGCCGGTTTGCCGCTGTCTTCGGCCGACAAATACCCCTCTTCGCTGTCGGGCGGCATGGTCAAGCGCGCAGCGCTGGCCCGCGCATTGGCACTGGACCCGGACATTCTGTTTCTGGACGAACCCACCGCGGGGCTTGACCCGATTGGCGCCGCCGCGTTCGATCAACTGATTTTGACCTTGCGCGATGCGCTGGGATTGAGCGTATTTTTGGTCACCCACGACCTCGACACGCTGTACACCATCACTGACCGCGTGGCGGTGTTGTCGCAAAAACGCGTGTTGGTGGCCGAACCGATCAAGCAGGTCGAAGATTACGACGACCCGTGGATTCATGAGTATTTCCATGGCCCCCGTGGCCGCGCCGCGTATGAAGCGGCAACCCAGCGTAAGGAGCAATGACATGGAAACCCGCGCCCATCATGTATTGATTGGCTTATTCAGCGTGTTGGTTATCGTGGGGGCCATGTTGTTTGGCCTGTGGCTGGCCAAAGCCAGCATGGACAGTACTTTCAAGGATTACGAAGTGGTGTTCAACGAAGCCGTCAGTGGTTTGTCCAAGGGCAGTTCGGTGCAGTACAACGGCATCAAGGTCGGTGACGTGATCGAACTGCGGCTCGACGACAAAGACCCGCGCCGGGTACTGGCGCGCATCCGTCTGGCTGCCAACACACCGGTCAAGGTCGACACCAAGGCCAAGCTGGCTCTGACCGGCGTGACCGGCACCTCGATCATTCAGCTCAGCGGCGGCGACCCCAACAGCCCGCCGCTCAAGGGTAAAGAGGGCAAATTGCCCGAAATCGTGGCCTCGCCCTCCCCGATTGCCCGCCTGCTGACAGACGGCTCTGACGTGATGGCCAACGTCAACATGCTGCTGCACAACGCCAATCGCCTGTTCTCCCCGGATAACGTCGACCGCGTGGGCAAGACCCTCGACAACCTTGAGCAAACCACGACGGCCATTGCCAGTCAGCGCGGGGATATTTCCCAGACCCTTAAGCAACTGGCTCAAGTGGGCAAACAAGCCAGTATCACGCTCGAACAAACCACTGCGCTGATGCGTAACGCCAATGGCCTGTTGAGTACCCAGGGCAAACAGATGTTCGGCAGCGCCGAGCAAGCGATGCAGTCGCTGGAACACAGCGCGGCCACCATCAACACCTTGCTCAACAATAATCAGGAATCGTTGAACAATGGCATGCAGGGGCTCAATCAGCTCGGCCCGGCGGTCAATGAGCTGCGTGAAACCCTGAGCACGCTGCGCTCGATATCGCGGCGTCTGGAAGCCAATCCAAGCGGTTACTTGCTGGGCCGCGAACAGAACAAGGAATTCACGCCATGAGTCGTACTTATCGCCTGGCCGGTTCAATCGTATTGGCGGCGAGCCTGAGCCTGCTCAGCGCCTGCTCGATCCTGCCCAAGCCCGAGCAGGTGGATGTGTATTGGTTGCCGTATGCGCAAACCCCGATTGCTGCGAGCCACAGCGCGCCAGTGAACTGGTCGCTGCGCCTCGACAAGCCGATGGCGAGCAATGCGCTGAACAGCCAGAACATTGCCGTGGTGCCCGAAGGCAACTTGATCAGCAACTACAAAGGGGCGCGTTGGAGCGACCCGGCACCGGTCTTGCTGCGCAATCGCTTGCTGGATGCGTTCTTGCAGGACGGCCGCATTCAGGGCCTGAGTACAGACGACAGCAACCTGCAGGCCGATTACGAACTGGGTGGGGAATTGTTGGCGTTTCAGACCCACTACAACGGCAAAAGCCCGCAGGTGTTGGTGCAGTACAACGCGCGGCTGGTGCGCACCAGCGACCAGCGGGTGATTGCCTCCAAACGCTTTGACGTGCGTCAGCCGCTCAACAACCCGCTGGTGCCGGGGGTTGTGGCAGGTTTTGGCCAGGCGAGCGACGTGCTGATGCCGCAAGTTGTGCAATGGGTGCTGCATCAAGGCCAGGCACAGCGCTAACCCCGCGTGGTAGGCGCTGCCAAAGGCTGCGAGGTACGGGTTTGTTAACCGAAGAACCAGTAACACACGGCAATGGCAGCGACTACGCCTGAGAACTCCGCTAATAACGCGCAACCTACTGCGTGTCGGGCGCGTTGGATGCCCACGGCGCCAAAGTACACCGCCAGCACATAGAACGTCGTCTCAGTGCTGCCCTGCACGGTTGCCGCCACTAACGCCGGGAAGCTGTCCACACCCTGGTTTTGCATGGTTTCGATCAGCAAGGCCCGTGCGGCACTGCCTGAGAACGGTTTAACCATCGCCGTCGGCAAGGCGTCGACAAAGCGCGTGTCCCAGCCCAACCATTCGACCGCATGGCGAATGCCGTCCAGGCCAAAATCCAAAGCCCCCGACGCCCGTAGCACGCCCACCGCGCACAACATCGCCACCAGATAAGGCAGCAAGGTTTTGGCCACGTCGAAGCCTTCTTTTGCGCCTTCGACAAACGCTTCGTAGACCTTGACCTTACGCAGCGCGCCGATCACCAGGAACAGCATGATCAGCCCGAACAGGGTCAAATTGCCGAGGATCGACGACAAACTGGCCAATGCCGTCGCTGACAAACCCGCCAGCAAGGCCATAAAGCCGCCCAGTATCAGTGCGCCGGGCAGCACGTACGCCAAGACCACCGGGTCCCATAGCCGCAAACGCTGCATGAAGGCCACTGAGAGCAGCCCTACGAGCGTTGAAGCACTGGTCGCCAGCAAGATCGGCAGGAAGACCAGCGTCGGGTCAGCAGCGCCCTGCTGAGCGCGGTACATGAAGATGGTGACGGGTAACAGGGTCAACGAGGAGGCATTGAGCACCAGAAACAGGATTTGCGCGTTACTGGCGCTGGTCGGGTTGGGGTTGAGTTCTTGCAGTGCCCGCATCGCCTTAAGGCCAATGGGGGTGGCGGCGTTATCCAGGCCCAGACCGTTGGCGGCAAAGTTGAGGGTGATAAACCCTAATGCCGGATGACCGGGCGGCACTTCAGGCATCAAGCGTTTAAACAGCGGGCCCAGCGCCTTGCCCAGCCAATCCACGATCCCGGCTTTTTCGGCGATGCGCAAAAAACCCAGCCATAAGGTCAGCGTGCCGAACAGCAGAATCATCACCTCAACCGACAGCTTGGCCATGGCAAAGATGCTTTCCACAATCGCCGCAAAGATCCCGGCGTTGCCCCCCACCAGCCATTGGGCAAGCGCCGACACGGCCGCGACCACGAAAAAGCTGAGCCATAGGCCGTTAAGCATCGAAAGAACTCCTTAAAGATGCCGCGAATGATAGCGGCCAACCCCCAGAAACAACAAACCCCGGACAAGTCCGGGGTTTGTGGGGCGAAGCGTGCGCGGGGCGATTATTCGCCTTTTGGCAGGGCTTCCTTGCTGCGCCAGTGCGGCAGCGAGTTCCAGTAGCGCTCGCCTTTGGCGTCGTCGTACATGCCTTCCCAACGCGAAATCACCAGTACCGCCAAGGCGTTACCAATGACGTTCAGCGCGGTACGTGCCATGTCCATCACACGGTCAACACCTGCGATAAAGGCCAAACCTTCCAGCGGGATACCTACGCTGCCCAGGGTGGCCAGCAGTACCACGAAGGACACGCCCGGTACGCCGGCGATGCCTTTGGAGGTGACCATCAGGGTCAATACCAGCAGCAGTTGCTGGCTGATCGACAAGTCGATGCCATACAGCTGGGCAATAAAGATCGCCGCGATGCTCTGGTACAGGGTCGAGCCATCAAGGTTGAACGAGTAACCGGTCGGCACCACGAAGCTGCAAATAGCTTTTGGCGCGCCGTACGCTTCCATCTTCTCGATCACGCGCGGCAGCACGGTTTCGGAGCTGGCGGTGGAGTAAGCCAGTACCAACTCATCCTTGAAGATGCGCATCAGCTTGATCACGGAGAAGCCAAACAGCTTGGCGATCAGGCCCAGTACCGCAAAGGCGAAGAACAAGATGGCGGCGTAAACCAGTATCACCAGCTTGGCCAACGGCACGAGCGAAGCAAAACCGAAGTTGGCGACGGTCACGGCGATCAGCGCAAACACACCGATTGGCGCGTAGTTCATGATCATGTGAGTCACTTTGAACATCGACTCGGACACGCCCTGGAAGGTTTTCACCAGCGGGTCGCGCAGTTCGGCGTTCAGGCTCGACAAGCCGAGGCCAAACAGTACCGAGAAGAAGATGATCGGCAGCATCTCACCGCGAGCCATGGCTGCGAAGATGTTGGATGGAATCAGGTTGAGGATGGTTTCGATGAACGCATGTTCATGCTGAACTTCTGCGGCAGTGGCCTGATATTTGGAAATATCAACCGTGCCCAGCGTGCTCATGTCGATCCCGGCGCCGGGATGGAACACGTTGGCCAGCACCAGGCCGACCAGGATCGCGATGGTGGTCACCACCTCGAAGTAAATGATGGTTTTAAGACCGATGCGACCGAGTTTCTTCGCATCTCCCACGCCTGCAATCCCGACAACCAGTGAGGAAATCACGATTGGGATTACGATCATCTTGATCAGACGGATAAAGATATCGCCAGCGGGTTGCAAGACGTTACTGATCCACCAGGCCTTTTCAGCACTGAAATGGTTAAGCAGCGCGCCGATTGCAATACCCAGGACCAGACCGATTAGGATCTGCCAGGCGAGGCTAAGTTTTGCCTTCTTCATGTCATTACCCTTACTTCAAGTGGACTCGGGAAGAGGCTCAGACTAGAGCGCTTTGAAGCGCTGAATTCTACAACCTCTGCCCCCGTAGAAGGTCGCCCAAATCGAGCCAGAGAGGCTCTTTGGCAGGCGAAAAAAGGCGCAACTATTCCCATGCAAGAGGAAGCCGTCTAATGCCGTAAACGCCTACCCTATGCCGAATCGGCATGGATATTGTCCGACAAGAGCTCAAATTCACGGGGTATCAAAGTCACAGAATAGACGACATAAGCGCCGCAGACCGGCTGTTTCAAGGTCTTTTTGCCGCAGGCGGGACGGCGTAAATCACGCCCAGTACTCAGAAATATCCGACAACATAAATCGAATAGAGAGAAGAAATCATTTTGCTATTAGTCGATAGATGGTCGACGTTCTCAAGGGCCATCCGAGCCACATTTGTTTTTAAAAAAATGAGCAGTGATAAGGTTTTACGACTAAAAAAACATTTTTTTAGACCCAAAAAAACCAAGGCAATGCCTTGGTTTTTTGGTGTTTAACAGCTGAAGAAACTGCCCAAATGATCAGTACCAGTTAGGGTCTTTCTTCAATTGTTCTTTAAGCAGCGCTTGTATCCCGACATCAGGTTGGCCCAAGAATCGGTAATCGGCATGACGTGTTGGCGACTTGTCGGCCGGCAAACCTGCCGGGACTTCGACCAACATGGCATAGGCGTGCTTCTTGTCCAGACTGACGGCAACGATCAGGCGTTTGTTCAAACAGGTCTGAGCGGTTTCGCACAAAGGCCCGACTAAATACTGATCGCCGTCTTCGTTGACTGCGTTCATCTGTTCGGCACTGCCCGACAGGTTCATCACCCATTCAGGCAAGCGATCTTCTTTTTTGACCACTTTTTGCCAGGTATCACGATAAGCAGCATCGTTTAACAGTTCGTTGGCACGCGACTGGCCATCATTGGCGGCCAGCGCCATAGCACTGCCGCCCATCAACAGGGCAGCAGTCATTGCCTTAAAGGATCGGCTAAACATGGTTACCCTCGACCACGGCGGCCAAAGATGAACGACACGACGAACATCACCAGGAAGACGACAAAGAGAATCTTGGCGATACCGGTGGCGGTGCCCGCGATACCACCAAAGCCCAGAACGGCTGCGATGATGGCGATAATCAGGAAGGTAATTGCCCAACTCAACATGGTGATTCTCCTTATTACTGTGGGAAAGCGTGGTGATGCCGCTGCTGCGTCTTAACGCCCTGCAAGGGCCTCAAGGTTGTGAACACTTAAAACACCCAACGTTCCTGCGGCACGTCTGAAGATGCGATTTGCGTGTCATCGGCAGCCGCTAGCGCATAGCCGTTGGTCGCCTGATGGTTTGAGCTGATCGCACTGAAGTGTGTTTGCGGGGCGGCTTGATGCAATACGGCCTGAACCGGCTGCGGTGCCTGTTCAAAACGCACAAGTTGCTGACCACCGATCAATGTCACCAACAACGCGAGGCTGGCGAACAGACCTTGTTGAAGGTGCAGCGAAGTAAGGCGAATGCGGGGGAAACCTTGACGATTCATGCTCAGACTCCTGCCACTCGGTGGTCAATGTTGGATTTGCCTTCAGCCCGGTAGCGCTGAATGACTGGGTTGCATGAGTTATTGCAGGCGGCATGCCAAGTCTTGAGTCTTAATAAAAGTTATATAAATCAAACACTTGTAGTAAATGTGAGTGCAACTGTACACGCATCCTGCACGATGGACTCTTCAAGCGTCGGGCGTTCTGCACGATTGGCCAAGGACCCTATACGTTCTTTTATAGAGGGGGCAAAAAACAGAACTGTTTTGTCCGGCAAACGTCGAGTCAAATCGGCTCTAATTAGTGTTAAATCAGACAGTTACAGCATGCAGGCAAGTGGCTACCCTGCTAGCCTCTTAATGAATCGTGAAAAATCATGCAACTTGCCCGATTATTCCGACACTAACCAACATCACTCATTAAGGAACGTAGGAAATGGAGTCTGCCAAAGAGCACCAAGGCCGCATTCTGCTGGTCGACGATGAGTCCGCCATCCTGCGTACATTCCGCTATTGCCTCGAAGACGAGGGTTACACCGTCGCCACCGCTAACAGTGCCGCTCAAGCCGATGCCCTGTTGCAGCGCCAAGTATTCGATGTGTGCTTTTTGGACCTGCGCCTGGGCGAAGACAACGGCCTGGATGTGTTGGCCCAAATGCGTATTCAAGCGCCGTGGATGCGTGTGGTGATTGTGACCGCCCACTCTGCGGTCGACACGGCAGTGGACGCGATTCAGGCAGGCGCCGCCGATTATCTGGTTAAACCGTGCAGCCCGGATCAATTGCGACTGGCCACGGCCAAGCAACTGGAAGTGCGCCAACTGTCCGCTCGCCTCGAAGCCCTTGAGGGCGAAGTGCGTAAGCCCAAGGACGGCCTTGATTCTCATAGTCCGGCGATGATGGTGGTACTAGAAACAGCCCGCCAAGTGGCTGGCACGGATGCCAACATCCTGATTCTGGGTGAATCCGGCACCGGTAAGGGTGAGCTCGCCCGGGCAATTCATGGTTGGAGCAAACGGGCGAAAAAGTCCTGTGTGACGATTAACTGCCCGTCTTTAACCGCCGAGCTGATGGAAAGCGAGCTGTTCGGTCACACCAAAGGTGCGTTCACCGGGGCCAGTGAAAGTACCCTGGGCCGGGTCAACCAGGCCGATGGCGGTACGTTGTTCCTCGACGAAATCGGTGATTTCCCGCTGGCTTTGCAGCCAAAGCTGCTGCGATTTATTCAGGATAAAGAATACGAACGCGTTGGCGACCCCGTGACGCGCCGCGCCGATGTGCGCATTCTGGCGGCCACCAACCTCAACCTTGAAGACATGGTGCGCGATGGCCGCTTCCGTGAAGACTTGCTCTACCGCCTGAACGTCATCACTTTGCACTTGCCACCGTTGCGTGAGCGCAGCGAAGACATCCTCACGCTGGCGGACCGCTTTCTTGCACGTTTCGTAAAAGAGTATGCACGCCCTGCCCGCGGCTTCAGCGAAGAAGCCCGCTTGGCGCTGGCGAACTACCGTTGGCCGGGCAACATTCGTGAACTGCGCAACGTGGTGGAGCGCGCGAGCATTATTTGCCCGCAAGAAGTGGTTGAGGTGAGCCACTTGGGCATGGCCGAGCAAACCATCCCGAACGCCCCGCGCATTGGTGCAGCGTTAAGTCTCGACCAGTTGGAGAAGGCACACATCGGCGCCGTGTTGGCCACCAGTGAAACCCTCGACCAAGCGGCCAAAACCTTGGGCATTGATGCGTCCACGCTGTATCGCAAACGCAAGCAGTACAACTTGTGAGCAGGCCGCGATGAAACTCGCTATCAAGCTGCGAACACGCCTGTTTCTGAGCATCTCAGCGCTGATCACGGTCGCGCTCATGGGATTGGTGCTCGGCGTATTCGGCGTGCTGCAAATGGCTAAAACCCAAGAAGCCTTGATCCGCAACAACTTCATCACCCTTGATCTGGGTTTGAAACTGCGCCAGACGTTGGGTGACCAACTGATTCTGATGCTGCACAACGAGCCTGACACGGTGGCGCTCAAAGCCTCGTCAGAGCAGTACATGAAGTTGCTCGATGAAGGCATTGCGCATGAACAAAAAAACCATTTGCCCAGCGGTTTTGTTCGGGCGCGGGCCGACTATCAAAGCTTTTTAGAGGCCTTTAACCAGTCGCATCACCGGGGCATCAACCTCAGCAACGACGACGACCTCACCACACGTTTCAATGCGTTGCGTAACGGGCTGATTGACGAGCATCGTAAAGCGCTGGAAAGCATCAACCACGCACAAGCCCAGGCGCGCGACCGGGCAATGTTGATTGCGACGGTATTGGGCCTGGTGGGTGTCGCGGTATTGATCATTGGCTTTATCACGGCACATGGTATTGCCCGACGTTTTGGCGCCCCCATCGAGGCGCTGGCCAAAGCGGCGGACAACATTGGCAAAGGTAACTTTGAAGTGGTGTTGCCGCTCTCCTCGGCCACCGAAATGAACCTGCTGACGCGGCGTTTCGGCATTATGGCCGAAGCGTTGCGCCAGCATCAGGCAACCAACGTGGACGAGTTGCTCGCGGGTCAGCAACGCTTGCAGGCCGTGCTCGATAGTATTGATGACGGCTTGCTGATGATTGATCAACAAGGTCGCCTCGAACACTTGAACCCGGTGGCACAGCGCCAGTTGGGCTGGGACGAAGCGCGTTTGGGGCAGTCATTGGGTGAGGCCTTGCAACGGCCCGAACTCGATCAACAATTGCTGACTGTATTGTGCGGTGGGAGTCTGGAGCGTTTGCCCGAGGACCTGAGCGTTGATATCGAAGGCGAAACGCGCTTGCTGACGTACAGCCTGACCCCGGTGAGTCAGCCCAAGGGGCCGATTCTGGGTGCGGTCATGGTGCTGCATGACGTGACCGAACAGCGCGCATTTGAGCGCGTGCGCAGTGAGTTTGTGTTGCGCGCCTCTCACGAGCTGCGTACGCCGGTCACCGGTATGCACATGGCATTCGGGCTATTTATGGAGCGGGCGCGCTTTGACCCTCAATCGCGCGAGACCGACTTGCTCAACACGGTCAACGAAGAGATGCAGCGGCTGATGCAGTTGATCAACGACCTGCTGAATTTCTCTCGCTACCAGAACGGCATGCAAAAACTGACGTTGGCACCTTGCGACCTGCAAGAAATGCTCGAACAGGCGCGCGCACGCTTCGCTGATCGGGCGGTGGCAAAAGATGTCGAGATCCTGATTGACCTGCAACCGCCATTACCGCGCTTGAATGCCGATCAGGGCCAGCTTGAACGCGTTCTGGATAACTTGATGGATAACGCCCTGCGACACACTGCCATTGGCGGGCAAATTCGCTTGCAGGCCCGGCGTCATGGCGAACGCGTGATCATCAGTGTCGAGGACAATGGCGAAGGCATCGCGTACAGCCAGCAAGGGCGAATCTTCGAACCCTTCGTGCAAGTAGGACGCAAAAAGGGCGGCGCAGGGCTTGGTCTGGCCTTGTGCAAGGAAATTGTGCAGTTGCACGGCGGACGCATCGGCGTGTACTCGCGCCCTGCTCAGGGGACGCAGTTTTATATGGCGCTGCCGTTATAGGCGAGGTTCACACCTGGTCTTCTGCGCGGCGCGGGCCTTGTCGGCGCCCGCCGGTGATGCGCTCGCGAAATTGGTGAGCGTTCAACGGTTTGTCGAACAGCCAGCCTTGGCCATAACTCACGCCTTCACTGCGCAGCAGTTCTGCCTGGTACTCGTGCTCAATCCCTTCGGCAATCACAGTCAGGTTCAGCGCATGCGCCATGCGGATAATGTGCGGCGCCACCCCGCTGCTGGCGGCGTCATAACCCAGCGCATCAATAAACGCCTTGTCGATTTTCAGGCAGTCCACCGGCAAGGTTTGCAGGTAAGCCAGGCTGCTGTAACCGGTGCCAAAGTCATCAATGAGAATCCGGTGCCCTTCGTCTCGCAGGGCCTGAAGCTTGAGCTTTGCGATTTCTACATCAACCATGCCGCGTTCAGTGACTTCAAACGCGATCTGTCGGGGTGCCACGTCATGCAGGGCCAGCAAGCGCGCCACCACCTTGCCGATGCGCGGGACCATCACGTCGCACGCTGACAGGTTGATGGACACATACAAGTGCGGGTTGGCCCTTAACAGCGGGCCGAGTTGTTCCAGTGTGCGTTGCAGGACGAAATCAGTCAGCTGTCGGATCTGCCCGGTGCTTTCGGCCACGGGAATAAACAGCTCGGGGCTGGTCATCGTGCCATCCGCATGCCGCCAGCGAATCAGCGCTTCTGCGCCCACGCACTGGCGCGTGTTGAGGTCAACAATGGGCTGATAATGCACCGTGAATTCGCCCCGGCGCAGAGCGCCCTGCAACTCCCCGCCCAAGGATTGACGCTGTCGTGCCACATGCAAGGCCAGCGCGCCCAGGCACAGGGCAATCAATAGAATGCCTGGCAACATCCACCCCAGCTGCGACAGGTACTGCGAGGTGTCGGCACGCGGCATGCTCAACACCAATTGGTAATCTGAATTGTCGGTGGGCAAGCGATAGAGCACGCGATAGTCAGTGACGACCACCTCTCCATCGCTCGGCGGCCAACCGGGGCTGGGCGGCCAATCCTGTGCCTGCCCCAATACCGGCAGCGCCCGCTGGTCATCATCGACCACCACCAGCAAGCTCCCGCCGGGCGGCAGATCGACCGCATCGCTCAAGTGCCCGCGAGATGTCGTCACCTCGAAGTCGCCACGGCCCAGCATCAAACCGGCCAGGTTGTCGTCGGGTTGTTCAGCGGTGTTCAGCCAATAGCGATAGACCGGCCCCTTGATATCGGGCTCACGGCCCGGCGAAGGCGTCAGGCTGAGGTTCGCAGGCCAGTTGGAGCAGACCTGGGTGCCGTCATAGAAGATGGCTTCATAAATGAAGCGGTACTTGAAGCTGGTCTTTTGCAGCTGCGAGGTCATCAACGGGCTGCATTCGCGCAGCGGCTGCTTGTTCAAGTCGTCCAGCCCTCTGCGAAGCTGGGTGAACAACTGTTCGAGCCGTTCAAGCAAACGCTCGCCCTCCACGCTCATCCGTTCGCGTTCACGCTGGTGCACTTGATGCATGACGACGGGGACGCTCAGCGCCAGTAAAACGCTGGCGCTGAGTAACGTAGCGACAATCGCCAGCGACCAAGGGCGATACAGCCGGTTACGTATACGCTTGATAAATGTGCGCGGCGTTCTGCGTCCTGGCACCAATCCTTGCTCCTGATAACGTGCTGACGGTGGCTGGGGCTTTCACTGCTGTTATTTGGCGGTGTTTAACACCTTCAAAATAGCTGCACTTTCGGCATCCGGGGTGCCGTCGAAACGGGTGGGGCGAAAATGCATTTGAAACGCAGCCAGTACGTGCCGTGTAGCGACGTCAAGCTCACCGGTTTGCGGGGTTTCGTAACCCAGTAACGCTAACTGTTGTTGAAACCAGGTGATGCTCGGCAATTGATTGGCATACAGCGCTTGCTCGCGGGCGACGGCTTGCGCATTTGGCCAAACGCCAAAACCGGCTTGTGCCAGTCGTTGCCACGGGAACAGCGGTCCCGGATCCAGTTTGCGCAGCGGAGCAATATCGCTGTGACCAATGATGTTATGCGGGTCAATTTTGTAGCGCGTGGAGATGTCTTTGAGCAAGACGATCAAGGCTTGAATTTGACCTTCGGTGTACGGATACCAAATCCGACCCTGGGGCGTATCACGGAAACCCTTGTTGACGATTTCGATCCCGATGGAGCTTGAGTTCAACCAGGTACGGCCCTTCCATTGGCTTTCGCCCGCATGCCAGGCGCGCTGGTTTTCATCCACCAGTTTGTACAGCGTCGGCGGCGTGTCACCAATCAGGTAATGGCTGCTGACGGGACCGTGGGTCAGCAGCTCAAGTGAGTGCTCAAGAGACGTCGAGGTGTAATGCAGCACAATAAATTGCACACGGCTGTCATGGTTGACCGAAGGATGGCGGGTGTCCATGCGCGGTCCGCTGGCGCAACCGGCCAGGAGCAGTGCAGACAACATCAAAGCAAATAATTTCATAGTTTAGACAGTGGCGTGAGGGCAGACAGGGCACAGCATAACGCACGGCTAGGTTTTAACCCTGTTGAATGGTGTTACGTCCGGCGGCTTTGGCACGATAAAGCGCTTCATCCGCGCGTTTTAGCACTTGATCACTGCGATCACCCGGCTTGAACGCTGCCAGACCGATAGACACCGTAACGGTGACCGGCTCACCTTTGAAGTGGAATGGGCACGCTTGAATCGCCGCGCGCAGTTTCTCGACCAACTGCAAGCCTACGGCCATCGAGGTATTGGGTATCAGCAAAACAAACTCTTCACCGCCAAAGCGAGCAATAAAGTCGGTGGGACGCAGGCGTTTGCGCAGTTGCGTGGCGATGATCTTCAACACTTTATCGCCTGCTAAATGGCCATAGCCATCATTGATGCGCTTGAAGTGATCCAGGTCGAGCATGGCCACCAGCAGCAGGTTGCCGTGAAGTTGCCACTGTTCAACCTCATGGGCCAAACGCTCGCCCCAGGCCGCACGATTGGGCAAGCCGGTAAGCGGGTCGATCAGGGCTTTTTGGCGCTGCTCTTCAAGGTGTTCACGGTAGCCCTGGGCCTCCTGCTCCATGTGCGCCACACGCTCGGCCAGCCCTTGCAGGTGCGCCGCGACTTCTTGCTCGCGTGCATCGCGTTGTTGCTGGTGCTGGTCCATTGTGCCCAACAGGCCTTCCAGACGGCTTTCAAGGATGTGCTTGAGGCTGCTGAGGTCGCAGGCTTCTTGCACACTGCTTTGCAGGTCGTCGACGTGCTCGCGCATTTGGGTGTGCAAGTCATCGGCCGCCGTTCGGCCTTCTGCATGGCCTTCACTGGCGGCCTGGAGGTTGCCCTGGAACGACTCCAGGCGCTCGTTGAGTTGCTTGAGGTAAGCCTCGAACTCATGTTGGCCGCTGTCAGTGATGGCCAGCATCAGCACGGCAAGATCATCGAGGATAGGTAGCAATTCGTACCAGTTAAGCCCTTTTTCAAGACGGCTGCGCATGGCTTCGACTTGCGGTCGATGGTGTTCGGGCAACGAAAGGTCGTTCAACAGCCCCAGCAACGTGGATTCGATGTGGGTCGCTACCGAGCTGTAGGATGGCTCTGGCGTGCTTGGCAGCGCGTAAATCGGGTCTTCTTCAAGGGGCTCAAGGGGCTCAAGCTGATCAAGGTCAGCACGGCTGTCTTCTGGTGCTTGAGTTTGGCTGATATGCGCTTGCGCCAACGCGACCACTGACTCCAGCGCGCCTCCCGCCCCCTCGTCAACAGCATCCACCACCTCCTGCACTTCAAGTAGCTGCACCGGTGAGGGTGGTTCCAGGGGTGGGGGCGATTTGATGTCGTCGTCAACGTGCGACAAGGGGAGGTTGTGTGGCACTTGCACTTCAACAACAGGCGGCGTCACCACCGGTTGAGGGGCCGTGTCTTGAGCAACCTCAATAGCAGCGGCTTGAGCCGGAGTCGCCTCATCGACAGGCTCGTGGTTCGCCACTGGCACGACGACGGCTGCCGCAGCTTGCGGGGTTTGCACTGTGACAGGCTCTGGAACGGCTTTATCGGCTTCGCCGCTGCCAAACAGACGCTGCAACAAGCCCGGTTTGGCGGGTTCTGCGTTGTGCAGTTGCGGTGCTAGTGCCTGGCCCTGTAATTGGCTCAGTTCGCCCAGTAGCAGCGGTATTTCACGCGCCTGGGTGACGCGACTGTCGAGCTGCTTGGCGAATGTCTTAAGCGGTTTGCTGACTTCACGCGGTAACGGTAGCGCTTGCAGCTGAGTCACCAAGGTACTGAGCGCGGTACTGACTTGCTCAACCCGGGTTTCGCGGCGCTGTTCGGAGTCGAGCACGGCTTTTTCCAGGCGCGGCATCAATGCCGCCAATGCCGCGTCCATTTCGTCTGTGCGCACGGCCTCGCGCATTTCTTTCATGCATTGGTCGACTGTGCGGTCAGAGCCCTCGGCCGCCAAGGTGCTGCGCACCAGGCCGCGACGCAGTAAGTCGAGGCGGGCATTCCAGCGACGCTCTAGTTTTTCTTGTTGCTCGATACTTTTGAGGTACTTCTCTTTCCAGCGTTTTGCGTCGTCGGCGGTCATGCAAGGGGCTCACTGGCGGAAGGACTCAACACTGGCAGTGAATCTCCACCAATAGAGCCCGGCAAACGGATTTCAACCGCGACCGGCAAATGGTCTGAAATGGGCTGATCCAGCACTTGCACCCGTTCAAGGGTCAGGCTGGGGCTGAGCAAAATATGATCAAGGCAACGTTGCGGGCGCCAACTGGGGAAGGTGGCTTGCATTTGTGGCGCCAGCAAACCCAAATCCCGCAAAGGGGATGTTTGTAACAGATCACTGGCATGGGTGTTCATGTCGCCCATCAATACTTGGTGCTGATAACCACCAATCAGCTCGCGTACGTAGGCCAGTTGCAGGGTTCGGGTCTTGGCACCCAACGCCAGATGCATCATGACCACGACCAGCGCGTCGGCACCTTCGCCAAAACGTACCAGAATAGCGCCACGACCAGCGGGGCCGGGCAGGGGATGATCCTCAATCGCGGTAGGCCGCAAACGGCTGAGCACACCATTGCTGTGCTGGGCCAGGCGACCCAGATTGCGATTGAGTTGCTGATACCAGTAAGGGAATTCGCCCTGTTGGGCCAGGTATTTAACCTGGTTGATGTAGCCGGATCGGTGGCTGCCACCGTCTGCTTCTTGCAGAGCGACCAGATCGAAGTCGCTCAACAAGTCGCCAATTTTGTCCAGATTACCGGTCCGCCCTTTGTGTGGCAGCACGTGCTGCCAGCTGCGGGTCAGGTAGTGGCGGTAACTCTGGGTGCTGTTACCGACCTGGATATTGAAGCTGAGCAAACGCAAACGTCGATCATCCGACAGCCCGCTTGCCGCCAGATGATCTTCGTTAACCTGCGGTTCATGCAGGCCAACAATTCGCTCGCTTTTCCAGCGCCGCACGGGGGAGGGCGCCGCTTACTTCGCCGCCTTGGCTGCACGCTCTTTGGCGATCAACTGGTCGGCCACGTTCAAGGCTTGCTCCGGGCTACCGGCAGTGCCGAGGTCGAAGCGATATTTGCCGTCGACGATCATGGTTGGAACGCCAGAAACTTCGTATTTCTTGGCAAGCTCTTTAGCTTTTACGATTTGGCCCTTGATGGCGAATGAGTCAAAAGTTGCCAAGAATTTGTCTTTGTCCACGCCTTGAGTGGCGAGGAACTCAGCCATCTCTTCAGGTTTTGTCAGCGGCTTGCGATCCTTCTGGATGGCGTTGAACACAGCTGAGTGAACCTTGTTCTCAACGCCCATCGCTTCAAGGGTCAGGAACATCTGACCGTGAGCGTCCCACGGACCACCGAACATGGCCGGAATGCGCACGAAATGCACGTCAGCAGGGAGTTTTTCCGCCCACGGATTGATCACCGGCTCAAACGAATAGCAGTGCGGGCAGCCATACCAAAACAGCTCAACGACTTCGATTTTGCCAGGCTCGGCAACCGGAACGGGGTTGCTCAACTCAACGTACGTTTCACCTGCTACAAGCGGCACATCGGCGGCTTGAGCGGACATGCCAAACAGGCTGGCACTGACGAGAGCGGCGCTGAGGATCAGATTACGCATGCTTTACTCCTGGGCTAATAAGGTCGCAGTCACGTGACCTGTATTCAGACAGGTCCGTGCTGGCTTGAGTTCGGTAGTGTAACGGCAGATGCCATAAAAAAGGGCAGCCAAAGCTGCCCTTTTAAACTCACATGCAAGGATTAAACGATCGTTAACGTTGCCAAAAGCGTCAAGCCCTGGCGGTACCGACCGTTTTTGCCTTAGTGCAGGCCTTGAATGTATTGGGCCAGTGCTTTGATGTCCTTGTTGCTCAGCTTGGCCGCGATGGTGCGCATGGTCATCGCGTCGCCGTCGTTGGTACGGTCGCCTTCGCGGAAGTCTGTCAGTTGTTTCTCGATGTAGCTGGCGTGCTGGCCACCCAGATGCGGGAAACCGGCAGGTGCATTGCCTTGACCATCGGGCGAATGGCAGCCGGTGCAAGAAGGCAGACCTTTCTCGACGTCCCCACCACGGAACAACGCCTGGCCGCGCTCGACCAGTGCCGGGTCAGCTGCACCCACGCTGTTTTTCTGGCTGGAGTAGTAGGCCGCGATGTCAGCCAGATCCTGATCGCTCAGGTTGGTCAGCAGGCCGGTCATTTCCAAGACCTGACGCTTGCCGTCTTTGATTTCGTGCAACTGCTTGAGCAGGTATTTATCACCTTGCCCGGCCAGTTTTGGGAAGTTTGGCGCCATGCTATTGCCGTCTGGACCGTGACAAGCGCCACACACAACGGTTTTTGCCTGACCGGCAGCAGCATCGCCCACAAGAGCAGTGCCTGCGGCCTGGGCAACACCGGTGACGCCCAAGGTCAACAGCAGACTCACGAGTAATTTGTTCATCAGCTAATCCAACTACGGCTAAGGGTTAAAGAGTTATGGGCCGGGTTTACTCATTCATCGCACGATGATCAATCGGTAAACCTCGGCACTGCAGTCCATGCACAAACCACGCGGCGGCATCGCCTTGAAACCCTGGGGCACGTGTCGCACCAGCGCTTCCATACCCTGCTCTCTAGCTGGCTCCAGGCTTTGCGACGACCGGTTTCGGCTCGGTTGGCAACTGGCCAGTATGGCAGGCAATACAAACGCGGTTGTACACGGCTTCCGGATCCTGTGTAGCCTGAGCGCTATTCACGGCATCAAGATACCGGCAGCTAGCAGCCATTTCGTCATAAAACGACCTTTTCAGGGTTGGGAGCTTGCTGCGTTCTAATGCGCAACCTAGGTCTATCGCTCCCGTGTACTTCATCCTACGCTGGGACAAAGCGCACACAAAATCTGCGGCATTATATACTGGCGCCACTGAAACGGAAACGACACGCTCGCCGCGTCCATTCCTGACGCCGCTCACATCGGAAATCCCATGCAACTCAAGAACCCCATCCTCGGCCTGTGCCAACAGGCTACCTTCATGCTCAGCGCTGCCAAAGTCGATCAATGCCCTGACGACGAGGGCTTTGAAGTCGCCTTTGCCGGGCGTTCCAACGCCGGTAAATCCAGCGCCCTGAACACGTTGACCCACGCCAGCCTGGCGCGCACCTCAAAAACGCCGGGCCGTACTCAACTGCTCAACTTCTTCCAGCTCGATGAAGATCGTCGTCTGGTCGACTTGCCGGGTTACGGCTACGCCAAAGTGCCTATCCCGCTAAAAATGCACTGGCAGCGTCACCTTGAAGCGTATTTCGGCAGCCGGGAAAGTCTCAAAGGCGTCATTTTGATGATGGATATTCGTCATCCAATGACCGATTTCGACCTGTTAATGCTCGACTGGACCGTCTCCAGCGGCATGCCGATGCATATTTTGATGACCAAAGCCGACAAACTGACGTACGGCGCTGCGAAAAATACCCTGCTCAAAATTCAGGCAGAAATTCGCAAGAAGTGGGGCGACAGCGTCACCATCCAGTTGTTCTCCACCCCTAAGCGCATGGGCCTGGAAGAGGCGTACACCGTGCTCGCCAAATGGATGGAATTGCCTAATAAAGGCGAAGAAGAGACCGGCGAATAACAAATCGCAGGCAAAAAAAACCCCGGACTTCGTATGGGGAGGGGGAAGTTCGGGGTTCAAGTACTGAACCGCTAGGGCGGGGTTCAGAATTCTGCCAACACTTAACACAACATTAGGAGCATTGAAGGGCTTCACCACCCATTCAGTAGATCTGAGTGGTGAAGGCAGATTTAGTTCAAAACGCCTAAAAACGATTTGATCTAAGCCCATACCCTTTACAACTAATGGCATATTGCCTGCGACTATTGGCCGCAGGCTTTTCGCACTGTTAGTGCGCTTGATCCCAGTTGTTGCCCACGCCCACTTCAACCACCAGCGGCACGTCGAGCTGGGCCGCTTCGCTCATGTGCTTGCGCACTTCGTCGCGTACCTGGTCCACCAGGTCTTCGCGCACCTCCAGCACCAATTCATCGTGTACCTGCAAGATGACGCGTGCATCGAGATCAGAGGCGCTCAACCAGTTATCCACAGCCACCATGGCTTTCTTGATGATGTCTGCTGCCGTGCCTTGCATCGGCGCGTTGATCGCTGTGCGTTCAGCACCTTTGCGCAGCGCAGGGTTTTTCGCGTTGATTTCTGGCAAGTACAGGCGACGACCAAAAATGGTCTCGACGTAACCTTGCTCGGCCGCTTGAGTCCGCGTGCGCTCCATGTAGTCCAATACGCCGGGATAACGTGCGAAATAGCGGTCGATGTACGCCTGCGACTGTTTGCGGTCGACACCAATCTGCTTGGCCAAGCCAAACGCGCTCATGCCGTAAATCAGACCGAAGTTGATCGCCTTGGCACTGCGCCGCTGATCGGTCGTGACGTCAGCCAATTCAACACCGAAGACTTCGGCAGCCGTGGCGCTGTGCACGTCAAGGTTATTACGGAAGGCATGCAGTAAACCTTCGTCCTTGGCCAGGTGGGCCATGATCCGCAATTCAATTTGCGAATAGTCCGCTGCTAACAGCTTGTAGCCTTTAGGCGCCACGAACGCCTGACGAATCCGACGCCCTTCAGCCGTGCGAATCGGGATGTTTTGCAGGTTAGGATCGCTGGACGACAAGCGCCCGGTCGCCGTGACTGCTTGGTGATAGGACGTGTGAATCCGGCCTGTGCGCGGGTTGATTTGCTCTGGCAGGCGATCGGTGTAGGTGCTTTTCAGCTTGCTCATCGAGCGGTACTGCATCAGCACTTTAGGCAGCGGGAAGTCTTGCTCGGCCAGCTCCGCGAGCACGGCCTCGGCGGTGGACGGCTGACCTTTTGCGGTTTTGCTGATAATCGGCAAACCCAGCTTTTCGTACAGGATCACGCCCAATTGCTTAGGCGAGCTGAGGTTGAATTCTTCGCCTGCAATCTCAAATGCCTCACGCTCAAGCGCGACCATTTTGTCGCCCAGTTCAACGCTCTGCACGCCCAGCAGCTTGGCGTCCACCAGCGCGCCTTGGCGCTCAATGCGCGCCAACACAGGCACCAGCGGCATTTCAATGTCCGTCAGTACGCTGTTCAACGTGGGGATGGCGGCCAGTTTTTCGTGCAGCGTGTTGTGCAAGCGCAGCGTCACGTCCGCGTCTTCGGCTGCGTAGGGGCCAGCCTGCTCCAACGAAATCTGGTCGAAGGTCAGTTGTTTGGCACCTTTACCCGCGATGTCCTGAAAACTGGTGGTGGTGTGACCCAAGTACTTGAGCGCCAGGCTGTCCATATCATGGCGCGTGGCGGTGGAATCGAGTACGTAGGATTCAAGCATCGTGTCGAAGGCAACGCCTTGCACCATGATCCCGCACGCCTGATCGCCACCGATGGCGCAGTTGGCCAGGATGTTGATATCAAATTTGGCGTGCTGGCCGACTTTGGCTTTGTTCGGGTCTTCAAGCAGGGGCTTGAGCGCGAGCAACACCGTGTCCCGGTCCAACTGCTCGGGCACGCCCATGTAGGAATGCGTCAGCGGAATGTAGGCTGCCTCGCCCGGTTTGACTGCGAACGATATGCCTACCAGTTGTGCTTGCTGAGCGTCCAGCCCGGTGGTCTCGGTGTCAAAGGCGATCAGCTTGGCGGCCTGCAACTTCTTCAGCCACACATCGAAACGGGCCTGATCGAGGAGGGTTTCGTACTGTGATTTAGCTTCAGCCACCACCGGCGCTTCTTGCGTAATCACCTGCCCGGCACGCTTGGCTTCACGCTCGACGTCGGCAATCCAGCTTTTGAATTCCAGTTCGGTGTACAGCTCAATCAGCTTTTCACAATCCGGGGCCTTGAGGTGCAGGTCGTCAAGGCCGATATCCAGTGGCACATCAATTTTGATCGTGGCCAATTGATACGACAAAAATGCCATTTCTCGGTGTTCTTCGAGTTTGGCCGGCAAATTTTTAGCGCCGCGAATCGGTAACGTCGGCACGATATCGAGCTTCTCGTACAAGTCCACCAGGCCGCCGCCTACACCTACCAGCAAGCCAGATGCTGTCTTCGGCCCAATGCCCGGCACGCCAGGGATGTTGTCGGACGAGTCGCCCATCAGTGCGAGGTAATCAATGATCTGCTCCGGCGAAACGCCGAACTTCTCTTTGACGCCTTCAATGTCCAGCACACTGCCGGTCATGGTGTTAACCAGCGTGATGTGGCCATCGACCAGTTGCGCCATGTCCTTGTCGCCGGTCGAGATCACCACCGGGCGGTCGGCTGCTGCGCTGCTGCGCGCCAGCGTACCGATCACATCGTCGGCCTCAACGCCCTCAACGCACAGCAACGGGAAGCCCAGCGCTATCACGCTGGCATGCAAAGGCTCGATCTGCACGCGCATGTCATCGGGCATGCTGGGACGATTAGCTTTGTATTCGGCGTACATGTCATCACGAAATGTACCGCCCTTGGCATCGAAAACGACCGCAAAGGGGCTGTCCGGATACTGCTTGCGCAGGCTTTTCAGCATATTCAGCACGCCCTTCACGGCACCTGTCGGCAGGCCCTTGGACGTGGTCAGCGGTGGCAGCGCGTGGAAAGCGCGATACAGATATGAAGAACCGTCCACCAGGACGAGGGGGGCTTGGCTCATGAGCAGGATCAACCTTTTCGGCGAGTCCGGCGCTAGAATGTCCGGACCAATGACGACAAAGGGACAAGGTTATCATGCGCACACTTAATCGCCTGTTGCTCACCGGCTTGATTGCAGCCATTCCGCTGGTAACCTTTGCGGCCGATGACGCACCTGGCGCGGAGCCAGAGGTCACCATTCGCACGGAAGGCGATAAAACCATTCAGGAGTACCGTCAAAACGGTTTCCTATATGCCATCAAGGTCACCCCAAAAGGAGCGCCGCCGTACTTTTTAGTGCGTGCTGATGGTACTGATGCCAATTTCATCCGCTCCGACCAGCCGGATATGCTGATTCCTTCGTGGAAAATCTTCGAATGGAAGTAGCGTCTTAACTTTAATCGGCGCCGCACGCCTGCGGCGCCCGTACTGGCAGTTTTAAACCATGTCTGTTTTCACGCAACTGGCTCGTCCCGAGCTGGAAACCTTTCTTGCACCTTATGGGCTTGGCCGTCTGCTGGATTTTCAGGGGATCGCCGCGGGTAGCGAAAACACCAACTATTTCATTAGCCTGGAGAAGGGCGAATACGTCCTGACTCTGGTTGAACGTGGCCCTATCAATGAAATGCCGTTCTTTATTGAACTGCTGGATGTGCTGCACGACGCGGATTTACCCGTGCCCTATGCGCTGCGCACCCAAGACGGGCAGGCCCTGCGCGAATTGAAAGGCAAGCCCGCGCTGCTGCAACCACGTCTGGCGGGCAAGCACATTCGCCTCGCCAACGCTCAGCACTGCACGCAAGTGGGTGAATTGCTCGGGCATCTGCATTTAGCGACCCGTGACAAAGTGCTGGAGCGCCGAACCGACCGTGGACTGGACTGGATGCTGGCCGAAGGCCCTGCGCTGAAAGCGGACCTGGCCCCCGAATCCGCCGACCTGCTGCAAAAAGCGCTCGACGAAATGACCGCGCGCAAAGCGCACATTTTGGCGCTGCCACGGGCTAATTTGCACGGTGACCTGTTTCGCGATAACGCCATGTTTGAAGGGACACACCTGACCGGGCTGATCGACTTTTACAACGCCTGCTCAGGCCCGATGCTGTACGACGTGGCCATTGCCCTGAATGATTGGTGCGCGGACGACGCAGGCAACATCGACGCCCCACGTGCCCGCGCCTTGCTGGGTGCTTATGCGGCCTTGCGCCCATTTACGGCCAGCGAGGCCGAGCTGTGGCCCACCTTGTTGCGCGTCGCCTGTGTGCGCTTCTGGCTATCGCGCTTGATCGCCGCACACGCCTTTGCCGGCCAAGACGTGCTGATTCATGACCCTGGCGAGTTTGAACAGCGGTTGGCCGCTCACCAAAAGGTCAGCATCCAGTTGCCATTTGCGCTGTAAATTGCGCTACGCCGCTTGAAGTTACACAGGTGCTGCGGGCTGTAATGTCGCCCGCAGATTTTTATCCCAATCCCCGACATCAGGTGGGGTCCGTTTCAGCAGATACGGGCTTTACTGGCTTTTTGGTTATTAATAAATAGCTTCTTATTCCTTAGCGAATCTAAAAACCCTCCCTATACTGGCCCGGTAACGCACACAAAGCAGGAGGCGCACACCCATGGGCAACGAGTCGATTCGCTATTTGATAGTGCCGGGCTGGCAAGGTTCTGCCGACGATCATTGGCAAACCCACTGGCAGAACAGCCTGCCCAACGGTGCCCGTGTGGAGCAGGCCAACTGGTTGACGCCACGGCGCGAAGACTGGATTGCGGCGCTGGCCGAAGCCATTGCGGCCGACAGCACGCCGGTGATTGTGATCGCACACAGCCTGGGGTGCATCACCGTGGCTCATTGGGCCGAACGCGCCCCCGCCAGCCTGTTAAGCCAGGTACGCGGCGCGCTTTTGGTGGCCCCGGCCGATGTCGAACGGCCTGCCTGCGCGCCTGCCCTGCGCAACTTTGCACCCATCCCGACGAGCGTTTTGCCGTTCCCGAGCCAGATTGTCAGTTCCGACAACGACGCCGCTGTCAGCGCCCCGCGGGCGTTGGAATTTGCTCGCAACTGGGGCGCCGAAGTCGGAATTATCAGCGGTGCTGGCCACATCAACGTCAAGTCCGGGCATCAGCGCTGGGAGCAAGGCTTCGCCTTCCTGTATCGCCTGCAAACCCGCATCGAGCACGACGCCCTGCGACGCGCGTGAATTATTTGTAACGCCCGCGCCCACCCTTCGGCGGCGGGCGGGAGCCTGCCATGAGCCTGAATGAAACCTTTGGTCAGCCGCTGCTGACCTTTCCCGACGCTGAAAAAAGCCCGCTCAGCATTCGCGCCAAGGCGCTGGTGTTTGTCGACCCGCGTTCACGCCAACTGCGTAACGATCTGGAGCTGTTGGCGCCGCGTGCGCTGCCCGTGCTGATCCGTGGCGAAACCGGCAGCGGCAAAGAGTTGCTCGCCCGTCACATTCACCGCGCCAGCGACCGCACCGGCTTGTTTGTATCGGTCAACTGCGGGGCGATCAGCCCGACGTATGCCGACGCCGAGTTGTTTGGATACGCTGCCGGCGCCCACAGCAGCTCGGCCAGCAGCCGCGCCGGGTGGTTCGGATCGGCCAATGGCGGCACCTTGTACCTGGATGAAATCGGGGACTTGCCACTGGCCATTCAGACCAAGTTATTGGCCGCGCTGGAAACCCATGAAGTTACCCGCGTGGGCGCGCATCAACCGAGTCCGGTGGATGTGCGCTTAGTCGCGGCCACCAGCATCGATCTGGCGCAGGCTGTGGCAGCGGGCAAGTTCCACGAACGGCTGTATCACTATTTAAGCGAAGGGCGACTGGACTTGCCCGCGTTGCGCGAGCGGCCGGGGGATATTTTGTCGTTGGCTGAATACTTTTTGGGCATCTACAGCCAGCGACTGAACCTCGCCGTGCCGTTTATCAGCGAGCGCGCCCAACGGGTACTGGAGCGCCACAGCTGGCCGGGCAACACCCGCGAGCTGGAGAACGTGATCCATTTTGCGTTGTTGGTGAGTACGGGGGAGGAGATTGAACCCGAGCACTTGAATCTGCCGGATGCACTGAGCCAGATCGCCTTGTTTATCAAAGGGGCGACGGCGCAGGAGCTGGCAGCGCTTAAAAACCTGCTTTAAAGAGTGGCGACTTGCAAGTGAACAAAATGGAATAAGAAGCTGAATAAATATTATTGTTCGGGAATAAAGAATCTCGGTATTGTCCGCAGCGTCTTCCCATAAAAACCGTCATCCGAACGGTCACTCGCACTAGGGGCATTGCATGAAAAAGGTTCTGTTGTTTACCGCACTGGCGGCTGCTTTGACGGCAGGCCTGGCACAGGCTAACGAGAAACTGGTGGTCGCCGCGACCCCGGTTCCCCACGCTGAAATCCTTGAACTGATCAAACCGACCCTCGCCAAAGAAGGCGTGGATCTGGAAATCAAGGTCTTCACTGACTACGTGCAGCCCAACGTGCAAGTCGATCAAAAGCGCCTGGACGCCAACTACTTCCAGACCCTGCCGTACCTCAAAAGCTTCAATGAAGGTAAAGGCACTGATCTGGTGACCGTGATCGGCGTTCATGTTGAACCGTTCGGTGGTTATTCGAAGAAAGTTAAATCTTTGAGCGAACTCAAAGACGGCGCCACCATTGCGATCCCGAACGAGGGCAGCAACAGCGGCCGTGCGTTGATCCTGCTGCAAAAGGCCGGCCTGATCGAGTTGAAAGACCCGAAAAACGCTGTCGCCACACCCAAGGACATCGCTAAAAACCCGCACAACTTCAAGTTCAAGGAGCTTGAGTCCGCCATGCTGCCTCGTGTTCTGGATCAGGTTGATTTGGACATGATCAACACCAACTACGCGCTGGAGGCGGGCCTGAACCCGGCCACCGACGCGTTGATCATTGAAGGCGCTGACTCGCCCTACGTGAACTTCCTGGTTGCACGCCCAGACAACAAAGACAGCGACGCCATCCAGAAACTGGCCAAAGCCCTGACCAGCCCTGAAGTGAAAGCGTTCATTGCTCAAAAATACAAAGGTGCTGTGCTGCCAGCGTTCTAAACCTGCGCAGCTTCACTGAAAACGCCGACGGCTTGCACTGCGTCGGCGTTTTTATTTGTCTGGCCAATACCACGCGGGTTGATCCAGCAGGCGTTGGCCGACGACTTCGGTCTGGCCGAGGTTTTTTTCCAGCACGATGCAATTGCATTCCGGGTCTTGCTGCAACGCTGCGATCAGGCGGCGGGCATGGGACACAACCCATACCTGAGTGTGCTGCGAAGCATTGATAATCAGCCGCGCCAGCGCGGGCAGCAGGTCAGGGTGCAGGCTGGTTTCGGGTTCGTTGAGCACCATCATGGTCGGCGGACGCGGGGTGAGCAGGGCAGCCACGAGTAACAGATAGCGCAAGGTGCCGTCTGACAGCTCGGCGGCTGACAACGGGCGCAGCAGCCCTTCCTGATAAAACTCGATATAAAAATGCCCGCCAAGCTCGCTGTCTATTGCCAGTTTGGCGCCGGGAAAGGCGTCGCTGATAGCCGCATGCAGGGCCTCAGCCTTGCCGATTTCAAGGATGGTTTGCAGCGCTGCCGCCAGGTCACGGCCATCGTGATGCAGTACCGGTGTGCGTGTGCCCAGTTGCGGTTGACGCACGGGCGCGTCGGGGTCGGTGCGAAAGTGATCGTAAAAACGCCAGCCCCGAATAGACTCGCGCAATTGCAAGACTTCGGGCGATGCGTGCAAATTGCCAACCTGATCGAACAGACTGTCGAACATCGGCGTGTGTTGCGCCAGTACCTGCCAGTTGCGACCGTCGCGAGCACGGATCATGGGCCCTTTACGCTCAACCAGCTCGCTGGCGAGACGGTAACAAGGACCTGCCCAAATGCTTTCATGCTTGATTTGAGGGTCTAGGGTGAATGCTGAGCCCTCAGGGATCGGCAGGCCCATAACGATCGCGTAACTGAAGTCAACGGCTGAAAACCCCAGACGCAGGCGCAAGGTTTCCTTGCGTACGTTGCCCTCGATGTGCACTTCGCCTTGCTTCATGCGCCGAGAGGTCACCTCGGGGCCTGCCCAGAATGTGGACGTAAGGCCGCCTTCACGGGCCAGGGCATTGACCACACCGCCCTGGGCGGTTTCGGCCAACAAGCGCAGGGCACGATAAAGATTGGATTTGCCACTGCCATTGGGGCCGGTGATCAGGTTCAGTCTGGCCAAAGGCACTACCAACTGCTTAATGGAGCGGTAGTTGGCCACCGCCAGGGTTGTTAGCATCTGTGACCTCTTGGAAACATGCGGAAATTATGCACCCAGTCGCAGCCTCAGGCTGCTGTGTGTTTATATCGCAGCCTTCGGCAATCACTACAGATGTTTCGTATGCAGAGCCCGACAGACACTGAACCCTGTTCTACGCTGTCAGTCGTATCGTCAGCTAAATCAGCATCACGCAAAGGAGCCTGCATGGCTGGTCCACGAAGTCAGGTTGTATTGGGCATGAGCCTGTTGGTGCTACTCACCGCGTGCGGCAAAGAGGCCCCCCAAGAGCCTTTGTCGCCACGGGTGTATGTGCAGCAAGTCAGCACACGCGAGTTTGCTCCGCCTATTCAGCTCAGCGGAGACATTCAGGCGCGGGTCGAAACCCAACTTTCATTTCGCGTCGGCGGCAAAATCATCGAGCGCTCGGTGGATGTGGGTGATCACATTCAAGCCAATCAAGTGTTGGCGCGTCTGGACCCCAAAGACTTGAAAATCCAGGTTGCTACCGCTCAGGCCAGCGTCAATGCCCAGCAGGCGCAAGTTGTACAAACCCGTGCCGCGTTTATTCGCCAGCAAAAGTTACTGCCTAAAGGCTATACCAGCCAAAGCGAATACGACGCGGCCAATGCTGCGCAGCGTAGCGCACACAGCGCGTTAGCGGCCGCGCAAGCGCAATTGGCCAATGCCCGTGAACAACTGAGTTACAGCAACCTTGAAGCCGAAGCGTCGGGCGTTATCACTGCACGCCAGGCCGAAGTCGGGCAAGTGGTGCAGGCCACCATGCCGATTTTTACCTTGGCCCGCGACGGTGCTCGAGATGCGGTGTTTAACGTCTACGAGTCATTGTTTATCGACCCCCCCAAAGACCCGACGGTGCAGGTCACGCTGCTGAGTGATCCGCACATCAAGGTCAACGGCAAGATCCGCGAAATCACCCCAACGGTGGCAGCGCAAAGCGGCACACTGCAAATCAAAGTGCAACTGGAGGCGCTGCCCAAGGGCATGGATCTGGGCGCTATCGTGAGCGTTAACCTCACACCGGCCGCCAGCCGCAGCATCGAACTGCCCTGGTCGGCACTGACCAAAGACGTCAGTGAGCCTGCCGTCTGGCTGGTTGACGACAAAAACAGCGTGCACCTGAAGCGGGTCAAGGTCGGGCGTTATCTGACCGGTAGCGTGATCATCAGTGAAGGCCTCAAGGACGGAGAGAACGTGGTGGTCGCAGGCGGGCAACTGCTAAACCCAGGCATGCGGGTCGAAATTGCCCCCACGCCTGAGGGGGGCGCCCAACTATGAAGTGTTTGTGGATAGTGCCGTTCGCTGCCGCACTGCTGGTCGGCTGCTCTGAAGATCTCCCCCCCCAAGCGGTACGCCCCGCCTTATACGTTGTAGTGCAGCCCGAACGGTCAGAGCACCTTGGGCGTTTTGCCGGCAATATCGAAGCCCGCTACGAGAGCACCTTGGGCTTCCGCGTACCGGGGCGCATCGTGCGCCGCTTCTACGACGTGGGCGCAGTGGTTAAACAGGGGGACATCCTGGCTAATCTGGACCCGACCGATCAGCAAAACCAATTGCGCGCAGCCCAAGGCGACTTGGCCAAAGTGCAGGCACAGTTGATCAACGCACAGGCTAACGCCCGCCGCCAGCAAGAACTGTTCGACCGGGGTGTCGGCGCGCAAGCACAACTGGACACCGCTCAGGCTGACCTCAAAACCACTGCTGCCTCGATGCAGCAGGCCGTCGCTGCGGTGAATCAGGCGCAAGACCAACTCAGTTACTGCAACCTGCGCGCCGACCATGACGCGGTCATTACCGACTGGAAAGCCGAAGCAGGCCAAGTGGTCAGCATCGGCGAAGAGGTGGTGACTCTGGCGCGGCCCGAAATCAAGGAAGCGGTGATCGATCTTCCCGGTCCTTTGGCCGAGGCGCTGCCCAAAGGCATTGAATTTCAGGTCGCGGGGCAGCTTGATCCCAATGTCAAAACCACTGCTCACGTGCGTGAAATCGCCCCGCAAGCCGACAGTGCCACCCGTACCCGTCGTACACGGCTGACACTGGACCAAACCCCTCCCGCGTTTCGTTTGGGCAGCTCCGTGAGCGTGACCGTGAGCACCCCGATTGTCGAGCACTTCGAGTTGCCCGTCACCGCGTTACAGGACGTCGATGGCAAAACCCGCGTGTGGGTCATTGACACGCAGACGCAAAGCGTCAGCCCGCAGGATGTGACCGTGCTCAGTCGCGATACCCAGAATGCACTGCTGACCGGTGGTCTCAAACCAGGCGACAAAGTCGTCATTGCCGGCGTGAACAGCCTCACCCCCGGGCAGAAAGTCAGACTCGATAAGGAAAGCTCGCAATGAATGGGAAGTTCAACCTGTCTGAGTGGGCCCTGAAGCATCAGTCGTTTGTCTGGTATTTGATGTTTGTGTCTGTGCTCGCCGGGATTTTTTCGTACATGAACCTGGGGCGTGCCGAAGACCCGAGTTTCGCGATCAAAACCATGGTGATCCAGACGCGCTGGCCGGGTGCCACGGTCGATGAAACCCGGCTTCAGGTCACCGACCGCATCGAGAAAAAACTCGAAGAGCTCGACTCGCTCGACTACGTGCAAAGCTACACCCGCCCAGGCGAGTCCACGGTGTTCGTGTTCCTCAAGGACACCACAAACGCCAAGGCCATCCCGCAGATCTGGTATCAGGTTCGCAAGAAGATCGATGACATTCGTGGCGATTTCCCTCAGGGCATTCAAGGCCCGGGATTCGACGATGAATTCGGAGACGTGTACGGCACAATCTATGCCTTCACCGGCGACGGCTTTACCATGCGCCAATTGCGCGATTACGTGGAACACGTGCGCACCGGCGTTCGTGACGTGCCCAATCGCGGCAAGGTGACGACCATTGGTGAGCAGGACGAAACGTTCTATCTGAATTTCTCCACCCGCAAACTGGCCGCCTTGGGCCTTGACCAGCAACACGTGCTCGAAAGCCTGCAAGCGCAAAACGCCGTCACCCCGGCGGGGGTGATCGAAGCGGGGCCGGAGCGCATGTCGGTGCGCACCTCGGGCCAGTTCCAAACCACCGAAGACCTTGAGGCCGTCAACCTGCGGGTCAACGACCGTTTTTATCGACTGGCAGATGTTGCCGAAATCACTCGCGGCTACGTCGACCCTGCCTCACCCATGTTCCATTACAACGGTAAACCGGCTATCGGCCTGGCGATTGCCATGAACGATGGCGGCAACATTCAAGCCTTCGGCAAACAACTGCATCAACGTATCGACGAACTCACCGCCGAGCTGCCGGTGGGCGTGGATGTGCACATGGTGTCCGATCAGGCTCAGGTGGTTGAAGTGGCCGTGGGCGGCTTCACCAGCGCACTGTTTGAAGCGGTCATCATCGTGCTGGGGGTGAGCTTCATCAGCCTCGGCTTGCGTGCGGGACTGGTCGTCGCCATCTCGATCCCGCTGGTGCTGGCGCTGGTGTTTGTGTTCATGGAGTTTGCTGGCATCGCCATGCAGCGCGTGTCGCTGGGTGCGCTGATCATCGCGCTCGGGTTGTTGGTGGATGACGCCATGATCACGGTGGAGGTCATGATCACACGACTTGAAATGGGCGAAAGCAAAGAGGAGGCAGCGACATTTGCTTATCATTCCACGGCCTTCCCCATGCTCACCGGCACCCTGGTGACCGTTGCAGGCTTCGTGCCCATCGGCCTCAACAACAGCTCGGCGGGGGAGTACACCTTCACCCTGTTCGCAGTGATTGCCGTGGCGATGCTGGTGTCGTGGGTGGTGGCCGTGCTGTTTGCGCCGGTGCTGGGCGTGCATATCCTGAGCACCAAGGTCAAACCCAAACCAGAAAAACCGGGGCGACTGGCCCATGCCTTCGACACCGGTTTACTGTGGTGCATGCGTCATCGCTGGATGACCATTGGTGCCACGGTACTGATGTTCGTGCTCTCGGTGTTTGGCTTGGGACTGGTGCAAAACCAGTTTTTTCCGTCCTCGGACCGCCCCGAAATTCTGGTGGATTTGAACCTGCCACAAAACGCATCCATCGAGGAGACCTTAAAAGTCACCCAACGGTTCGAGCAAACCCTCAAGGGCGACCCGGACATCGTGCGTTGGAGCAGTTACATCGGCGAAGGGGCCATTCGTTTTTACTTGCCGCTGGACCAACAACTGCAAAACCCGTTCTTTGCACAGTTGGTTATCGTCAGCACCGGCCTGGAAAATCGCGATGCCTTGATGGAGCGCTTGAACAAACGCCTGCGTGATGACTTTGTCGGTGTGGGCACATTCGTGCATACCCTTGAGCTGGGGCCTCCGGTGGGGCAGCCGCTGCAATACCGCGTCAGCGGCCCCAACATTGACCAAGTGCGCAAGCAGGCGATTGATCTGGCCACGGTGCTGGACGCCAATCCAAATGTCGGTGAAATAAACTTCAACTGGAACGAACCGGGCAAAGTGTTGCGCATCGATATCGCGCAAGACAAAGCACGCCAATACGGTTTGTCGTCCGAAGATGTGGCTCATGTGATGAACAGCATTGTCACGGGGGCGGCCGTCAGCCAGGTCAAAGACAACATCTACCTGATCAACATCGTGGGCCGGGCGGTGGGCAGCGAACGCGGCAGCCCTGAAACCTTGCTCAACCTGCAAATCACCACCCCGAGCGGGACATCCATCCCGTTGTTGGCTTTTGCGTCCGTACGCTACGAACTGGAGCAACCGTTGATCTGGAGCCGTGACCGCATTCCGACCCTGACACTCAAGGCTTCGGTGCGCGGCAGCCTGCAACCCACCGATCTGGTCGCGGATCTCAAACCCGAGATCGAGAAGTTCGCGGCCAACTTGCCGCACGGATATACGCTGCAAACCGGCGGCACGGTTGAGGAAAGCGCCAAGGCGCAAGGCCCGATCGCCAGGGTGGTGCCGTTGATGCTGTTTTTGATGGCGACCTTCTTGATGATTCAGTTGCAGAGCGTGCAGAAGATGTTTTTGGTGGCCAGTGTGGCGCCGCTGGGCCTGATCGGCGTGGTGTTGGCGCTGGTGCCAACCGGCACGCCGATGGGCTTTGTGGCCATCCTGGGAATCCTGGCGCTGGTGGGCATCATCATTCGTAACTCGGTGATCCTGGTCACCCAAATCGATCAGTTCGAACGTGATGGCTACGACCCTTGGCATGCCGTGGTACAGGCCACCGAGCACCGTCGCAGGCCGATCTTGCTCACGGCAGCCGCAGCCAGTCTGGGCATGATCCCTATCGCTCGCGAAGTATTTTGGGGGCCGATGGCCTACGCCATGATCGGCGGCATCATATCGGCAACCTTGCTAACGTTGCTGTTCCTGCCCGCGCTGTATGTGGCCTGGTACAAAATCAAAGAATCGAAGGAGCCAAGCCCGGTGGCTAAATAACCTGTGCCCGCGCCTGCTTGCTTGCGAGGATTTGTCGCGAGCAAGCGCGGCTACACCGCTGGATTGTTTAGAATTTCAGAATACTGGTATTAATTTATGAGGCTTTATCTGCGCTAACCGAACTGTGAATCTAGCGGCACACCTTTTCCACTCTGGAGTGTTGCCATGACCACTACACCCACGCGCGTTGTCATCATCACCGGCGCCTCGCGCGGCATTGGTGCCTTCATTGCCAGGCAACTGGCCAGCGAAGGGTTTGCCGTCGCCATCAACTACGTCAGCAGCGCCCGCGAAGCTTCTGCGCTGGTGGTTGAATTGCGCCAGGCCGGGCATAAAGCGATGGCCGTGCAGGCAGACGTCGCCAACGCCGCTGACGTGGCGCGCCTGTTCACTGAAACCGAGCAGCAACTGGGCAAGGTGGATGTGCTGATCAACAACGCGGGCATGCTCACCGTGATGCCGTTGGCACAACACAGCGACGAGCTGTACGACCAGACTTTCAATATCAACACCAAAGGCACGTTTAATACCCTGCGTGAGGCGGCTACGCGGCTGAACAGCGGGGGACGCATTGTGAATTTTTCGAGCAGCACCGTGGGTATGAACCTGCCGGGTTATGCGGTGTACATCGCGAGCAAGGCCGCCGTCGAATCACTGACCCAGGTGTTTGCCAAAGAGCTGCGCGGACGGCAGATCACGGTCAACGCCATTGCACCGGGACCAGTGGCCACGCAGCTGTTCTTGCAGGGCAAGACCGAGGAGCAAATCCAGGCATTCGCTAAAATGCCGCCGCTGGAGCGTTTGGGCCAGCCGCAAGACATCGCCCGCATCGTCTCATTTCTGGTCAGCACTGCCGCTGACTGGGTCAACGGGCAAGTGCTGCGAGCGAATGGAGGGTTGGTCTAAGCAGTCAGCGGGTAGCGAAGGGGTAAGGGTTTGCGCCTCACTTTTCCGAACGTAAACCCTTCACATCCGTTGCCTTGACTTCACCCGCCTGGTTGCCCCAACTGGTGCGAATGAAATTCACCACATCCGCCACTTCCTGATCTGACAAACGCCAGTCAAAAGCCGGCATGGTGAAGGTCGAAGGCGCCGTGTGCGTTGCCGGTAATGTTCCGCCCTTGAGCACGATATGAATCAAGGAGGTCGGGTCATCAGACTGCAACACAGGATTGCCGGCCAAGGCCGGGAATACACGGGTGTAGCCGTTGCCGTCAGTGCGATGGCACGCCGCACAGTTATCGATATACACCGCTGCGCCGCGTTTGCTGTCGTCACCGTTCCACAAGGCATCTGCCACGGCCGGATCGTACTGATGCGGCTTGTCAGCCGAGTCAACAGCAGGCAATGACTTCAAGTAGCGTGCGATAGCGGTCAAGTCAGCTTCAGACATGTACTGCATGCTGTGCACGATCACGTCACTCATGCCACCGAAAACTGCACTGCGATCACTGCGACCGGTTTTCAGGAACTGCACCAGTTGCGCTTCGTTCCAACTGCCCAGCCCATCTTTATGATCGCCGCGCAGGTTCTTCGCGATCCAGCCTTCCAGGGGCGCACTGCCTGACAGGAAGGTGCTGCCATCGGTAGCGCTCAGGGCTTTTTCCTGCATGGTCAGTGCGCGTGGCGTGTGGCATGCGCCGCAGTGGCCAAGGCCCTCCACCAGATACGCACCGCGGCTGACCACAGGGTCTTGCTGGGCCACGGGTGTGAAATCTTCAACCGCAGGCGCAAACATCCAGCGCCACATGGCCAGCGGCCAGCGCATGCTCATCGGCCACGGAATATCCACGGCCTGATTCTCTTGCGCGACGGGTTTAACACCGCTCATGAAGTAGGCATACAGCGCTTGCATGTCAGCCTGATTGACCCGCGCGTAGGACGGATAAGGCATCGCCGGGTACAACGTGCTGCCGTTTTTAGCGATGCCATGACGCACGGCTTTGTCGAAGTCTTCAAAGCTGTAATCGCCGATACCGCTTTTATCGGGTGTGATGTTAGTCGAGTAAATAAGGCCAATCGGGGTTTCCATCGCCAGGCCTCCGGCGAATGGCTTGCCCCCCTTTGCGGTGTGGCAGGCCACGCAGTCACCGGCGCGCGCTAGGTATTCACCTTGCTGGATCAGTGCATGCGCGCTGTCTTGGGCGGCCATTGCCGCAGTGCTGCCCAACAGGGCCAAGATGGCGATAACAAATGTTTTCATGGTCATCGCTCCTTATGCCTGAACCAGTGGGCCGGGGTTTTTCAGGTACTGCTCACGAATCGCCCGGGCTGACCAGTACGTCAACGCAGCCACCAAGCCTGTCGGGTTGTAGCCCAAACCTTGTGGGAACGCCGAGGCGCCTGGCACAAACACGTTATGCACATCCCAACTCTGCAAGTAGCGGTTCAGGGCACTGGTTTTGGGGTCGGTGCCCATGATTGCGCCACCGTTGAGGTGAGTGGTCTGGTAGGACGCCGTGTTGAAATGGTCACCGACTTTTTTACCGATCAAGGCGATGGCTTTCGGGTTCATCGCTTCGGCGATCTTGCCCATCTTTTCCATCATGAAACGGTTCATTTTGATGTCGTTTTCTTGCCAGTCGAACGTCATGCGCAGCAGTGGCTGGCCGTAGGCGTCGCGGTAAACCGGATCGAGATCAAGGTAGTTACCGCGGTAAGACTGATGCGCACCGTGAGCGTCCATTGAGACCTGATGCGTGTAGTAATCGGCTGTGGCCTTTTTCCAGGCGCTGCCCCACGCCGGGGTGCCGGGCGGGTTGGACGTACCGGCAATCGGGCGACTGCCTGCCTGGTTGACCCACATCGGCGAACCGCCCACAAAACCGTGGGGGCCGTGATCGAAGTTATCGGCGTTGAAGTCATCGATGGCC
Source organism: Pseudomonas weihenstephanensis (assembly GCF_016812185.1). Lineage (NCBI taxonomy): Bacteria > Pseudomonadati > Pseudomonadota > Gammaproteobacteria > Pseudomonadales > Pseudomonadaceae > Pseudomonas > Pseudomonas weihenstephanensis. The sequence continues at coordinate 394,476 of NZ_JAAEBV010000002.1, read as the reverse complement.
ACGCCATTACCGCCAGCGCCGATGAAGTTGTTGGTGTGCACGTGTTTGTCGAAGTACGCCTTGATCGTGCCCATGTTCTGGTAGGCAAAGTTACGGCCCACCACCCCTTCATTGGTAATCGGGTCGTAGGGTTTACCGATCCCGGAGAGCAGCATTAAACGCACGTTGTGGAACTGGAACGCACCCAAAATCACCAAGTCGGCAGGCTGCTCGATTTCGCGGCCCAATGCGTCGATGTACGTCACGCCCGTGGCTTTGGTCTTGGTGTTGTCTAGGTTCACGCGAATCACGTGGGCGTTGGGGCGCAGTTCGAAATTAGGCACCTGCTTGAGCGCAGGCAGGATGTTTACGTTGGGCGATGCTTTGGAATACATGTAGCAGACGTAGCCACTGCAAAAACCGCAGAAGTTGCACGGCCCCATCTGCGCGCCGTAGGGGTTGGTGTACGGCCCGGAAGTATTGGCTGAAGGCAGGTTGTAGGGCTTGTAGCCAACCTCGTTGGCGGCCTTCTGAAACAGCTGTGCAGAAACGGTGTTTTTCTGCGACTCCAGCGGGAAATGATGCGAGCGATCCGGCGCATACGGGTTGCCGCCTTTGCCTTCGCCGACCAATTGACCGTTTACCGTCCATGCCTGACCCGAGGTGCCGAACACTTTTTCGGCGTAATCGAAGAACGGCTCCAGCTCTTCATAGCTCACGCCGAAGTCCTGGATGGTCATGTCCTTGGGGATAAAGTGTTTGCCGTAACGCTCTTCGTAATGGCTGCGCATGCGCAACTCAATCGGGTCAACACGAAAGTGCACCCCCGACCAATGCAAACCCGCCCCGCCCACACCGTTGCCGGGGAGGAAGGCACCCAACTGGCGATTAGGCAAAGCGACGTCATTCACGCTGTGGCGGATGGTGACAGTTTCTTTCGATACGTCTTGAAAGAGTTTTTTTCGAACGCTGTAAGTGAGTTCGTCGATTACTTGCGGGTAGTTGCCATCCGGGTAAGTGTCCTGCATCGGGCCGCGTTCAAGGGCGACAACGTTCAGTCCTGCTTCGGTGAGCTCTTTGGCCATGATCGCGCCGGTCCAGCCGAAACCGACGATAACTGCATCAACTTTTTTCATTACGGTGGTCATGCTCAAGCCCTCTCGCCGCGAATGGAGACTGCCGGGAAGGGGTATGGTTCGTTGCGTTCAACCCAGTCCATGAAATCAGCGCGCGCGCCGGGAAAGCCGATCAAGGTCCAGCCGACCATGCCTTTGTTGCCCCCGTGAATCGGGTCGCAGAAAAAGCCTTCTTTGGTGTTTTGCAGCAAAAAGCTAAAGAACATCTTGGCCGGGACACTCTCAAATTGCGGGGCGCCTGCTTCCAGCTGTTTGAGTACTTCGTCTCGGGTAGCGCTGTCTAGGCCAGCAAATACTGAACCATGTACCTTTTTGCAGTGCTCATCCGTAGCGGCAATGCCCAGGCGATAAATCTGGTTGGGCACCAGTTTGCTCTGCCAGCCCATCTCGGCAGGGGCGTCAGCATTGAACGGGCCTTGCATGAACCACAGCGCGCCGCTGGCATAAGGTGTGTTCATTTGGCGGTCGATGTATTCCGGCACGCCTGCTTCCAGAGCACCGGGGCCTTGTTCGTCGGCCGGGATCAAACGCGCCACGGCAGCATTCACAAACGCCCATTCTTCAGCGGTGAAATATGTCGGTTCATAGGCTTTGCCGGGCGCCGGCGTGCGGCCCTCAGCCGAGGAAGCGGTCTGTGCGTCAGCGTTGGAGGTGGCCATGAGCACAGAGCCGCCAAGGCTGGTGCTGGCCACCGTTACAACAGGAATCAGGGTCAGGGTTTTGCGCAGAAACTCACGCCGCGGGTTGTCTTGCTCAGACATGAGGCACCTCATCAGGCAGTCACGGATTACAGCTGCTCATGGGCAGCTTCTCGTTTTGGCAGGCGGTACGGGGTCGAAAACAACCTAAAAAAAACACGCAGGCAAAAATTGGTTACAAATTCTAACAGGCCATTCGCCTTGATGAACCGTTTCGTGCGTAATTTTGCCGCACCCATGGCCAATTGATTTTAAGTGTTTGCACCATGACGAATTTTTGACAAATGGCTCACGGAGTTTTTATCCGGTTTAACGCACGCTCGCCGTACTTTCCCTGATCCCTATAAAAGCGGTCGAACTGATATGGCGAAAAAACGGATTTTCCCTGGGTTGTGCCTGACCTTCCTGATGCTTGGATCACAGCCACAGGCTCAGGCGGATGAACGTCCGATGCTACGGCCGCAACAATGGGCGCAATCCGTTGCCACGCAGTACAACCTGTATCAAATGTCTCCCACGCTGTACCGCAGCGCATTGCCCGACAGCGCTGCCCAGCCCCTGCTGGAAACGCTGCACATTGCGACCGTGATCAATTTTTTGCCCGAGGCTGATAGCACCTGGTTGAAAACGCCCGGCGTCAACCAGGTGCAGTTGCCGTATCGCACGAACCATGTGGACGACGAAGATGTGTTGTCGGCCCTGCGCGCTATTCAGACTGCTCAGGCGCAAGGCCCAGTGCTAATGCACTGTAAGCATGGCGCTGACCGCACGGGCTTGATGTCTGCGATGTATCGCGTGGTGGTGCAGGACTGGAGCAAGGAAGACGCCCTGAAAGAGATGACGCAAGGCGGCTTTGGTGACAACTCGCATTACAAGGACGGGGCCAACTACATGATGAATGCCGACATTCCTAAACTGCGTTCTGCTTTGAGCAGTGGTGCTTGCAGCACTCGCCCGTTTGCTTTGTGCGTGGTTTTGAACGCGTTGAAGCCCACCAAGGCGTAATACCTGCTTTCTGACAAGGAGACACATTGCATCAGAACCCCTTGGCGGGTGCTCCCATGAAGTGCTCAAAGGACTCAAGGAGCGAGCGCTCGTCCCCCGGAGAGAAAAATGCATCCCTGAAGGCTTGACCTGTATTTTGGTTGAAAATACCGTCGTTCTCGAACTTGGTGAACACTTTCTGTGCCAGGCTTTCAGCCCACTCATAGGTGTAATAGCCCGCTTCATAGCCTGTGACCATGTAATCGAATGTATTGGCGAATTGATCGTTTTCTGGCCAGCCCAAGGGCAGGGCTTCAGTCCTTGCATGGCGTAACACTTGCTGCACGGTACGTCCGTCGCCAACGCTTAGGTGCACCTCAAAATCAAACTGCGAGCGGAGCAGTTCGGTGGCGGTCTCTAGGGCCGCGGTTACTTTTCTCGCATCCAGCAGCCGTCCAACCTGCTCACTGCTAAGGGCTTTGGCTGTTTGATAGTGACGTGAAATCCACAGCAGACAAGCAGGTGACAAGCACCATTGCTCCAGCATCTTTCCTGCGAACTCGCTGGCATCTTTACCCATGTGCAGGATGCTCGACAGTTCGCGCACATCGCTGAGCGTCAGAACCTGTTGCAGGCAATGGCCAAATTCATGAAACAACATGCGCAGCTGCAAGGGGCTTAACAAGCACGGTGTGGTGTCACTGGCAGGCGAGAAGTTTCCATGGAAAATGGCCACGGGCAATATGACGTTGCCTTGTGCATCGATACGGCGGTCACGCGCTGCTTGGGTCCAGCAGCCATCTGCCTTGGGTTCGCGAAAGAAGGGATCGATATAAATGTGCCCAAGCAGGGTGTGTTTATCCCGGACTTCGAACAGCATCACATCGTGATGCCAAGTACTGAAGCTGAGTTGCGCGACCAATTGAATGTCAAACAGTCGCTGGACGATCAGGATCAAGCCGTCAAGCACATGGTTGAAAGGAAAATAAGCCTGTAGTTCGGCGTCAGACATGCCGGACAGTTGCGCGCTTAGTCGATGAGCCACATAAGGGTAGTCCCACGCCTGGAGCGTCGAATACCCCAACGAACTGGCTAATGCCTTCAGCGACGGCATCTGTGCAGCGAGTTGCGGCTTTTTATGTGCATTGTTTGATTTTAAAAAGCCCATAACCTGTTCAGTCGACGTGGCGATCTTTGTTTGCAAGCTCAACTGGGCGTAATTGTCGTAGCCCAACAGGTGAGCTTTGTGATGACGCCGCTCCAAGAGTTGCTCAAGGATAGGCCCATTGTCGTTGTGACCTGCCATGGGGCCATGATCCGAAGCGCGGCAGCTATAAGCCGTTAACAGTTCCTGACGCAGCGCCCGGTTTTCACACTGCGCCATGACATCGTTGTAAATCGCCTCTTCGTCCAGCGTCAGTAACCAGCCTTCGCGCCCGGTCGCTATGGCTTTGAGTGCGAGTTTATTTTTGAGAGGCTGGCTCAGCCCGGCTAACAGGGACTCGTCAGAGATCAGTTTGCTCCAGGCTCTGCTGGCCACCTGCACGTTGGTGAAGAACGTGTGTTCAAGTGACTGGATGTGTTCGTTGAGGGTTATCAAGGCTGTTTTTTGGTCGTCCGCAAGGTTTAGGCCTGCGGCGTTAAACGCGTTGATCTTTTTCGCCAGTAATGTCTTTGCGGCAGGCGATAAATGCTGCGCGGCAGCCCCCATCGCTAATGTCTGGTAAGCCTTGAATAGCCCCAGGCTTTGGGTCACTTCAACGTGCCAGTCGCTGATGAGGGTCCAGCACTCGCTGGCGATGGCCTGCCAGTCATCCGTTTGGGGGATTAGGGCCAAGGTGACCAGCACATTTGAGGCGTCATCCACGCGAGCGCTCAGTGCGTCCATAGCCAGTACCAAGCCGCTCCACGTAGGCGTCTGTGCCTGACTTGAAATGATGAGTTCTACAGCGCTGCGATTTTCGTCAAGGATCCGCGTGATGGCAGGCTTGAGGTGCTCAAGCCTAATGTGTGCATAGTTGACGAGATTATGGGGTTGTAAAAGCGGGTTGCTGTCATTCACGTGCAAACTTCCTGTCTGTGTTGAGCGTGGCGAGATAGCCACCATCCGTGAGGCACAGACTAAAAGTCAGATTCAGCAACATGTCATACAGTGCTACCGCGAATCGACTGTGTTTTGGGGGTACGGCACAGCTAAAAAACGGGGGGCGAAGCGGCCGCCGACAGGTTGTGTCTGAAATGGCGTCGTTTTGCGAGTTACAAAGATGTCAGCGGATAAAGCACATACGCTCGTGATCACTACCTGCTTTGTAGGGGCGTGTGTTTAATCTGAACGCAGTGTGTGAGCAGGCTTTTCAGGGGGTGTTAGATAACTGGCGTAATGCCGCCTTGCGCCGCTCAGCGGGCAGCTTTGCGAGGTGTTCTACCTCGGTATAGAACGTTGGCCAGTCGCTCGTGCTTTTTTTGAATAGTGCTGCAAAAGCAGGGACCCATTGATCGTAGAGGCCAAAAGGCAGCAACTTGGCGTTATTCATGGGGGCATAGACCCACGCGTCAAAGCGTGTGTTACCACTCCACTGCTGATCACGTAACTGACGGTAGGCTTCGCGCATTCGCTCAAACTCTTCAGCTTTACGCTGGCGCATTTGCGGGGCTGTTAATGGCTGTTCGTAAAGCTGCTGCAAACGTTGTCGGGTTTGCAGCACCAGGCCAATGAATTGATCACGTTGCTGCACTGCGCGCATATCTGGCGAAGGCAAGCCTTGCCGGGCACGCCATTGGCGGGTGCCCTCCTGCTCGACGAAGGTGGCGAAGGACTCATTGAATTCAGTGTCGTCTTTGACATAGAAACGCTGGTGCGCCAGTTCGTGAAAGATCACGCTGGCAAGGCGCTCATCGCCCCAATTGAGCATGGTGTTGAGGATGGGGTCATCAAACCAGCCCAGCGTTGAGTACGCTTCAACGCCCCCCACAAATACGTCCATGCCTTGTTGGCTTTGCAGGGCGGCTTCTCCCCGCGCGCCGCCCACTGAGTAATAACCACGGTAGGCCACGCACCCGGCAATCGGGAAGCAATGGGTCACAGGGTTGAGTGAAAACGGGGGCGTGGCGAACACGTTCCACACCACATAGGGCCGCTTGAGGTCGGCGTACACGCGATAGCTCGGGTTGTCTGGCAGGTGCAAGTGTTGACTGGCAAAGGTGCGTGCTGCCTGGGCTTTGACCAGTTGTTGACGCAGGGCAGCAGGGCGTTGAGGGTCGGCGATCACCGCGGCCACCGGTTCGCGGGTCTGCAAAACGTGCAGTTGGCCGCTGGCCAGTTGCGAGTAGTAGCCCAGGCTGGAGCAGCCATTGAGTAAGGCCAGTGCAACGAGGGTCAGCACACGGCGAGCAAGTGGTGTCATACAACAATCCAGAAGAAGACTGCCGCAAGCCTAGCGCCTGAGCAGGGCTGCACGCCACAGCATTGCGGATCGGCGCTATGCTGGCACTTCAATCCCTCATGGAAAATGACTATGCGCACGTATTTGTTGCTGGGGATGGCTTGCCTGCTGAGTGCGTGTGTCAGTACGCCACTGCCCAAGCCGGACCCGAACCTGGCGTGGGTTGACCTCGAAACGCAAACCGGCAAGCTGGTGATGGCTGAACGCCTGGATCATCAACGCATGACCGACGGCCGCTATTTTCAGGTTTCACCGGGTAGCCATGAGCTGATGGTGCGCTTTGATTACGAGGTGTTTATCGGGGGCATGAGCCAGTTCAGTAACCCACAAGAACGGCTGTGCTACATCACGCTCAATTACGCCGATTTCCAGCCTGGCCAGCGCTACCGTTTGCAAGCGCGCTCTTTGGGGTTCAACGCCTACGCCCGGCTCTACAGCGCCGAGGGCAAGGTGTTGGCACAAGAGCGGCAGGTCAACTGCTTGCCGTAGCAATCAATTGTCGTTCTTTTGGTAGATGATTTTTTTGGTGCCGTTTTCGCATGTCCCGACCACCATGTTCTGATCGTGGACCTCTTCATTGCTCACGATTTCAAGCGTGTAAGAGGGCACATTGTTGCCTTGGATCTTGGCCTCGATCTCCGCTTTCAATTCATCGCAAGGCTTGGGTGCTGCCCATACTGAAGTGGCCAAGGCGCTACAGATGACAGCCAGAGCAATACGTTTCATGGTGAGACTCCCTTGATAGCAAAATGCAACGTCATAGGTTGACGCCAATGCGGCTCATTCGATCACATTTTGCAACATTTATGACTGATCCAAGGCATCGCAAGCCATGTCGTCATCGGCCCGCGCCACAGCAGGCGGGCCGATGGCGACATGTCCAATCAGCTCAGCAAGGTCGCGTCGAGGGTGATTTTTGCGTTGAGGACCTTCGATACCGGGCAGCCTTCTTTAGCCTTGGTGGTCAATTCGGTGAATTTTTCTTGGGTGGCACCCGGCACTTTGGCTTTGAGCACTAAGTGCACGGCAGTGATGGCAAACCCCCCATCGACTTGATCCAGCGTGACTTCGGCCGTGGTGTCGATGCTGTCGGCTTTGAGTCCGGCATCGCCAAGAATCATTGATAAAGCCATCGAGAAACAGCCGGCATGGGCGGCGCCGATCAGTTCCTCCGGGTTGGTGCCTTTGCCGCCTTCAAATCGGGCCTTGAAGCCATAGGGCGCGTCACGCAATACGCCGGTTTCAGTGGAGATGGAGCCGATGCCGGTTTTAAGATCGCCTGCCCAATGAGCCGATGCTGTCTTTTTAATACTCATGCGTGCCTCCTGAAGAGCGGCGTGAAGGTTTCACGCCTTGTGTAGAGTTGTGAGGGTAGTCGGCGGCACAAAGTTCATCCTGTCAGACCAATCGTCTTTTTAGGTAACTCATTTCATAGGTAGCTATTGAAACTCGGGTATATGCCCATATTGCAAAGAACACTGGCAGGTTTTGGCGAGCGTCTTGGCCTGCGTCCCACTAGGAGTAGCTGGTTGATGAAAACCCTGTCCGACATCAAATTCTCGACCCTTGACCTGGTGCCTGTGCGTGAAGGTGGCAGCCCCGCGCAAGCGCTGCGCAATTCGCTGGATCTGGCGCAGCACGTTGAACAGTTCGGCTACAACCGTTTTTGGGTGGCTGAACACCACAACATGGACGGTATCGCCAGCTCGGCCACGTCGGTGCTGATTGGTTATTTGGCGGGCGGTACTTCGACCATTCGTGTGGGTTCGGGCGGTGTCATGCTGCCCAACCATGCGCCGTTGGTCATTGCTGAACAATTCGGCACCCTTGAAAGCCTCTATCCGGGAAGAATTGATCTTGGGCTGGGGCGTGCCCCTGGCTCCGACCAAATGACGGCGCGCGCACTGCGTCGGGAACGGTCGGGAAGCGCCGATGACTTCCCCGAAGATGTGGCTGAGCTGATCCGTTATCTAGGCCCACGCACCCCGGATCAGCGCGTGATTGCCATGCCGGGCACTGGCACCAATGTCCCGGTCTGGTTGCTTGGTTCCAGCCTGTTCAGTGCGCAACTGGCGGGTGAGCGCGGCTTGCCTTACGCGTTCGCTTCACATTTCGCGCCACGCCTGATGCACGAAGCGATCCGCGTTTACCGCAATCACTTCAAACCTTCAGCCGTGCTCGATAAACCCTACGTGATGCTAGGCGTACCGTTAGTGGCTGCCGACACGGATGAGCAGGCAGAGTATCTGGCGACGTCTGTGTATCAGCGCATTCTGGCGTTGATGCGTGGGCAAAGCCTGGTGCAGCGTGCGCCTGTCGATACGATGGACGGCCTCTGGCTGCCCCATGAGAAAGACGCGGTGATGAGCTTCCTCGGCTTGGCGATGGTCGGCAGCCCTGAAAAAATCCGTGCCAAACTGGCCGTCCTGGTTGAGCAGACGGGCGCGGATGAACTGATTTTTACCTCTGACCTCTATGAGCACGCCGACCGCATTCATTCTTATGAGTTGCTGGCGCAGGTCATGAAGCAGGGTTAAGCGCGGCAGGTTTTTTACAGCTCTCCCTTCAAGCAATAACTATTTACCACCTGACGACCCTTCGGGGACGTCAGGCTGGCCTGACCTTGTTCCCCTCAGGTCATGAGCATGCCTTCTTCTTTGCACCATCACACGCCGGTTTTAACAGCCTTTGACCCTCGCGGCTTGAATGTTCGCAGTGTGGCGTATCACCGAACGTCATCTGAAGAGCCGGCTCAGGTGCGTGTGAGTTGTCAGGTGCACGGGGCCAGCGGTTTTTTGCTTGAGCAGTGGGACCCGCGCTTACACGGCTTACGTCAGCGCGAACCGCAAACCCGCTCAAATCAAGGCAGCCATTTCAGTCTGTCCGGGCACCCGCTGCTCACCCGCAGTGTTGATGCCGGTAGCCGCTGGATTTTGCGCGGGGCCGCAGGTCACGTGCTCACCCGTTGGGACTCGCGTGGCGGGCGGCAACGTTATGAGTTCGATCAAGCGTTAAGGCTGACGTCGTCCTTTGAGCAAGGCGCCAATGACGCGCGGGAACGTCAAGTCGAGGCGTTGGCTTACGCAGGCAGTACTGCGCAAGATCTGGCTGCTAACCGTTGTGGCCGGTTGATCCGTCACGATGATGCGTGCGGCACATTGCACTACGAACACTATGCGCTCACGGGGTCGCTGTTGAGCGAGCAGCGCAAATTTCGTCGCGGCCTTGACCCTGTGGACTGGCCGCTCTCAGTGCTTGAGCGCGATGAGGCGCTGCACCCGCAGGGCTTTACCACGACGTGGCAATACGATGCGTTGGGTGGCGTGGTGGCGCAAATCGATGCCAAGGGCCATTGCCAGCACACCGTTTACGGCATTGACGGGTTGTTGCGTGAGAGTGCTCTGACCCTCAAAGACGGCGTGCGCCAAGTGTTGCTCGATCAACGCGTGTGTAACGCCAGCGGCCGGGTTCAGTCGGAGCGCGCGGGCAATAACGTGATGACGGTTACACACTATTCTGCGTTCGATGAGCGTCTGGAGCGTTTGGTCGCATACCGCTCGGGCCAGTCGCATGCGCCGTTGCAATCGCTGGATTATGAATACGATCACGTCGGTAATGTCACGCGCATCCGGGATACTGCCCAGCCCGTGCAGTGGTCGAGCAACACGCAAATCAGCGCGGATAGCACGTATGTGTATGACTCGCTGTATCAACTGATCCGTGCCACGGGCCGAGAAAATGCGCATAACGGGGCGGGTCCCGCGTTACCTGAATATGTGGGCTTTGGCGCAACGGATGACAGCGTGTGGCGTCGTTACACGCAAAACTACCGCTATGACGAGGGCGCCAACTTGATTCACTTGCAGCATCAAGTGAGTTCGGGACAAGGCTATAGCCGCACCCTGGAATTGGCCAAAGGCAGTAATCATGGGTTGCTCAACCTCGCCCCGGCACAGATGCCGGTTAATCCGGGGCTGGGCAGCGGGTTTGATTTGAATGGCAACCAGCAAGCGTTGCAGGCCGGGCAAACGATGCATTGGAATGTTGCCAATCAACTGGCCAAAGTTACCTTGGTACACCGAGATAACGCTCGTGACGACGACGAAGTGTATGGGTATGACGCTTTGGGCCAACGTGTGCGAAAAGTGCGCACTACATTGGCCGCTCATCGGACCCACACCCAACAGGTCCTGTATCTGCCGGGTCTTGAGATACGCCACGATACTGCCAGCGGCGAACAATTAAACGTCATCACCGCTCAGGCCGGGCGTTGTGAGGTGAGGGTGTTGCAGTGGGAACATTGCCGAACGCAAGCCTCGTGCGATACGCAGCAACGCTTCAGTCTCTGTGATCTTGTGGGTAGCAGTACGCTGGAGTTGAATGACCAGGCGCAGATACTCAGTCAAGAAAGCTATTACCCCTTTGGTGCGACCGCGTGGTGGGCTGCCAGGAGTGAGGTTGAGGCTTCTTACAAAACCATTCGTTATGCGGGCAAAGAGCGCGATGCCAGCGGGTTGTACTACTACGGGTTCCGCTACTACGCCCCTTGGTTACAGCGTTGGATCAGTCCGGATCCCATTGGCAATGTAGAGGGGTTTAACCAGTACGCGATGGTCTCCAATAACCCGGTCTCACAAACGGACAGCTTTGGTTTGCACGGGCCCTCTGTTGATACCAGGCCAGAGCGTGTTCAGGCGCTTGACCGTTTCTTGCGCGAGCACTTTCCGGGTGCCTACCCCCAAAGTCTGGACACCTTTGCATACAGATACAGCCTCTCTCAAGGCCCGCATGCCAGCATCATCAATGCCGTACGCACTGCCGGGTATAGTTTTGATGAAATAGATGTTTACAACACCTCTGTGAGTATTAAAGCCACCAGGCCGGCCAATATCATGGCGGGGCTGACCGAAGTGTATGTGGCGTCCTCCAGTTACTTTAACGAAACAGCCAGGTGGATGACCAACCCGGTGATTAACCCTGACCCGGGTGTATGGGGTGGACCCAATATCGTGTCGACCTACGAGAGCATGCGACCGGCGGACTGGGGCACGTTTGATGCTCAGGAAACGGGTATGAGCGATGCCTTGAGTATCAGCCGAAAAGAAGCGGTCACGCTGTTCAATAAACTGATCAAGGGCAATCCCGCAGGGCAGGCCACCACTTACAGTGGGCGCAGAGTGAGTGATGTCGGGCTCAACGCATTGGCGGCCCAGGCCCGAGAAGGAAAGACCCTGCGCACTGAACAGTTCTTGTCAGTCAGTGACTCGCTGAGTGTGGCCAAATCATTTGCCATGGGCACTTACGACAGGCGCCCAGGCCCTCTGCACCCCGTGATGCTGACGATTAAGGGCGCGCGCGCGATGAAGCTGGCATCACCGGTCAATGAAGCTGAAGGCGTGTACCCGTTGCAATCAACGTTCACCCTCCACCCGGCGGGCTTTTCCGAAATGATGACCCAGGCGTATGTCCCGAGCGCGACGCACTTTATTTTGCAGGAGGTGATGGTCCCCAAGGCTCAGCGAAAAAATTTGGCCTTTTTAACCGATCCACGGGGGAGAAGCTGGCATTGAGCGACATCACCACGGCCAGTCATGCTGAGGTGTTACTGATCAAAACGGCGCATCGCCCAAAATAGTGGCGCGATGCATCACGCGCCGGTTCGGACGGTAGTCATCCACAGCGTAATGCTGGGTGACGCGGTTGTCCCAAAAGGCCACATCGTTTTGCTGCCAGCGCCAGCGAATGGTGTATTCGGGGCGGGTGGCGTGGGCAAACAGCAGCTTGAGGATTGCTTCGCTCTCGGCCTCTGAAAGCTCGTTGATCCGCGTGGTAAAACCTTCGTTGACGAACAGGGATTTACGACCGCTGACCGGATGCGTGCGAATCACCGGGTGTGATAGCGGCGGGTTGTTTTTACGGGTTTGATCCCAGCGGGCGAAGTCTTCGGGGGTGGAGCCAAAGCGCTCCAGCGGGAACGATTTGGTGAAATCATGTGTGGCCGTTAGCCCATCCAGCAGCCGTTGCAGCGGTTTTGATAACCCTTCGAATGCAGCAATGCCACTGGCCCACAATGTGTCACCGCCGAACGCAGGCAGTTGTTTGGCGCTCAGCACGGCACCCATGGCTGGCGTTGGCAAAAATGTAACGTCGGTGTGCCAGACCGCGTTGTCGCGTACATCGGTCACGGCGGTGTCCAGCACCAGCACTTCTGGCTGTTCGGGCACGTTGGGGTAAATCGGGTGAATGTGCAGATCGCCGAAATTGGCTGCAAAGCGTGCTTGCTGTTGCGGGGTGATGGACTGGTTCTTGAAGAAGATCACCTGGTGAGTGAGCAGCGCTTGTTCGATGGCATCACGCTGTTCGAGGCTCAACGGCTGAGTCAGGTCAACGCCTTCTATTTGGGCGCCAAGGGCAGAGCTCAGTGGGGTAAGGGTCAGGCTCATGGTTATTCTCTTCATCAGCGCGCCGATTGATCAGCGTCGTGTTTTATTCGAAAAATTTAGTGAGCCTGGCCGTGCCACGGCACCAGCTTGCGTTGCAGGGCGCGCAGGCCCATTTCCATGGCGAAGGCGATGATGGCTATCACCAAAATCCCCAGCACCACTACGTCGGTGACCAAAAACTGCGCGGCGGACTGCACCATAAAGCCCAAGCCACTGGTCGCAGCGATCAGCTCGGCCGCCACCAGGGTCGACCAGCCCACGCCCAAACCAATGCGTACGCCGGTCAAAATGTCAGGCAAGGCGCTGGGCAAGATCACATGGCGAATCAACTGCCAACGGCTGGCGCCCAATGATTGCGCAGCGCGTACTTTGGCCGGGTCGACGGTGCGTACGCCGGTGGCGGTGGCAATGGCTATCGGGGCGAAAATCGCCAGGTAAATCAGCAGCACTTTTGACAGCTCACCAATGCCGCACCAGATCACGATCAATGGCAAATAGGCCAGCGGCGGGATTGGCCGATAGAACTCGATCAGCGGGTCGAAAATGCCCCGGGCTATGCGGTTATGGCCAATCGCGATGCCCACCGGGATGGCCGTCAGAATCGCAAAGCCCAGGCCCAGCCCGATGCGGCTCAGGCTCGCACCCAAGTGCTGCCACAAGGTTGAGTCCATGTAGCCTTTTGTCGCCAACAACCAGCCTTTTTCCAGCACGGCCGAAGGTGGCGGTAAAAACAGCGGCTCGATCAAACCCGCGGCGGTGACGGCCCACCACAGGGCGATCAAAGTGATCAGGGTCAGCACACTGATCCCGCGGGTGCTCAGGCTGCGCTTGATCGGGCGTGGCGCATGGGGCACGGCGACCGGAGCCTGGTTGCTTGTCAATTCATAACTGCTCATGCGTGCTCCTGCCGCTGAGCGGCGCCGCGTTGCGAAAACACGCGTTCAAGCACGTGCTCGCGGGTTTCAATAAAGCGTGGGTCTGACTTGATCGAACGTGCCGATTCTCCCGCGTTATAACGCTGGCCGAAATCCAGCGTCAGGCGCTCCACAATACGGCCGGGGTTGGGGGCCAGCAGAATCAGGTCGGTGGCCAAAAACACCGCCTCCTCGATGTCATGCGTGATCAGAAATACCGGTTTGGCAGTGCGCTTGCACACTTGCAGGAGCAGCTCTTGCATTTGCTCGCGGGTAAAGGCGTCGAGCGCGCCAAAAGGCTCGTCCATCAGCAATACCCGAGGGTCGGCGGCCAAGGCGCGGGCCAGACCTACGCGTTGTTTTTGCCCGCCCGACAGTTCCCAGACGCGGCGTTTTTCAAAACCGGACAAATCCACCAGGGCCAGCATGTCGCGAGCACGTGTCTCACGTGGGTCGCGTGCAACGCCTGCCAGCTCCAGGCCGAACGCGACGTTGGCCAGCACGTCTTGCCAAGGCAACAAAACATCATCCTGAAACACCACGCCACGTTCGGCGCTTGGGCCGTGAACCGCAGCCCCGTCAAGGGTGATGCGTCCACCACAGGGTTCGACAAAACCTGCGATCAAATTCAATAACGAGGTTTTGCCGCTGCCCGACGGGCCGAGTGCAACCAGCAGTTGCTGAGGGCCGAGGTTGACGGAAATATCCGACAGTACCGGCTCAGCAGCGCCCGGGTACTGTGCGCTGATGCGCTCCAGTGATAACAAGGCCATGACGGGCGACTCCTGAATCAGCGTGAGTTATTGGGCAATGAAGCGGGCGTTTACTGAAGGCGCGTAATCGGGCAGAACGGCGTCAACCTTGCCTTGCTCTTTGAGGAAGGCCGCAGTATCAGCCAAGGCTTTGGTGGTGGGTGCGCCGAGCAACACCGCTTGGTCGGTGGCTAGCGGGTACACGTTGCCTTGCAGCAATAATGGGATGTCAGCGGCTTTGGCACCTGAGAGCTTCACCAGTTTGTCGACGTTGCTCTGATTGGCCAGCCAGGCTTTCGGGTCTTTGTGGTAGTCGGCGTAGGCATCCAGGGTCACCTTGGCAAACGCCTTGACGATGTCCGGGTGTTTGGCCGCGAAGTCTTTGCGCACGATCCAGGCATCGAAGGTCGGTGCGCCTAATTTGCTCAGCTCGCCCGAGGTGATGAGGACCTTGCCGTTTTCTTTGGCGGTACCCAATGCCGGGTCCCACACGTACGTCGCGTCAATATCGCCGCGCTTCCAGGCGGCAACTATCGCCGGCGGTGCCAGGTTCAGAATCGTCACGGTTGAGGGGTCAATGTTCCAGTGCTTGAGCGCGGCCAGCAGGCTGTAGTGCCCCGTGGAGACAAAGGGTACGGCGATTTTCTTACCGACCAGATCCTGTGGGCTGTTGATACCCGAACCATTGCGGGCGACCAGGGCTTCAGCGCCGCCGATCTGGGTCGCGATCAAAAAGGTTTCAACCGGCACATTACGGGTGATGGCCGCGGTCAGCGGGCTTGAACCCAGGTAGCCGATTTGCACGTCACCCGACGCAATGGCGGCAATGATGTCGGCGCCGTTATCAAATTTTCTCCATTTAATGTCAGCTTGAGTGGCCTGCTCATAAGCACCGTCGGCCTGGGCAACTTTGGCCGGGTCTACGGTGGTTTGGTAAGCCACGGTGACGTCGCTGGCAGCCTGTACGAAGAAGCTGGTCATCGCCAGAGACAAAGCCGCCAGAAGGCGAAGGGGAGAATGCAGTTTCACGATGAAGCTCCTCGACAGGCGGCCGGAGATCGGCAGAGTGCGAGGTTAAATGATCTAAGAAAGGCTAAATAAATAACTTTTAAGCATTAGCTTATGAAGTTCTGCATCCCTCAATCCCGCGCGCGTAACACGACTGATGCGGGCTTTTTTTCTACAGCTGATCTGCCGCGCAGCGTTATACCTTTAGGGACTTAAAAATTTCATAAAATTCTGTTTAGAAATTAGACCAAAGGCCGATAGCATCCCTTCACCGAGCGTAGGAAGTTTCTTTGTATATAGCTATTCGGTCTGAAAATTTTATAAATAAACCTTTTTTGGCTTAACCAAAAGCCATTACCCTACGCACAAATGACGGATGACTAGACAAAGGTCGTAGACATGAATGGTTACGATTGACTTGTCAGTCACGGTCTGGCGCTAATCGCGCATCTCTAGCACCGAAACGTCAGATTTCGGGTTAAAGAACTACAAAAATTAGAAAAGCAAAGGAGCAAGACAATGAACAAGTCCACCTTGGCCGTGGCTGTGGCCGTAGGTTTGTTGACGCAACAAGCAGGCGCTGCCGGCTTCATTGAAGACAGCAAGGCAACCCTGAAGCTACGCAACTTCTACATCAACACCGATAACCGCGACTCGGGTACCAAAGCGGCTGGCGCTCAGAACAAGCAGGAAGAATGGGGCCAGGGCTTCCAACTGGACTACACCTCGGGCTTCACCCAAGGCACGGTCGGTTTCGGTGTGGATGCCATCGCGCTGTTGGGCGTGCGTCTGGATTCGGGTGGCGGTACTAATGGTGTTGGTTCGTACGGCGGCACGGTTTTCCCGAGCAAGTCCAACGGCGACGCGGTAAATGAATATTCCAGCCTGGGCCTGACAGCCAAAGCCAAGATTTCCCAGACCGAACTGCGTTACGGCACCCTGATGCCCAAACTGCCGGTTATCTCCTATAACGATGGTCGTCTGCTGCCTCAGACCTTTGAAGGTGGCCAAATCACCTCCAATGAGTTCAAGGACCTGACCCTGATCGGTGGTCAGATCGAACACGTTAAAGGCCGTAACTCCAGCAACAACGAACAGATGTCGATTGGGGGTGCGAACGCTCGCACCGCCAACAGCAACAAGTTCATCTACGCCGGTGGCGACTACAAGGTCACCAAAGACCTGTTGCTTCAGTACTACTACGGCAACCTGGACAAGTTCTACAAACAGAACTTCCTGGGCCTGGTACACAACTGGTCGATCGGCCCTGGTGTATTGAAAACGGATCTGCGTTATTTCAACAGCCGTGATGACGGCAAAAACGGTTATGACTCCTCGTACTTCAGCAACGGCGATTACAGCAACAGCGTGCTGAAAAACGGTAAAGGTAAAGTTGATAACAACCTGTACAGCGGCTTGTTCCTGTACACCGTTGAAGGTCACACCTTTGGTGGTGGTTACCAGGTGAGCAACGGCAGCAGCGACTTCCCTTGGTTGAACCAGGGCGACGGCTCGTCGAACTACACCATCACTGACATGCAAATCCAGAAGTTCGGCCGTGCCGGCGAACGTACTTGGCAAGCTCGCTACTCGTATGACTTTGCCAAGGTTGGCGTACCGGGCCTGACGGCCGGTGCGGTGTACCTGCGTGGCGATAACATCGACACCTTTGGCAAAAGTGGCCAGACCAGCAATGGCGCCTCCGAGTGGGAACGTGACATCACGGTGGCCTACGTGGTGCAAGAAGGTCCGTTGAAAAATCTGGGTGTAATGTGGAAAAACGCCATGTGGCGCAACGACATTGCCGGCCAGCGCGATCAGGACGAAAACCGTCTGATCGTCAGCTACTCGATCCCGTTGCTGTAATGCGGGCGTAGTGCAAAGGTAAGAAAAATCCTGCCCGGCGCAATGCCGGGCAGGGTGTTTACCGAAGACCAGAACGATCAATTCGCAACACATTAATAGTCGCAGCTCCCTGCCGCTCCCCTTGCCTAAACCTGAGTCCAGAGTGGACCCGGTGCTTTGGTGCGTCCAATGAAACAGTTTTTAATATTCGTTTCAGATCTAAATAAATCGTCATTTATTCTTTTTAATTAAGTCATGCCGCAGGCAGAGTGAACGCTCACTGCCTCGCCATCTCTTATAAAAAGGAACTGCACCATGAGCCTTAGACTCGGCGATATCGCCCCCGATTTCGAACAGGATTCCAGCGCTGGCAATATCCATTTTCATGAGTGGCTGGGCGACAGTTGGGGCGTGTTGTTTTCGCACCCGGCGGACTTCACCCCGGTGTGCACCACAGAGTTGGGCTTCACCGCCAAACTCAAAGATGAATTCGCCAAGCGCGGCGTCAAAGCCATCGCACTCTCCGTTGACCCGGTGGACTCGCACCACAAGTGGATCGACGACATCAACGAAACCCAGCACACCGTGGTCAACTTCCCGATCCTGGCCGATGCCGATCGCAAAGTCAGCGACCTCTACGACCTAATCCACCCCAACGCCAGTGATACCCTCACCGTGCGCTCATTGTTCGTGATTGATCCGAACAAAAAAGTTCGCCTGACCATCACTTACCCGGCCAGTACGGGCCGCAACTTTAACGAAATTTTGCGCGTGATCGATTCGCTGCAACTGACCG
The DNA here is from genome assembly GCF_016812185.1 of Pseudomonas weihenstephanensis. Lineage (NCBI taxonomy): Bacteria > Pseudomonadati > Pseudomonadota > Gammaproteobacteria > Pseudomonadales > Pseudomonadaceae > Pseudomonas > Pseudomonas weihenstephanensis. The sequence continues at coordinate 376,478 of NZ_JAAEBV010000002.1, read as the reverse complement.
ACAGCCACAAGGTCGCCACCCCGGCTAACTGGCAAGACGGTGACGATGTGGTGATCGTGCCGTCTATCAAAGACGAAGACGAGATCAAGCAGCGTTTTCCCAAAGGCTATCGCACCGTGAAGCCCTATTTGCGCCTGACGCCGCAACCGAACAAGTAGGGCCTGGCCACCGCGATTGATCGACTGAAGTAAGCATTCAGTTCAATCACGGGGACCGTGTTTGCCCGGTGAAACCTATGTTCAGGGATGTACGACAGGTTGATAGCGCTCAATATTGCCGCCCAATCGACTGATCAATAGCGTGAGGGAATCCGCGTTACTAAGAATGACATTGAAACGACTCTGCGGGTCGGCTAAAAAAATCAGGCGCGCCTGATCCAGTGTCGAGGCGCCCGTCTCCGCTAGAATACGGTCTTGGATACGGGCAGACAGACTGGCAGGTGGCGTGTTGGTTGAGGTATGGCTTATGAACAGATCACTAATGGTTGTCGACCTGGACAATGCCGTGGCTTGCATACTCGAAATCTGATCAAGGATGTCATGAAATGGCGCAGCGCTGTTTTCGAGTAATTCGATGTAAGGGGAACTAGCGTTCATGTAGGCAATGTCCACGGTCTTTGCCGTTTGATGAGACACCTCATGAATAAGCGTGGTCGCACGAAAGTGCAGATTGAAGTCGAACGGCGGGTTGGTGCGTTTTAATCCCAGCATGATCCCTGTGTTCAAAGGATCCTGCACAGTCTGAAAGAACCCTTCGTAAATGTAGATGTACTTACGCGTGTCGTCGGCCAGTATGAAGGCCAACTCAGCGTTATTAGCGGGTACGTGGCGAAGTACGACATAGCGCTCGGAGGTAAGGGGGTTCATTGAGGGCTTTAGCAAGCGGCCTAAAATGGAGTCAATGGCGGCTTTAATTTTTTTGATTTGCTGGGGTGTAAGGCTAGGGCTGCCGAAAAAATCTTCAAGCCACTGACGGTGCTGCTCGAATGGGGAACCCGGCTCATACAGGCGCTTGAGTACTCTTTTTGCCTCGATCAAGTATTCAATCGCCTGCTGGTGAGCCGCCTCAATCGCAGCGGCTTTGGCAGGATAAAGCCTACGGATCTGTGGCATGCCTTCTGCTTCAGTCACCACGTTAGGAAAGTTTCTTGCGGGAGATGCATGCCTGGACAGTATTGGCCCGCCACCTAATAAAGGCTCACGTGGATCTAACTCCCAGCGCTTCTGGCTATCACGTTTTAACGCCGGGCCTGTGCGGCCTTCACCGATATCAATGCGCCAGCGTTGAAGGTCTTTTTTAACCTTATAAATATTGCCGCTCAATACGATGTAGCTCGTCTCGTTGGCCGCGTTGCTATAAATGCCGGTTTCTTCATTGAGGGTCATTTCATGAAGGGAGACGAGGTGATCAATATAGGGTTGTAGCGCATTCAGTTGCCGGGTCTTGAGAAATGAAGCCTCGCTAGCGTGACCAACAGGCTGATGGGCAACCGGGGGTTCAAGGGGCACTCCTACTGGATGTTCACGCGGCTTTTGGGCGGGCGCGCTTCGCACGGTTATCAGCATCATCATGGAGGCTACAAAACGGGTTAGCGCTTCGCCCCAGTGCCCTTCGGCAGCCGCGAGTACCGACGATTTCAATGTGTCTTGTGTCTGCCAAACGGTGATGGGTAGGCTGAGCTTGCCGGGCAAAAACATGAGGGCTGTTTCAGCGATCAAGGAAAGCAGGGTTTTGAACGAGGTCCAGTCGGCTTCTGAGGTGGTGACGGACTGCTGTTTGGCCATATCCAGCAACAAAGCAGTGTTGTCGTCGTACAACGTCAAAAATGCATTGCCTTCAATGGCCTCGCCTGAGAGCGTGACCGGAGCAGGTGTTGAATACACATCAAAGCTGAAGAAGTCTTGAGAGATGTAGGTGACGTGCGGCTCTTTAAAACCGCCGTTATCATATTTTTTGCGGATGTAGGGTGTGAGCCTGCTCAGAATTAGCGATTGCAGTGTCGCCCGCGAACACAGGTCCAAAATAAAGTGCTGTTCATCGGGATACTCCTTGAACGAAAAATCCTGGTTGTAAGTGGCCCACACCACAAAAGGACCTTCACCAGGGGCTTGGGGGCTGATCACATACACCCCTTTTACCGGGTCAGGGGTCGCGTCGCTGGATGTGCACAGCTGTAAGCGCCGCAACTGGATGCGCTGACCCTTCACAGATTCCCGTGCTCCGCCATCGGGCATATTCATGACCTGTTCAATACAGCGGTAGGCAGCGTCTGTGAGCTGGCCTGCCAATTTACTGTTGAATGCGGCTTCTAGCACTTGGAGAGGCAGGTGATTGCAGAACATGCTGAACCGTGCCGCATAGTCCGGTTTGCCACGGGGTAATTTCTCAGCCAGTAAGGTTCGGTACTGAGTACCGATGTTTAATTGTCGGACCAGGTCTTTCACTGCCGACGCATCGAGTTCAGGCGGTAATGGTTTCGCGCTTAACGAGCGGAGTGAAAGATGTCCTGTCAGTTGTCCAAATCCGCGAAGCGCATACGCTGACAGCGGTTGCACCGATCTGGACACGGCCCCGCCCAAGGATGCAATTTGTGCCGTCCAGGCGGGTGATGTGGTGACGGTAATGGTCACCTCAATGTCATGAGGGTCAAGTTCAGCGTGCGGGTAATCCGCGCTCAGTTGTGTTTTGAGTGCCTTGTAGGCGAAGTCGTTGATATCGGGAATATCGTGCAAATAATCGTTGTTGTCCTTGACCACATCCCGGTAACGCTCCAACAGCGTTGCGTATTCAAGCTGGTCCTGTAAGGGGGCTTCTTTTAACGCTTTTGGCAAGGCCGCCTCAAACAGTAGCGTGTCAGTGTATTGAATGAGGGACGTGATATTGAAACTGTGGCGGATGCGCTCTTTGTAATTAAGAACGCTGTCTTGAAACACAGCACTTGGCATATTGATTTCGATGGCTTGGTCCACCACCGCCGACAGGTCTTGTATATGTTGTTGGGTGCTGCTGCGCGATAAGGATTCTAAAAAGTTGTCCTGGATAACTTCAAAACTAAAAAGGCCATTGCTATCGGCCAGCAGCATCGCCCTTTTGGCAAGCACTGTCGCCCGTTGAGCACGGCCCAGGGTCGACATTAATGCCTCGCCCTCTACGTCATCAAAAAGCCGTTTGCGCAAGGCTGCCTGGCAATCTGCGAGACTGGCGAAAACTTCGAACTTCTTGGCCGGTGACCAAAAATAAACGCGCCCGCAACACGACGCGTCCATCCCCCCGCGCTCTGTAATCAGAAAACATTCTTCAAGGGTGGCGCTGATGCCAGCCTGGGACGAATTAAGCGTGACGCTAAACACATCGGACACAAAGTGGTAAAACGACCTGCGCTGATCCAGTTGCAGACCTAAGTTGAACATTTCTATGCAGCTTGCGTCGTGCGGTGAGAGCGTGGGTTCATATTGATAAAAATACAGCCCTCCAGCCCATAGGTTTTCCAGGCGTAAATCGACCAGTTTTTTAATGCCGGTCTTGGGTTGTTTAGGCAGAGCAGGCCGCAGGTTGTTTTGTTCGTGCAACAGCGTCTCGGCGAAGTAATCGATCAGTGCGCCACTAAAGCCATCCGCCATCGAGAATAAAATCCGATGAATCGCTGCACTTTCGTTGTCGTCGAGCAGGGTGGCAGGCGTGCCGGCTTCGTTTCTTATTTGATATTGCACACGGGCGTTCTTGGCCGGTAACAGCGCATGTCCCGTCACATGCTCTAACAGGCTGTCAATCAGGGTCAACGGTGTTGCAGAGGGGGTGTGCGGCGCGGTGTCATACACCTCGATGTTTTCAATATCCAGAGGGCGTTTGTTGGTGCTCGACCAGTGTTGAGCGAACCGTTTTTTAATGAAGGAGGCGATACTGGGCGAGGCGGCCAGGAAACTGTCGAGTTGTCTATCAAGTGTCTGCAAATCTTTTTTAATTTCCTGAACAGAGGATTTCAGAGAATTTAATAGTTCACCGTCGATGACGGTGGTGGTTTGCCCCACGCTGAAATGAGTGCACCAGCGCTGCTGATTAAACCGCGGTATCAGCGCCGGATTCACCAAGGCGCGAATATCCAGTGCATCCTCCAGCACCGCGGATACCAAGCTGGCATAGTCTCTGGCGGTATAAGAACTCTGTAGAAAGTCCAGATTTTTTATCCAGGCGGATAAGAAGTTCACATCAGAGATTATTTTTTGCAAAAGCCGTTCTTCGACGGTTGCAAACACGTTGCCATGAATCAAGGTATGGCCGAACCCAAGCGGCGGCTCTAGCGTTAAAGCTGCACGATCAATGCGAGCCATATAACGCGCCAAGAAAGGCTCCATGCCGTCGGGGCCATAGGCTCTTTGCGGGGACAGCAATGCCTTCACGCGAGGCAAAACGGTGAGCACGAAATGCGCCCACGAGTCAAAAAACTCGAGCCCCCTATCCGTCATGACAATGAATTGACCGTTTGTGTCGCCTATATAGATGCCATACCACCCCTCCCAGGCGATGGGTGAAAAGAGCGTTTGATTAATGTGCAGTAAGACACACTGTATGGGCGCCCCGTTGTTTAGATAGAGCCCCCCAAACAGGTGGTTGAACATGTTTGAACTCACGCGGTTGGAATGTCGCGCCTCAAGCAACTCGCTCAAAAACCGGTCACTCAACTCGTAGACCAGTGTGGTTTGCAACGTGGGAAAGGGCAGTTGAAGAGTGGTCCAGGACGCAAGGAGTTCTGCGGCAAGTTCGGTGTCCAGATGACGGGCGGTACTTGCAATCATGCTTATCAGTTCGAGTTCAATTTCACTGCGACTTTTGATGACTTGCAGGTTACAGGTTGTCGAGGACCTGTATTCAACAATTTCACTGTCGACCATAGTGCCTTTCAAGTAGTACTCAAATATCCAATTCACTATCGGGTGCTCAGCAACGAGCGGGGTCATTGCGCAGGTTGTTTCAAGTGAATCCGTCGATGGCCTGGTTGTGCGGACGGCTGCTTGAAGTTGTTTAAACAGGGTAGAGCGCGCAGAGGGCAGTTGGGAGAACAGCGTCACCGTCAGAAATCGGTCGGCGTCGATCTGTGCGTTAAACAGCTCACTCATACTTTCAAACACATCGCTTGTAATACCTTTCTTTTCCAGAGGCGTGTCGATGTATTGCGTTAAACGATGCCGCATAGAGAAAGGCGTTGAATACATCAGCGCAGGGTCTGCATTAGTCAGTCGTTGGCGAATATCTGCGACCGCCTCAGCCCAGAGGTTAAATTTTCTAAAGCCATCTACCAGCGAGTAGAGGTAGTAACGGTTTGAGTCTTCTGGTTCAGCACAGAGCAGGCAAACGCCTTTAAAGGTAATAGAGGGCGTATTGGGATGCCGGAAACCGATATGGTGCGCATACCCCCTTGTCTCACCCTGAGCGGGCAGGTCTTCGCGGGGTGTTATGCAAGCTTCAACCCATGCTTTTTCAGCCAACGTGATAATGCCTTGATCAAGCGCCTCACGCGCATGGGTCAGAAAACGCTCTTTTATAGAGAGGGGTGAATAAAAAGTGCTCGCTGGTTTCTCGCTCATGTCGCATTCCTTGTGAGTAATGACCTGCACCCTATGTCGCGTGACGCGCAGCTGGGCGGTACATAACTGTTATTTGTTTGCGTGCATGGGCATCTGACATGCGCCCCTAAACCGCCGGTACGGCGCTGTTTCAATGGGGTATCGAATCCAGGCGCAGCGAGCTGATTGAAGCGGACTCCTTCTTATTCGTTTAAGGAATAAATAAATGAATAAATATGATTTATAGATATAAAAATCCCCTGTTATGGTCTCTCCACTCAAGCGAAAACGCTGACAGCGATTTGCACACATTCATGCAAGGAAATGCCTAGATGCTGGTTGTGACTCTCGGAGGAAGCCCAAGCCAACGATCCCGCTGCGGGGTGTTGCTGGACCGCGCCAAAGGTTGGCTCAACCGCCAAGGCGTCGAAGTGGTGAGTTACCAGGTGCGCGATTTCCCGGCTGAGGATTTGCTGCATGCGCGGTTCGACAGCCCGAAAATCATCGACCTGCTGCAACAGATCGAAAACGCCGACGGGTTGGTGATTGCGACGCCGGTGTACAAGGCATCTTTTAGCGGCGCCCTGAAAACCGTCCTCGATTTACTGCCTGAACGCGCCCTGAGCCACAAGGTGGTGTTGCCCATTGCCACGGGCGGCAGCATCGCCCACATGCTGGCGGTGGATTACGCACTTAAACCCGTATTGTCGGCGCTCAAGGCCCAAGAAATGCTGCACGGCATCTTTGCCGATGACAGCCAGATTGCTTATGGCGAAGGCAGCGCTCAAGCACAGTTGGCGCAGGTTTTGGAACAGCGCTTGAACGAGTCGCTGGAGCAGTTTTACAGCGCGCTGGCCCGTCGCCCCAAGCCGCTGGACCCCAACCTTCTCAACGAGCGCCTGGTCGCGGCTCGCTGGAGTATCTGATTTAACGCTTTCCCCACCTTACTGACCCGCTAACGGCTCGGCAGGTGCAACCCGAATCTCGAACAACAAAAGGAGAGCGCCATGCGCCCTGTCATTTTGCGTCGAGGTCTGGTCGCACTGTTAGCTGCGGCTGTGTCCTTCGGCGTCGTGTTAGAAGCTCAAGCAGATGCCCTGCGCATCGGTTATCAAAAATACGGCACGCTGATGCTGCTCAAAGCCAAAGGCACGCTTGAAAAGCGTCTGGCCGAGCAGGGCGTCGATGTGCAGTGGACTGAGTTCCCCGGCGGCCCACAACTGCTGGAAGGCTTGAACGTCGGCTCGATCGACTTCGGCGTTACCGGTGAAACACCACCGGTGTTCGCCCAGGCTGCGGGCGCTGATTTGCTTTACGTTGCCTACGAGCCACCGGCGCCCACCAGCGAAGCGATTCTGGTGCCCAAGGACTCGCCGATCACCTCGGTGAAAGACCTCAAGGGCAAAAAAGTCGTACTGAACAAAGGCTCCAATGTGCATTACCTGCTGGTGCGTGCGCTGGAAGACTCGGGCCTGAAGTACACCGATATCCAGACAGTCTTTCTGCCTCCCGCGGATGCGCGTGCGGCGTTCGAACGCGGCAGTGTGGATGCGTGGGTGATTTGGGACCCGTACCAGGCCGCCGCCGAGCAACAGTTGCAAGCGCGCACCCTGCGTGATGCCAGCGGTATTGCAGACAACCATCAGTTCTATCTGGCGACCAAGCCGTATGCGCAGCAGCACCCCAAGGTGATCGAAACCTTGGTCGATGAAGTGCGCAACATTGGCGAGTGGGCCAAAGCCAACCCTCAAGAGGTGACCCAACAAGTGGCGCCGCTGTTGGGGTTGTCGCCCGAGATCACCCTTACAGCCGTCAAACGCCAGGGTTACGGCGCACAGTTCTTGACCCCGGAGGTGATCAACGCACAGCAAAAAATCGCTGACAGTTTTTACCAGCTCAAGTTGATCCCCAAGCCACTGGTGGTCAAAGACGTGATCTGGACGCCCCCGGCCGCCGTGGCCAAGGCCCTCTAACGCTTGCCGTACCCATTTAGGAGACCACTCCATGAGCCTCAATATTTTCTGGTTCCTGCCTACCCACGGTGATGGCCATTACCTTGGCACCAGCGAAGGCGCCCGCGCTGTCGATTACGGTTACCTGCAACAAGTGGCGCAAGCGGCGGATCGGCTGGGCTTTGGCGGGGTGTTGATCCCCACCGGCCGTTCCTGCGAAGACTCCTGGCTGGTAGCCGCCGCACTGATTCCGGTCACTCAGCGTCTGAAATTTCTGGTGGCTTTGCGTCCTGGCATCGTTTCGCCCACCGTGGCCGCGCGGCAAGCGGCGACGCTTGATCGTTTGTCGGGCGGACGGGCGCTGTTCAATCTGGTGACGGGGGGTGACCCGGAAGAGTTGGCCGGTGACGGTCTGTTCCTCAGCCATGAAGAGCGTTACCAGGCGTCGGTGGAATTCACCCGCATTTGGCGCCGTGTACTCGAAGGCGAAACTGTGGACTACGATGGCCAGCACATCAGCGTCAAAGGCGCCAAGTTGTTGTACCCGCCGATCCAGCAGCCGCGTCCGCCGCTGTACTTTGGTGGTTCGTCGCAAGCGGCGCAGGATCTGGCCGCCGAACAAGTTGAAATGGTGCTGACGTGGGGCGAGCCACCGGCCGCGGTCGCTGAAAAGATTGAACAAGTGCGCGCCAAAGCCGCCAAGCTCGGGCGCACGGTGCGCTTCGGCATTCGTTTGCACGTCATCGTGCGTGAGACTAATGAAGAGGCATGGAAAGCCGCAGACAAGCTGATATCGCATCTGGACGATGACACCATCGCCCGTGCTCAAGCCTCTTTGGCGCGCTTTGATTCGGTGGGCCAACAACGCATGGCTGCGCTGCACGGCGGCAGCCGCGACAACCTCGAAGTCAGCCCCAACCTGTGGGCGGGCGTGGGGCTGGTGCGCGGCGGCGCGGGCACGGCGCTGGTCGGTGACGGCCCAACGGTCGCGGCACGGGTTCAGGAATATGCCGACCTGGGCATCGACACGTTCATCTTCTCCGGCTACCCGCACCTGGAAGAGTCTTATCGCGTGGCGGAGCTGTTGTTCCCGCACCTGGATATCGAGCGCCCGGAACTGCCGAAAAGTGCCGGATATGTGAGCCCCTTTGGCGAAATGGTGGCCAACGACATCCTCCCTAAAGCCGCGTCGCAGAGCTGAGGCGGCCATGATCACAACGAAGGCTTCGCGCCTTAATAACCTCGCTCACACGTTGGCGCCCTGGACCTTGCCCGTGTTGCTGTTGGCGGTGTGGCAGCTTTCGGTGTCGGCCGGTTGGTTGTCGACGCGCATTCTGCCGGCGCCCAGTGCCGTGATTGCGGCAGGCGTTGAGCTGGTGCGCAGTGGCGAGATCTGGAAGCACCTCGCCATCAGCGGCTGGCGCGCCGGGTTGGGCTTTGTCATTGGCGGCAGTATTGGCCTGGCCTTGGGCTTTATCACCGGCCTGTCAAAGTGGGGCGAACGCCTGCTCGACAGCTCGGTGCAAATGATCCGCAACGTGCCGCACCTGGCGCTGATTCCGCTGGTGATCCTGTGGTTCGGGATTGATGAGTCGGCGAAGATTTTTTTGGTCGCGCTGGGCACGTTGTTCCCCATTTACCTCAACACCTATCACGGCATCCGCAACGTTGACCCGGCGCTGGTGGAGATGGCGCGCAGCTATGGCTTGTCCGGTTTCAGTCTGTTTCGTCAGGTGATTTTGCCGGGCGCATTGCCTTCGATTCTGGTGGGTGTGCGGTTCGCGCTGGGCTTTATGTGGCTGACGTTGATCGTGGCTGAAACCATCTCTGCCAGCTCCGGTATTGGCTACCTGGCGATGAACGCCCGGGAGTTTTTGCAGACCGATGTGGTGGTGTTGGCGATTGTTTTGTACGCGGTGCTTGGCAAATTGGCCGACAGCGCGGCCCGGGGTCTGGAACGCGTGTGGTTGCGTTGGCACCCGGCCTATCAAGTGGTTAAAGGCGGTGCAGCATGACGGCTCAACAACCTCCTCGCTTGCGTCCGGGCATCCCGCTGGCGATCAACAGCCTGCAAAAATCCTTTGGCGAACGCCTCGTACTGCGCGACATCAACGTGCACATCCCGGCAGGTCAATTTGTGGCTGTCGTGGGGCGCAGCGGTTGTGGCAAAAGCACCTTGATGCGCCTGCTGGCCGGGCTGGATCAGCCCACGGCAGGTCAATTGCTGGCAGGCAGCGCGCCGCTGCAAGACGCGCACGACGACACCCGTTTGATGTTTCAGGAAGCGCGTTTACTGCCGTGGAAAAAAGTCATCGACAACGTGGGCCTGGGGCTTAAAGGCGATTGGCGTGGCAAAGCGCTCAAGGCGCTGGAAGAGGTCGGCCTGGCCGAGCGCGCCCACGAGTGGCCCGCTGCGTTATCGGGCGGGCAAAAACAGCGTGTGGCCTTGGCCCGCGCGCTCATTCATCAACCGCGTTTGCTGTTGCTGGACGAGCCGCTGGGTGCGCTTGACGCACTGACCCGCATCGAGATGCAGCAACTGATCGAACGCTTGTGGCGCCAGCATGGTTTCACGGTGTTGCTGGTGACCCACGACGTCAGCGAAGCGGTGGCCATTGCTGATCGGGTGATCCTGATTGAAGACGGCGAAGTGGGGCTGGACCTCCTCGTCGAACTGCCCAGACCGCGCGCGCGTGGCTCGCATCGGCTGGCGGCGCTGGAAACCGAAGTCCTTAACCGAGTGCTTGCTTTACCTGGCTTGCCGCCTGAGCCAGAACCCGTTGCACCGTTGCCTACGCAATTGCGTTGGGCGCAATAACCTCAGTTTTCTCTCCCAAGACAGGAATCGACACCATGACCATTAAAGCCATCAACGTGCGTAACCAGTTCAAAGGCCACATCAAGGAAATCGTGCTGGGCGACGTGCTGTCTGAAATCGACGTACAAACGGCTTCGGGTATCGTCACCTCCGTCATCACCACCCGTTCAGTCAAAGAGCTGGAGCTGGTGGTGGGCAGCGAAGTCATCGCGTTTGTGAAGTCCACCGAGGTGTCGATCGCCAAGTTGTAAGCGTGGGTTATCCACAACCCCGAACGGCGTAAGCCTTTCGGGGTTTTTTACGTGTGGGAGGGGCGAAAGCTGTAGCAGGGGGGGAGTCAGACCGCCATTGGCGCCGTCATGGGCGCATGGTGTTCATACCCTTCGAGGCTGAAGTCACTCGGCTCGATCAAGCCCAGCCATTCGGGCTGATAAACGCCGGTCTTGGCAAACTCAGGCACACGGTCCGAGATCACCAGTTTGGGCATCGGGAACGGCTCGCGGGTCAGTTGCTCGTTGAGCATGTCCAGGTGGTTCTCATACACATGGGCGTCGCCGATGAAGTAGGTGAACCAGCGCGGCGTGTAACCGGTCAGACGGCCGATCAGGCTTAGCAGCGCCGCGCCTTCGGTCAGGTTGAACGGCGTGCCCAGGCCCAGATCGTTGGAGCGAATGTAGAGGGTCAGGGAAATTTCCTTGGTCTCGACATTGGGGTGGAACTGATACAGCAGGTGGCACGGCGGCAGGGCCATTTCGTCGAGTTGGGCGCAGTTCCAGCCGTGGAACAAAATGCGGCGGCTGCCCGGGTCGTTGATGATGGTGTCCACGCACTGGCGCACTTGGTCGATGGCCTTGTACAGCACCACGTAAGCCTGGCCGTCTTCCTCGCCTTCTGCGATCTGGCGGTAGCCCTGGCTCAGGCACAACGCGATGGCGTCCTGATTGCTGCGCGCCACTTGTTTGTAGGCGGGCCATTTGCGCCATTGCACGCCGTAGATTTCACCGAGGTCGTCTTCACCCTGGCGGAACGGGTTGGCCAGCCATTGGGCGTTTTCGTTGGCGTTCTGGTCCCACACTTTGCAGCCCAGCGCGCGGAAGTCGGCGGCACTGTTGACCGGACGCAAGAACCCGCACATTTCGCCAATCGCTGATTTGAACGCCATGCGCCGGGTGGTGATGGCCGGAAAGCCTTCTTTGAGGTCGTAGCGCAACATGGCGCCGGGCAGACTGATGGTCTTCACGCCGGTACGGTTGGCTTGCAGGGTGCCGTTTTTAATGACGTTGGCAACGAGGTCGAGATATTGCTTCATGGTTTTCCTACCGTTTGAATGCAGGGCCGGGCAGCCCTGCGATTCGAATTTATTGCGCTGTTTTCTGGGTCGCCGAGTCGCGGTGGTAAGCCCACCAGATCAACAGCAAACCCCCGACAATCATCGGGATGCAGAGGATTTGCCCCATCGTCACCCAGCCGAACGCCAGATAGCCTAGCTGAGCATCCGGCACGCGGACGAACTCAACGATGAACCGGAAGATGCCGTAGAACAGGGCGAACATGCCGGAAACGGCCATGGTCGGGCGCGGTTTGCGCGAGTACAGCCAAAGAATCAGGAAGAGTGCCACACCTTCGAGGGCAAACTGGTAAAGCTGCGACGGATGACGCGCCAGTTGCTGCGGGTCGGTGGGGAAAATCATCGCCCACGGCACGTCGCTGGCCTTGCCCCACAACTCGGCATTGATGAAGTTACCGATGCGCCCGGCACCCAGGCCAATCGGCACCACCGGGGCAATGAAGTCCATGATCTGGAAGAACGATTTGTTGTTGCGCTTGCCAAACCACCAGGTGGCCAGCATCACGCCAATCAGCCCGCCGTGGAACGCCATGCCGCCTTTCCATACTTCAAAAATCAGCAGCGGGTTGGCGATGTAAGCGCTCAGGTCGTAGAACAGCACGTAGCCCAAGCGACCGCCGACAATCACGCCCATCGCCACCCAAAACACCAGGTCAGAGAGTTTCTCTTTGGTCCAGGTCGGGTCGAAGCGGTTGAGGCGGCGCGACAGGATCAGCCAGGCGGCGCCAATGCCGATCAGGTACATCAAGCCGTACCAATGGATTTTCAGCGGGCCGATGGCCAATGCCACCGGGTCAATCTGCGGGTAAGGCAGCATTGCGACTCCTTGTTAGATCAGGAAACTCACACCGACACAGAACAACAGTGCGGCAAACAGCCGTTTCAGCAGACGCGGCGAAAGCTTATGGGCCAAACGCGCACCGAAACGGGCGAAAAACATGCTGGTCAGGGCAACCCCCAGCAACGCCGGCAAGTACACAAACCCCAGACTATGCGCGGGCAGGTCGGGGTTGTGCCAGCCAATGATCATGAAACTTAATGCACCCACCAACGCAATCGGCAACCCGCACGCCGCCGAAGTGGCGACCGCTTGCTGCATCGGCACACTGCGCCAGCTCAGGAACGGCACGGTCAAGGAGCCACCGCCCACCCCGAAAATCGCCGAGGTCCAGCCAATCACCGTACCGGCCAGGGTCAGACCGACTTTGCCCGGGACCGTTCGGCTGGCCTTGGGTTTAAGCTCCAGGGCCATTTGCGCGGCAATGACCAAGGCAAACACGCCAATGATCTTTTGCAAATGGGGCCCGGCGATTGCTTCGGCTGTGAGTGCACCAATGCCCGCGCCGATCAAAATACCCAGCGCCATCCACACAAACAGCGGCCAGCGCACCGCGCCTTTGCGGTTGTGTTCACGGATCGAGTTGATCGAGGTAAAGATGATCGTCGCCAGGGACGTGCCCACGGCCAGGTGAGTCAGCACCTGAGGGTTGAACCCCTGCAAGGTGAAACTGAACACCAGCACCGGGACGATGATAATCCCGCCACCGACCCCAAACAGCCCGGCCAAAACCCCTGCGAAGCCTCCCAGCACCAGATAGAGCAGAAATTCCATGACGCCCCCCCCCAATTTGATCCGCATGGTAACGGAGCAACGGCTTAGGCTCCACACATGGCGCGAGGCGCCGGGGCAATCTATAAGTAGTGGGGTTAAAAAAACATTAAGGACTGCCCATGTGCTTGATTGTGTTTGCCTGGCGCCCCGGCCATGCACAGCCGCTGGTGGTAGCGGCCAACCGTGATGAGTTTTATGCACGCCCCACCCAACCGCTGGCCCAGTGGGCCGAAGCGCCGCAGGTGTATGCCGGGCGCGATCTTGAGGCGGGTGGCACGTGGCTGGGGATTGGCGCTGATGGCCGTTTTGCGGCGCTGACCAATATTCGGGAGCCGCATAAGCCTGCTTCGCGCCGTTCGCGGGGCGAATTGGTGGAGTTTTTTTTGAGCGGAAGCCAAACATTGGGCGACTACTTTAAAGACGTTGGGCAACGTTCGCTGGATTATGCAGGCTTTAATTTGTTGTTAGGCACGCGTGATGAACTGTGGCATTTCAACTCCCATGAAACGGCGCCAGTACCTTTGAGCGCCGGGGTCTACGGCTTATCTAACGCAGGCCTTGATAGTCCCTGGCCGAAGTTGATTAAAGCCAAAGCCGAGCTGCATCAGGTGTTGAGTGACCCGCAGCCCTACGCCTTACTCAAATTGCTTGAGAATCGGGACACTGCGCAGGTCAGTGAGCTGCCTGATACCGGCGTGGGGTTGGCCACAGAGCATTTGTTGTCGAGTGTGTTTATTGCCAGTGCCACGTATGGAACGCGCGCCAGCACGGCATTGATCGTCAAAGCTGACGGTTCAAGGGTCATGGTGGAGCGCAGCTTTGGGCCTGGTGGTGGGCGTTTGGGCGAGGTTTGCCTGGATCAGCCCTCACCCTCTCCCCGAGGGTGAGGGTGAGGGTGAGGGTGAGGGGCTTTTAATACGGTTTGATCGCCGCCGGGTTCATCATGCGGGTCAGCCCCATGTTTTTCAGCGCCAATTGCACGGTGCTGCGGATGACCTGCGGGTTGTCGATGGTCATCACTTCTGCCAGCAGTTCCTTGGCGCGGCTCAGGCTGACCTGACGCAGCATCCATTTCACTTTAGGCAGGTTGGTGGCGTTCATCGACAGGCTGTCAAAACCCATGGCCATCAACAGGATCGCCGCCGCCGGATCGCCCGCCATTTCGCCGCAGATACTCGCAGGTTTGCCTTCGGCATGGGCGTCGCGGACCACTGACTGCAATGCTTGCAGTACGGCGGGGTGCAAGTAGTCGTACAAATCGGCAACGCGCGGGTTGTTGCGGTCCACCGCCAGCAAATACTGGGTCAAGTCGTTGGAACCTACAGACAAGAAGTCGACCTGACGCGCCAGCTCTTTGGTTTGATACACCGCTGCCGGAATCTCGATCATCACGCCAATCGGCGGCATCGGTACGTCCGTGCCTTCATCGCGCACTTCGCCCCAGGCACGGTGCAGCAGGTGCAGGGCTTCTTCGAGTTCGTGGGTGCCGGAGATCATCGGCAACAAAATACGCAGGTTGTTCAGGCCTTCGCTGGCCTTGAGCATGGCCCGGGCCTGAACCAGAAAGATTTCGGGGTGGTCGAGGGTGACGCGAATCCCGCGCCAGCCCAGGAACGGGTTGTCTTCTTTGATCGGGAAATACGACAGTGACTTGTCGCCGCCAATGTCCAGGCTGCGCATGGTCACCGGTTGCGGATGGAAGGCGGCGAGTTGCTCGCGATAAATCGCCAGCTGCTCCTTTTCGCTCGGAAAGCGCTGGTTGATCATGAACGGCACTTCGGTGCGGTACAGACCCACGCCTTCTGCACCGCGCTGTTGCGCGCGTGCCACATCCGCGAGCAAGCCGGTGTTGACCCACAGCGGCATGCGATGCCCGTCGGGGGTGATGCACGGCAGCTCGCGCAGGGCGTCGAGGCCCTGAGACAGCTGGCGCTCTTCTTCAACGACTTCGGCGTATTGCTTGCGCAGCAGATCACTGGGGTTGGTGTACACCTCGCCGTGATAGCCGTCGACGATCATCTGAATGCCGTCAACCTTCGAGTACGGCAGGTCGACCAGGCCCATGACCGTCGGGATGCCCATCGCCCGGGCCAGAATCGCTACGTGGGAGTTACCCGAGCCCAATACCGAGACCAGACCGGCCAACTTGCCCTCAGGCACTTCGCCGAGCATGGTCGCGGTCAGTTCTTCGCTGACCAGAATCGTGTGGTCGGGGTAGACCATGGTTTGCTTGCGATCATGCTGCAAATAGGCCAGCAGGCGCCGCCCCAGATCACGCACATCCGACGCCCGCTCGCGCAGGTAGTCGTCGTCCATCAATTCAAAACGGTTGACGTGATCCGTCACCACCTGGCGCAGAGCGCCCTGTGCCCATTGTCCGGTCTTGATCACATTTTTGACTTCGCTGCCCAGCGATGCGTCATCGAGCATCATCAGGTACACGTCAAACAGCGCCTGTTCTTCCGGGCGCAGTTGCGTGGCGAGTTTTTTCGACACGGCGCGCATGTCATTGCGCACGCCTTCAAGGGCGGTCTTGAACAGGGCGATTTCAGCAGGAATGTCGGTAATGGTTTTGTCGGGCACCACATCGAGGTCAGCTGGAGGCAACATGACCACCGCTGTGCCGACCGCAGCCCCGGGCGACCCCGGAACCCCGACAAACTTGGCTTCCTGAATGCCCTTGCCCTGGCGCCCAAGGCCACGAATCGACCCGGTGGCTTCGGCGTGGGCAATAACGCCCGCCAGTTGCGCGCTCATCGTCACCAGAAAGGCTTCTTCGCCTTCATCGAACTGGCGGCGTTCCTTTTGCTGGATTACCAGTACACCCACCACACGGCGGTGGTGGATGATCGGCGCGCCGAGGAAGGAGGCATAACGTTCTTCCCCTGTTTCGGCGAAGTAGCGATAGCGCGGGTGATCGGCGGCGTTTTCGAGGTTCAGAGGTTCTTCACGGGTGCCCACCAGGCCGACCAGGCCTTCGTTGGGCGCCATGCTGACCTTGCCGATCGAGCGCTTGTTCAAGCCCTCGGTGGCCATCAGCACGAAACGGTTGGTCTCTGGATCAAGCAAATAGACCGAGCAGACCTGACTGCCCATGGCCTCTTTGACGCGCAACACAATAATCCCCAACGCCGCCTTGAGATCCTTGGCGGAGTTAACTTCCTGGACGATCTTGCGCAGCGTATTGAGCATGGCTCGGGGTCGAACTCCGTGTCAGGCGCGCGTTAAAAGGCGCGGGGCAAGCTCTTTGAGAGCGCGACGGTAGACCTCGCGCTTGAATGTCACCACCTGGCCCAACGGGTACCAATAACTGACCCAACGCCAGCCATCGAACTCCGGTTTACCGGTCAAATCCATCCGCACCCGCTGCTCGTTAGAGATCAGGCGCAGCAAAAACCACTTCTGTTTTTGGCCGATGCACAGCGGCTGGCTGTGGGTACGGACCAAACGTTGCGGCAAACGATAACGCAACCAGCCTCGCGTACAGGCAAGAATTTCTACATCTTCGCGTTCAAGGCCAACTTCTTCGTTCAGCTCACGGTACAAGGCGTCTTCCGGCGTCTCATCAGGGTTGATACCGCCCTGGGGAAACTGCCACGCGTCTTGATTGATTCGGCGAGCCCAAAGTACCTGACCAGCATCATTTGTCAGAATAATCCCGACATTAGGACGGAAACCATCGGGGTCGATCACGGCAACAACCTCGCAAACGCATGTCGCCGCATTGTTCCACAAAGGTTGTGAAAGCAGCAACGCGCCTTCCTGCCTTATGTGCACTCTTATTAAAAGACCGTATTGTGATGGGCCTTCAACGACAGCTCAGCGGGTAATTG
Organism: Pseudomonas weihenstephanensis; assembly: GCF_016812185.1. Taxonomy (NCBI): domain Bacteria; kingdom Pseudomonadati; phylum Pseudomonadota; class Gammaproteobacteria; order Pseudomonadales; family Pseudomonadaceae; genus Pseudomonas; species Pseudomonas weihenstephanensis. The sequence continues at coordinate 359,354 of NZ_JAAEBV010000002.1, read as the reverse complement.
CAATGCGTCTGGCTTTATTTGACTTGGACAACACCCTTTTAGGCGGCGACAGTGACCACGCGTGGGGCGACTACCTGTGCCAGCGCGGCATTCTGGACGGCGACGCGTACAAGGCGCGTAACGACGCGTTCTATCAGGATTACCTGGCGGGCAAGCTCGACAATGCCGCCTACCTGAATTTCAGCATGGAAATTTTTGGCCGCCATGACATGGCGCAACTGGATCAATGGCACCGCGAATTCATGCGCGACTGCATTGAGCCATTGATGCTGCCGAAGGCCTTGGCCCTGCTGGCCCAACACCGCGAAGCTGGCGACACGCTGGTGATCATCACCGCCACCAACCGCGTGGTCACGGCCCCGATTGCACAAAAACTGGGCGTGGAACATTTGATCGCCACCGAATGCGAAATCGTCGACGGCCGCTATACCGGGCGCAGCACCGACGTGCCGTGCTTTCGCGAAGGCAAAGTCACACGGTTGAATCGCTGGATGCAAGAAAACGGCTATAGCCTGCAAGACAGCTACTTCTACAGTGACTCGATGAATGACCTGCCGTTGCTGGAGCAAGTCACGCATCCAGTGGCGGTTGACCCCGATGAGAACCTGCGGGCTGAAGCCCTCAAGCGCGGCTGGCCGGTCATCTCGTTACGCGCCTAAAAGCAAAAGCCCCTCACCCTAGCCCTCTCCCTTCGGGAGAGGGGACTAAAAGCAAAAGCAGATGTGCGTAACGCCACAGATCAAACGCCCTCTCCTGCGGGAGAGGGCTGGGGTGAGGGCAAGCCTTAAACCGGCTTGGCGCCCATCAACCCCGCAATGGCGATAAAGCAAACGGCACAAAAAATCGCCAGCCCCAGCGTAAAGCGTGGATGTTTGGCCACCCGGCCCAAGCGCAAGCGGTTAAGCCGTACCACCAGCCATAACCAGCTCAACGCGCCCAGCCCATACAGGCAACTGCCCGCCAACAACCACAGTTGACTCAGCGGCCAGCCCGCCAGGTGCACCAACCACCAGCCACTCACCGGCAAGGCCAGCAGGCAAAGTCCCATCAGCGCCCAGACAAACCCCCACGGGCGACGCACGGCGCCACCCGACAGGTCTTTGTCCCCGGCACGCCAGCGGCGAATCACCACCACCAACAAAGCGATGGCGCTGACAAACAACAGCAGTGTCGACACGCCATGCAGCAACTTCAACGCGGTGAAGGTTTCCATGTCATTGATTCCTTGAGCAGTTCAATCAGCGTAGCGGCTCTTAGCCAAGAAACAGCTGATAGGCCGGATTATCACTTTCATCCCAGTAGGGGTAACCGATATCGGCCAACGCCGCAGGCACCAAATGACGCTCATCGGCAGGCACTTGCAGCCCGGCCATCACCCGGCCGTCGGCAGCGCCGTGGTTGCGGTAATGAAACATCGAGATGTTCCAGCGCCCGCCCAGTTTGTTGAGGAAGTTGAACAGCGCCCCCGGACGCTCCGGGAATTCGAAACGGAACAACAACTCATCGCTGACCTTGGCCGCGTGCCCGCCCACCATGTGCCGAATGTGCAACTTGGCCAGCTCGTTGTCGGTCAGGTCGACCACCGGGAAGCCTTGCTCTTTAAGGCTCGCCAGCAAGGCACTGCGCGGATCGTTGACCGGGTGCGTTTGCACGCCGACAAAAATGTGCGCTTCGCTGCCGGTGTGGTAGCGGTAGTTAAATTCGGTGATCTGGCGCTTGCCGATCGCCTGGCAGAACGCTTTGAAGCTGCCCGCTTCTTCAGGAATGGTCACGGCGATGATGGCTTCGCGACCTTCACCCAACTCAGCCCGCTCGGCTACATGGCGCAAACGGTCGAAGTTGACGTTGGCGCCCGAATCGATGGCTACCAGAGTCTGGCCGCTAACACCGCGCTGTTCGACGTATTTTTTGATCCCCGCCACGCCCAACGCCCCAGCAGGTTCGGTGATTGAGCGGGTATCGTCGAAGATGTCCTTGATCGCTGCGCAGATCTCGTCAGTGCTGACGGTGATCACTTCGTCGACGTAGTCTTTGCAGATGTCGAACGTGTGCTGGCCGATCTGCCCAACGGCCACGCCGTCCGCAAAAATCCCCACGGTTGGCAGCACGACACGCTCTCCTGCGGCCATCGCGGCTTGCAGGCAGTTGGAGTCATCTGGCTCGACACCAATGATTTTGATGTCGGGGCGCAGGTATTTCACATACGCCGCAATACCTGCGATCAGTCCGCCACCCCCGACGGGCACAAAAATCGCGTCCAGTGGTGCCGGGTGCTGACGCAGAATTTCCATTGCCACGGTGCCCTGCCCGGCAATGGTGTGCGGGTCATCGTAGGGGTGAACGTAGACGTAGCCTTTTTGCTCAACCAGTTGCAGCGAATACGCCAGCGCTTCAGGGAAAGAATCACCGTGCAGCACCACAATGCCGCCACGCGAGCGCACGCCTTCGATTTTGATCTCGGGTGTGGTTTTAGGCATGACGATGACGGCTTTGACCCCCAACACCTTGGCGGCCAGCGCCAGGCCTTGCGCATGGTTACCGGCCGATGCCGTGACCACGCCACAGGCGCGCTCGGCATCTGTCAGGTGCATGAGTTTGTTGTAAGCGCCACGAATCTTGAACGAGTACACCGGTTGCAGATCTTCACGTTTCAGCAAAATCTGATTGCCCAACCGCTCGGTCAACTGGTTAGCAGCTTGCAGGGGCGTTTCAACGGCAACGTCATAAACGCGCGAGGTGAGGATCTTCTTAACGTACTGTTCGAGCATCGGAAAGCGTCACTGTGCGAGTTGGCAGGGACCCGGGAGTCTACCCCAGCGTTTACACGGGCGACCATACGAAATGGAAGGTTTATAAAAGCCCCCTCTCCCAAAGGGAGAGGGTTGGGGTGAGGGCAAAGGGTTGCACCACACAGCCGGGCACTTGCCCGTATAATGCCGGCCTTCTGTTTTCCTTCCCGCCCCGGAGCCCGCAATGACCCAGGATCAACTCAAACAGGCCGTCGCCCAAGCGGCGGTCGATTTCATCCTTCCCAAGCTGGATGACAAGAGCATCGTGGGGGTTGGCACCGGCTCCACGGCCAACTGCTTCATCGACGCACTGGCCCAGCACAAGGGCGCGTTTGACGGCGCCGTTGCCAGTTCCGAAGCCACCGCCGCCCGCCTCAAGGGTCACGGCATTCCTGTGTATGAGCTCAACACCGTCAGCGACCTGGAGTTCTATGTAGACGGCGCCGACGAAAGCGACGAAAACCTCAACCTGATCAAGGGCGGTGGTGCAGCCCTGACCCGCGAGAAAATCGTGGCCGCAGTCGCCAAAACCTTTATCTGCATCGCCGACGCCAGCAAGCTGGTGCCGGTGCTGGGCGCCTTCCCGCTGCCAGTCGAAGTGATCCCGATGGCCCGCAGTCACGTGGCCCGCGAGCTGGTCAAGCTGGGCGGCGATCCGGTGTACCGCGAAGGTGTGATCACCGACAACGGCAACATCATCATTGATGTGTTCAACATGCAAATCACCAACCCGGTGGAGCTGGAGCGTCAAATCAACGCCATCGTCGGTGTGGTCACCAACGGCTTGTTCGCCGCGCGACCTGCCGATTTACTGCTGCTGGGCACGCCAGAAGGCGTTAAAACCCTGTCGAAGTAAATTCACAGGTGTAAAAAAGCCGACGCTCAGCGTCGGCTTTTTTGTACGCGTTGGGTTAACCGCGCTTGTAAACGATCTCTTTGGTGTCGCCACCGCAGGTGCCGACCACTTTGCCGTCGGCCGATGCGCCTTTGTCGACGATCTCCAGCGAATAGTGTGCAACGCCTTTGGCGTCAACCTTGGCAGCGATTTCGTTTTTCAGCTCACCACAGTCTTTCGCGGCAAAGGCTGTACTTGCCAGCGTCATCAAGCTGACAGCCACTAAAATCTTCTTCATCCGTCACATCCCCTGTTCAAAACAAATAGGGTGCGCCGCGCTTGCACAGCGTCGCACCCAGACGGTGTAGCGGAGTTTATGGCAAACGGCCAGCCTTTAAGTTCAAAAGGATGGCGTCACTCAGCTGCTGGCGATCCGGAATCCCACCTTGAGGGTCACTTGATAGTGCGCCACTTTGCCGTCCTTGATATGCCCGCGCGTATCGAGCACTTCGAACCATTCCAGGTGCTTGATGCTTTTGTTGGCCTCGGCCAGTGCATTACTGATGGCGTCTTCTATGCTGCTCGGGGACGAGCCTACCAGTTCGATTTTCTTGTAGGTGTGATGGTCAGACATAACGTTCTCCTTTTGTCGTAGGTCAAAGCCTAGCAGCGAATCTGCTCAATACTTGGGAAGCGCCGTGAAAGGAAAAGTTCAGGTTTACTGCACTTTCTGAAAACGGCGCAGTCGGACTTAACACACACAGTCACTCATCAATGCAGGAGAGCCCTAATGGCTAGCAATTCTTTACGTAAAGCCTCATTGCAAAGCATGGAAGCTGAGATCGAGAGCCTGCTTAAGTCTCTGGAAAGCCTCAAGGACGACGCCTCGGACGAGTCTAAAAAGACCCTCAAGGCCCTGAAAGGCAATGCCGAAAACGCGCTGAAACATTCGCGTCACCTGCTCAGCGAAACCTTCGAGGAAGTGAAGGACAAAACCCGCGAAACGGCCATTGCCACCCGCGAATACGCTCAAGAGCATCCGTATGCCACTGCCGGTGTTGCCATCGGTGCACTGGGCCTGTTGGCCGCGTTTTTGATGTGCAAACGCGGTAATTAATCCGCGTCACGCGCAAGCTCAGCCTTGAGCCACTGCGCCAGTTGTCGGGCACGCCCATCTGCGGCGCGCTTGGGCAGCCATAACGCCAGTTGCGCCGGGGTTTGCTTAAAGCCCCACGGCGCAACCAGGCGCCCTGCCTTGAGGTCTTCGGCCACCAACGGTTCAGGGGCGATCGCCACACCCAATCCCGCCACCGCCGCTTCTAGCAAGTAGTACAAGTGCTCAAACCCCTGCCCATAGTTCAACGCTTTCGCGTCGAGCCCATGCTGCTGCGCCCAGCTTGGCCATGCCTGTGGTCGTGACGTGGTGTGCAATAAAGGCTCGCCCAGTAGGGCGCTGGCCGGGGCGTGACACAACTGTTGATAACGGCCCAAGCGTGGGCTGAGCACCGGCCCGATACGTTCGCTGCCCAACGCGTACACGTGCATATCGGCTGGCCACGGTGGCTCGGCAAACACCAGCAACGCATCCAGCCCGGGTTTACGCGGGTCAAGATCACCTTCGCCCGCCGACAAGTGCAGGCGCAGATCCGGCAGGTCTGCATTCAAACGGCCCAGGCGCGGGATAAACCAGCGTGCCAGCAAACTCCCTGAGCACCCCAGAACAAACGGCGCGTCAATATGGCTTTGCGTGAGTTCAGTGCATACGTTGCGCAAACGATCAAACGCTTCGCTGCTGGCATCGCGCAAGCGCACACCCGCCTCGGTGAGCTTCAGGCCGCGGCCTTCTTTGACGAACAAGCTCACGCCCAGATGCTCTTCAAGGACTTTTAGCTGCCGACTGACGGCGCCGTGGGTGACGCTCAATTGCTCGGCCGCCTGGCTGACGCTGCTCAGGCGGGCAGCGGCTTCAAAGGCGCGCAAGGCGTTCAAGGGGGGGAGATCGCGGCTCATGGGATATGTGAGTTTTCCTGACAGGTTGCGGCGATCTTATCGGTTTTCATCCGGGGCTGTCGCGGGTAAAGTCAGGTCCATCGACCTTCGTACCTTTTCAGCTGGAGCGTCCCATGACTCAATCCAACCTGCGTAACGGCCCGGATGCCAATGGCCTGTTCGGCTCATTCGGCGGCCGTTACGTGGCCGAAACCCTGATGCCGTTGATCCTCGATCTGGATCGCGAATACGAGCTGGCCAAAACCGACCCCCAATTCATCAAAGAGCTGGCGTACTTTCAGCGCGACTACGTGGGCCGCCCAAGCCCGCTGTACTTTGCCGAGCGCCTGACCGAGTTCTGCGGCGGTGCAAAAATCTACCTCAAGCGCGAAGAGCTGAACCATACCGGCGCGCACAAAATCAACAACTGCATCGGGCAGATCCTGCTGGCGCGGCGCATGGGCAAAAAGCGCATCATCGCCGAGACTGGCGCGGGCATGCACGGTGTAGCCACCGCCACCGTTGCCGCGCGTTTCGGCCTGCAATGCGTGATCTACATGGGCACCACGGACATCGAGCGCCAGCAAGCCAACGTGTTCCGCATGAAGCTGCTGGGCGCTGAAGTGATCCCGGTCGTGGCCGGCACCGGCACGCTCAAGGACGCGATGAATGAAGCGCTGCGAGATTGGGTGACCAACGTCGACAACACCTTCTACCTGATCGGTACAGTGGCAGGCCCGCACCCGTATCCTGCGATGGTGCGTGATTTCCAGGCCGTGATCGGCAAGGAAACCCGCGAGCAGATGCAAGCCCAGGAAGGCCGCCTGCCGGACAGCCTGGTGGCGTGCATCGGTGGCGGTTCCAATGCGATGGGCCTGTTCCACCCGTTCCTGGATGACACCGGCGTTGAAATCATTGGCGTCGAAGCGGCCGGTTACGGCATCGAGACCGGCAAGCACGCGGCCAGCCTCAATGGCGGCGAACCGGGCGTGCTGCACGGCAACCGCACCTTCCTGTTGCAGGACGACGACGGTCAGATCATCGACGCGCATTCGATTTCTGCGGGCCTCGATTACCCCGGCATTGGCCCGGAACACGCGTGGTTGCACGACATCGGCCGCGTCGAATACACCTCGGTGACCGACAACGAAGCACTCGATGCCTTCCACAAATGCTGCCGTCTTGAAGGCATTATCCCGGCGCTCGAAAGCGCCCACGCACTGGCCGAAGTGTTCAAGCGCGCGCCGACCCTGCCAGCGGATCACTTGATGGTGGTCAACCTGTCGGGCCGAGGCGACAAAGATATGCAAACCGTGATGCATCACGTCGAACAGTCCCAGCAGGAGAAACACTGATGAGCCGCCTGCAGACCCGCTTTGCTGAACTCAAAGAACAAAACCGTGCTGCGTTGGTGACCTTTGTCACGGCGGGCGACCCGGATTACGCCACCTCCCTGGCCATCCTCAAGGGCCTGCCCGCAGCGGGTGCCGATGTGATCGAGCTGGGCATGCCGTTCACTGACCCGATGGCGGATGGCCCGGCAATCCAGCTGGCCAACATTCGCGCGCTGGGAGGCAAGCAAAACCTGGCCAAAACCCTGCAAATGGTGCGCGAGTTCCGTGAAGGCAACAGCGACACACCGCTGGTGCTAATGGGCTATTTCAACCCGATCCACCATTACGGCGTGGCCAAATTCATTGCCGAGGCCAAAGCGTCAGGTGTCGACGGCATGATCGTGGTCGACATGCCGCCCGAGCACAACAGCGAGCTGTGCGACCCGGCACAAGCCGCGGGGCTGGACTTCATTCGCCTGACCACCCCGACCACCGACGATGCACGCCTGCCCAAAGTGCTGACGGGCAGCTCGGGTTTTGTGTATTACGTGTCGGTCGCGGGGGTGACGGGCGCGGGGTCGGCCACCACCGATCAAGTGCGCGAAGCCATTGAGCGTCTGCGTCGCCATACGGACCTGCCCATCAGCGTAGGGTTCGGCATTCGCACCCCGGAACAGGCCGCAGCCATTGCGCGCTTGGCCGATGGCGTGGTGGTGGGTTCGGCCCTGATCGACAAAATCGAAAATGCAGCGACGCCTGAACAGGCCCTGGACGGGGTGTTGAGTCTGTGCGCGGCATTGGCTGAAGGTATACGCACGGCTCGCTAGATCAAAAGCCGCTCACCGTAACCCTCTCCCTTTGGGCGAGGGTCAGGCTGAGGGGCTTTTCAGCACCCCGCCATTTCCTGCGCCAGCCCCAGAAACGCCGCCGGCAAACGTGCCGTTTTTCGCTCCTTGAGGCAGTACAGATACTCGTGGATTACCGGCGCATTCTCCAGCGTCAGTACCCGTAACTGCGGATCGTGCGGCACTTCCTGACGCGCAATGATGCTGATGCCAATGTTGCGCAGTACGGCCTCACGAATCGACTCGCGGCTGCCGATTTCCAGCAGCGGGCCAAATCCAATACCGGCCGTGGCGAGCAATTGTTCCGTCAGTCGGCGGGTGGTCGAGCCTTCTTCACGCATCAACAGGCAATGCCCGGCCAGCGCCGTAAGCGGCACATGATCGAGTGTGGCCAGCGGGTGATTGCGGTGCACGGCCAGCACCAGCGGATCACTGCCCAGCACCCGGCGAATCAGGCGCGGGTCTTCAAGCAATTGTGAGGACGCTGCGATGTCGACGCGGTATTCCTCCAGCGCCTCCAGCACTTGCTGCGAGTTGCCAATGTCCACCGACACGTCGATGTTCGGCAAACGCTCGCGAAAAGCTTTGACCAGGTCGAGGATGTAATACGGCGCGGTGGCCGCGATACGCAATGCGCCCGCACCCTGGCCGCTGTTACGCAAAAAGAACTCGATGTCGGCTTCTTGCTGCAACAGCGCCTTGACCATCGGCATCAAGCGCACACCGTCGTCGGTCAGGGTTAACCGCCGCCCGCCGCGGTAGAACAACTCCACCGCGTATTGGCTTTCAAGCTGGCGCACCTGCGTGGTCACGGTCGGCTGGCTAAGCCCGAGCTTTTTCGCAGCCTGAGTAATGCTGCCCAATTGGGCCACCCGGTAAAACGCTTTCAGCTCGGCACTCAGCACAACGGCCTCTCTTGATCTATTTGCGCAACAGGCGTAACCCGTTGAACACCACCAACAGGCTCACGCCCATGTCGGCAAACACGGCCATCCACATGGTGGCCAAACCGAGGAAGGTTACCGCAAGGAAGATGCCTTTGATGACCAATGCCAAGGCAATGTTCTGTTTGAGGATGCTGGAGGTCTGACGTGACAGGCGGATGAATGCCGGAATTTTGCGCAGATCATCGTCCATCAGGGCGACATCGGCGGTTTCAATCGCGGTATCGGTGCCCGCTGCGGCCATTGCAAACCCGATCTCGGCACGCGCCAGCGCAGGCGCATCATTAATGCCGTCGCCCACCATGCCGACATGATGGCCTTGGGCGTAGAGCGCTTCTATCGCCTTGAGTTTGTCCTCAGGCAGCAAGTTGCCCTGCGCTTCGTCGATACCCACTTGGGCCGCGATGGCCTTGGCGGTGTGCGGGTTATCGCCGGTCAGCATCAGGGTTTTGATCCCCAGCGCATGCAACTCGGCAATGGCTTCGCGGCTTGAGGCTTTAACGGTGTCGGCCACGGCAAACAGCGCCATTGGCCGGGCGTCGTTGCACAGTAGGATCACGGTTTTGCCCTGCTCTTCGAGCGCGAAGAGTTTGGCTTCCAGTTCAGGTGAACACAGGCCCAGCTCCTCAACCATGCGGTGGTTACCCAAGTGGTAGAGCGTGCCGTCGATTTCACCGCGCACGCCGCGACCGGCCAGTGCGGTGAAGTTATCCACAGCGCTCAAGACCCGCTTTTTATCCACAGCCGCATTGGCCACCGCCAGTGACACCGGGTGATCGGAGCGCGAAGCCAGGCTGGCCGCCAGCAGTGCGGCGCTGTCAGCAAGCTGCGGGTCGAGCGGCAGGTAATCGGTTTGCACCGGTTTGCCGTGGGTAATGGTCCCGGTTTTATCCAGTGCCAGGTAATCGAGTTTATGGCCGCTTTCGAGGTAGACCCCGCCTTTGACCAAGATGCCTTTGCGCGCCGCTGCCGCCAGCCCGCTGACGATCGTCACCGGGGTCGAAATCACCAGCGCACACGGGCACGCCACGACCAGCAGCACCAAGGCGCGGTAGATCCAGTCAAACCACAGCTCGCCCATGAACAGCGGCGGGATGACGGCCACGGCCAACGCCAGCACAAACACCACCGGGGTGTAGATTTTGGCGAAGCTGTCGACGAACCGTTGGGTCGGCGCACGGGCGCCCTGGGCCTGCTCAACGGCATGGATGATGCGCGCCAGCGTCGAGTTATTCGCCGCAGCGGTGACGCGATACTCCAAAGACCCCGCCTGATTGATGGTGCCGGCAAACACCTTATCGCCCACGGTTTTTTCAATCGGCAGGCTTTCGCCAGTGATCGGCGCCTGATCGATGGTTGAACTGCCCGAGATCACCTCACCGTCCAGCCCGATGCGTTCGCCGGGCCGCACGCGCACGATGGCCTCAAGCGCGATGTCTTTGACGTCCTGCTCCCGCCAACTGCCGTCCGCCTGTTGCACGGTGGCTTTGTCCGGGGCCATTTGCATCAGGCCGCCGATGGCGTTGCGCGCACGGTCCAGGGATTTGGCTTCGATCAACTCGGCCACGGTGAACAGGAACATCACCATCGCGGCCTCGGGCCATTGACCGATGAGGATGGCGCCCGTCACAGCGATGCTCATCAGGGCGTTGATGTTCAGGTTGCGGTTTTTCAGGGCGATCCAGCCCTTTTTGTAGGTGCCAAGGCCGCCACTGAAAATCGACACCAGCGCCACCAGAGCAATCACCCAGGTCGGCGCGGCATCGGTGAAGTGCAGCACTTCGGCCGCCAACGCGCCCACACCGGACACAGCCAATGGCCACCAATGCTTTTGCACGGTGGGCGCAGGCGCGGTCTCGCTGCCCGACTCCAACGGCTCGGCCTGCATGCCAAGGGACTTGATAGCCGCGACTATCGGGTCGGTAGACGCCAAATCGTGGGTCACGCCGAGTACGCGGTTGATCAGGTTGAATTCCAGCTGCTGCACGCCCGCCAGCTTGCCCAGTTTGTTCTGGATCAGGGTTTGCTCGGTTGGGCAGTCCATCGCTTCGATCCGAAAGCGGCTCAACCGGGCGCCCGCGGTAGGGGTTGCGTCAAATGTGATCACGCTCGGGGCTTGGCCGGCCGAGCAGCAACTGTGGGCATGCGCGGCATGCTCATGCTGTGCGCCGTGATCATGATCGTGATCGTGATCAGCGCCGGGTGTGTGCGGGGTGTGAATGGAATCGCTCATTAGGGTGCGTCCAAAAAGGTGCTTGTTGCCAAGTAAAGACCCTGTAGCCACTATAGGGTCAAGCGACCTTTTGGAGAGATGCGCGATGAAAATCGGTGAACTGGCGAAATTGACCGACTGTCAGGTCGAAACCATCCGTTATTACGAGCGTGAAGGGCTGCTGCCAGAGCCGGCGCGCAGTGAGGGCAATTACCGTTTGTACACGCAGGCGCATGTGGAACGGCTGACATTCATCCGCAACTGCCGCAGCTTGGACATGACCCTCGAAGAAATCCGCAGCCTGCTCAACCTGCGTGACAGCCCGCAGGACCAGTGCGAAAGCGTGAACGCATTGATTGATGAGCACATCCAGCACGTCAAGGCGCGTATCGACGGCTTGTTGGCGTTACAGACGCAACTGCTGGACTTGCGCCAACGGTGCGGTGCAGGGCCTGAAGGTGAGCATTGTGCGATTTTGCAACGTTTGGAAGTCAGCGGCTCGGTGAGCGCCCCCGAAGGTGAGCCGAGTCATGTAGGTCGAAGCCACGGGCATTGAGGGCGAAGGTGTTGACCTTCGCGCACTTAAAAAGGCACCGCAGCCTTGGCCCTATCAACGCTTGTTCAGCACCCGCGCCAAACGATCACCGCCCAGCTGGATGACGGCCACCAGCACCACCAGCAATACAATCACGGTGAGCATGACTTGCGTGTCGAAGCGCTGGTAGCCGTAGCGATAGGCGATGTCGCCCAATCCGCCCGCGCCGATGGCACCTGCCATCGCGGAAGAGTTGATCATGGTCACCAGGGTGATGGTAAAACCGCCCACGATGCCCGGCAGCGCTTCGGGCAGTAGAACGTGCCAGATGATGTGATGGCGTTTGCAGCCCATCGCCTGCGCCGCCTCGATCAGGCCGTGGTCCACTTCGCGCAAGCTGACTTCGGCGATGCGTGCAAAGAACGGTGTGGCGGCCAGGGTCAGCGGCACGACCGCGGCCCACACGCCGTAAGTGGTGCCGACAATCAGTCGGGTAAACGGGATGAGTGCCACCATCAAAATCAGAAACGGGATGGAGCGAAACAGGTTCACGAACGCGCCCAGTGCTTTGTTCAGCGCTGGCGCCTGATAGATGCCGCCCTTGTCGCTGGTGACCAAAATCACGGCCAGTGGAATGCCCAGTACCAGTGCGATGAACGATGACACGCCGACCATCAAAAAGGTGTCGATGACGCCTTGCCACAAACGATCAAATCCCATAGCCCACCACCTCGACCTGTTGTGCCCACGGTTGTGCACGTTTGCGTAACGCTTCGGCGCCCAGTGAGCTGTTGCTCACGCTGACCAGCAGTTGCCCCAGGGCATGGCCTTGTATGTGTTCGACCCCGCCGTGCAGCAGGTGCACCTGCCCGCCCAGGGCGCTGAACAACGCGCCCAGGTCTGGCGCTTGTGCGTGCTGACCGGTGAAGCGCAGGCGCAGAATCACGCTCGATTGCGCCGACAGCGGCTGCGCTGTGATGCGGCTTTGCAGTGCGGGGGGCACGGTGTCCTGCAAGGGCGCGAGCAGGGTTTTACTCACTTCGTGCTGCGGGTCGCCGAACACCTGCCACACCGGGCCTTGCTCGACAATGTGCCCTTGTTCCAGCACCACCACGCGGTGGCAGAGGTCGCGAATCACAGCCATTTCGTGGGTAATCAGGATGATGGTCAGGCCCAGGCGCTGATTGATTTCGCGCAGCAAGCTGAGGATCGATTGCGTGGTCTCTGGATCGAGCGCAGACGTGGCTTCGTCGCACAGCAATATGGCGGGGTTGTGCACCAGCGCGCGGGCGATACCGACGCGTTGTTTCTGCCCGCCTGACAACTGCGCCGGGTAAGCGCCGTGCTTGCCTTGCAGACCGACCAGCTCCAGTAACTCCCGGACCTTTTGCTCACGTTGCAGCTTCGGCACGCCTGCGACCTTGAGTGGCAGCTCAACGTTTTGCCACACGGTTTTGGCCGACATCAGGTTGAAGTGCTGGAAGATCATGCCGGTCTGACGACGCAGCCCCACCAACGCGTTTTCATCGAAGCTGCTGATGTCAGTCTGATCGATCAGCACCCGCCCGCTGCTGGGTTGCTCCAGACGGTTGATGGTGCGGATCAGCGACGATTTGCCCGCGCCGCTGCGGCCAATAATGCCGAATATTTCGCCATGTTGAATCGCCAGGTCGATGCCTTTGAGCGCCGCCACGGGGCCTTGGCGACCGTCATAGGTTTTGCCTACGCCGATGAAACGCACATGGGCACGGCTCAGTTCAGGGTGCAGCTCGGTCTGGGTCGCGTTGGGCGGCGGCTCGTTGAGCTGCACGCGAGCAATGGCTACGCTCATATCAGCCTCCCCAACCCGGTTGGTACAAGGTGCCGTAGGTTTTATCCAGCGACGCTTTGACGACCGGCGAGTGCTGATAAATGTCGACGAATTTGGCGATGCGCGGGTCGTCTTTGTTGTCCGGCTTGATCACAAATTGAATCACGTATTCGGGGTGATCGAGCCCGTCGAACAGCAACGCAGAGCCTGCATCAAACGTTTTGGCCAAGCGGATGTAAGCCGGGTAACCCTGCACCAGATCGGCATCGTCGTAGGCTCGAACCAGTTGCACCGCTTCGACTTGCAGAATCTTGATTTTTTTCGGGTTGGCGATGATGTCGTCTTCGGTGGCCTTGTACCCGACCCCGGGCTTGAGGGTGATCAAACCGGCCTTGGCCAGTAATTGCAGGCCACGTCCGCTGTTGATCGGGTCATTGGCGATGGCCACCGTGGCGCCAACCGGCAACTCATCCAGGCTTTTATATTTTTTGGCGTACAGCCCGATGTTATTGATGATTCCGGGTTTGAACGGCACCAGATCGCTGCCCGCGGCCGCATTGGCATTTTCCAGAAAGGGGATGTGCTGGAAGTAATTGACGTCGATATCACCGGCCGCCAGCGTGGTGTTGGGTGCGATCCAGTCGGTGAACTCCACCAGTTCAACGTTTAGCCCTTGTTTCCCGGCCTCGGCCACCGCCGTTTCCAGCGGGATGGCGAAGGCGGCGGTGGTGCCGACTTTGAGCGGTTTATCGGCTGCATGCGCGAGGCTGCCCAGCAGTCCCAGGGCAAGTACCAGTGCGTATTTTTTGTTCATGGGCGTTATCCGGTCAAAGAGTTCGAAAGCCGCAGCCGCTGACGCAGCCTGCGCCAGCGGCTGGGGGGTTAAGCGTTATGGCGGTAGTGGGCGCCGGTATGCCGTGCCGGCAGATGCGCATCACCTTCGCTAAACAGTTTTTGGCGCAAGCTGCCACTGTCATAGGCCGTTTTGTACGCACCCCGGCGTTGCAGTTCAGGGATCACCAGGTCGATGAAATCGACGTAGCTTTCAGGGGTGACGATGCGAGTCAGGTTGAAGCCGTCCAGCCCGGTTTCTTCAATCCATGACTCCAGCTCATCGGCGACCTGCTCTGGCGAACCCACCACCGTCATGTAGCGCCCGCCCAGTGCGTGTTGGTCGAGTAATTTACGGCGCGTCCAGTCGTTGTTTTGCAGCACTTGGGTGGCTGACTGGATGGCGTTGCTTTTCACGTACTGGATCGGTTCGTCCAATTCGTAGTCCGCAAAATCGATGCCGGTGGAGCTGGCAAAGTGCGCCACGCCCGCTTCGGCGCTGGCGTAGCTCAGGTATTCCTCGCGTTTGGCCTGCGCCTGAGCGGGGGTGGGGGCGACGATCACGTTAAGGCCCATGAACAATTTGATGTCGTCAGGGTTGCGCCCGGCCGCCACCGCGCTGGCGCGCACTTTGTCGACCTGGGTTTTGGTCGCAGCCTTGGTTTGGCCGCTGATAAACACGCATTCGGCATGGCGCCCGGCAAACGCCAGCCCGCGCTCGGAGCTGCCCGCCTGAAACAGCACCGGAGTGCGCTGCGGTGACGGCTCGCACAGGTGATAGCCCTGCACCTGATAGAACTCGCCGTCGTGTTGAACTTTGTGCACTTTGTCGGGCTGGGCGTAGATACGTTGTGCCGGGTCGTTAAGCACGGCGCCGTTCTCCCAACTGCCTTCCCACAGTTTGTAGAGCACCTCCAGGTATTCGTCGGCCTGGTCATAACGGCGGTCGTGCTCGACTTGCTCTTTGAGGCCCATGGCCTTGGCGGCGCTGTCGAGGTAGCCGGTGACAATGTTCCAGCCCACGCGTCCACGGCTCAGGTGGTCCAGCGTCGACATGCGACGTGCGAACAAATACGGCGGCTCGTAAGTCAGGTTCGCGGTCAGGCCAAAACCGAGGTTTTTAGTGACGGCAGCCATGGCTGAAACCAACAGCAACGGGTCGTTGACCGGCAGTTGGATCGACTCTTTGAGCGGCACCTGCACCGAGTTCTGGTACACGTCGTAGACGCCCACTATGTCGGCGATAAACAGCCCGTCAAACAGCCCGCGCTCCAGTAACTGCGCAAGCTCGGTCCAGTATTCGAGGGTGTTGAATTGTGTGGAGTTGTCGCGCGGGTGTGTCCACAACCCGTGGTTGATATGGCCAATGCAATTCATGTTGAAGGCATTGAGCAGGATTTTCTTTTTGGCCATCAGATGGTCCCCCGCAGTGGCGGGTTTTCATCGTTGAGGTAGTAGTTACCTATCGCGTGGTACTTCCAGCGCACCGGGTCATGCAAGGTGTGCACCCGGGCGTTACGCCAGTGACGATCCAAGCCATGTTCGGCCAGCGTGGCCTGACTGCCCGCCAGTTCAAACAGCGTGCTGCCCGCTGCCAGGGAGATTTCAGTGCTGATGGCGCGCGCTTCGGCCACGGCAATGGAGGCTGCCGCGACGGTGCTGGCGTTCGGGTCGGCCTGGGCAATGTCGAGAAACTCCCCGGCGCGTTCCAGCAAGGCTTCGGCGGCGCTCAGGCGTACGCTCAAATGGCCGAAGCTTTTTAGGGTCAAGGGGTCTTCGCTGGCGATATCGGTGGTGGCGTCGATCCAGGGCCGGGTTTTGGTGCGCACAAAGTGCAACGCATCTTCAAAGGCGGCACGGGCGATACCGGTGTCGATGGCGGCATGAAGGATTTGCGCCAGCGGCCCGACCGTGGTGGGACGTTCGAATGCACTCTGGAAAGGCACTACGTCTTCGGCGGCCACAAAAACGTTGTCCAGCACCACTGAACCGCTGCCTGTGGTGCGCTGGCCAAAGCCGCTCCAGTCATCAATGATGCTCAGGCCCTCGCTGTCGCGGGGTACGAACGCCAAGTGCTGCACGCCGTCGTCGTCCACCACCAGCGTGGGGATGCGTTGCGCATACAGCGCACCCGTGGCGTAGAACTTGCGACCGGTAATGCGAAAGCCGTGTTCGGCCTTGGCCAGATGGGTGGTGCGTTCATGAGCATTTTTAGTGCCCAGTTCAGCCAGTGCATTACCGAAGCGCTCGCCCGCCAGCACCTGGGCATACAGGCGTTGCTTTTGTTGCGGGCGACCATTTACCCGCAGCACTTCGAGGGCATAAAAGTGGTTTTGCGGGATTTGCCCCAGCGAACTGTCGGCGGCCGAAATCAACGCAATGACTTGGGCCAGCGTGGTGTTGGAAACCCCGGCGCCACCGTAAGCCTTGGGCACGGAAATGCCCCACAGTCCGGTGTGGGAAAACAGTTCGAGTTCATCGTGCGGCAAGCGCCGTTCACGGTCGCGCAGTGCGCTGTCGCGCTTCAACACGGCGGCCAGCTCATGGGCGACCTTCAGGGCCTCGGCGTCGCTGTGCAGCACCGGGACCTGTTTGGATGTCAGTGACATGGTGTTCTCCAGCGTCAGATCCAGGAATGCCGGGCAGGCAAGGTGCCGTTAAGGCGATACGCACCGATGGCGTGGTATTTCCAGCGCACCGGGTCGTGCAAGGTATGCACGCGGGCGTTGCGCCAGTGCCGGTCAAGGTTGAATTCGGCGAGGCTGGCGCGGCTACCGGCCAGTTCGAAGAGCTTTTCACTGGCCAATAGCGACAGTTCAGTGCTCAGCACCTTGGCCTCGGCCACCGCAATCGAAGCGCGTGCCGCCGCTTGGGCGTCTATCGGCTTTGCGCTGACTTCATCCAGCACACGGCCCGCTTTGCGCAGCAGCGCATGGGCGGCGTGCAGTTCAATGCTTAGCTTGCCGATGTCGGCAATCACATAAGGGTCATCGCTGTTGCGCTCAACCTTGGCATCAATCCAGGGACGTGAGCGTTCGCGTACAAAACTGAGGGTGTCGGCAATGGCCTCGCGGGCGATACCCAAGTCGATGGCTGCCTGGATCAATTGCGAGACTGCGCCCTGAATGTTGGGGCTTTCGTTGATGCGCCAGTTGTCGACGACCAGGTCGGCGTCTACGCGCACATCATTGAGCAACACGGTGCCGCTGGCGGTCGTGCGTTGGCCAAAACCTGACCAGTCATCCACTACGCGCAAGCCCGGCGTGCCGCGTCGTACAAAGGCAATCACTTGTTTGCCGTCTTCGTTCAGCGCTTTGACGGCAATCCAGTGGGCGAAAAGTGCACCGGTTGAGTAAAACTTCTGGCCGTTAATGACGAACTCGTCGCCATCCGTGGTGATGCGGGCTTTGAGGTCGAGGGTGTTTTTACTGCCGCGCTCAGGCCCGGCATTACCGATGCGCCAGCCTTGCAGCACGCTGCTGAACAATTGCTCTTTTTGGGCGTGGGTGGCCGTGCTCTGGATCAGGTTAAGAATGCCCACCTGGTTTTGCGGGATTTGCCCCAACGCCGGATCAGCGGCCGAAATGATGGCGAAGACTTCGGCCAAGGTGACGTAAGACACCTGAGGCCCACCGAATTCACGGGGGATAGAAATACTGCCCAGCCCGCTTTGCGTGAACGCCTCAAGCTGTGACCAGGGCAACTTGCGTTGCTGATCGCGCTTGGCCGCGTGTTCGCGGGCCACGCCAGCCAGGGCATGCGCGGCTTGAAGGGCTTCGTTGTCGTTGCGCAGGACATGCGCTGATAACAACAAGGGCGCGACATCGTGGTCGCTTTGCAAATGTGCATTAGCCAAGTTAGACATCAGTACCGCTCCTTGGCTGCACTCAATGCCCTGGCGTTACGCACAAGGGTGATTGTGTTACTGACCATACCTACCTCGCATCTCAGGGAAGCGCCGTGTAAGCGGCGCGAATAAACGCTAGAGAGTCCGGTGGTCCGGTCTATATACCCTAATCGAGTATAAAAATTTAAAGAACTAACTTTTAGGAATATGAATAGACCTTTCTTTCAGCCCGTTACGGCTAGTCTCGCCAATTGGGCCTGGGTTCAGCGACGCGCAGTAACGCATTGGACGACGGGTTTACGTAGCGCCTGTTAGCACCCACCTTGAGCGTGCGTGCTGGCGCCCAACGTGAGTTATTACCGACGCGGTCAATGACGCAGTAGGTGACTTCCAGTTTGGCGTCTTCCCCGGCTTCCAGAATGATGTCGGGCGGCACGAACACGTTGACGGCCTTGCCGATGTCCTCTCGGCGCAATTTGGGCACGTCCATGCGTATATCCCCCCACATCAAGGTAATGGCATCGTCGATTGCCATGTTGGGGTAGGGCTCAATGATCAGGGGCACACCGCGTTTCATTTGGCTGGCATTGACCCCATACCGCTGGATGGGGCCTGGAATCCCCACCGGTGCAAGCCCTTGATTTTCTTCGCCGATGGCTTTGCCGCCGGGGCAATCAAGTTTAACCAACACCTTGAGTTGGGCTGAAAGAGCAGGACTGCTGCCGATATGCATCACGCGGTAATAGAGTCGCGCCGAGCCATTTTGAATAAAACTTTCGGGCACTCTTAGCTGGCAGGGTTGGCCGATATCAGACTTCACAAGTTGCCGTGAAGTTACATAGCAGCCGTCCCAGAACAATTCGATCAGGTCACCTTCTTCCATATCTAAGTAGGGCGGTACGGTAATAAATAGCTGCTCGGCGGCCCGGGCACAAATCAGCGGCTTATTAGTTTGATAAAGAGCGGGGGGTGCGAGTTTATTGGCGTGCGAGGTGAAAGGCATATGAACTCCGAAATCATTAATTTAATAAATGGCCGCGCACACCAGAGCGGGCGGTTCTCTAGTGGAAGTCAGGAGCTAGGCGCCTTCGTCTCTGAGTGCGCGTGATCGATGCCGTCCGCTCAATACAGGTGCTTGTGCAGCGCCGGTAAGTTCGAGCGTAGGCCGATCTGTTTTATTAGATAAGAGGCTGGATGGAGGAGTGTCAAGTTTGAAGTTGGTGAATACACATGTCGTCTTATTATTCAGAAAGATCCTACCGGGCGGGCGGTGGAACCGGAAAATAATTATCCCGGTCGACATTTGTTATCTCAATGCCTGCACCTAATTAAATAGGTGGGCGGTGCAAGTCGATGTGCAAAGTGCAATATATTTAGAGTGGCCTAGTTTCTGGCGGCGTAAGCGTAGAGAAGTTGTCACGTAGAGGGGAAAAGTTTCCTACGTTAAATTTATATTTTTCGGTGCATAGCGTTCTGGTTGTCATCTTTAATACGCTGGCGGCACATGGCTCAGTGCCATTATTTGGCTTTTTTCGGGTTTCCTCTAGTCTTGCGGGCTGCGCGTGGCGCTTTTGCCATTAATTTCACATTCAGTCTGCATAATGCCTCTTGCCTGAGCAGCCTGCGTAACCTGTTTGTGTTACTCAGACGTAGCAAAAATTTTCTGGAAGAGCACATCAATGGCCACCGATCCTCTGCTGACCCCATCTGTCCGCCAACCTTCTCGCTTCTCGTTGCGCTGGTATTACTGGCTTTTATTGTTGGCAGCATTGCTTTACGGCGTGGCGGCCGTCATGCACTGGGATGATCGGGGTGCATTGTGGGTATTGGAGCGGTTTGAAAGCAGCGGCGAGCAGAGCGAAAGCGTCTGGCTGCCCGATTACACGGCGGTCATCGATGCCAAGCCTTTGCCCGGCATGGAGAAGGACGAAGCCTCCGATCTGGCGTATTCCCCACTCAGCAAAACATTGTTTTCGGTCATGGGCAAAAACCCTTTCCTGGTCGAGCTGACACTTGAGGGTGATGTGTTACGCAAAATTCCTCTGGTGGGCTGGAGTAACCCGGAAGGTCTGACAGTCATGGAGAACGGGCTGTTGGCCATCGTTGATGAACGTGAACATTTGTTGACGATTGTGAAGGTCGATGCCAACACCAAAAGCTTGAACATTGCCGATTTCCCCAAGTACAACCTGGGTGTTTCCAAGGATCAGAACAAAGCATTCGAAGCCATTGCCTGGGACCCGCGTCGCCAACAATTATTACTCGGTGAAGAGCGTCCACCTGCCATGTTTGTCTGGAAGAGTGATGGCAGTCAGGTTCTCACGGGTAACAAACAAAAAGTGCCCAGTGATGAGCTTGATCTGCGCAACCTCTCGGCATTGAGCATTGATCCTCGCACCGGCCACACCCTGGTGCTCTCAGCAGACTCGCACCTGTTGCTCGAACTGGATGAACTGGGCGAACAAGTCAGCTTTATGACGTTGCTGGGCGGTTTCAATGGCCTTAAAAACACCATTCCTCGTGCCGAAGGCGTGGCCATTGATGAGCACGGCACGTTGTACATGGTGAGTGAGCCGAACCTGTTTTATCGATTCGAGAAGGCACCCAAATAAGCTGGGGCTAATGTAGGAATGTTCTTAAAGGCGCAGAGGGGGTGTTGTGGATTAAGGTTTAATTCATACAGCCGTGGTATCTACACGGCCTGATCTGATTGTGAGTCATGCCCCCATGCGCCGTGCCAGCCGTTCGACCGTGTTTTTCATTAGCCTGCTGCTCGTGGTTTTTGTAGCAGGCGGGTTTGCTGCACAACATTACCGCTTGTTCGAGCGCACCTGGTTCAATGCCCGCCAACTCTGGGAGCCTATGGACCCCAACGCGATCAACCTGGGTGAGTATCGTGCTGTGCTGCAAGGCCAGATAATCGAAGGGCTTGAGGATGATGTGTCTGCTCTCACCTACGATCCGTTACGAAAAACCCTGTTTACAGTCACCAACCAGAAAGCCGAGCTGATTGAACTCTCCTTGGACGGCAAGGTTTTGCGCCGTATCCCGTTGATCGGGTTTGGTGATGCAGAGGCCGTGGAGTTCATTGGCCCCGACACCTACGTCATCACCGACGAGCGCCAGCAGCGACTGATCAAAGTGCATGTAGATGACGCTACGCATTCCCTGGATGCCGCTGATGCAGAGCAATTGATCCTTGGTATCAATCTGTCGGGCAACAAGGGCTTTGAAGGGCTGGCGTATGACTCGGCGGGCAAACGGCTGTTTGTCGCCAAGGAACGTGATCCCATGCTGATTTATGAAGTACGCGGCTTTCCTCAAGCTAACCCGCAACAGCCGTATGCGACTCACGTGGTGAATAATCCACGGCGTGATTCGCGATTATTCGTACGTGACTTGTCGAGTTTGCAGTTCGATGAGCGCAGCGGTCATTTACTGGCGTTGTCGGATGAGTCCAAGTTGCTGATTGAACTGGACGTCGAAGGGCGCCCGATCAGTACTTTGTCGTTGAAGAAAGGTCGGCATGGCTTAAAGAAGTCAGTCCCGCAAGCCGAAGGCATTGCGATGGACGATGAAGGCACGGTCTACGTGGTCAGTGAGCCGAATCTGTTTTATGTGTTCAAAAAGCCCGCGCCCGATCAGTGATCGCACGGCGCAGGCACTTCTCGTTTAGGTAAATAGGGCGGTAAGTAGAGGGCCAGATAAGCCTCGAAAACCCGCATGCCTTCTTCGGCCATGCGTGGGGTAATGCTGGCGTGAAGCTGAATGGAGCGCGCATAGACCCGGTCGCCCAGCTCCATTGCCAGCGCAAAAACATCCACGTCATGGGGCAAGGCAGGCAGTTCAAAGTGGCGTGAAAACAATGCCTGCAATTGCTGGCCCAGCTCCAGATCGTGTTGACGGTCAGCCTGGGTCACTTCCGTCAGGCCGTGCTGGGCCAGAATCAGCTGCCTGGCAGCTCCATCCTCGTTGTAAATCCTTAGCATGCGTTGCTCAGCCTGACGCGCCAGGTTTCGCCAGCTGTTGAGGTGCTGATGTGCCACAGGTGCTTGCAGGCAAGCGCGGAAGGCGGCGTGTATGTCTGCGGTCAGCGCCTCAAGCAAGGCGGGCACATTGTTGAAGAAGTGATACACCGAAGAGGGTGGGATTTTTGCGCGCTCAGCCACGCTGTAAATCGAAAGACTGGCCACGCCTTCTGTCGCCAGCAGTGTGCGGGCGGCGTTCAATATGGTGTCGATTCGAGCCTGGCTGCGTGCGCGGGCCTTGCGAGGTGTAGCGCGTGAAGTCACGGGGGCCGTCATGGGTCTCTCCTGCGGGCAGCAGGCATTGTACGAGCCGGATAGTCGGTTAGCCACCGACCCGAACCGAGCGGTTGCGCGCAGGGTGCGCCGGCCGCCTGTGCGCAGGGAGTATCAATTGGAAGGCGTGCAGTTGCGCATCCGATACTTCCATCGGGGTCTTGAGAATATGCCAGTTAATGCCTTCAATGCCGGGCTGCGCGGACATTGATTCTTTATAGGCGTAGTACTTACGCTGTTGTGGAAGCAGTTGAGCGATATCGAATTTCCCCAAAACAAATGCATCGCCCTTATGACGCGGCATTACGGCGAGTAACTGTGCAAGATTGGCGTTTTCCTGGCCTCTTTTGAAGACGATGGCGACCACAGCCACTTCGCCGGTTGAACTTCTATGCACCAGATGCGCGACCAGCGGGTAGCTGCGACCCTTTATGAGGTCAACTCCAGGCAGATGAAAATGCAACTGCACAAAATCGTAGGACTTGGCCCCCAATGTGAGGTGTCCCTTCATTTCAGTCCTGACTTCCAGGGTGTGGCCAATGTGCTTAACCGTTGCTGGCCCTGGACTGTATCGCGTGACCAGTTCGGGCAGATGAGCGCGCAGTGAATGCTTGATGTTGATAGGTGACTGCAACTCTCCACACCCGCACGGCGCCCCTTCGGGGGACTGCTGCGAGCAATCGTCGGCCTTGGCAGGCGTCGTAAAGTGCCAAGGTTGCTCCTCAGACAGTGCGCTGTGATAAACAAACATGCCAATCAACAAAATGACCGCCGCGAGGCGATGGTGTTTTGTGTAGGGGAGCTTTTTAGCGATAGGCATGTAAGTGCGGTCCGGTAAAGATGGCTGAGCACCCTGCGTGTGGCTCAATAAGCCGATCATCTTGGGAGCTCGGAGTACTTTTATATGTAGGTTTTTTCCTGAGTTCTTGTGGACAGCGACGTAAAAGAGGAAAGAAAAAAGCCACAAAAAAACGCCGCTGGCTTTAAGGCCAGCGGCGTTTTTTTAGAGCAGCAATCGTTTACACGGTATGCAAGTACCAGTTGTATTCGAGGTCGGAGATGGAGTGTTCAAACTCTTCCAG
This sequence comes from Pseudomonas weihenstephanensis, assembly GCF_016812185.1. Taxonomy (NCBI): domain Bacteria; kingdom Pseudomonadati; phylum Pseudomonadota; class Gammaproteobacteria; order Pseudomonadales; family Pseudomonadaceae; genus Pseudomonas; species Pseudomonas weihenstephanensis. The sequence goes on along the minus strand of NZ_JAAEBV010000002.1, from coordinate 336,000 downwards.
CTCGCTCTCTTTACAGGCCACAAAGATATCGATGTATTTAGGGTCGATGTATTTGGCCATGACTTCGCTGTCATCCAGCTCACGCAGTGCATCGCGCAGGTTGTTTGGCAGGCTTTGCTCGTTCTGCTCGTAGCTGTTGCCTTCGACCGGAGCACCCGGCTCGATCTTGTTGGTCAGCCCGTGGTGAATACCGGCCAACACAGACGCCATCAACAGATACGGGTTGGCATCGGCACCGGCTACCCGATGTTCGATGCGCACAGCATCAGACGAACCGGTCGGTACGCGGATAGCCACCGTACGGTTATCCAGGCCCCAGCATGGCGAGTTCGGCACATAAAACTGAGCACCGAAACGACGGTACGAGTTGACGTTAGGGCATAGGAACGCCATCTGCGCCGGTAGGGTCTCCAGCACACCGCCGATCGCGTGACGCAATGCGGCGTTCTGCTCGGGATCCTCGCTGGCAAAAATGTTTTTGCCTTCTTTGTCCAGAATCGAGATATGTACGTGTAGTCCGTTGCCCGCCTGGCCTGGGTAAGGCTTGGCCATGAACGTGGTATCCATCTCATGGTCGTAGGCGATGTTTTTAATCAGGCGTTTGAGCAGTACCGCGTAGTCGCAGGCCTTGATCGGGTCGGCAACGTGGTGCAGGTTCACTTCGAACTGCGCCGGGGCACTTTCTTTAACGATAGCGTCAGCCGGGATGCCTTGCTCTTTCGCACCTTCCAGAATGTCCTGGAGGCAATCGACGTATTCGTCGAGGTCGTCGATCAGGTACACCTGAGTCGAGTGCGGGCGTTTGCCGGAGATCGGCGAGCGCGGAGGTTGCGGGCGACCGTTCACGTTCTCCTGGTCGATCAGGTAGAACTCAAGTTCGAAAGCGGCGCAGATGGTCAGGCCAAGCTCGTCAAATTTAGTAACAACTTGACGCAGCACTTCGCGCGGGTCGGCGAAGAAAGGTTCACCTTCAAGTTCGTGCATGGTCATCAGCAATTGCGCGGTAGGGCGCTTTTGCCACGGCTCGTTGCACAGGGTGTCAGGGATTGGATAACAGATTCGGTCTGCGTCGCCGATGTCCAGACCCAGACCGGTGCTTTCCACCGTTGAGCCATTGATATCCAGAGCAAATAGAGAGGCTGGCAGGTTGATGCCTTTCTCGTAAACCTTGTGGAGGCTGGTGCGTTCAATGCGCTTACCGCGCACTACACCATTCATATCCGCAATTAGAAGGTCAACGTACAGAACCTCAGGATGTTCCTTAAGGAACGCGTTCGCTTCATTCAGCTGAACGGCACGCGGGGGTACCGACATGATGCAACACCTTTGTTGTTAAAAATATCAATCATTGAGCGCTACGGGTTTCAGTCAACCCGAACGGCATACCGAAGTCAAGCAGCCTATTTTTTGCCCTAAAAAAGCGCTTAAAGGGCATTTTTGACGCTTTTTAGAGCGTCTGATGCCTAAAAAAAAGCGTGCCGCCCGCAGGCTTGAGCGGGCCGTATTGTATTTTTTACGGGAGTGTTGTGTAAAAAAATGAACAAGGCTAAGCTCGATTCAAACCCATAACAGCAATAATACCGGGGTGTTACATGTCACGCCTGCCGTTAATCGGCGTCACCGCCTGCACCAAGCAGATCGGTTTGCATCCTTATCACATCACCGGTGACAAGTACGTGCGAGCAGTTGCGGTGGCAGCCCAAGGCTTGCCTCTGATCGTTCCGTCTTTAGCGGAGCTGATTGATCCGAACGATATTCTTGACGGTCTGGACGGCCTGCTATTTACCGGGTCACCTTCCAATATCGAACCTCATTTGTATAACGGTCCTGCCAGCGCGGCCGGCACGCTGCACGATGCTGACCGTGATCGCACCACACTCCCCCTGATTCGCGCGGCACTGGCTGCCGGCGTTCCCGTGCTCGGCATTTGCCGTGGCTTTCAGGAATTGAATGTAGCTCTCGGCGGATCGCTTCACCAGAAACTGCATGAAGTCGAAGGCTTTATCGAGCACCGTGAAGACCCGAGCGCGCCAGTCGATGTGCAGTACGCCCCCAGCCACGCCATGCACGTTCAACCCGGCGGCGTATTGGCGGGCTTGGGCTTGCCTGCCGAGTTCGACGTCAACTCCATCCACACTCAGGGCCTTGATCGCTTGGCCCCCGGTTTACGGGTGGAAGCTACAGCACCCGATGGCCTGGTAGAGGCCGTCTCGGTCGAGGGCGGCAAGGCTTTTGCTTTAGCTGTTCAGTGGCACCCCGAATGGCAGGTAAGCTCTAACCCGATTTACCTCGCCATCTTTCAGGCATTTGGCGATGCCTGTAGAAGGCGCGCAACCCAACGCGACGCCGATGCGTCAGTAAACGCCTGACTAATTCAAGTCAGGACACTCAGCCCAGAGGCATTTATGAGTAACAACCTCGACCAGCTCACCGATTGGTTGAAAGACCACAAGATCACAGAAGTCGAATGCATGATCGCCGACCTTACCGGGATTACTCGCGGGAAGATTTCGCCGACCAACAAGTTCATTGCCGAAAAAGGCATGCGCCTGCCCGAGAGCGTATTGCTGCAAACCGTAACGGGCGACTATGTCGAAGACGACATCTATTACGAACTCCTCGATCCGGCCGACATTGACATGGTCTGCCGTCCCGATCAGAACGCCGTATTTCTCGTGCCTTGGGCAATTGAGCCTACGGCTCAGGTGATTCACGACACGTACGACAAACAGGGCAACCCGATTGAGTTGTCGCCGCGCAACGTGCTGAAAAAGGTCCTCAAGCTCTATGCCGACCACGGTTGGCAGCCGATCGTGGCGCCAGAGATGGAGTTCTACCTGACCAAGCGCAGCGACGACCCGGACTACCCGTTGCAGCCGCCTGTCGGTCGTTCCGGTCGCCCCGAAACTGGCCGCCAGTCCTTCTCTATAGAAGCTGCCAACGAATTCGACCCGCTGTTCGAAGACGTCTACGACTGGTGCGAGCTGCAAGAGCTGGATCTGGACACACTGATCCACGAAGACGGCACCGCGCAGATGGAAATCAACTTCCGTCACGGCGATGCGCTGTCGCTGGCCGACCAGATTCTGGTGTTCAAGCGCACCATGCGCGAAGCCGCACTCAAGCACGACGTGGCCGCCACCTTCATGGCCAAGCCCATGACCGGCGAGCCTGGCAGTGCCATGCACTTGCACCAGAGCATCATCGACATCGAAACCGGCAAAAACGTCTTTTCTAATGAAGACGGCAGTATGAGCCAGCTGTTCCTCAATCACATCGGCGGCTTGCAGAAGTTCATTCCAGAGCTGTTGCCGCTGTTTGCACCGAACGTGAACTCCTTCCGTCGTTTCTTGCCTGATACCTCGGCACCGGTAAACGTGGAGTGGGGCGAAGAGAACCGTACGGTAGGTTTGCGTGTGCCGGATGCCGGCCCACAAAACCGCCGCGTCGAGAACCGCTTGCCGGGCGCCGACGCCAACCCGTACCTGGCGATTGCGGCCAGCTTGCTGTGTGGCTACATCGGCATGGTTGAAGGCATCAACCCGAGTGCACCGGTGGTGGGGCGCGGGTACGAACGCCGCAACCTGCGCTTGCCGCTGACCATCGAAGATGCCCTGGAGCGTATGGAAAACAGCAAGACCGTCGAGAAGTACCTGGGCACCAAGTTCATCACCGGCTACGTCGCGGTGAAACGTGCCGAGCACGAAAACTTCAAGCGCGTCATCAGTTCGTGGGAGCGGGAATTCCTGCTGTTCGCCGTCTGACACGCCGGAGCCGCGCTTGGGAAGCGCGGCTCCCCACTGAATAAAGGAGAAGCCGTATGACTAACAAGAACCCGCAAACCCGCGAATGGCAAAACCTCAGTAATGATCACCACCTGGCGCCGTTCAGTGACTTCAAACAATTGAAGGAAGTTGGCCCACGCATCATCACTCACGCCAAGGGCGTGTATTTGTGGGACAGCGAAGGTCACAAGATTCTCGACGGCATGGCCGGCCTGTGGTGTGTAGCAATCGGTTACGGGCGCGATGAACTGGCAGACGCTGCCAGTCAGCAAATGCGCGAATTGCCGTACTACAACCTGTTTTTCATGACCGCTCACCCCCCGGTGCTTGAGCTGTCAAAAGTCATTGCCCAGATTGCGCCTGAAGGCATGAACCACGTGTTCTTCACCGGCTCCGGCTCCGAAGGCAACGACACCATGTTGCGCATGGTTCGCCACTACTGGGCGATCAAAGGCCAACCGAACAAAAAAACCATCATCAGCCGCAAAAACGGCTATCACGGTTCGACCGTGGCCGGTGCCAGCCTGGGCGGCATGACCTATATGCACGAACAGGGCGACTTGCCGATCCCGGGCATCACGCACATCCCGCAGCCTTACTGGTTCGGTGAAGGCGGTGACATGTCCCCGGAAGAGTTCGGCATCTGGGCGGCCAATCAACTGGAAGAAAAAATTCTCGAAATCGGCGTCGATAACGTCGGTGCCTTTATTGCCGAGCCGATTCAGGGCGCAGGCGGCGTGATCGTGCCACCTGATACCTACTGGCCGCGCATCAAAGAGATTCTGGCCAAGTACGACATTCTGTTCGTGGCCGATGAAGTGATTTGCGGTTTTGGCCGCACAGGTGAGTGGTTTGGTAGCGATTTCTACGGCCTCAAGCCCGACATGATGACCATCGCCAAGGGCCTGACCTCGGGCTATATCCCGATGGGTGGTCTGATCGTGCGCGACGAAGTGGTGGCGGTACTGAACGAAGGCGGCGATTTCAACCACGGCTTTACCTACTCCGGTCACCCCGTAGCGGCAGCTGTTGCGCTGGAAAACATCCGCATCCTGCGCGACGAAAAAATTATCGAAAAAGTGCAGGCCGAAACGGCACCGTATTTGCAAAAGCGTTTACGCGAACTGAACGATCACCCGTTGGTGGGCGAAGTGCGCGGCGTTGGCATGTTGGGTGCCATTGAACTGGTACAGGACAAAGCCACGCGCAAACGTTATGAAGGCCGTGGGGTTGGCATGATCTGCCGCCAGTTCTGCTTTGATAACGGCCTGATCATGCGCGCCGTGGGCGACACCATGATCATTTCGCCCCCGCTGGTGATCAGCAAAGACGAGATCGATGAGCTGGTAACCAAGGCTCGCAAGTGCCTGGATCTGACCTTGGAAGTGCTTCAAGGTTAACTGCAAGGCTCCGAGCGTAAGACAACTACCGCTTTTACGTAGGTAATTACGCTCTAAGCCTTAAGAATAAAGGCTCTTCCCTTGAAAGCCTGCCCCGGAACTTGCCAGACTAGCCGCCGGCTTTAGTCACCCTGATCTCAGGACGCTGAATCGGTGGTTTAAAAGAATAAGTGGAGCATTACAGATGAAGGCATCAGGTTTTAAAAAAGCTGGCAAGACCCTTCTCGCCCTGTCTTTGATGGGTGTGATGGCGGGGGCAGCGCAGGCAGCCGACAAAGTGCTGCACATCTACAACTGGTCCGACTACATCGCACCCGATACCGTGAAAAAGTTTGAAGACCAGACCGGTATCAAAGTGGTGTACGACGTGTTCGACAGCAACGAGACCCTCGAGGCCAAGCTGCTGGCGGGCAAGTCCGGCTACGACATCGTCGTGCCGTCTAACAACTTTCTGGCCAAGCAGATCAAGGCCGGGGTTTACCAGGAGCTGGACAAGTCCAAGCTGCCCCTCTGGAAAAACCTCGACCCTGCGTTGCTCAAGGCCGTTGGCGATGCCAGCGACCCGGATAACAAACACGCGTTCCCGTACATGTGGGGCACCATTGGCATCGGCTACAACCCTGAAAAGGTCAAAGCGGCCCTGGGCGTCGACACCATTGATTCATGGGACGTGCTGTTCAAGCCCGAGAACGCGGCCAAGCTGAAAAGCTGTGGCATCAGCTTCCTGGACTCGCCGACCGAAATGATCCCGGCTGCCTTGCATTACTTGGGCAAGCCCACCAACTCGACCAACAAGGATGACTTGAAAGCAGCGGAGGACCTGTTCCTGAAAATCCGTCCTTCGGTGGGTTACTTCCACTCCTCCAAGTACATCTCCGACCTGGCCAACGGCAACATCTGCGTCGCCGTGGGCTACTCGGGCGACCTGGAACAGTCGATTTCCCGCGCTAAAGAAGCCGGCGACAAGGTCAAGCTCAAGTACGTGATCCCGAAAGAAGGTGCTGGCAGCTTCTATGACATGGTCGCCATCCCTAAAGACGCCGAAAACGTTGAGGCCGCCTACGCCTACATGAACTTCCTGATGCAGCCTGAGGTGATGGCCGAAATCACCAACAGCGTGCGCTTCCCCAACGGTAACAAGGCTGCAACGCCGCTGGTGAATAAAGACATCTCGGGCGACCCGAGCATCTACCCGTCCGACGAAGTGAAAGCCAAGCTGTATGCGATCAGTGACTTGCCGCCTACCACCTTGCGCCTGCTGACGCGTAGCTGGACCAAAATCAAGTCCGGTAAGTAACTCGACACCCTGTAGGAGCGGTCACAGGCTGCGATCTTTATAAACGTTCAACAGATCGCAGCCTGCGGTTTAGGGTGAAATCAGCGCTAAATCAGGGCATTACAGCAATAAATCGCAGAAAACTTTGCTGTGCACGTTTATCGAGGGTAAGTTGCGCGCCGGTTTTGTCTTTGGCGGTTCTACTGCCGTGTGACGCGGGCAACTCAGGCCCAACTATTTTGAGGACCATCACGTGTCTACATCTTTGTTTCGCAGGACCTTGCTGGTCGGCGCTGGTTTGACGCTTGCCGTCAGCGTACAAGCAGCACCTACCGTGCACATTTACAACTGGTCGGACTACATCGCGCCGACCACGCTGGTGGATTTTGAAAAGGCCACGGGCATCAAACCGGTGTATGACGTCTTCGATTCCAACGAAACGCTGGAAGGTAAACTGCTGGCCGGGCGTACCGGTTATGACGTGGTTGTGCCGTCTAACCACTTCCTGGGCAAGCAGATCAAAGCGGGCGCGTTCCAGAAACTCGATCTGGCGCAACTGCCCAATTATTCCAACCTTGACCCGGCCCTGCTCAAGCGCCTTCAGGCCAACGATCCGGGCAACCAATATGCCGTGCCGTACCTGTGGGGCACCAATGGCATTGGTTACAACGTGGACAAGGTCAAAGAAGTGCTGGGCGTCGACACCATCGACTCCTGGGACGTGGTGTTCAAGCCCGAAAACATGAAGAAGCTGCAAAGTTGCGGCGTTGCTTTTCTGGACTCGGCAGATGAAATGCTGCCCACCGTACTCAACTACCTGGGGCTGGATGCCAACAGCACCAACCCCAAGGATTACAAGAAAGCTGAAGAAGTGCTGATGTCGGTGCGTCCATACGTCACCTACTTCCATTCCTCCAAGTACATTTCCGACCTGGCCAACGGCAACATCTGTGTCGCCATTGGTTTCTCCGGCGATGTGTTCCAGGCAAAAGCGCGTGCCGAAGAAGCCAAAAAAGGCGTCAACATCGCCTACATCGTGCCCAAGGAAGGCGGCGCCCTGTGGTTTGACATGCTGGCGATCCCCAAAGATTCCGGCAACGTCAAAGAAGCTCACACCTTCATCAACTACTTGCTCAAGCCTGAAGTGATCGCTCAGGTCAGTGACTATGTCGGCTATGCCAACCCTAACCCGGCCGCCGACAAGGTGATGGATGCGTCCATTCGTGCCGACGAAGCGGTTTACCCAACCCAGGCGGTGCTGGACAAAACGTACGTTTCCACCGAACTACCCCCGAAAGTGCAGCGTCTGATGACGCGCACGTGGACCAAGGTCAAAACGGGTAAATAACCCCCGCGACCGCCTATCCAAGGCCTGGCTATTGAAGTCGGGCTGCTAAATTTGTTGGGAGTTTCGTAATGGCTGTTGCCTCCGGCGCCTATAAGAAAGCCCTCGAGGGCGACCAGACACCTAAACAGGTGCTGGTCAAAATCGACCGGGTCACGAAAAAATTCGACGAGACGATTGCGGTGGACGACGTGTCCCTGGAAATCAACAAAGGCGAAATCTTCGCCTTGCTCGGCGGATCGGGATCGGGCAAATCCACCTTGCTGCGCATGCTCGCCGGTTTCGAGCGCCCAACAGAGGGCCGTATTTTCCTCGACGGTGTAGACATCACTGATATGCCGCCGTACGAACGGCCGATCAACATGATGTTCCAGTCCTACGCCTTGTTTCCGCACATGACCGTGGCGCAGAACATCGCGTTCGGCCTCAAGCAGGACAAAATGTCCGGCGCCGAGATTGATGCGCGCGTGAACGAAATGCTCAAGCTGGTGCACATGAGCCAGTACGCCAAGCGCAAGCCGCATCAATTGTCCGGTGGTCAACGTCAGCGTGTGGCCCTGGCCCGTTCGTTGGCCAAACGCCCGAAACTGCTGCTGCTCGACGAGCCGATGGGCGCGCTGGATAAAAAGCTGCGTTCGCAAATGCAGCTCGAACTGGTTGAAATCATCGAGCGCGTGGGCGTGACCTGCGTCATGGTGACCCACGACCAGGAAGAGGCCATGACCATGGCCCAGCGCATTGCGATCATGCATTTGGGCTGGATCGCGCAAATCGGCAGCCCGATCGATATTTACGAAACCCCGGTCAGCCGGTTGGTGTGCGAGTTCATCGGTAACGTCAACCTGTTCGAGGGTGAAGTGGTCGACGACGCGGAAGGCTATGCGCGCATCAACTGCCCGGAGCTGGAGAACGACATTTATGTCGGTCACGGCGTCAGCACCTCGGTTGAAGACAAGCACACCACGTACGCGATTCGCCCGGAAAAAATGCTCGTCACCACCGAGAAGCCGACCTGCGAATACAACTGGTCGCGCGGCAAGGTGCATGACATCGCCTACCTGGGCGGCCACTCGGTGTTCTACGTCGAGCTGCCGAGCGGCAAACTGGTGCAATCGTTTGTGGCCAACGCCGAACGCCGTGGCGCGCGTCCTACCTGGGACGACGAAGTCTACGTGTGGTGGGAAGACGACAGCGGCGTGGTACTGCGCTCATGAACATGCGAAAACTTAAACGCCGTCTGCAACGAATAACCCCCAAGGGCCGCCATGCGGTGATCGGGATTCCATTCCTGTGGCTGTTTTTGTTCTTCATGTTGCCGTTTTTCATCGTCCTGAAAATCAGCTTTGCTGAAGCCGACGTCGCGATCCCGCCGTACACCGAGATCTACAGCTACATCGACCAAAAGATCCAAATCCTGCTGAACCTGGGCAACTACGCCATGTTGGGCGACGATGAGCTGTATATCGCTGCCTACCTTGGCTCGTTGAAGATGGCCTTTTTCAGCACGGCGTTATGCCTGCTGATCGGCTATCCAATGGCTTACGCCATTGCCAATGCGCGCAAAGAGATGCAGACCGTGCTGGTGCTGCTGATCATGATGCCGACCTGGACGGCGATCCTGATCCGCGTGTACGCGTGGATGGGCATCCTCAGCAACAATGGGCTGCTCAACGGCTTTTTGATGTCGATGGGCTGGATCAGCGAACCGTTGCAGATCCTCAACACCAACATTGCGGTCTACATCGGCATCGTCTATTCGTACCTGCCGTTCATGATCCTGCCGTTGTACGCCAACCTGGTGAAGCACGACCACAGCTTGCTGGAGGCCGCGTCTGACCTGGGTTCAAGCACCATCAACAGCTTCTGGAAGATCACCGTTCCGCTGTCCAAAAACGGCATTATCGCGGGCTGCATGCTGGTGTTTATCCCGGTGGTGGGTGAGTTCGTGATCCCGGAACTGCTGGGCGGCCCCGAAACCCTGATGATCGGTAAAGTGTTGTGGCAAGAGTTCTTCAACAACCGTGACTGGCCGGTAGCGTCTGCGCTTGCCGTGGTCATGCTGGCGATCCTGATCGTGCCCATCATCCTGTTCAACCGCAGCCAGGCTAAAGAGCTGGAGGGCAAGATATGAATCGCGTCCGTTTTTCGAGCTTCATGTTGGTCGTCGGGTTGCTGTTCATCTACCTGCCGATGTTGATTCTGGTGATCTACTCGTTCAACGCCTCCAAACTGGTGACGGTATGGGGCGGCTGGTCGCTGAAGTGGTACACCGGCTTGCTGGACAACACGCAGTTGATGGGTTCGGTGATGCGCTCGCTGGAAATCGCCTTGTACACGGCGATTGCAGCGGTCGCGCTGGGCACGTTGGCCGCCTTCGTGCTGACGCGTATCAGCCACTTCAAGGGCCGCACCCTGTTTGGCGGTCTGGTGACCGCACCGCTGGTCATGCCTGAAGTGATCACCGGTCTGTCATTGCTGCTGCTGTTTGTCGCGATGGCGCAAATGATTGGTTGGCCGCAAGAGCGCGGCATTGTCACCATCTGGATCGCCCACACCACGTTCTGCTCGGCCTATGTGGCCGTGGTGGTGTCATCGCGCCTGCGTGAGCTGGATTTGTCGATCGAAGAAGCCGCGATGGATCTGGGTGCCAAACCGTGGAAAGTGTTCTTTCTGATCACCATCCCCATGATTGCGCCGTCGCTGGCGGCGGGCGCCATGATGTCGTTTGCCTTGTCACTGGATGACCTGGTCCTGGCCAGCTTCGTGTCCGGGCCGGGTTCCACGACCTTGCCGATGGAAGTGTTCTCGGCGGTACGTCTGGGGGTTAAGCCCGAGATCAACGCCGTGGCCAGCTTGATTTTGCTGGCGGTGTCGCTGGTGACCTTTATGGTGTGGTTCTTCAGCCGTCGTGCGGAGGAGCATCGTAAAAAGGCTATTCAGCAAGCCATTGACGAATCGGCGGCAGAGTCGTGGAAGCAGCCTGATGTACGCCGTCCCAAGTCGCCTAACGCCGTTTAAGGCCGCGCTATAAAAAACCTCGCCTCCTGTAACAGGGAGGCGAGGTTTTTTATGGGCGCTGGGTCTGTTCTGGGGCACAGTGCTTTCATTGACTAATGCCCGCTCTTGCGCTTGTGCCGGGTCAGACTGCCCTTCAAGGTGAACGTCCTGTGACAACCCGCAGTGTTGCACCAGAAACGTGGTGCTTGTGTATGAATACTTTGATGCTTCTTTAGGTTGCTCCCATCTGCAAAGCTTTTTGTGCAGCCAGGTTCAGGGCATGAGTAAGGTTTCTCACCTGTATGAGTCCGCTGGTGCAGCCTTAGATGTTCCTTCAGCGCAAAGTTTTTTGCGCATCCAGGCTCTGAACATGCGTAAGGTTTTTCGCCTGTATGAGTTTGCTGGTGCCTCTTTAGATTACCTGCCTGCTTAAAGGTTTTGGTGCAGCCAGGCTCAGCGCACGCGTAAGGGGCCTCCCCCGTATGAACGCGGGTGTGGATTATCAGGTTGTGGTTGCTGAAAAAGCTTTTATTGCAGTCAGGGGTACTGCACTTAAAGCGCTTCTCTTTTGGCGCAGCAGGCACTTTGAATGTGCCCTGCGTGGACGTACCAGGCTGTGGTTTTGCGGCAACGGGAGCTAATGTTTCAACGATTGCTGCGTATTGTTCTTGCAAACTGAGTGTCGGTAGCAACGTCTCATCAAAATCGCTCAGAGACGGCGCTGGCGAGGGGGGGGGAGAAGGAGCGGGAGAGAATAGACTGGTATCAAAATCACTCAGAGACCGAGCAGGTGATGACGGCCTTGACCCACCCACATTGGTAGGTTGCAGAGATTCAGACCCAGCCGCGTCGGGAATCAGGCTCCCGTCCGCTCGCCGTTTGATCTGCCCATCCGTATCGACATGACCAATCGGGTCATTGCCCACAAACCCATACCCATTGAGCCCATCAACAGTGCCCCCAGGGTCAGGGTTCAGCCAGCGCCTTAGCCACGGCGCGTAGTAGCGGTAACCGTAGTAATACAAGCCCGTGGCATCACGTTCCTTACCCGAGTAACGATGGGTATTGTAGGTGGCCTCAATCGCACTTTTTGCCGCCCACCAGGCCGTGGCGCCATAGGGGTAATAGCCCTCGTGGTTGAGCAGCGCGGCTTGCTCGTCGAGTTCCAAGGTGCAACTGCCGCTCAAGTCCGACAGGCTGAAACGCACTTGTTCGTCGGCTGTTTGCGCAGGCCGATGTTGCTCCCATTGCAGGGCTCTGACGGTGGTACGCCCGGTCTCGATGCAGAGCACGCTGAGCCACTGTTCGCTGGCATGGTCGCGACGCAGTTCAAGCCCCGGCAAGTACATGACTTCGCGGGTGTGGGTCAGGCTTTTGGCCTTGCTCAACCGTCGTTTGAGCACGCGTTGACCGGCGCCATCGTAGGTGTAGGTTTCTTCATCGCACTCACCGTCCTCGCGCAACACCTGTGTTACTTGCGACAGTTGGTTGCGCAAGCTCCAACTCATCACTTGGCCTCGTGCCAGGGTGTGCTGATTGCCGCCCTGATCGAAGCCACGGCCCAGCCCCGGGTTCGCGTTCGGTGTCTCCAGCAGGCTGTGATTACTATGAGCTGCCACGTTCATACGCTGGGTATAACCCTGGCCGGTGGAGGGCACATGCTGCATCTGCAACAGATTGCCAGCCGCGTCGTAGTGATAATGACGGGTGTAATTACCCCAAGGCGTATTTTGCGTGGCGCCGAACAAGACCAGCCCCGGCAAGGTTGCCTTACGGTTGTTCTGAACGTTTTCGCGGCCGGTGGCCTTGGTCAGTTGATACAGCGTGTCGTACTCATACTGACTCACGGCATCGATTTTGGCGTTACTGAACCAGGCTGTCGGTTGGGCGGCGTCCTGAATGCTGATCACATTGCCAGTGCGGTCATAAGAGTAGGTCAGGTCTTGCAGCACACGGCCCCTATTGTGCGACTGATAGACCTTCATCTGCTGTAAACGGCCGTCTGCCTCATGGTGGCTGGCCATGGTGGTAGCACCGTTTCCGGCGCGTTCAGAGATCACTTGGCCCTGCGCGTTATACACCCTGCTGTCCACCAGCACCTTGCGTTTTCCGCTGCTGAACTGCAGCGTGATCCGGCTCAGTTCACCGTCGATACCGTATTCGGAAAACCGCCGGTTGCCTTTGGCGTCGACCTGTTCTCGCACCGCATTAAGCGCGCTGTAGTGCCAGGAGCTGGTGAACGGCTCCGGCGCCAGCAACTGCTCGCGTGCTGTTATGAGTGCGGGCCAGTTGAGCGCGGTGTGTGCCTTGACAAAACGGCGAGACTGCTGCGTGACGGCGCCATTGAGCCCGTAGTGTTCGTAACGCACGCTGCCTGCCGGATCATCGTGGCGCAACAGCCGGCCGCTACAGTTAAGCGCCGCGTACTCGGGGGTTGCGCCCGCATACGTCAAGTGCTCAATACAGGCTTCGAAGGGGTCATCCTGCGCTTGCTCAAACACCGCCACCTGCCTGAGCATGCGGTCGTATTCATGGCGTTGCAGCCCGCCGCGAGCGTCCCAGCTTTTGACCGGCTGACCGGCACTGCCCAGCAGTGAAACGCGCCATCCGGCATCGACACTGTCGTTGCGCAGCACCTGCCCGGACAGGCTCAAGCGCTGGCTGAAATTGGGTTTTATACCGGCATCCGTGGCGTGCAAGGTGTGCAGGCGCGGGTCCCACTGCTCCTGCAAGAACCCGGTGTGGCCGAACACGCTGCGTGTGACTCGGGCAAACGGTGCTTCCTCGGCGCGCACGCGGTGGTAAGCCACCTTACGCACGCAGGCCCCTCTGGGGTTGAGGGCGGCGAGGGAGGGGGTGTGGTGATGTAAGGAAGCCATACGTGTGACCTGATTGGCACAATGATCCAATCAGATTAAAAGAGAGAGTTTCACCAGAGGCAGTAGTTATGTATGGCCGTTGGGCGGGGGTAGCGTTTTTGCTTTCCGTGCTCAACCCACTATAACGATGGGCTTGCACCGTTGTAGTCGCTGTCGAGGAACGAGGCTGCGATCAATCGCGAAGCGGTCGTAAAATTCCACGAGGCAGTGTGTCTGCAATACCAGGCTGGATGGTTTTACGACGGCGGCGCAGCAGGACGCAGCCTCGCATGACGGGTCAGTGGCTACAGGGTTGCGTCCGTTAGGGTTTGGCCACTTTCCACGCGCCATCCATTTTGCCGTCCCCGGTCTTGTCCCCGGCTTTCTTGTCCATGACAAAGGTGTACAGCGGCTTGCCGTTATAGGCCCACTGCATCTGTTGGTCATCACGAATAAGGGTGGTCCATTGACCCTCGCCTTTGTCCGTGCTTTCAGCTTTGAGCGGCGGCCAATTTTTGGCGCATTCGTCATTGCACTTCGATTTGCCTTGCTCATCTTTGGCAAAGGTGTAAAGCGTCATGCCGCGGTGATCTACCAGCACACCGTTTTGGGTCATCGCCGGTTCTGCGGCAAAGGCCAGGCCAGGCAGCGCCAATACAGCGCCTAAAAACAGTGACTTCAGGGAAAGCGAGCTGTGAGTCATCGGAATCGTCCTCTAGGTGGTTGTACGATTTGAACCTACAAGCGTAGTTCACTCGCCCTTCGAACGTGGCGCTTGCCCAAAGTTGTCACACGACTGCAATAATTCCGTTATCTAATGCGCCACAAGACAGTTAAATGACATGGGGATTACGGCATGGTTGGCAGGAGCATTCTGATTGTTGATGACGAGGCACCGATCCGCGAAATGATCGCAGTCGCCCTGGAAATGGCGGGCTACGACTGCCTCGAAGCAGAGAATGCTCAGCAGGCCCACGCGATCATCGTCGACCGCAAACCTGATTTGATCCTGCTCGACTGGATGCTGCCCGGCGGCACCTCCGGCATTGAGTTGGCCCGACGCCTCAAGCGTGAAGAAATGACCGGCGATATTCCGATCATCATGCTCACGGCCAAAGGTGAGGAGGACAACAAGATCCAGGGCCTGGAAGTCGGCGCTGACGATTACATCACCAAGCCGTTTTCCCCACGCGAGCTGGTAGCACGCCTTAAGGCCGTGTTGCGTCGCGCTGGCCCGGCCGATGGCGAGTCGCCGATTGAAATCGGCGGCTTGCTGCTCGATCCCATCAGCCATCGCGTCACCATCGACGGCACGCCCGCCGAAATGGGCCCCACTGAATACCGCCTGCTGCAATTTTTCATGACCCACCAGGAACGCGCTTACACCCGTGGCCAGTTGCTCGACCAAGTATGGGGCGGCAACGTTTATGTCGAAGAGCGCACCGTGGATGTGCACATTCGCCGTTTACGCAAAGCGCTCGGCGAGGCGTACGAGAATCTGGTACAAACCGTGCGCGGCACGGGTTATCGTTTTTCGACCAAAGCCTGATTTGCACTTTCAGACTCAACGCCAAGCAAGGACCCGCGCGACGTGAATCAAAACTGGCATAGCACGCTGATTCGTCATTTGTTGCTGTTGGTCACCGCCTGCCTGTTGATCGGCCTGGTCAGCGGTTATTACGGCTGGAGCCTGGCCGCAGGTGTGACGCTGTACTTGGGCTGGACGCTCAAACAGCTGTTACGTCTGCACGACTGGTTACGCAATCACCAACCCGACGAAGCCCCCCCTGATGGCTATGGCCTGTGGGGAGAAGTGTTCGACAGCATTTATCACCTGCAACGACGCGACCAGCGGGTACGCGGGCGCTTGCAAGCTGTGATCGACCGCGTGCAAGAGTCCACCGCAGCGCTCAAAGACGCCGTAGTGATGCTCGACAGCGACGGCAACCTCGAATGGTGGAACCGCGCCGCAGAGACCTTGCTGGGCCTCAAGACGCCACAGGACAGCGGCCAGCCCGTGACCAACCTGGTGCGTCACCCGCGCTTCAAGGAATATTTCGAACAGAACAGCTACGCTGAGCCGCTGGACATCCCTTCGCCGGTCAACGATCACCTGCGTATACAGCTCTACATCACCCGCTACGGCAACAATGAGCACTTGATGCTGGTACGCGATGTCACGCGCATTCATCAGCTCGAACAAATGCGCAAAGATTTCATCGCCAACGTCTCCCACGAATTGCGCACGCCGTTGACAGTGATCTGTGGCTATCTGGAAACCCTGCTCGATAACGTCGACGACGTGAACCCGCGCTGGAAGCGCCCGCTGTCGCAAATGCAGCAACAGGGCGAGCGCATGCAAACGTTGCTCAACGACCTGCTGCTACTGGCCAAGCTGGAAGCCACCGATTACCCGTCAGACAACCAGCCGGTGCAGGTCGAGCGTTTATTACGCACAGTCAAAAGCGACGCACAGGCGTTGTCCGGTCAGCGCAACCAGACCATCACGCTGGAGGCGCAGGCCGATGTAGCGCTCAAAGGCAGTGAGTCTGAGCTGCGCAGTGCGTTTTCGAATCTGGTGTTTAACGCGGTCAAATACACCCCGGACGGTGGGAGTATTCGGATCCGCTGGTGGGCCGACGCCTTGGGTGCGCACCTGAGCGTGCAGGATTCCGGGGTCGGAATCGACAGCAAGCACTTGCCACGCCTGACCGAACGTTTCTACCGCGTTGACTCCAGCCGCCATGCCAGCACCGGTGGCACCGGCCTGGGCCTGGCCATCGTCAAACATGTGCTGCTGCGCCATCGTGCGCGCCTTGAGATCAGCAGCGTGTTGGGCCACGGCAGTACGTTTACCTGCCATTTCGCTCCGGTTCAGGTGACAAAAACCCTTAGCGTGGACCCGATCGACTGAGCCATGCGGCGTTAGCCCACTAGGCAAGGGCCACGTCAGTCGTTACATTGCTTGCCATGTGCCTGTCGTTCAGGCACCTGACCCTCCCTATTTGAAACAACGGAACCATTAAAACTCCATCATGGACCCTTCCCCTGGCTTGACCCTCGCCACACTGTTCGCCGATTTCGGCATGATTCTTTTTGCACTGATCCTGGTTTTGCTCAACGGCTTCTTCGTTGCGGCCGAATTTGCCATGGTCAAACTGCGCTCCACCCGGGTCGAGGCCATTGCTGACCAGAACGGCTGGCGCGGACGTATCCTGCGCACCGTGCACAACCAACTCGATGCTTACCTCTCGGCGTGCCAACTGGGTATCACCCTGGCATCGCTGGGCCTGGGCTGGGTCGGCGAGCCGGCGTTCGCGCACTTGCTGGAGCCGCTGCTCAGCGCCTTGGGCGTTGAATCGGCCGAAGTGGTCAAGGGCGTGTCGTTCTTTACCGCCTTCTTCATCATTTCGTACCTGCACATCGTCGTCGGCGAGCTGGCGCCCAAGTCTTGGGCCATTCGTAAACCCGAGGCCCTGTCGCTGTGGACGGCCGTGCCGCTGTACCTCTTCTATTGGGCCATGTACCCGGCCATTTACTTGCTCAACGCCAGTGCCAACGCGATTCTGCGGATTGCCGGCCAAGGTGAGCCGGGCGCCCATCACGACCACGCCTACAGCCGCGAAGAGCTCAAACTGATCCTGCACTCCAGCCGTGGTCAGGACCCCAGCGATCAAGGTATGCGAGTGCTGGCGTCGGCGGTCGAAATGGGTGAGCTGGAGGTGGTCGACTGGGCCAATTCGCGCGAAGACCTGGTGACCCTTGATTCCAAGGCGCCACTCAAAGAAATCCTGGCGTTGTTCCGCCGCCACAAGTTCAGCCGCTACCCGGTCTACGATGCCGAAAACAACACCTTCGTCGGGCTGTTGCACATCAAGGACCTGTTGCTGGAGCTGGCTGATCTTGATCACCTGCCCGAAACCTTCAACCTCGAAGAGTTGACCCGGCCACTGGAGCGCGTGTCGCGCCATATGCCGCTGTCGCAGTTGCTCGAACAGTTTCGCAAGGGCGGCGCGCACTTTGCGCTGGTCGAAGAAGCTGACGGCAAGGTCGTGGGCTACCTGACGATGGAAGACGTGCTCGAAGTGCTGGTGGGCGACATTCAGGACGAACACCGCAAGGCCGAGCGCGGCATTCTGTCGTACCAGCCGGGCAAGCTGCTAGTGCGGGGCGACACGCCGTTGTTCAAGATCGAGCGCTTGCTCGGCGTTGACCTGGACCACGTCGAAGCCGAAACCGTCGCAGGCTTGATCTACGACACCCTCAAACGGGTGCCCGAAGAAGAGGAGCTGCTGGAAGTCGAAGGTCTGCGCATCATCATCAAAAAGATGAAAGGCCCGAAAATCGTCTTGGCCAAAGTCCTCAAGCTGGACTAACCCCCACGCGTAAACCGGTCAGGGGGTATTACCTGCCGAGCGCAAAGTTCGGCAGGCCCTGCAGCGGTTGGTTGAACTGAAACGGGATCGACACCCAGCCCAGCCCCGAGTTGCGTTGCACCACAAAGTGCAGATGCGGCCCGTTGCTGTGGCCGGTGTTGCCAGACAGACCCAATACACTCCCCAGCTTCACCTGTTGCCCCACCTGCACCCGCACCGATCCACGGCTCAGATGCAGGTACACCCCGGTGCTGGCGTCGCTGTGCAGCACCCGCACAAAATTGCCTGATGGGCTGGGCCACGCGCCGCTCTGGCTGTTCTCCAGATCCAGCACCCGGCCCGCGCGCGCCGCGATGATGGGCGTGCCCTCGGGCATGGCGATGTCCATCGCGTATCGGCTGCGCACGTCCTGATGGCTGTAAGACCCGCCGGGGCCTTGGGTCAGACGGAACGGTCCACCTCGCCACGGGAAGGGATAACGCTCGCCCTGCGCCACCCACGGCACGATGGGTGCCGACAGGCGCGGGCGGTTGCGGATCAGGCTCTGCCCCGGCACATACCCCAGCGCGGGGTTGTCCGGCACCCAGGCGCGACGTTTGACGGGTTTGGCCGGACGTTCATTGCAGGCCCGCGCAGCATGGGGGTCGGGCGGTGTACTGAATGCACAGGCCGCTGGCGCCGTGAGTGTGAGCAGCAAACCCCCACCCGCTAGCCACATCAACGCCTTGGCCGAATGCCGCTGCGGTGATTCGCGCATGGAGCTGAAACCCTTCACAGGCAAGTCCTTCACACCAGGGCTGGCGCATTGCAATCAGCCTGTGATTAAACATATGCCAGCGCGTAGGAATAATCCGCTACCAGTGGTCAGACTCTTTTCTTTAGGCCCGTTCGCTCAGGTATTTCAGCGCCACCGCTCAGAAAACTTACTCGTGAAAGCGGGATGAAAGGAATCATCACTAGCATCCCGTCACCCCCGGCATTAGACCGGCTGGCCAGAGCCGCGGTGTAAGCCGTTGCCAGCGCCCACTCGACAACAATAAGAATGGTGATTGTTTATGCTGACCTTCCTTGGCTTTGCCATGGTCATTACGTTTATGTACTTGATCATGACCAAGCGCCTGTCTGCGCTGATCGCGTTAATCCTGGTACCGATCCTGTTCGCCGTCTTCGGCGGTTTTGCGCCCAAAATCGGGCCGATGATGCTTGAAGGCATTACCAAGCTGGCCCCGACCGGGGTGATGCTGATGTTTGCCATCCTCTATTTCGCGCTGATGATCGACTCCGGCCTGTTCGACCCGGCGGTGCGCAAAATCCTCAAGCTGGTAAAAGGCGACCCGTTGAGAATCAGCGTCGGCACCGCTGTGCTGGCGCTGGTGGTGTCGCTGGACGGTGATGGCGCTACCACCTACATGATTTGCGTGGCCGCGATGCTGCCGCTGTACAAGCGCATCGGCATGAGCCCGCGGATCATGGCGGGGCTGATTATCCTGGCCGGTGGCGTGATGAACATGACGCCGTGGGGCGGCCCGACGGCGCGGGCAGCGAGTGCGCTGCATGTCGACCCTTCTGACATTTTTGTACCGATGATCCCGGCCATGCTCGCAGGCTGTGCGGCGATTTTGGTCATCGCCTGGTGCTATGGCTTGCGTGAGCGTGCGCGCCTGGGTGAACTGCACCTGCATGGCGACGAAGTGGACCACAGCGAAATCAGCGTCTCGCAGTTCCCGGATGCCCGCCGTCCCAAACTGATCTGGTTCAACGGTGCATTGACCCTGGCGTTGATGATCACCCTGATCGCTGGTCTGCTGCCTTTGCCGGTGTTGTTCATGGTCGCGTTCAGCATTGCGATGATCGTCAACTACCCGTGCCTGCAACAGCAAAAAGACCGCGTGGCCGCCCATGCTGGCAGCGTGTTATCCGTGGTCGGGTTGATTTTCGCCGCGGGTATTTTCACCGGCATCCTCTCGGGTACCGGCATGGTTGATGCCATGTCCAAAAGCCTCCTGGCCGTGATTCCGCCAGCGATGGGGCCGTACCTGGCCGTGATCACCGCCTTGGTCAGCTTGCCGTTCACCTTCTTCATGTCCAACGACGCGTTCTACTACGGCGTGTTGCCGGTATTGGCCGAAGCTGCCAGCCATTACGGCATCACCGCCGTCGAAATGGCCCGCGCCTCGATTGTCGGTCAGCCCGTGCATTTGCTCAGCCCGTTGGTGCCGTCGACCTACTTGCTGGTGGCCTTGGCGGGTATCGAGTTTGGCGATCACCAGCGCTTCACGCTCAAGTGGGCCGTTTTAGTGTGCCTGTGCATTTTGGTGGCAGCCTTACTGCTGGGCACCTTCCCGCTCTACAGCACGCTCTAACCCGCACTATTCGTAGGAGATTGCCGAAGGCTGCGAGCGGTTCAACGATCGCAGCTTGCGGCGGCTCCTGCGCAATGGGGGCAACCTTCGGTAAGTGTTTCAGAAATGTTTCAACGCTGCGCCAGCTATGCGATGCTGGCGTTCTGCTTATTTGCCGACTACAGCTTAAGAAACGACTGTAGGAAATGGCCGCAACCCTTTGATCCAGCCCACCAGGGCATCCATCGCACAGGGAGCCTGCATGCTGACCCTGCTTAATCTGCTTTCCGCCGTGACCTTGCTGATTTGGGGCACGCACATTGTCCGGACCGGCATTCTGCGGGTCTACGGTTCAAACCTGCGCCATGTGATTGGGCAAAACGTGTCCAAACGCATGCTGGCGTTTGTCGCCGGGATCGTGGTCACGGCCATGGTGCAGAGCAGCAACGCCACCGCGATGCTGGTCACCTCGTTTGTTGGCCAGGGCTTGATGGCATTGACGCCAGCCCTGGCCACGATGCTCGGGGCGGATGTCGGCACGGCGCTGATGGCGCGGGTGCTGACCTTTGACCTGTCGTGGCTGTCGCCGCTGCTGATTTTTCTCGGGGTGATTTTTTTCCTGTCGCGCAAGCAAACCCGCGCGGGCCAGTTGGGCCGGGTGGGCATCGGCTTGGGCCTGATCATTCTGGCGCTGCAACTGATCGTCGAAGCCGCCGCCCCCATCACTCAGGCCCAAGGCGTCAAAGTGATTTTCGCCTCGTTGACGGGCGACATCTTGCTCGATGCGTTGATCGGCGCCCTGTTCGCCATGATTTCCTACTCCAGCCTGGCCGCCGTGCTGCTCACGGCCACGCTGGCGGGCGCAGGTGTGATCAGCTTGCCGGTGGCCATTGGCCTGGTAATTGGGGCCAATATCGGCAGTGGCGTGCTGGCGTTTCTCAGCACCAGCATGCAAAACGCCGCCGGGCGCCAAGTGGCATTGGGCAGTCTGCTGTACAAGTTGTTTGGGTTGCTGTTGATCATCCCGGTGCTTGACCCGCTGGTGGCGTGGATGGACACCCTCAGTTACAGCGCCCAAGAGCTGGTGATTGGCTTTCATCTGCTCTACAACACCGCGCGGTGTTTCTTGATGCTGCCCACCGTCGGCCTGATGGCGCGGGCGTGCGCCTGGTTATTGCCCGAGCGCGAGCAGGCCAACGGCGCAGTCAAACCCCGCCATCTGGACCTTACAGCGCTTGAAACCCCAAGCCTGGCGTTGGCCAACGCGGTACGTGAAACCCTGCGCATTGGCGACTTGATCGACAACATGCTGGTGAACATGCTCGACGTGCTGCGCGGTAAGCAAACCGCCGTCACCCAAGAGATGCGCACCCTGGCCGATGACGTCGAAGTGCTCTACAGCGCAGTCAAACTGTATCTGGCACAAATGCCCCGCGAAGATTTGGGCGAGCAAGACAGTCGGCGCTGGGCTGAAATCATCGAACTGGCGATCAACCTCAAGCTGGCCAGTGACCTTATCGAACGCATGCTGCGCAAAGTGCAGCAACAGAAGACTTCCAAACGCCGCTCCTTCTCTGAAGACGGGCTTGAAGAGTTGACCGGTTTGCAGCGCCAGTTGATCGACAACCTGCGACTCGGGCTGACGGTCTTCCTCACCGGTGACCCGCAAAGTGCCCGGCAATTACTGCGTGAAAAACGCCGTTTTCGTGCGCAGGAACGGCGCTTGGCCCACGCTCACGTCAGCCGTTTACAGCGCAAAATCACCCAAAGCATTGAAACCAGCTCCATGCACCTGGAACTGATCGCCGACATGCAACGCCTCAACTCGATGTTTTGCGCCAGCGCCTACGTGGTGCTCGAAACCTCTGAAACCGGCGCATTGCTGCTCGATGAGATCACCGACACCACACACTCGCCTTGAACGTTGCGCGATTCACTGTTGTCAGTCTTTAAGCAGCGACTAACCTGCGCTGACTGCTTCATCACCCAACAGGGATTCAGGGATTTTTTATGCGTTGCCTGCTGTTCATCTGCCTGCTGCTTGGCGCAGCCCAGAGTTTTGCCCTTGATCGCTCCAGTGTTGAGGGCTATCAACTGCCCAACGGCCTGCAACTGATCCTCAAGCCCACCCGTGATAGCGGCCATGTGTCGATTCGTTTGGTGGTGGGCGTCGGGCTGGACGATTTCAGCTGTGCCGACCAACAACTGCCGCACTTGCTGGAGCATTTGTTGTTCAGCGGCACCGACGATACAGGCGAGGGCGGGCTTGAAGAACGCATGCAGGCGCTGGGCGGCGAGTGGAACGCCTTTACCAGCCACGCAGACACCACGTTTGTGATCGAAGCCCCGGCAAAGAACCAGCGCAAGGTGCTCGACCTGTTACTCAGTTTATTGACGCAAACCCAGCTCACCGAACAACGCATTGCAGAGGCCAAGCAAGTGGTTGAACGCGAAGACGGCGGCCATTACTCGCACTTGCAACGTTGGCTCGATCGTCAGGACGTGGGCCACAGCGCCAGTAATCAACTGGCGGTTGAGCTGGGCCTCAAATGCGCCGAGCGCGCGCAGGTTCAGGGCCTCACCCGTGCACAGCTCGAAACCGTGCGCAAGGCGTGGTACGCGCCCAATAACATGACGCTGATTATCGTCGGCGAACTCGACCGTGTGTTGCCGGCCTATCTGGAGCGTACCTATGGGGCGCTGGAGCCGGTCGATCCCAGTGATCACAAACCGTTGGCCGACATTGACGCCCGCGCCGACGCAGAGCGCGTGTTGCTGCGCGGCGTCGTCGGTGACACGGCCAAGCTGCACTGGCTGTTGCCGGAACCGGTGATTGCGGGCCAAAGCGACGAAACCTGGGACTTGCTGCGCGACTACCTGGAATGGGTGCTGTACAGCGAACTGCGGCTCAAGCACGGGTTGTCGTACGGGCCGTGGTCAGAGCGCGAGGTGTTTGGCGGGGTAGGATTCTTGAGCCTCAATGCCGACCTTGAACGCGACGATGTGGCCAAGGCCCAGCAGGTCATGTCCCAACTCAAGGCTCAACTGCTCAAAGACGGCCTCGACCCGCAGCGCTTCGCCCGCCTCAAGCAAGCGGCCATTGCGCGGCAGGCGTGGGCGGTGCAGGGCAACAGTGCGCTGGCCGATTATTACTGGAGCGCGCTGGGTGACTACGACCAAAGCCGCTTTGCCGATCCGGCCAAACGCTTGCAGGCTGTGAGCCTGGAGGAGGCCAATCATGCGTTGCGCCAGTTGTTTGCAGGGCCGGGTTACGTGCGCATCGAAAAGCCGCTGTTCAGCTATAACGGCTTGAGCGGGGTGATTCTGGCGGCGCTGGTGCTGCTGGTGTTGAGCGGGCTGGGTTGGCGTGTTTGGCGTCATCGTCATCAGTGATCGCGTAATTGTTCGAGTCCGACATCCTTTGATACCGTAAAATCATTGCCATTTCGCGGCCGGTTAATCCGGCCGCCAGCGTGCGGAGTATTCATCGTGAGCGAGCGTTCCAATCCTTGGCAATTGCAAACCATCGTCAGCCAGTTGCGCACGGCGCGTAATCAATGGCGCACGCAGAACGGGCGTGTCAGTGGCGAGCTGGGCGGGCGTGAACTGCCCTCGCGTGCCGCGATGGCCGATATTCTGGAAGCGCTGTGCGGAGCATTGTTCCCCATGCGTCTTGGCCCGGTGGACCTGCGCGAAGAAAGCGAAGACTTTTATGTCGGCCACACGCTGGACGTGGCGCTCAACGCCCTGCTGGCACAAGCACGTCTGGAATTGCGTTACGCGGCGCGCCAAAGTGGCCAGCTCGATGACGGTGTGGATGCCACGGCCACTTTATTGATTCAGGATTTTGCCCTGGCCCTGCCGAGCTTGCGCAGCGTGCTCGACACCGACGTGCTGGCGGCCTATCACGGCGATCCGGCAGCGCGCAGTGTGGACGAAGTGCTGCTGTGCTATCCGGGGATTCTGGCGGTGATTCATCACCGTTTGGCGCACCACTTGTACCGTGCGGGTCTGCCTTTGCTGGCGCGCATCAGTGCCGAAATTGCCCACTCGGCCACCGGCATCGACATCCACCCCGGCGCGCAGATTGGCCGCAGCTTTTTCATCGACCACGGGACGGGCGTCGTGATTGGTGAAACCGCCATCATTGGCGAGCGCGTGAGGATTTACCAGGCCGTGACCCTGGGCGCCAAACGCTTCCCGGCGGACGAGTCGGGGCAATTGCAAAAAGGCCACCCACGCCATCCGATTGTTGAGGACGACGTGGTGATTTATGCCGGGGCGACGATTTTGGGGCGCATCACCATTGGTCAGGGTTCGACCATCGGCGGCAATGTGTGGCTGACCCGCAGCGTACCGGCTGGGTGCAACCTGACCCAGGCCAATTTGCAACATGATGACGGGACGCAGAAGTAAGACCGGGGCCACATTGCCCCTCACCCCAGCTCTCTCCCGAGGGAGAGGGGGCCGTTTTGCGGTGTTAAGGGAATCTGCTTCTTGCCCCTCTCCCGAGGGCGAGGGGCTTTTGATCGTGCATCACACCCAAATCCGCCAATACCACTATCGGCAACTTTTGCCTCGCTGCCACATCGTGTACGCATTGCCTCTCTAGGATGACCCTCATCTGCTTGATGAGGTGCATCCATGAACCGCTCGAACGCAACCGCTGTGTCCCAACCGGGCGTGCCGATGAAGGTGCGCAATGTGAGCAAACGCTTCGGCGCTTTCACCGCGCTGGATGATGTGTCGCTGGAAGTCGCCGCCGGTGAACTGGTGTGTCTGCTCGGGCCGTCCGGCTGCGGCAAGACCACCCTGCTGCGTTGCATCGCAGGCCTTGAGCGTCAGGACAGTGGCGTGTTGTATCTGGGCAGTCGCGATGTGTCTGACCTCGCCCCGCAAGCGCGCGATTACGGCATTTTGTTTCAGTCCTACGCGTTATTCCCCAACCTCAGTGTCGAAGCCAACATCGCCTACGGGCTGGCGGGCAGCAACCGCGACGTGGTGCGCAAGCGCGTGAGCGAGATGCTCGAACTGGTGGGCCTGAACGGCAGCGAAAAGAAATTCCCCGGCCAGCTCTCGGGCGGCCAACAGCAACGTGTGGCCCTGGCCCGCGCCTTGGCGCCAGCGCCTTCGTTGTTGTTGCTGGATGAGCCGATGTCGGCCCTCGACGCCAGGGTTCGCGAGCATTTGTGTACGGAGTTGCGCCAACTGCAACGCCAGCTCGGTATCACCACGCTGATGGTCACGCACAACCAGGACGAAGCCATGCTCATGGCTGACCGCATCGCGGTGATGAACCACGGCAAGGTCGAGCAGTACGCAACCCCGCAGGCCATCTACAACAAACCCGCCACGCCGTTTGTGGCCGAGTTTGTCGGGCAGGGCAATTGGCTGCCGTTCCAGCGCAGCAGCGACAGCCACGCGCAGGTCGGCGGCCTGAACATGCGTTTGGCCGACGACGCCAGCGGTGTGGCGTCTGGCCGACTGTTTTGCCGCCCCGAAGCCATCACCGTGAATCCGCTGCAGCATCAGGAAAACCTGTTCCCGGCGCGGGTGCGCGACATCACGTTTCTCGGCAATCGCTGCCGCATGCGTTTTGAACTCAACCACCTGCCGGGCCATGCCTTGACGGCCGAAGTGGGCAGCCACGACCTGCCGCGCCTGGGCAATCAGGACATCGTGGTCGCCCTGCCGCCGAGCTGCTTGCAGGTGTTTGCCTGAGATGGCCGCTGACATGACGCTGCCACACACCGGCAAAATGACCGGCCTCACGTCGCGAGCCGAGCGCGCTGACAAGATTTTCGTGGTCGGCGGCAAATGGCTGCTGCTGTTGCTATTGGGCGTCGCGGTGTTGATGCCGTTGCTGGCGATCTTCTGGCGCGGGTTCAGTGCAGCAGACGGCCAGGGTGGGGGTTGGATCGCCGCGCGGGAGCTGGTCAGCAGTGACAACTTCCATTGGTTGCTGGGCAACAGCCTCAAGGTGTCGCTGAGCGTGGCGGTCATTGTCGTCCCGCTGGCTTACCTGTTTGCCTACGCCCTGCAACGCACGATGATTCCCGGCAAGCGCGTGTGGCGCGGGCTATCGCTATTGCCGCTGATGGCACCGTCGATGCTGCCGGGCATTGCGCTGGTGTACCTGTTCGGCAATCAGGGCCTGTTGCGCGGTCTGGTGTCAGACAACATTTATGGCTTCTGGGGCATCGTGCTGGGCGAAGCGATCTACACCTTTCCGCATGCGCTGATGATTTTGCTGTCGGCGTTGTCGCTGGCCGATGCGCGCCTGTTTGACGCGGCATCGAGCATGGGTGCCGGGTCGTTCAAAGCCTTTCGCAGCATTACCTGGCCGGGCACAAAGCAAGCTGTGTTCGCAGCGTTCTGCCTGGTGTTTACCCTGACCATTACCGACTTCGGCGTGCCCGTCGTGGTAGGCGGCGATTACCAAGTGCTGGCGCTGGAGGCTTATAAGGCCGTGGTTGGCCAGCAGCAATTTGGGCGCGGGGCCTTGATTGGCATGGTCTTGTTGCTGCCTGCGCTGTTGAGCTTCGGCGTGGATGCGTGGCTGCGCCGTCAGCAGGGCGACTCAATGAGCGGTCGTGCTCAAGTGTTCAAGCCAGTGCCTGGCAAAGGGCGCGACCGCTGCTACCTGGCCATCGTGATGCTGATATGCGCCGCTCTGTTACTCGTATTCGGGATGGCGGTGTATGCCTCACTGGTGAAGTTCTGGCCATACAACCTGTCGTTGTCGTTGCATCACTATCAGTTCAACGATACGGCGGGCGGCGGTTGGCTGGCCTATCGCAATAGCCTGACGATGGCGTTGTACACGGCGGTGATCGGCAGCGCGGTGATCTTCACGGGTGCCTACCTGATGGAGAAAACCAAAGGCCAAAAAGGCCTGAATCTGGCGCTGCGCATGCTCAGTTTTGTGCCGATGGCTGTGCCGGGCCTGGTGTTGGGGCTGGGCTACGTGTTCTTTTTCAATGTGCCCGGCAATCCGCTGCATGTGCTGTACGGCAGCATGATCCTGCTGGTGGTGTGCACCATTGCTCATTATTTGACCACCGCACACATGACCGCCACCACGGCCCTGCGCCAGCTCGATAGCGAGTTCGAAGCCGCCGCGCTGTCGCTCAAGGCGCCGCTGTACCGCCACTACCTGCGGGTCACGGTGCCGATTTGCCTGCCGGCGTTGCTGGACATCGTGCGCTACCTGTTCGTGTCGGCCATGACCACTGTGTCGGCTGCGATCTTCCTCTACAGCCCCGACACCCTCCTTGCGGCGGTGGCAGTGTTGAACATGGATGACGCGGGCAACGTAGGCGGCGCGGCCGCGATGTCGACCTTGATTCTGTTCACCTCGGCGGGTGTCTCCCTGTTGTTGGCCTGGGCGTCGCGCGGCGTGCTGCGTCGCTCCCAAGCCTGGCGTCAGGACGCACCTGCGCCATGATTCGTGCCCCTAAAACCAAAAGGAAACGCACCATGTTCAAGCCTCTTGCTCTTGTTGCTGCTGTCCTCACTGCGTTTAGCGTCAATGCGTTTGCGGCCAAAACCGAGTTGACGGTGTACACCGCCCTCGAAGCCGAGCAGCTCAAGACCTACAAGCAAGCCTTCGAGAAAGCCAACCCGGATGTCGAAATCAGATGGGTGCGTGACTCCACGGGCATCATCACCGCCAAACTGCTGGCCGAAAAAGCCCGTCCGCAAGCGGATGCCGTGTGGGGCCTGGCGGCGTCAAGCCTGGCGATCCTTGATCAACAAGGCATGTTGCAGCCCTATGCACCCAAAGACTTGAGCAAAATCGGCCCGAACTACCGCGATGCCGCCAACCCCCCGGCGTGGGTGGGCATGGACGTGTGGGCCGCGACCCTGTGTTTCAACACCATCGAAGCCCAGAAACAGGGCCTGACCAAGCCTGTAAGCTGGCAAGACCTGACCAAGCCTGAGTACAAAGGCAAGATCGTAATGCCCAACCCGGCGTCGTCCGGCACGGGGTTTCTGGACGTGAGTGCGTGGCTTCAAACCTTTGGCGAAAAGCAGGGCTGGCAGTTCATGGACGACTTGCACCAGAACATCGGTCAATACGTTCACTCCGGTTCCAAGCCGTGCAAATTGGCGGCGGCGGGTGAGTTCCCGATAGGGATCTCGTTTGAATACCCGGCGATGCAGCTCAAGCGCCAGGGTGCGCCACTGGACATCATCTTGCCCAAAGAGGGGTTGGGCTGGGAGATCGAAGCCACGGCGCTGATCAAAGGCACGCCGCATGCAGAAGCAGCGCAAAAACTGGCGGATTTTTCGGCGAGTCCGCAGGCGATGGAGCTTTATAAAGAAAACTTTGCGGTGTTGGCCCAGCCGGGGATTGCCAAGCCGCAGACGGAGTTGCCCGCTGATTACGAGCAGCGGCTGATTAAAAACGACTTTGTGTGGGCTTCGCAGAACCGCGATCAAATTTTGACCGAATGGCGTAAGCGCTATGACGGCAAGTCTGAGAAAGCGGCGCCGTAAACTCCCTAAGGGTTATGTCAGACAAGGAATCCGCAATGGCCCCACCCCACTCAGTTCTCATCGTCGGCGCCGGTATTTTGGGCCTGTCCCACGCTTACGCCGCTGCCAGGCGCGGGCTTAAGGTCCGGGTGTTCGAACGCACCGCCACGCCACTGGGCGCCTCGGTGCGCAACTTTGGCCAGGCGCTGGTCACCGGCCAGCCTCCCGGTGTAATGCTGGACCTGGCCCGCGCCAGCCGCGACATTTGGGCCAACTGGTCACAACAGGCGGGCTTCGAACTCAAGCGCAACGGCTCTTACCTGTTCGCCCGCACCGAAGCCGAAGAGCACTTGCTCGATGCCTTCTGCCAAAATCGTGCCCCGGCCTATGGCTATCGCGCCGAATTACTGCGCGCAGGGGATCTGCGCGATCTGTACGGCGGCCAGTTCAAACACCACCGCGCCGCATTGCACGGGCTGGACGATCAACAGGTCTACTCACGCGAAGCCATCCCGGCATTGATCGAGTTTCTGCACCGCGAGCTGGGCGTCGAGTTTCATTTCTCGACGCTGGTGCGCGAGGTCGAACCGGGCGTGGTACACACCACGGCTGGCACTTTCACCGGCGCTCACGTCATTGTCTGTTCAGGCCACGACTACCAGACCTTGTTGGCCGAACCCTTAGCGGCGCTCGACCCGAAAATCTGTCGCCTGCAAATGCTGCGCGTACGCCCTGAGGTGGATTTAAACCTGCAACACGCCTTGCTCACGGGTTTGAGCTGCGTGCATTACGGTGCGTTCGCCGACCTGCCAGAAGCCGCAGCGGTGCACGCACAAATTCTGCGTGACAGCCCGCATCTGGATGAACACGGCATTCACCTGCTGATCAGCCCTACGCCGCACGGGGATTTGATCGTCGGCGATTCTCACGATTACGCCGACGATCCATCACCCTTTAACGGCGAACAGGTCGACAACTGGATGCTGCAACTGTGCGAAGACACACTGGGTTGTCGCGTGCAGGTGGTCGAGCGCTGGCAAGGTGTCTATGGCGCTAAAGGTGCCAAACCCTTTACGTGGTTAAGCGTCGCGCCTGGCCTGAATGCAGCGCTGATGCATACAGGCGTGGGGATGAGCGTTGGCCCCGCCATGGCCGAGGCCAACATCGCCCGGATGCTGGAGGAACTGTGATGAGGAACGCGCAGCTGGTGGTTGAAGAGGTCTTTGGCCTGTATCAGCAATAGGGTGCTGACGATTACATCGGCGAACCGGTGTCGCAGATCGAGCACATGTCCCAGGCCGCACAGCTGGCGTTGGCGCAAGGGTATGACGATGAAGTGGTGCTGGCGGCGTTCTTTCACGATATCGGGCATATTTGCGCCGAAACCGCGGACAACATGGGCGGTTACGGCGTGATCAGTCACGAGTTGCAGGGCGCCAATTATCTGCGCGATAAGGGCTTCAGTGAGCGCATCGCCAAACTGGTGGAGTACCACGTACAGGCCAAGCGCTACCTCGCACTGCGTCAGCCGGGCTATTACGCCCTGTTGAGTGAGGCTAGCTTGCGAACCCTGGGTTATCAGGGCGGGGTCATGAGTGACGCCGAGGCTGACGCGTTCGAGCAAGACCCGCTGTGCGCCCTGAGCCTTCGCATGCGGGGGTGGGACGAACGGGCCAAGGCCATGAACGTGCCGCTGATCGACATGGGTCTGCTCAAGGGCAAAGCGTTAAAGCTGCTAAGCGCGTAGCAGCGGCCGCAGGGCATCAAATCTGCTCGGTCAGCGCTTCGATTTGCGCTTGGCGCTCGGCCTGGCTCAGTTTCGGGTGCGGGTTGAGGGACGACCACTGCGGATGTGCGCGGGCTTTGTTCAGCGCCTCAGGCAGTTTGCCTTCGCGCCAGGTTTTCTCTTGCGGTGTTGCCACCTTGATACTGTCCACCGCCGCGTGCCCCCGCGCATTCAGCGCATGCAGCAGTTGGCGTTGGCGCAAGGCCAGCAAGCGCAACACGCTGTCGTCTACGGTCAGCTCACGTTGGCCTTTGATCTTGCCCAGCAGGCGGCTGCCGTAACTGCGCGCGGTTTGCAGGGCGCCACCGGCAATGGCACCGGCCAACGCCGCCGCGCCCAAGGTCAGGCCGCCGACCATCAAGTCCACACCCGCCCCCGCCGCGGCGCCTGCGGCAATACCGCCGCCCACCCGCACGCCCAGTTGCTTGAGGGTTTCAGGGTTGAACAGGTCATCGCCCCAGCGCCCGTCCAGCAGCGGCAAATCGCTGGCCGCTGCGTCGCTGGCGCGAAAGCCATAAAGCTTGAGCAAGGCTTCGACGCAACGTTGTTCACGTTGGCGAATGGCCTGTCGCAGTTGGTTGATGGCGTCTTGCTCGGCACTTTTTTCGCTGACTACGCTGCGCCGACACGCGGCGCAATCAATGAGCAATTCGGCGATCAGGCGCAATGCGCTGTGCTTGCGCGCCACGCGTTGAGCTTGCTGGTCAGTGATCAGGCGCTGCAACGCGTCCCGTGAGTGTTCCAGCAGCAGCGCCAGGCTTTCATACAAACGGCGCTCGCCGTCTTCGGGCGGGGCCACGCTGTCGAAGCGCACCAGCGCATGCAAGCCCAGACGCGCCAGTGCGTCGCGCCATTCGGGTTCGCGTTGCTGCGGGTTGCTGACGAAATTCAAGACTGGCAGTAACGGTTTGCCGCAACTGGCCAGCACACTGAGTTCGTCGCGGTACTTGGCCAGCACCGGTTCGCGGGCATCGATCACGTACAGCCCCGCGTCCGAGGCCAGCAATTGGCGCAACACTTTGGCTTCTTGCTCAAAGCGCTGGCGGGCCTCGCTGCCTTCAAGAAAACGCGCGACGCGGGCCGGGCCGTCCAGGCGTTCGCCGGGGCGGTCGAGGCGCTCAAGGTAGTCGAGCAGCGCAATGGCATCTTCCAGCCCCGGCGTGTCGTACAACTCCAGTAACGGCTCGCCGTCCACCGACAGCCGCGCCCCTTCGACATGCCGCGTGGTGCTGGGGCGATGGGACACTTCACCGAAACCCACATCCCGCGTGAGGGTGCGCAATAGCGACGTTTTGCCAACATTGGTGTGGCCGACCACGGCCAGCGTCAGTGGCTTAGTCATGACCTGTCTCCAGCCAGTTCAAGGGGGCGCTGGTGGCGAACGGCAGGCCCAGTTGCTTGAGCGCGGTGTGCCAGTCGCTCAGGCGGTCGGCGTCCAGCGCCTGGCCGGGCGGGGCTTGCAGCAGCCAGACCCGTGTTTGAGCAGCGCTGCGGGCCAGTTCGCCGATTAACGCCAGGCTGCCGCGATCCGGTGAGCGCCTGGGGTCACAGGCAATCGCCAGCCGCGCAGGCGGGAAGCGGGTCATTTGCTCCAGCAGGGTTTGGCGTGATTCGCGGCTGTCGAGGATGCCTGCGTCTTTCACCGTTGCGGGCAATGTGGGCGGCCACGGGTGTTGGTCGTCGAGTTCGATGGCCACGATCAGTGCGCCATCGGTGTGCAGATCTGTGTTCCCAGCCTGTACCGTGTGCAGTTGCTGGGGCGCGATGTCGTTGACGCCAAGGCGTTCGCTGCTCGGCATCAAGGTTTCGCGCAGTTGACTGTAGCCGGGCAAGTTGAGGTCCAGTTGCAGCGCATTGCGCCCGCTCTTCCAGCGCCAGCGGCAGAAAAGGTAAAGCAGCAAGCGCGGGATCACGCCATAAATAAGGACCGCGCCGACAAGCCAGATCGCCCACGACTGACGTACCAGTTCGTTGTTGTAGAGGCTGCTGTCAGTGCTGACGAGGATCATTTCCACCGTGGGCACGCTGAACCCCAGCCAGTTCGGCAGAGCGCCCAGTGCCCGTGTGGCGGCGACAAACGCATCGGCCCCCAGAAGGGTGGTTTCCCAGATAAACCCGTAGCGGCGGGTGGCCATGAGCAGCAGCATCATCACCAATGCGCTGAGCATTGCCAGCAGCCACAGCCCGTTGACCAATGCGCCGAGCGCCCAGCGATTGAGCTTGCGCCGTTGCAGCAACAACAGGAGGGCGGGGGCCAGTTGGGCGGCCTTGGCATCGCGGGCGAGCTTGTCGCTGAGCCACAGCCATACGCGGCCAAGGCTGGCGCCGTGCTCACCGGCCAACAGCAGGCCAAGCACCCAACTGAGCAATAAAATCGAGTTGAGGCCCAGCAGGCTGCCCAGCGCCCAGAACACATTAACCGGGGTTTGGCCGTTGCCCAGCGCGGCAAAGGCCAGCCCTGCGCCACTGATCACGGCCAACACCGCCAGCACCAGCACCGCCAGCCGTGCGCCTTGCAGCCAGTGGTGCAGGGCGCTGAGCAAACCATCGCGTTCAGCCAGCCACAAGGCCCGATGCTCAAGGCGGTGGGTCAGGTCGCCGCCGCTGCTGCGGGCGCGACGATTGGCTTCCTGGTCATCCAGCGGGCCCGCGTGTTCTTCGCGCAGGCGCACGGTTTCAGTCAGCCACAGGCGTTGCAAAGGGGAAAGTTGAGTCACAGGCCAATCCATTCAAGTGAGCCAAGAGCATAACCGCTGTTACGTCGCACGGGGTACTGCGGGCGCGGGTCGCTCTGGTATCCTCGCCAACATGAAAAAAACTCTCCCCCTCAGCCTGATCGCAGCGCTCGGTGAAAACCGCGTGATCGGCGTCGATAACAGCATGCCGTGGCATTTGCCGGCGGATTTCAAATATTTCAAGGCCACCACCCTGGGCAAGCCGATCATTATGGGTCGCAAAACCTGGGATTCGCTGGGCCGCCCTTTACCGGGGCGCTTGAACCTGGTGGTCAGTCGTCAGACCGACTTGCAGCTTGAAGGTGCCGAGGTGTTTGCCTCGCTCGATGCGGCCGTGGAGCGCGCACAGGCGTGGGCCAGAGAGCAGGGCGTGAGCGAAGTGATGTTGATTGGCGGCGCGCAGTTGTACACCCAGGGGCTGGCAGATGCCGACCGGTTGTACCTGACGCGTGTGGGCCTTAGCCCGCAAGGCGATGCGTGGTTCCCTGAGTTTGATCAGGCGCAATGGACACGGGTGTCGAATGAGCCGCATGCGGCTGAAGAGGGCAAGCCGGGTTTCAGCTTTGAGGTGTGGGAAAGGGTCTAACATTTTGTAAACGCTTTACGCACAGTTGCGTAGGCGTTACCGAAGGCTGCGATCTTTTGATCTTGAAGCTCGCAGCCTGCGGCAGTTCCATTCCAAAGGGGCTACGCGAATTTACGCGTGCGCCAGCTCACCATGATCGTCTTCAGCCAAAATGGCTTTATCGGTTTCATTCATGATCTGGCTGGTTACCGTACCGGCAACCATTGCGCCACTCACGTTCAAGGCTGTGCGGCCCATGTCGATCAGCGGCTCGACCGAGATCAGCAACGCCACCAGCGACACGGGCAAGCCCATCGCTGGCAAGACGATCAGCGCGGCGAAGGTTGCACCACCGCCCACGCCCGCCACACCGGCCGAACTCAGGGTCACAATCGCTACCAGCGTGGCAATCCACAGCGGGTCCAGCGGGTTGATGCCCACGGTGGGGGCAACCATCACCGCCAGCATCGCCGGGTACAGACCGGCACAGCCGTTTTGCCCGATGGTCGCGCCAAACGAGGCCGCGAAGCTGGCGATGGACGACGGAATCCCCAGGCGGCGGGTTTGCGCTTCAATGCTCAACGGGATGCTGGCGGCGCTCGAACGGCTGGTAAACGCGAACGTCAGCACTGGCCATACTTTGCGGAAGAAACGCAGCGGGTTAACCCCGGAAAGCGACACAATCACGCCGTGAATTACGAACATCAGCGCCAGGCCGATGTAGGACACCACCACAAAACTGCCGAGTTTGATGATGTCTTGCAGGTTGGACATGGCGACCACTTTGGTCATCAAGGCCAGCACGCCGTACGGGGTGAGCTTCATCACCAGACGCACCAGACGCATCACCCAAGCTTGCAGGGTGTCGATGGCGTTAAGCACTTTGCTGCCTTTTTCAGGCTCGTCCTTGAACAGTTGCAGCGCAGCAACCCCCAGGAACGCGGCAAAGATCACCACGCTGATGATCGACGTCGGCTTGGCGCGCGCCAAGTCAGCAAACGGGTTTTGCGGGATGAATGACAGCAGCAACTGCGGCACATTCAGGTCGGCCACTTTACCGGCGTAGTCGCTCTGGATGATTTGCAGGCGGCTCATTTCAGCCGCGCCCGCCACCAGGCCGTCAGCCGTGAGGCCGAACAGGTTGGTCAGGCCGATGCCGACCAGTGCTGCAATCATGGTGGTGAACAGCAGAGTGCCGATGGTCAGAAAGCTGATCTTGCCCAACGATGATGCGTTGTGCAGGCGCGCGACCGCGCTGAGGATCGAAGCAAAGACCAGCGGAATCACGATCATTTGCAGCAGTTGCACATAGCCGCTGCCGACCAGATCGAACCAGCCGATAGAGGTTTTCAGGGTTGGGCTTTCTGCACCGTAGATCAGGTGCAAACCAAGACCAAACATCACACCGACAACCAGCGCCAGCAGGACTTTTTTCGCCAGGCTCCACGCGGTGTGGCGGGTCAGCGACAAGCCGAACAGCAACGCGAGGAACACCAGCAGATTGAGGATCAGCGGGTAATTCATGAAAGCTCCGGGGGCGACTTGTACCAGTCTTGGGTTGTAACAATTTCGAACCGGAAATGCTAACAGGTTGATATAGCTAGAAATATACCGTTCTGGAATGACTACCTATGTTTTGGGTATAAGCCTCATCCACCTGCGCGATACAAAAATCCCGGCACGTGGCCGGGATTTTTGAATGGAGCCGCCTGGCTTATGGCACCAGCTTGTCTAGCAAGGCTTTGTCACGCACCGCGCCTTTGTCGGCACTGGTGGCCAGCAAGGCATACGCCTTCAATGCTGTAGTGACTTTGCGCGGGCGTACTTCCACCGGCTTCCAGCCCTTTTTGTCTTGCTCGGCACGACGAGTGGCCATTTCTTCATCGCTGATCAACAGGTTGATCGAGCGGTTGGGAATGTCGATCAGCACTTTGTCGCCGTCCTGCACCAAACCAATCGCGCCACCGGCGGCCGCTTCTGGCGAAGCGTGGCCAATGGACAGGCCCGAAGTACCGCCCGAGAAACGGCCATCGGTCAGCAGCGCGCAGGCTTTGCCCAGCCCTTTGGATTTGAGGTACGAAGTGGGGTAGAGCATCTCTTGCATGCCGGGGCCGCCTTTAGGCCCTTCGTAACGAATGATCACGATATCGCCGGCTTTTACCTCGTCTGCCAAAATGCCGCGCACGGCGCTGTCCTGGCTTTCGAAGATTTTGGCATTGCCCTCAAACACATGAATCGACTCGTCAACGCCAGCGGTTTTAACCACGCAGCCGTCCAGCGCGATGTTGCCATAGAGCACGGCCAGGCCGCCCTCTTGCGAATACGCATGTTCGACACTGCGGATGCAGCCGTTTTCACGGTCGTCGTCCAGCGTGTCCCAACGGGTTGACTGGCTAAACGCGGTTTGTGTCGGGATACCGGCCGGGCCTGCGCGGAAGAAGGTGTGGACGGCTTCGTCGTCAGTCTGGGTGATGTCCCACTTGGCAATGCCCTCGGCCATTGTCTTGCTGTGTACGGTCGGCAGGTCGGTGTGCAACAAGCCACCACGGGCCAGCGAGCCGAGAATGGAGAAAATGCCGCCTGCGCGGTGCACGTCTTCCATGTGGTACTTCTGGATGTTTGGCGCCACTTTGCACAGCTGCGGCACATGGCGCGACAGGCGGTCGATGTCTTTGAGGTCGAAATCGATCTCGGCCTCCTGGGCGGCGGCCAGCAAGTGCAGGATGGTGTTGGTCGAGCCACCCATGGCGATGTCCAGCGTCATGGCGTTTTCGAACGCCTTGAAGTTGGCGATGTTGCGCGGCAGTACCGACTCGTCGTTTTCGACGTAGTACTGACGGCACAGGTCGACAATGGTGCGCCCCGCTTGCAGGAACAATTGCTCGCGGTCGCTGTGGGTGGCCAGTGCCGAGCCATTGCCCGGCAAGGCGAGGCCCAGGGCTTCGGTCAGGCAGTTCATCGAGTTGGCGGTGAACATGCCGGAGCACGAACCGCAGGTTGGGCATGCGCTGCGCTCGTACTCGGCAACCTTCTCGTCAGAAGCGCTGGAGTCGGCGGCGATGACCATGGCGTCTACCAGGTCGAGGCCGTGGCTGGCGAGCTTGGTTTTGCCCGCTTCCATTGGCCCGCCCGAGACGAAAATCACCGGGATGTTGAGGCGCAACGAAGCCATCAGCATGCCGGGGGTGATTTTGTCGCAGTTGGAAATACACACGATGGCGTCGGCGCAGTGCGCGTTGACCATGTACTCAACGGAGTCGGCGATGATCTCGCGGCTCGGCAGCGAGTACAGCATGCCGTCGTGGCCCATGGCGATGCCGTCGTCGACGGCGATGGTGTTGAATTCTTTGGCAACGCCGCCAGCGCGTTCGATCTCGCGGGCAACCAGTTGACCCATGTCTTTGAGGTGGACGTGGCCGGGTACGAACTGGGTAAAGGAGTTGGCAATGGCGATGATCGGCTTCTTGAAGTCGGCATCTTTCATCCCCGTGGCGCGCCACAAAGCGCGGGCACCGGCCATATTGCGGCCGTGGGTGGAGGTTTTTGAACGATAGTCAGGCATGGAACAACTCCGGGCGGCTAATCAGGTAACAAACAGGGAAGTGAGCTTCTAATAACTGAGGGACCACACAGAAAATGACTACGTGTCCGAAAGCTGCCGTGAGCGCTGCGGGATCGCCGCGTGCCTGGGCCTGAGCTCATAAACCCGCCGGGGATGATTGGCGATGAATGCGTCGATTCTACACGGCTGGCGTGCGGAGGGAATGGGCCAACGTAGGGGGCTGAATCGTAAAAGACTCAGGCAGCAGGTTGTATACGCTGGTGCTGGCAAATGCATGCGATCAAGCCCAATGCAATCACGCTCATTGACACAAAGCCCGTTGCCAGCGTGATTTGCAGGCTGCCGGGGATCAGATTGACCAAGGCGCTGACCGTGCCTGCGAAAATGAATATGAGCGCGCTGCCGACGGACGATGCAGTGCCTGCCCACTCAGGGAACACGTCCATCGCCCGCGAAGTGGCAATGGGCCGGGCAATGGTGATGCCTGCAGTGCAGACGATCATGGGCAGCAACACACTTGGCACGCTTAAGCCCATGAGTCGGTACAGGAGCAACATGAGTGCCCCTGCCACAAGGATTAACAGCAGGCCTACGATGATCTGGCTGTTTGCACTGATGCGCCGGGCCAGCAGGTGAGCCATTAACCCGCCGCTCACGTAGGCTGCGCCATACAGCAGCAAAATCAGCGAGTAACGGTAGCTGGTCAGTTGCAGTTGCTCAAGAAACAGCAATGGCGAAACGACGATGAATGAGAAGTGACAGGCAAAGGCAAGGGCTGCAATCAGCCAGTAGCTGATGAACACCGGACTGCGGCACACAATGGCGTAGGCTCCCAGCAGGCTGTGGGAGGGCTGTGCAGGGGCAGGGTGCTCGGTTAGCTGGTGCCAGGCAATGATCCATACCCCTGAGGCCAGTGCAATAAACAGCCAAAAGCTCCCGGGCCAGTCAAATGTTTCCTGCAACAGGGTGCCAGCCAACGGCGACAGTGAAATCGCCAGCCCGCTGGCGGTGACCATCAGGATTCGCAACGAGTCCCGTTTTTTACCGGTGAACAGGTCTTGAACCAAGGCTTGAGACAACACAAAACATCCACACCCGACTGCCTGCACACACCTGAACAGTAAAAATCCCAGGTAGTGCGTAGAGAGCACGCAGCCCGCTGCTCCGACAATCGACATGGCCATGCCAGTCAGCAACAGGGACTTGCGTCCTAATTTGTCAGAAAGGGGGCCAATCAGCAGTTGCGATATGGAAATGCCGATGGCGAAAAGGCTGACGGATAACGCGATATCGCTGGGTGTGCGTTGGTAGTACTCAGCCAGAGCCGGGAATGAGGGCAACACCACATCCAGCGGGAATACTCCCAGCACCACCATGCTCAGCAACAAGAAAATGGCCATGCCGCGTCGGTTGGCCGGGGCTTCAGGCATCGATATAACCCGCGTTTTGAAAAAGGTGCCGGTTATGCGCGATGTTGAAAAAACCGGCGTTGAATAACGCCTGCAGGGTGACTTTGGCGCCAGAACGTACACGCTGTTGATGTGCGTGCGGTTGCTGCAAGCGTGTGGTGATGTATTCGAGGGTGTCGGGGTGCAGGCCGACACTGGCCAGGCTTTCTTTTAGCCAGTCAGTGTCGCTCTCGAAAAAGATCTCGAGGATGGCGAGCAGCTGCGTGGCGGCGAGGGTGCGCTGACAGTCATCAAACAATGGCCACAGATGGCTGAACACGTCGCAAAAATAACGGCTGTGTCGGGCTTCGTCGGCCAGGTGACTCTTGAACATGCGCAGCACGGTAGAAACAAGTGGCAGGCGAACCGCGCTCAATAATTCTTTGGCAATGATCGTTTCGGATACAAAACCGATCAAAAACCAGACCATCGCCTCGTCAGCCGGGCTGCATGCCTGTATCCGCTCCAGCAGGCGGCGGATGCGACGGGCCGGGCGTGAGCGGTTGTCGATGCCATATAACTCGGCCACCTGTTCGGCGATTTGATTGGAAAACAGCGCGTGATAACCCTCGTCTGTGTACAGCTGCAAGGCGGCAGTTTTCACAGCGCAAGGCACAGGTACACCCAGTTCGTCATGGATCAGTGTTTCGACCGAGCGGTTAACCAGTTTGTGTTCCAGAACCGTGGTGTAGTCGAGAAAGTACACCAGTTGATTAGCTTCAAGGCGTCGCACCACAGAAGGCCCGGCCAATACGATGTCAGGGTGGTCGAGATAGGGCATGAAGTCGGGTACGAACCAGTGGCGCTCGCCCAGTTGGTGCTCCAGGTCGGCAGGCAATGTGTAGGGTGAGCGATCCGTGCGTACGCTGGCCTTGGTATCCCAGTCTGGCAGGGTACAGG
This sequence comes from Pseudomonas weihenstephanensis, assembly GCF_016812185.1. Taxonomy (NCBI): domain Bacteria; kingdom Pseudomonadati; phylum Pseudomonadota; class Gammaproteobacteria; order Pseudomonadales; family Pseudomonadaceae; genus Pseudomonas; species Pseudomonas weihenstephanensis. Next base: position 296,144 of record NZ_JAAEBV010000002.1, on the reverse strand, counting down.
GCGGGTACAGGGCAAAAGGCTCGGGGGGGCAATGTTCTTTCACACGACGACTTCCTTGTGCTTGATCAGTGCCATCAGCTCCGGGCACTGAACCTGACCATCGCCCTGGCCACAGCCGACAAAGAACAGGGGTTGCTCCGGGCTGTCTTTCAGACCCAGCAGGGCTTCAACACGATCATCGGTTAATGCGCCGGTCAGCCAGGTATCGAGGCCCAGTTGTGTCGCTACGAGCTGAAAGGTTTGAGAAATATGCCCGACTTCAACGTAGGCCATTCGATAGGCGCGTGAGTGTTCGTATTTCCACCATAGTTTGTCGAAGCGCGAGGTGATGAACAGGCCTACGGGTAACGGGTTGATGAAGTGTTGCCCGCATAGCAGCTGCCCCAGCGGTTCCTCGGGCAGCGTATTGACCAGGCTCAGGGCATGCAGTTCGCTTGAGTAGGCATAAACGCCGGGTTTGAGCCCCTTCACATTGCGTACATAAACGTAGCCTTCGCAGGCGTTCAGTCCACCCCCTGAAGGGCTGCTGCGGCGTGCTTCCATGCCACGCGGGATAGACAGATGGGTATCGCCCTTGCGCTCGTTAAGATACCCCAGTGAAAGGTAAAGCAAGGTACTGAGCTGGCTGAGGGACAGGCTTTGCCCGGTGAATGAGCGAGAGGTCTTTCGGTTGAGCAGGGCAGTGGCCAAAGAGCCTTTCAAGACCTTGGCAGGGGCACACGCGGGCAAGGCAACCATATGACCGTTATGAGGGTCATTCCGATGAGGGGGCGGCGCGGGAGTACTCAGCACGTGCGAACAGTGGGCAAGGTACTGTGTGGCCCATTCATTGGCATCTTCGGGGACGTGCTCTTGTGGCAGGTTTTTCGTGCCGATATGAAAAATCTTCGACAAGTCGTCCCACCCCCATTCAGGGCTGGGGATAGGTTCGTGAGTCATGATCGAGGCTGTCAGAAAGGCCTGGTCGATCGGATTGTGTTTATTGAACAGTTCAGGGCAAGAAATAAGTTGGGTCAAGCGTTCACTGTAATGAGCGTCGAGTTCGTATTGTGTGTGGTTAAAGAAGTTCCAGACGATGTGGTGGGGTGTTCGGGCCAATATAAACAAGTAAGGATTTATATGCATGGATGAACAACTCTGAAGTGAGAGGGTAATGAAACCGGGGTGCCGACATTCCCCGGTTTCATTATCGTCCGTGTGGCTTTAGCGCTGAATCACAGCGAGACAAGCCAGGTTGGCGATTTTATTAGCTTCCAGAGTGATTGTTTTCATCTTGATGCTCCTTACATTGGGATAGGACACTTCAGATATTAAGTTCAGTCACTTCATGCTGTGTCATTCTTAAAGTGACTTTGATAAAGCTAGCTGCTCAATAAAAAATGACAACGTTGAATCGTGTAAGTTATTACCCGCTTTTTCGTAGGAATTATCCTGCTAAAGATGATGGCTGTAGGAGGCGCCCCCGGCACGCTTACAAAAATGGCCGTATAGGCGATCTGCAACTTAGCGCTTAGAGTATCGGTGTGTTTTAACAACAGGGATTTTGAACAATGGTCATTACACGCTCTATCAAGGCCTGCCTGGGCATTGGCCTGGTGCAGGGGCTGCTGCTCTGGTTGGCCAGCGGTATCAGCGAACATGGCATCAAGTTTGCGCTGGTCACGGCGGTTTTGGTGGGGGGCATCAATGCGCTGCTACTGGGCGATGCCCTGCGTCAGCGCGGCACCCTGTGGCTGGTAATGGCGTTGACGGTGGTGATGTCGGCCATCAGCGCCTGGGTGTTTTGGGACGGCGGGGAGCAGTGGCGCTCCAGCAGTTGGCTGACCGGCAGCTGGACGTGTTTTGCCGTGGTGATTGCCTACATTTGTACGGCCTTCATCTTGAGCTGGCCAACCCGCGAAGGGCGCTATCCGCGCTACGAAGACTTGTTCCGTCACGCGTGGGACACGGTGTTCATCGTGTTGCTGGGATTGCTGCTTAACGGCGTGTTCTGGGCCTTGATTCTGCTGTGGGGCAGCCTGTTCAAGATGCTCGGGATTGTGGCGCTTAACCAATTGTTCTCCACGGACGGGTTCATCTACATCAGTTCAGCCGTAGTGTTTGCGCTGGGCGTGAAGATGGGCCGCGACAACGATCGGGTCATTGGCCTGTTGCGCGGCATTCTGCTCACGTTATGCCGCTTCTTGCTGCCTCTGGGGGCATTGATTGCCCTCGTGTTCACCTTCGCCCTGGCCTTTACCGGGTTAGGCCCGATCTGGGACACGGGGTATTCGACGCCGATCATGTTGTGCCTGGTGGCGGTCAATCTGTTTTTGCTCAACGGCGTGGTGCAAGACGGCGAGCACGAAAGCGGCTATCCGAAGTGGCTGCTGCGCATGGTCGACCTGTGCCTGTTGTGCCTGCCGGTACTGGTGGTGCTGGCCGGGTATTCGAGCTGGTTAAGAATTGAGCAGTACGGCCTGACGCCAACCCGTTTACTGGCGATGTTGCTGGTGGTCGTGATGCTGGTGCACAGCGTGGCCGCCGCTTGGGCCGCCGTGGTGCCGCAGCGTCAGTGGTTGTGGCGCTTGCGGGTCAGCAACCCGGTGATTGCACTGCTGAGCGTGGTGGTGTTATTGGCCATTCACACCCCGTGGTTCAGCCCGTTGCAGTTCAGCGCCAAAAACCAGATAAACCGGGTCTTGAGTGGCCAGTCATCGGTCGAAACCTTTGATGCCGATGCCTTGCGCTATCGCTTGGGACTTCCCGGCAAACAGGCCTATGACGCGTTGCTGGCGCAAGTGGAGCAAGGGCAGGTATTGACGGAGCCTGAGCGCCAAGTGCTGCTCAAACGTCTGAAGGATGCAGACACCGGCGGTGGTGTTCGAGCGCCGAATGCGCGGGTGCTGGAGTGGATCGGCCCCAAGGTTGAAGGCAGTGAGCAATTTGATCTGCCGGGCGTCGGCGGGCAGCCGTGCTGGGCACCGGGTTGTGCACTGTGGGCCGTGGATCTGGACAACGACGGGCAGGTGGAAGTACTGCAATTGCCCAAGCAAGGTTGGTCTGACGGGCTGTACTTTTTTACGCGCGATGCGCAAGGCGAATGGAAGCGTGCGGGCACCTATGAAGGTGGCGAAAACCCACTTCAAATGATTGATCAGATTCGGGCAGGGAAGGTGAAGGTGGTGAAGCCGCGCTACCAGTCATTGCAGATTGGCGAGGTTGAGTTGAACCCCAAACTGGACCGCGAACCCCAGCCATGAAGCGCAACCCGTAGCCGCTGGCGGCTACGGGTTGACGCTACTGCTTAGCTGTTGGGCAGCAAACGGCAGGTGATGCTTTTGATGTAGCGAGTTTCTGGGATCGCCGGGTGTACCGGGTGATCCGGGCCTTGGCTGCCGCGTTCCAGCAACTGGATGTTGCGGTCCAAGTGGCGGGCGCTGGTCAGCAAGATGTTTTGCAGGTCGTCTTCGGGCAGGTGCATGGAGCACGATGCGCTGAACAGGATGCCGTCTTTGGTGAGCAGGCGCATGGCTTGCTCGTTGAGGCGGCGATACGCGCCTTCGCCGTTTTTCAGGTCTTTTTTGCGTTTGATGAACGCCGGAGGGTCGGCCACGATCACGTCGAAACGTTCTTCGTTGGCTTTGAGCTCTTTGAGCGCTTCAAACACGTCGCCTTCCATGCAGGTCACACGCTCGGCAAAACCGTTCAGTGCCGCGTTACGCTCAACACCGTCCAGCGCGAACGAGGACGCGTCAACACACATCACTTCGCTGGCGCCAAAGGCCGCTGCTTGAATGCCCCAGCCGCCGATGTAGCTGTACAAGTCCAGGACGCGTTTGCCCTTGGCGTACGGTGCCAGGCGGGCACGGTTCATGCGGTGGTCGTAGAACCAGCCGGTTTTCTGGCCGGCAATGACCGGTGCTTCGAACTTGACGCCGTTTTCTTCCAGCGCGACCCACTCCGGCACCAGGCCGAAGACGGTTTCGACGTAACGCTCAAGGCCTTCGGCATCACGGGCAGCCGAGTCGTTCTTGAACAGAATGCCGCTTGGCTTGACTACTTGGACCAAGGCTGCAATTACGTCAGCTTTGTGCATTTCCATGGTTGCAGAGGCCAGTTGCACCACCAGGATGTCGCCGAAACGATCAACCACCAGGCCTGGCAGCAGATCGGAATCGCCGAACACCAAGCGGTAGTAAGGCTTGTCGAACAGGCGATCACGCAAGGACAAGGCCACGTTCAGGCGGTGAACCAAAAACGATTTGTCTAAGGGCACTTTCACGTCGCGCGACAGCAGGCGCGCGCAGATCAGGTTGTTAGGGCTCATGGCAACGATGCCCAGCGATTTGCCGCCAGCAGTCTCCAGCACCGCTTGGTCGCCAGCCTTAAAACCGTGCAACGGAGTGGTGGCTACATCGATTTCGTTGCTGTAGACCCACAAGTGGCCGGCGCGCAGGCGTCGATCGGCATTGGCTTTAAGGCGCAGGCTTGGCAGGGACATGACGTCGCTCCGGGTATTGAAAAGGGCGCGATTATAGCCTTAGACGCAAGCGCGGGGCTTGGTTGATTCACCGCATTGCGTCGGATTACGTACCCAACCCGGCCGAAAATTCCGTTAGAATCGCGGGCTATTCCAGAGTGTGTCGTCATGCCCCCAGAGCTTTCATCCGAACAGATCAGCCAAACGCTGCAAGGCATCAGTGTGCCGCCTCAACCGCAAATCATGGTGGATTTGCAGATGGAGCAGTACATGCCCGATCCGGACCTGGAAGTGATCGCCCGTCTGATTGCCCAAGACCCCGGTTTATCGGGCGCCTTGATGAAGATCGTCAACTCGCCGCATTACGGTCTGAGCAATAAAATTGCCTCGATTCAGCGTGCCGTCACGTTGCTGGGCAGCCGTACCGTGATCAACCTGATCAACGCGCAGTCGATCAAGGGCGAGATGTGCGATGAAACCATCGTGACCCTCAACCGCTTTTGGGACACCGCGCAGGACGTGGCCATGACCAGCATGACGCTGGCCAAACGCACCGGCTCTCAGGCGGTCGATGAAGCCTACGCGCTGGGGTTGTTTCACGATTGCGGCATCCCGCTGATGCTCAAGCGCTTCCCTGACTACATGGCCGTGCTGGAGCAAGCCTACGCCAATGCCAGCCCGGCCAGCCGTGTGGTTGACACCGAAAACCGCCATTTCAACACCAACCACGCGGTGGTCGGTTATTACACGGCCAAGTCCTGGCGCTTGCCGGAACACCTGACCCACGCCATTGCCAATCACCACAATGCGCTGGCGATTTTCAGCGATGACTCGTCGCGCAACAGCCAACTGAAAAACCTGCTGGCGATCCTCAAGATGGCCGAGCACATTTGCGCCTCGCACAAGGTGTTGGGCAATCAGCGCGAAGACCACGAGTGGAACAGCATCAGCCACTTGGTGCTCGATTACATCGGCTTGTCCGAATACGACTTTGAAAACCTCAAAGAGAGCATCCGCGAGCTGGGTGCTCACTAGGTTTTTCCCCGCAGGAGCCTTGCATGCCTGAATTACCTGAAGTTGAAACCACCCGCCGCGGTATCGCCCCTCACCTGGAAGGGCAGCGGGTCAGCCGGGTAATTGTGCGTGAACGGCGCCTGCGTTGGCCCATCCCCGAAGACCTGGATGTACGTTTGTCGGGGCAGAAAATTGTATTGGTCGAGCGGCGTGCCAAGTATTTATTGATCAACGCCGAAGTGGGTACGCTGATCAGCCATTTGGGCATGTCGGGCAATTTGCGTTTGGTTGAGGCCGGGTCGCTGGCGGCCAAGCATGAGCATGTGGATATCGAACTGGAGTCCGGGCTGGCCTTGCGCTACACCGACCCGCGCCGGTTTGGCGCGATGCTTTGGACCCACGATGCGCTTAATCACGAACTGCTGATCAAATTGGGGCCGGAGCCGCTGACTGACCTGTTTGATGGCGACCGGCTGTTTCAGCTGTCGCGTAAACGTTCGATGGCGGTCAAGCCGTTCATCATGGACAACGCGGTGGTAGTGGGTGTGGGCAATATCTACGCCACCGAAGCGCTGTTTGCCGCCGGCATAGACCCGCGCCGGGAAGCCAAAAGCATCTCGCGGGCGCGCTATTTGAAGCTGGCGATTGAAATCAAACGGATTTTGGCCGCCGCCATTGAGCGCGGAGGCACTACCTTGCGCGACTTTATCGGTGGCGATGGTCAGCCCGGTTATTTTCAGCAAGAGCTGTTCGTGTACGGGCGGGCCTACGAGCAGTGCAAGGTATGCGGCAGCGAGTTGCGCGAGGTCAAACTGGGCCAGCGCTCCAGCGTATTTTGCCCGCGCTGCCAGTCGTAGACGCACTGACGAAAAAACCGTCGTGAAATCAGGTTCGACCCTGCGTCAGGTAAACCGCAAGTATCAGGCCGCAAGGACGTTGCCGAAGTGGCACGCGGCTCTGGCGTAGCCTCGTTCCTTCGGCAACGGCTACCGACTTACGCTTTGCCGGTTATCGCCCGGTATTTTTCCATCAATTGGGCTTCGGTTTCCGGGTGGGCTTCGTCCAGCGGGATGCAGTCGACCGGGCACACTTGCTGGCATTGCGGCTCGTCGTAATGGCCGACGCACTGGGTGCACAGGTTCGGATCAATGACGTAGATCTCTTCGCCCTGGGAAATGGCGGCGTTCGGACACTCGGGTTCGCAGACGTCGCAATTGATGCAATCGTCGGTGATGATCAGGGACATGGGTACTCCTGCCGGGGCGGTCGGCCCGGGCAACTGAAATCGAATGCGGGCAATTGTGCCGCATTGGCGCCCGCAGTGCACGCGGGCGCCGCTTCAGCGGTCATTTCTTGCGAAAGCGTTCGGTCAATGCGTCTGCGACCACCGGGTGCACGAATTTGCTGATATCGCCGCCCAATGCCGCAATTTCTCGGACCAATGTCGACGATATAAACGAATAGCGCTCTGACGGCGTGAGAAACAGGCTCTCGACGTCTGGTGCCAGTTGGCGATTCATGTTCGCCAGCTGGAACTCGTATTCGAAGTCAGACACCGCACGCAGGCCACGCAGAAACACATTGGCGTTCTGCTCTTTGGCAAAGTGCGCAAGCAGGGTCGAAAACCCCACCACTTCGACATTGGGCAGGTGTTTGGTGACTTCACGTGCCAGCTCAACGCGCTGTTCCAGAGGGAACAACGGGTTTTTCTTGGTGCTGGCCGCAACAGCAATGATGACGTGGTCGAACAAGCGCGAGGCGCGTTCAACCAGGTCGCCATGGCCCTTGGTAATAGGGTCGAATGTACCTGGGTACAACACTCGGTTCATCGCGTCGTCCTGGCGGGAATCCGTTGGGGAGTCGGATGGTATCGCAGCATTCCCGGTCGGCCAAGTCGCCATTGGCAGAAGAAAGCACTATAGACGCCGCCGAATTTGTCCTTTTTCACGGATTTTCAAGACGCTTGCCCAACTGCGTGGCCAGTTTTGCAGTCAGCCCGTACACCGATAATTGTGGGTTTGCGCCAATGCTGGTGGGGAATAGCGAGCCGTCGTGGACCGATACGTTGCGCAATTGATGATGACGCCCAAGGCTGTCGGTGACCGCCATGTGGGGATTTTCTCCCATAGCGCAACCACCCATGACGTGGGCACTGGCCAGACGTGTCCGATACAACTCCAGGCTCAAACTGTCTATCAGTTCACGCGTTTCACTCAAGTTGTTCACGTAGCGCGCATCGCTGTGCAGCGGCATGACGGCGCTGGCACCCGCCGCAAACTGAATCTCGGCCATGCTGTGGAAAGCGCGTTTCAACCCCTCCCAGACATACGGCGTGAGGCTGTAATCCAGCACCGGGGTGCTGTCATTGCGCAATTGGACGTTGCCGCCGCGACTGTCTGGATGAAAACCGTCGCGCATCAGCGCCAACATCATGTGCGTATTGGGCAGTTGGGCCATGTGTTCGGCGCTGCTCTCGCCGTAGCGGGCGAACAACGTGGCAGCCAGTGCGGGGTGGATCGGCGGTACTTCGAGTTTGTAGCCCATTGAGCCGGTGGTACCGTCTTTCCACTGAAAATGATCGGAGTAAATCGACTGCGGTGCGCCTTCAAACGCATTGATAGCCGTGGGAAAGGTTGCCGCAGAGAAGTTGACCACATGCAGGAAGGTGCGTTTGCCCAGTGTTTTATGCGGGTCTGGAGCATCTGAGCGCATGAGTAAGCCGGGGGTGTTGATGCCTCCGCCCGCGAGCACGTAATGCCGCGCCTTGACGGTGATGGTGCGGCCACTGGGTGTCACGCAACGCGGGTCCATGCCTTGGCACTCAAGACCGGTGACCTGATCGCCCTTGATTAACAGGCGCTGGGCGCGGGCCAGATACAGCAGCTCGCCGCCTTTTTCGAGGGTCGCAGGGATAGTGGTCACCAGCATGGATTGCTTGGCATTGGTCGGGCAGCCCATGCCGCAATAGCCCAGGTTCCAGCAGCCGCGAACGTTTCGCGCGATTACATGCCAGCTATAGCCGAGCTTTTCGCAGCCGGTGCGGATGACTTGATTGTTGGCATTCGGGGGGATCAGCCACGGCGCTACGCCTAAACGCTGTTCCATCTGCTCGAACCACGGTGCCATTTGTTCGCTGCTGTGGCCGACCACGTGATGTTCGCGTGCCCAGTGTTCAAGGGTTTGTGCGGGAGTGCGAAAGCTGGACGTCCAGTTGACCAGCGTTGTGCCACCCACGGCCCGGCCTTGCAGGATGCTGATGGCGCCGTCCCGGGTCATGCGGCCTACGCCTTCCTGATACAGGCTGGTGTACGCCTCGCCTTCGAGCATTTTGAAGTCGCTGCTGGTTTTGAGCGGGCCTTCTTCGATGAGTAACACTTTGAAGCCCGCCGCGCTGAGGATTTCAGCCGTGGTGCCGCCTCCCGCACCGCTGCCGATGATGGCCACATCAGCGTGCAGCGTCAGGTCGCTGTCCAGTTGTGAGCCGTTGTAGGTTTTCCAGCCTCGGGCCAAGCCTTCGCGAAACAGATCCGGTACGGGCATTAAGGTGTTCCTTGTCTTTTTATTTTTATGAGTGGCAGGTTGTCTGCTCACTGAAAATCGGTAGGCGCGAACGTGTTCTTATGGGGGTATTCAGACTGTGGGCGGTCCCGGATACCCGCAATGGGCCCAGGACTCTGGCCGCTCGTACCAACTCATCATCACCAGTTGCACCAAGGAGGCGTGACCCATGCGCAGCAGGCTCAGGCTGCTGTTTTGCCAGCGCTCAAGAAAGTGGCGAACCTGCTCAGGGCTGGCGGTTTCCCAGCGGCCCCAGACGCCAGTCAACGGACCGCGCGTAACGGGCATGGCCACGACGTCGAATAATTGCCGGGTGAGTGTGAGCAAGGCGGGTGACAGGCGGTTGAGGTTGTCGTCCAGCGTGTGCAACGTGGCATCGGCAGCGCTGGGCATGAGCGGCGCGGCAGTGCTGGCGGCCAGCATCACCGGGATCAGCGTGCGCAAAAAAGCCAGATCGCTGCTGCGCAGTACCGCAAAGCCGCGGGCGTTGTCACGGGCGGAGCAGCCTGTGAGGCTGGCGCTCAACCCGGCTGTCGCCAGTAGCGCGCTGGCACACAGCCCCACTTTAAGGGCGCCTCGACGTGAGAGCAGCGCGTTTTCAACACGGGGTTCGGGCATGGTCGGGCCTCGCTAACGAATGAACAGCTTCTGAACCAAACGCCCCAGCTTTCGTCCATAAGGCGGATAAATGGCCAGTGAGCTGTTCACGCGCTGCTTGGCCAGTACGCCCTTGGCATGGCTGAAGGTCAGAAACCCTTCATGGCCGTGGTAACGGCCCATACCGGAAGGCCCGACACCACCAAACGGCAGGTCGTCAACGGCCACATGCAGCAAGGTTTCATTGATGCACACGCCACCTGAGTGGGAGTTTTGCAGCACGCGCTGTTGCTCGGCTTTGTTGTAACCAAAATAGTAGAGCGCTAGCGGTCGCGGCCTCTCAGTGATGTAGGCCAGCGCCTGCGCCAAGTCGCGGTATGCCACGACGGGCAGCAAGGGGCCAAAAATTTCCTCCTGCATCACCTGCATGTCGTCGTTGACATCCAGTACCAGGCAGTGGGCCATGCGTCGGCCCTGATCCTGTTCATAAAGAGGGATCAGGCGTGCGCCTTTGGCGACGGCGTCTGTTTTGAGATGTTCAAGCCGGGCCAGTTGGCGCTCGTTGATGATGGCGGTGTAGTCCGGGTTATCGATCAGCGTCGGGTAGAAGCTGTGCATCACTTGGCGGTAAGCGTCGACAAACCCTTGAACGCGGTTTTCTGGCACCAATACGTAGTCCGGGGCGATGCAAGTCTGCCCGGCGTTCAGGCTTTTGCCCCAGGCAATGCGCTGTGCTGCGTCTTTGAGCGGTACATCGGCCGACACGATGGCCGCAGATTTACCGCCCAGCTCCAGCGTCACTGGGGTGAGGTGTTCAGCGGCGGCACGCATGACCAATTTGCCGACCTGGGTGGAGCCGGTGAACAGCAAGTGATCAAACGCCAGCCCGGAGAACGCAACGGCGACATCGGCTTCGCCCAGCACTACCGCCACACTGTCTTCAGGAAAGATGCGCCCCAGTAAATCTTTGAGCAGACGCCCGGTGGCCGGGGTGAACTCGCTGAGTTTGAGCATCACCCGATTGCCGGCCGCCAACGCACCGATCAATGGGCCCATTGCCAGATAAAGCGGGTAGTTCCACGGCACGATGATGCCGATCACCCCCAAGGGCTGATACATGACGTGGGCGCTGGCAGGTTGAAACATGAGGTCTACGCTGCGGGCAGAGGGTTTCATCCAGCGTTTGAGGTGTTTGAGGGTGTAGTCGATGCCATGCAGGCTGGGCATCAGTTCGGCAAATAAGGTCTCATCGGCGCTGCGATGGCTAAAGTCCTGGCTGATGGCGTCGATTAAGACTTCACGCTCATCACTTAACAGCTGGCGCAGGCTTTTTAGCCATTGCTGACGTTGCTCAAGGGGTGGGTAAGGATGTGCAGCGTAAGCCTGCCGTTGTTTGTCGAGCAGAAGATGCAGATCACTCAGTAAGTCTGAGGCGTCTTTGGGGTAGGCACTGTCGACAGACATGGGTCGCTCCGAGCTGATTTTTATAGGTGTAATTTTTAAGAGAGCAAGGACGTTTCTAGAGCCTATGCTCTAAGTTGTCAATCAGGGGGCCTGCCCGCCGCGATGTTTATCGAACTGAGGTTAGCCGTAAGATGCCGTCCGTTCTCAAATTAAAGCCCAAGCCTATGGCCACGCGAATAAAAACCAGCCAGCGCATAGTCAACAACAGCCTGGAGTTGTTTAACCAGCTGGGCGAGCGCGCTGTCAGCACCAACCACATTGCCGCCCATATGGAGATATCTCCGGGCAATCTGTATTACCACTTCCCCAACAAGCAGGCGATCATCTCGGTGTTGTTCAACGAGTATGAAGCGCTGGTGCTGAGTTTTCTGCGCCTTCCCGAAGGGCGTTTACCCACCGTTGCGGATAAGCATTTTTATTTGCAGCAATTGCTCGATGCCATGTGGCGTTACCGTTTTCTGTACCGCGATATCGAGCACTTGCTGCACAGCGACAGCGAGCTGGCCACCCGATATCGGCATTTTTCACAGCAATGCTTGAAGCAGGCGCAGGCGATTTATTCAGGGTTTGTCGACGCTGGCATTCTCAACATGACGCCACTGCAAATCGAATCGGTGACCCTCAATGCCTGGATCATTCTTACCTCGTGGATCGGCTTTTTGTGCACCACCCGTGAGACGAGTGATCAGCTCAGTGAGCAAGCGATCAAACGGGGTGTTTATCAACTGCTGGTCCTTGAAGCCGGTTTTGTGACCGATCAGGCGCGTGATGCCATTGATGAGTTGATTCAGGAATATTATGTGCCGCTGGACTTTGCGCTAGACGATCACTAACTGCGTTTCACCCCTTCACAGGAGTTCACTATGCCCGTTGCGCAACTGATCAGCCCTCACGCCCTGAAAGAACGTCAGGCGCAACCCGGCCTGATTATTCTGGACTGCCGCTTTGCCCTGGAAGACCCCGACTATGGCCGTTGCAGCTATGGCGAAGGGCATATCGAAGGCGCGCAGTATGCAGACCTGGAACGGGACCTGAGCGGCCCGGTGGTCAAAGGCGTGACGGGCCGTCATCCGTTGCCCGATGCGCGGGCATGGGTTGAGCGCTTGCAGGCGTGGGGCGTCAATGCAGACAGCGACGTGGTGGTGTATGACGACGGACCAGGTGCGTTTGCCGCACGCGCATGGTGGTTGCTTGCCTGGCTGGGCAAGCGCGACGGTGTGTTTATGCTCGATGGCGGTTTGAAAGCGTGGCATGCGGCCGGTTTCTCGTTGAGCCTGGATGCCGTGACGACGCCGCGCGGCACCTTCGAGGGTGCGCCGGATAAACACTTGGTACTGAGTGCCGAGCAGCTGCAAACGCGCCTGGGTGATCCGCAATTGACCTTGATCGATGCGCGCGCGCTGCCGCGTTTTCGCGGTGACGTTGAGCCGATAGACCCTGTTTCAGGGCATATTCCGGGCGCGCAGTGTGCAGCGTTTGGCGAAAACCTCGACAGCACGGGGCGTTTTCTACCGGCTGAGCAACTTAAACAACGCTTTGCTGAAAAACTGGCGGGGCGTTCGCCAGATGCACTGGTGGCATATTGCGGTTCCGGGGTAACGGCGTGCCATAACCTGTTCGCGCTGGCGTTGGCGGGTTATCCACTGGGCAAGCTGTACGCGGGGTCGTGGAGCGAATGGATCAACGATGCGCAACGAGGCGTTGCTACGGGCGATTAAGCATGGCGCCGCGGGGTGCCCGTTGCGATCGCTACGTCAAATGAGCGTTGTTACGCGCTGCGCGATAGGCCCCCGGGCCAACGCCATAGACCTTCTTGAATTGCCGGCTCAAGTGGCTTTGATCGGCAAAACCCAACTGGGCGGCGACCTGCACGGGCAAACACCCTTGTTGCAATAACGCTCTGGCATGAGCGATGCGTTGTTGCATCAGCCAGGTGTGCGGCGGCATGCCAGTGGCCCGTTGAAACACTCGCGCAAAGTGAAACGGCGACAGATTGACTGCCGCAGCCAGTTCTTCCAGCGACGGCGGCTGTGCCAACCGCGTCTGCAACAACTCTTTGGCTTGATTCACCGCGCGGTGTTCGACACCGGGTTTGGCGGGCGTGGGTAATCGTGCGTGGCGATGGAGCAAGGCAAACATCCTCTGGCGCCACACCGTTTGTTGTTGCAGCGCTGATTCCGGGCCTTCGAGCAATTGATGTAACTGGCACAACCCGCTGAACAGTTCAGGGTCTTGCAGCAAGGTGTCCTTGAACAGGGGCAGGTGTGCGCCGGGCAGTTCCAGTTCGTCCAGCAAGCGGTGCATTTGCGCGTTATCCGGGTAGAACGCGCGATAACGCCAGCCTGCGTCATGTCCCTTGTGACCGTTATGCACCTCGTCGGGGTTGATCAACACCAGCGTGCCCGTGGCCGCCAGATGCTCTGCACCGCGATAGCGATAACGCTGGGCGCCCGCCATGATCATGCCGATCACAAAGCCATCATGCACATGCGGCACAAAGCGGTGTTCGATGTAGCGAGCGGTGAGCAACTCGACGCCCGCCAATGGGGGCGTTTGCCAAAACCGGATGGACTCAACCTGCTCGCTGTCCATCACGCCGAACCGCGGCGCAGGGAAGCCAGCCATTGTGGAATGCGCCGCTCAAGATAGTACTGGGGCGTCCTCAGTGAGCCTTCGATGAAACCGACATGCCCGCCCTTGGCGTGCAGCTCCAGCTCGGTGTCGACCGCCAGCTCGCAGGCGTCGGGAATACTGTGTTTGAACACAAACGGATCGTCTTGGGACTGGATAATCAGTGTCGGCGTTTGAATGGCCCCCAGAAAATAGCGACTGGAGGCGCGACGGTAGTAATCGTCGACATTCAAATATCCGTTAAGCGGGGCCGTGACGCGGTCGTCGAACTCCCAGAACGTGCGCATTTTGCTCAAGGACTTGAGCGTGCCCAGTTCGGCCAGTGTGGCCAGACCTTCCTGTTTGGCATCGTGCTCAAACTGGCGCTGCTTGTTTTTGACGTACGCCACCATCTCACGCATGAAGTGCGCCTGGTACACCTTGGAAAATCCCAGGCCAATGCGGTCGGCGCACTGGTCGAGGCGAAAGGGCACCGACACCGCGACGGCGCCTTGCAGCTCACTGCCCGTCCCCGTTTCGCCCAGGTACTTGAGCAGCACGTTGCCCCCCAACGAATAGCCCACGGCATACAGCGGTGCCAGCGGGTAACGGGCCCGCAGGTGAGCCACGGCGGCGGCCAGGTCTTCACTGGCGCCGGAATGGTAACTGCGAGGCAGTAAGTTGGGTTCGCCGGAGCAGCCGCGCCAGTTCAGGGCTACGCTGGCCCAGCCTTGCGCCGCGAGTGCGCGCTGCTGGCCCACGATGTAGTGCGAACCCGAAGAGCCGGTCAGCCCGTGGAGTAATAGCACCAACGGTGCATAGGCTGACGGGGTGCCGTGCCAATCCAGGTCCAGAAAGTCGCCGTCCTCCAGCCACAGTCGCTCACGCTGATGTTCAACGACAGGTTTTGTGCGCCACAACGGTCCCCACAGCGTTTGTAAATGAGGATTGCCCAAGCCCGAAGCAGGGATAAACGGTTGAGCAGGTATGACAGGGAAAGCGGTGGCGCGCACTTAGGTTCTCATTGGGTAGCGGGGGAGTGGGGTGTGCTTAAGTTGCCACAACATAGGCCCACGCCCAAGTGTTGTTTGAGCCCCGAAACTGCCCCAGTTGGTCGAAGTACAGATGCTTTGCGTGCTGTCCTGCGGGCGGGTCCTTTCTGGCAAGGGCAGTTGCTCAGCCTGTGGCCCGACTGTCACGCTGACCCAGCCTTCTGTCTTGAAATGGCGGCTCATGGCGCCTCTTATGTGTGCTGGGGTCATGTTTTGAATGGCCTGGGTCTTGTGAGTAAAGTTCAAGGACTGGTCAAAACGATTGATAATTACCAGCTCATTGCGCAGGCTCGCATTGGTGGCCGTCAGTTGGGGCAGCGCTTTGCGGATGTATTTCTTGATGTCGTCCAGTTGTTCTTTGCTAGGCCCCTCTTTGATGTATTGGGCAAACAGGGCTTTGATCTGCGCTATGGTCGCCTGGCTGTAATGGGGTGGCAGGGAAAGATGAATCACCCAAGGGGTTTGGCCCTTGGCGTGATTGATATCGGACAGCACGCCGTAGGTCACACTGTGCAGTTCACGCAATTGTTTATTAAGTATCTGGTTGAAGATCACATTGCTGATACGCACGGCCAACGCATCCGGGTGGTGATCGGGCAAGGAGTTATGCCCCATCATCAGCAGAGTCTGGGTGGTGCTCTCTTGCAGGTGAAGTGTTGTACCGGTGTTTGTGGAGGCAACCAGCGCCCCTGAAACAGGTAGGGCAGGGCCACTTGGCAGGGCATCGGCGAGTGTTTGACTGAGCACTTGCGCTTGCTCACGTGACAGATCACCCACAATCACTATTTGTGCATTTGTTGCCGTATAAGCGCGGCGATAAAAAGCCCGAACCTGTGTGGTATCAATACGCTTCAGGCCGTCGAGGGTGCCATACATGGGGTTTAATAAGGGGTCATCGACATATAACGCCTTATGAACAAGTGCATGCGCCCGCGATTGCGGGTCTATCTGATCGAGTTTGAGTCGAGTTTCCAGTTCGTACCTGGCGTGCCGTAAGCCACTCTCGGTAAAGCTTGGCTGTGAGAGCATTTCAGCCAGCAGAGCCATGGCAGGAAGCCTGATTTCAGGACTGCTCAAAGTACGCAATGTGAAGTGGCTTTGCTCTGTACTAATGCCGTTCTCCACATTCACGCCAAGCTGATCAAATGCTCTGGCCAGCGCCTGAGCATCCTTTAATGTAGAGCCCTCGTTGAGCATCGACAGTGTCATGGCGGCCAGGCCGGGTGTGTTTCCTTCGTAGTGACTGCCTGCTGCAAAACTGATGTGGAGGTCGACCATAGGTAAGTCGTGTTTTTCCACAAATAACACTCTGGTGCCCTGCCTGAGTTTCCAGTCCTGGATAAGGGGGGCGTGCAGCGTCAGGGCTGGCTCTTTCAGCTCCAGCAGCGAGGCGAGAGGGGTACTGGAGACCGTTTTTTCTGCAGCGTGCGCGTACTCGGTGACCAGTAATGCAACGCTTAGCCACGCGCTCAGGCAGGCAGGTAAACAGCGTGTGATCAGGTTGGCCTTAATCATGGGGCACCTCTTCAGGCAATGCATAGCTGGTGGTGAGTCGGTTACGGGACAGAAACGTTTGAGCGGTGTGTTGAATGTCCTGCGGGGTGATGGATTTGAAAACATCCAGCCTGGCTTGCTCGTCCTGCCAGGACAGACCGGCCACTTCCAGTTCACCCATGTGTGACGCCTGATTAAACAGTTCGTCACGGTCAAATACGCGCCGCGCAATGATTCGCGTGCGTGCACGCTCAAGGTCTTCAAGCGCGGGCGGATTTTTTTTCAAGGTGTCGATAATGCCAATAATCCGTTCCTTGACCGCCTCCAGCGACTTTGCCTTTTCCATATCAGGCATCGCGCTGATGTTGAACAACTCATCACCCCGGCTGATGGCGTTGTAATGGGTGGTTATCGCCGTCACGAGGCCTTCACTGCGCCATAACTGGCTCTTGAGCAACGAGCTGTCCCCTCCTGCGAGCATCTCGCTGAGCAGTTCCAGTGCTGGGGCAATATGGGGTGCGGTCTGAGTGTTCTGGCTGGGAACGTTGAATGCCATGTACAACATCGCGGGTTGGTGAGCGATGTATTGCGTGATGCTGCGTTCACCCGGCGCAGCCAGTTCGCGCGCCACTGTGCGTACGGGTAACGCTCTTCGCGGGATAGGGCCGAAATAGCGGTCGGCCAGTGCTTTGACCTGCTCTGCCTGCACATCACCGGCAACGACCAGGATGGCGTTATTGGGTGCATACCATTGTTGGTACCAGCGCTTTAAATCGTCGATGTGCAAACGTTCTAGATCATGCAGCCATCCGATGATCGGGCTTCCTTGCGGGCTGGCCGGGTGGGCGAGGCGATGGAGCAGTTCTCTAGCCCGTTGCACGGGGTTGTTATCAACAACTTCGCTGCGTTCGCTTTTTATGACCTCACGCTCTCCCATCCATTGGGCCTGCGTCAGGTGTGATGTGCTCATTTGGTCAGCCAGCATTTCAAAGCTCACGGCCAGTGCGTGCGGTGGAGTCGTTTGAAAGTACAGCGTCGCGTCATGTTCTGTGGTTGCGTTCTCACTGCCACCCAGGTGTTGCAGGATCTGGTCTGATTCGCCCGGGCAGAGCTTGCTGCTGCCATTGAACTGCATATGTTCAACAGCATGAGCCAGGCCGGATTTTCCGGGTTCCTCCTGATTTGAACCGCTGCGGTACCACAAGTGGGTATGTACAAGGCTGGCCCGGTGGTCTTGGTGGACGATGAGTTTGAGGCCGTTATCGAGTATGAATTCATGCGTGGAAGGCGCACGCGTGGCGCACGCTAACAGCGGTTGCAATGCAATGCCGAGCACCAGCCCGGCGATGAGTCGTTTCATGGTGAGTGTCCTGACGGTTGAGCGTCAGGACAGGTTGAGTCAAACACGTGTAGCAGATGCGTTACATAAGTACGCAATAACAGGTCAAGGGCCCTCAGGGATGAACGGCGGGTATAGGTCGTTGCGCGGCGATCGGGCCATGGCTTGTGATTACCCATTGATCGCTTTTGAACTGGCGATTGATCGCCTCTTTGATGTCTTGCCGAGTGAGTGATTGGGCCTGCATGGCCAGCGCATCAAAGTGTCTGGGCAGGCCGTGAGCGCCCATGATGAGTAGTTGTTGGAGCATTTGCGCATTGCTGGCACTGGTCAGCGGCAGGTTACCTGCCAGTTGGCGCTTGGCAGCGGTGAGTTCCTGCTCAGTCGGCCCTTCGTCCAACCACTGTGAAAACAGGGCCTTGACCCGCTCAATTGCGGCGTCTTGCAGGCCGGGTTCGGTCTGCAAGCTAATTGTCCAGGGGCCGCCTGCGTGCCAGGCCGGCATGAACGAAGACGCTCCGTAGGTCAGCCCGTGTTTGTGGCGTAACTCATTCATTAGACGGTTATGGCTGGCCCCGCCAAATATCAGATTGGCCACTTGCAGGGCAACGTAATCGGGGTGCTGGGCAGGTACGCCGGGCTGTGCAAGCAAGATCAGGGTTTGGCTGGCGGGGGAATCGAGGTGTGTATGCCCGGCAGGGGGCGCAAACGCGGTGGTGATCGCGACAGGCGCCAGTGCAAGCCCTTGGGGCAGCGCTTGGCTGAGTGCGATGCTTAAGGTTGTTGCGTCGTCCAGCGATATATCCCCCACGATCACCAGCAGCGCGTTGGCGGCGGTGTAGGCCTTCTGATGAAATGCCCGCACGTGCCCTTCATCAATCAACCCAAGACTTTGGTCGTTACCCTGCTGGGCGCTGGCGTAAGGGTGGCCGGCATACAACCGGGCATGCAGGTCTTGTTGGGCAAGGGCTGTGCGATTGTGCCGGGTGATCTTGAGTTCATTGAGCAGCGACGCTTTGGCGCGGTCGATGGCCGCAGGTGTGAAAGCCGGTTCAGAAACCAGCCGGGTAAGCAGTTGCACGGCTGCGTTTCGTGTTTCGTTGTCACTCAGGGTGCGCAGGCTTAACCGGGCTTCATCTTTGTCCAGTGAGGAGGTCAATTGAGCGCCTAACTGATCAAGCGTTTCGCCGATAAGCTGAGCTTCCATGCCTTCGGCGCCTTGGCTCAGCATTTTCAATGTCATGGCCGCAAGCCCCGGTGCGTCATCGTCTCTGCTGCTCCCGGCAGCAAAGCGGATGCTCACGTCTACGACGGGAATTTCACGGGTTTCAATAAACAGTACACCAGCGCCTTCGTGCGTAGTCCAAGCCTGTATTTGCAGTGCCCGGGTTTCGATTTGGCGGTCATCAAGGCTTTTCAATGTCTGTAATCCGTGCGGTACAGCATCAAGTGCCAGCGCTGAACACGTCAGGCAAATGCCCGTGAACAGTGTCGTGATTAAAGCCACTGTCTGGGATGTACGCGTGGGAGCCACGGGCATGTTAGTCATGTTTTTTCTCCTGCCCGGAAACATAGGCGGCGCTGAAACGGTTCTCGGTGAGGTAGGTGCTGGCCAGCTGCTGGATGTCGGCGGGCGTCAGTGCGCGCAGCGTTTGGGCTTGCGTGTCGAGGGTGGACCAAGGCAGGCCGATGCTTTCCAGTTCGCCTATTTCGCTGGCTTGTTTTTCAACCTGATCGTGGGCGTAGATGCGTTTGGTGATGAGCCTTCGTTTGGCACGATCTAAGGTCTGGGCACTGACCTGGGTGGTTTTTAACTCGCTAAGCTGTGCCCAAATCAAGCGTTCAACGGCTTGCGGTGTTTCAGTGCGTGACGGGCTGATTTCGGCCCAGATTCTGAGCAAGGCATCACCGCGATTCAGCAGGTCGTAATGTGAATAAGTCCCCGCCAGCAGACCTTGCTGATGAACCAGACGAGCCTTGATAAACGAGCTGTCGCTGCTGGCCAGCAGTTCGTTGAGCAACAGCAGGCCAAAGGCGGTTTTAGGGTCTTGCGCGGTGTTTAAGCTGGGCAGATTAAAGGCCATGACCAATTTCCCACTGGGGCTTGGGAGGTCAAGGTGCAGGCTTCGGCGCCCAATAAGTGTCAACTCTGTCGGTGGCCTCGCAGCCGTTAGCGGACGCGGGGTAAGGGGGCCGAAATGCTCGGTGACCAACCCTTGAACCTGCTCCAGCGTCACATCCCCTGCAATGACCAGTAAGGCGTTGTTTGGCGCATACCACTGTCGGTACCACTGGGTGAGTTGCAGATGTTGCAGGCGACCAATGTCATGCATCCAGCCCAGCACAGGGGTTCTATAAGGACTTGCTACATGGGCTATGGTTTTGATCCGCTCATTGACCAGGCTCCAGAGGTTATTGTCGACCGTTGTGCGTCGCTCGTTTTCGATGACTTGGCGTTCTGTCTGCAACTGGGCTTCGCTCCAGCGTGCGCTGTTCATCTGGTCTGCCAGGATTTCGAGAGACACGGCGAGCCGGTTTTTAGCCTGCAACTGGGTATAAAAAGTGGCATCCGGGCGGGTCGTTGCGTTGGCGCTGATGCCCAGCGACTCAAGCACCTTCAAGCCTTCGCCCTGTGGCAACTTGCTGCTGCCTTTGAACACCATGTGCTCCAGGGCGTGAGACAAGCCTGTTTGCCCTTGTTGCTCATAACTGGCGCCCACTTTGTACCAAAGCTGGGACGCGACCACGGGAGCGCGGTGGTCTTCGCGAACGATGACTTTAAGGCCGTTTTGAAGTGTAAAAACGTGAGTAGGAGGGGGTGTTTGTGCATAAACGGTCGCGGGCAACCACAAGGCGATAAGCCAACGACCCAAAAGAGGGTATTTCATCCGGGAAGATCCTTGAGTGTTCTGAGTAGGTCAGAACAGGTTGGATCAGCCCGAGTACTGCAAGGCGTTATATAGGTAGCGCGGCTGACTTAAAGAGCGATCAGGCTTCTCGCGCAAAGATATGCGTGACGCTTAAGCGCTCCGGGCAGAAATACTGATTAGCGACGCGCTGGATGTCATCAGCCGTGATGCGCTGCAATTGTGCGGGTTCGCTATCGATCAGTGTCCAGCTTTGGCCGATGGCCTCAAGGTTGCCAATGACCGAAACCTGTACTTCCAGTGAGTTCAGCTCATCAAGTTTTTTCAGGGCCTGAGCCTGGCCGTAGCGCAGAGTGTCGGGGTCGAGTGCATGGAGTTTTAGCCCCTCAAGCAGCTGTTTTATTTCCAGCTCAACCTGTGGCAGCGACGCAGAGGTGTGTGCACCGAGCGTAGCCGCGATCAGAAACAGATCATCGTTGAGGCGATAACCCGGCAGGCGGGTGATGGCGCTGGTCAGCGTTTTTTTCCCCTCAGATAACTTGCCTGGTAGCCAGGCGTCAGGGCCGCTGGTGAGCAAGGCACTGATAACTTGCAACGCCCGGATATCTTGAATGTTTTCGGTGGTAGAGACGCTGGGTGTGTTGAAGGCCATTTGCAGGCGTGGCAGCTCGGTGTCCAGATATTGCGTGAGCCTGCGCTCCGCAGTGTGCGGCTCGCCCACCGGTTGTTCCTGCCTCTTATAGGGGGTGCCGCGTGCGAAACCTCCAAACAGGCGTTGAACCACCGGCTGGGTGTGTTCGAGTGTCGTATCCCCTGCAATGACTAGAATCGTGTTGTTGGGCGCGTAGTTCTCCTTGTGCCAGTGCAGCACATCTTCAACGGTGATGTGGTCAAGGTCAGCAATATCGCCGAACGTGTGAGCTTTACCGGCTGCCGGAAAGATGAGTTGTTCAAATTGTGAGGTGATCCAAAAGTCGGAGGTGAAGTAGGGATCTGCACGTTCCAGTTCTTTTGTGCGCTTTATGCCTGCGTTGAGGCGCTCTTGGGACAGTATCGGTTCCTCCATTCTGCTCGCCAGCATCTGAAGTACCGACGACAACGCGGCACGGGGGGCTTCAAGGCTATATGTGCTGACATCGTAATCAAGCCAGCCATTGGCGATGGCGCCGATTTCATTGATCAGGGCTTTATTTTTGAACGCAGCGCCGCCTGTAAGGTATGCCAAGCCTTGTTGGTCAGGACGTTCATGGCGAGTGCCTACTTTGTGAAACAGTGAGGCGCAGACCATTGGGATGCCCGGGTCTTGGCGTATGACAACGCGCAAGCCGTTGTCCAGCGTAAATAGGTGAGTTGCTTTGTCGGTATTGGGTCGCATATTCAACATTCCGTTGTTCAGGGACGCGCTGATCAGGTGCAGATTTGCACATGAGGCGTGTGGTTTATTTGAACAGGCAGAATGCGATGGTGTGAGGGCGTGGAGGCGGTAAATAAATATGGAGGTTAATCGCGGGTGGGTTTGTAAACCTCTACCGCAGACTGCGGTAGAGGTTACAAAATATTTAGCAGTTGCCTTTAAACCGTAGGCGCTTCGACGGCTTCACGCTGCCACAGGGCATAGTTCACGCCCCCGGCTTTTTGTTCGCGGTGCAGGCGCCAATTGGTAGGCAGGCCCAGTTCTGAGGGGCGCAGCTCGCTTTCGGTGTATACCCACGCCTCGTCTGCCAACCAGCCGCGTTGTTCCAGCAGGTCGCACGCTGGCTTGAGCAGGTCCTTGTGGAACGGCGGGTCGAGGAACACCACGTCAAAGGTGTCACTCGGTGTTGCGTCCAGGTAGCGCAGGGCGTCGGTTTGCTGCACTTCACCCACCGTGCAGCGCAGGATGCCCATGTTTTCGCGGATGTTGGAAATCGCATCGCGGTTGCTGTCCAGCGCCACGCCTTTGGCAGCGCCGCGGGACATGGCTTCGAGGAACAGCGCGCCGCTACCGGCAAACACGTCCAGAACCTTGGCGCCGCCGATATGCGGTGCCAGCCAGTTGAACAGGGTTTCACGTACCCGGTCGGGTGTAGGGCGCAGGCCTTCTACGTGGGGGAAGTCCAGCTTGCGGCTGCGCCATTCCCCGCCAATGATGCGTAACTGACCCGCACCCGAGTGCGATGTGTTTTTTGGCTTTGCCATTAATGCTCCGGAACCCCAAGAGGTTGCTCTGAAGGTTTGTCGGTGGGAGGTGGCAGTGATTTTTGCGGCACGGTTGGGCCTGCGGTCACTACGACCATTTTATCGGCGCTCAGGTGCTTGTTCATGGCGGCCTTGACCTGCTCGGTAGTCAGGTTCTGGGACTGCTGCATGAAGGTTTCGAGATAGTCCAAAGGCAAATCGTAGAAGCCCATTGCGCCCAGTTGGCCGACGATTGCCGCGTTGCTGGCGGTGGACAGCGGGAAGCTGCCTGCCAATTCACGCTTGGCATCGTCGAGTTCTTTTTGCGTGGGACCTTGTTTCAGGTAGTCGGCCAGAATGTCTTGCACCAGTTTGAGCGTGCCTTCGCTCAGTTCGGCGCGTGTTTGCAGGTTAATCATGAACGGGCCGCGCGCTTGCATCGGGCTGAAGCCTGAGTAAACGCCGTAGGTCAGGCCACGTTTTTCACGTACTTCGGTCATCAGGCGCGTGCCAAAACCGCCACCGCCCAACACCTGGTTGCCCAGTGACAGCGCCGCGTAGTCCGGGTCGTCGCGGTCAATGCCCAATTGCGACAACAGCAAGTGAGTTTGTTTGGACGGGAACTCAATGTGGGTAGCGCCCGCTTTGGGTTCGCCCGGCTGTACGGTTTTGGGCAGCGCCGGGCCTTTAGGCAGTGCTGCTGAAACCTGCGCCGCCATTGCCTCGGCTTCTTCACGCGACAGATCACCCACAATCGCGATCACCGCATTGCCTGCGGTGTAGGCCTTGTTATGGAAGGCTTTGAGCTGATCGACGGTGATCAAAGCGATGCTGTCAGCGTTGCCATCACTGGCATGGGCGTACGGGTGGTTGCCGTACAGGCGCTTGAACAGCTCATCGCTGGCCAGTTTGCCGGGGTTTTGCTTCTGGAACTCAAAGCTGGCCAGCAACTGATTTTTGATGCGCGCCAGCGAGTCGGCCGGGAACGTCGGTTTGCCAATCACTTCAGCGAACAGGTTAAGCGCCGGGGCACGTTTGGCCGGGTCGCTCAGGCTGCGCAGCGAGACCACCGCCATGTCGCGATAGGCGCCGTTGCCAAAATCAGCGCCTAGGCCTTCAAAGCCCTGGGCAATCGCGCCGACATCTTTGCCCGCCACGCCTTCGTTGAGCATGGCATTGGTCAGCAAGGCCAGACCGGGCGTGTTGTCGTCCTGGCTACTGCCGGCGGCAAAAGTCAGGCGCAGGTCGAACATCGGCAGTTGCCGGGCTTCGACAAACAGCACTTTGGAACCCTCGGCGGTTTTCCAGGTTTGCACGTTCATTGCGCGATGGCTGGGGGCCTTGCCGTCGAGTTCGGCCAGCGATTCGAGCGTGTGCCCGGCCTTGGCGTTTTCAAGTGCGGGGCTGGCCACGGACACGGCCGGGCTGGCGAAGTAATAGCCGAGTGCGCCGACCAGGACTGCGGTGGTCAGGCCGAGCAGGGCGTAGCGGGGACCTTTACGCTCACTCATGGGTTTTCTCCTCGGGCAGTACATGCGCAACGCTCAGGCGGTCGCGAGTGAAATAGGTACGCGCGGCTTGCTGGATGTCGGCCGGGGTCACTTTTTGTAAGTCTTGCAGTTCAGTGTCCATCAGCTTCCAGGACAAACCGACGGTTTCGAGCTGACCAATAGAGGTGGCTTGGGAGGTGATCGAGTCACGCTCGTAGACCAGCCCGGCGATCACTTGGGCGCGCACGCGCTCCAGTTCTTGCGCGGTAGGCGGCGTTTTTTTCAGCTCATCGAGCAGGCGCCATACACCCGCTTCGGCTTGAGCCAGGGTGACTTTCTTCTGGCTGTTGGGCATGGCGCTGAGCAGGAACAGGCTGTCGCCACGGGTGAACGCGTCGTAGCTCGACGAAGCGCCGGACACCAGTTCTTCACCACGCTCCAGCTGTGTCGGCATGCGCGCACTGTAGCCGCCATCCAGCAAGGCTGAAATCAGGCGCAAGGCGTTGGCGGTGACCGGGTCTTTGGCGGTGGACACGCTCGGTACGTTGAAACCCATCATCAGGCTTGGCAGTTCGGTTTGAACGTGGACTTTGAGCAACCGTTCGCCGGGGGTCGCCAGTTCAAGCGGTGCCTTAGCAATTGGAATTTGACGCTGAGTCACCGGGCCGAAATAACGCTGGGCCAGCTTTTTGACTTCATCCGGGGTCACGTCACCCACCACCACCAGGGTGGCGTTGTTGGGGGCATACCACTCTTCATACCAGTCGCGCAGCTCGGCAACGTTCATGCGCTCCAGATCAACCATCCAGCCGATGGTCGGCGTGTGGTAGCCACTGGAGGGGTAGGCCATTGCGCTGAACAGCTCGTAAGCTTTGCTCATGGGCTGGTCATCGGTGCGCAGGCGGCGCTCCTCTTTAATGACTTCGATTTCGCGCTTGAACTCTTCTGGCGGCAGACGCAGGCTGGCCATGCGGTCAGCTTCAAGCTCGAACGCCACACCCAGGCGGTCGCGGGCCAGCACTTGGTAATAGGCGGTGTAGTCATCGCTGGTAAAGGCGTTTTCCTGTGCGCCGAGGTCGCGCAGGATCAACGAGGCTTCGCCGGGACCGACTTTGTTACTGCCTTTGAACATCATGTGTTCAAGGGCGTGCGACAGACCGGTCTTGCCGGGCGTCTCGTAACTGGAGCCCACCTTGTACCAGACCTGTGACACCACCACCGGCGCACGGTGATCTTCGCGCACGATGACTTTAAGGCCGTTGTCCAGGCGGAACTCGTGGGTAGGCTGCGGTTCGGCCGCCAGGGCCGAAAGCGGGAGGCAAACTGTGCTGAGCAACAGGCCAGCAGCGCGGCGGGCTAGAGCATTCATTCGTTTTTAAACCTGTTGGGCTGCCCGCTTGGCCTTAGCGTCGGCGGGTGAGGAGGTGCTAGGATACTGATCCGTTTTACTGGCGGCCACGTCTATCCGGCCTTTGACGATCAGGCGACGTTTGATCGGGCAGTATAGAAGCCCGCTTGGCGATGTGGATGCATGTCGGTAAATTTCATGTTTTTGCCGATTTTTCTGTTCAAAGTCCGAGTAAAGACGAAGTTTCGCAGGTGTTTTTTACCCTTCGACTAAGTTGTGTGCGAACGAGCTGACGAAAATACAGTCTTTTTCACACCGAATATTATTTGCCGGGGCGCCACAGTGGCGCGTCGCTACGATGAGATAGCCGTCCTCCATGTTTGGTTCCAACGACGACAAGAAGAACCCAGCCAAGGCTGGCGAGAAAAAAGGCCTGTTCGGGTGGCTGCGCAGAAAACCGCAGGAAACCGTCGTTGAGCAGCCATCTGCTCCCGAAGTCACGCCCGAGCCGCTGATCGAACCCACGCCCGTCGTGATCGAAACTGTGCCTGAAGTGGCAGTGCTCGCTGAGCCTGAACCGACGCCTGCTGCCGAGCCGCCAATGACACCTCAACCGTGGCCAACTCTGCCGGTGGCAGAAGAGCCGGTTGCGCTGGTTGAGGACGTGCAAGCGCCGCATGTGGTACCGCCGATTCCTGCGCCCGAGGTTGAGGTGGCGGTTGAGGTGGCGGTTGAGGCGGTGATTGCGCCTGCGCCTGTGGTCGAAGTGCTTGAAGTGCTTGAACCCGTCGTAGAGCCTGTCGAGCCAGAGCCAGAGCCAGAGCCAGAGCCAGTTTCGGTCATCGCGCCTGTCGCAGTTGTACGACCGGCTGCGGTCCCTGCACCTGTCGTGCAGGCACCGCCCGCTGTCATTGAAGCGCCTGCGCCCAAAGCCGAACCGGTTCCAGAAGCTAAAAGCGGTTTCTTCTCGCGCCTCAAGCAAGGTCTTTCGAAAACCAGCGCCAGCATCGGCGAGGGCATGGCGAGCCTGTTTCTGGGCAAAAAAGCCATTGATGACGACCTGCTTGAAGAGATCGAAACCCGCTTGTTGACCGCTGACGTGGGCGTTGAAGCCACCTCGGTGATCATCAAGAACCTGACGCAAAAGGTGGCCCGCAAGCAACTGACCGACGCCGATGCGCTCTACAAGTCCTTGCAGGATGAGCTGGCGGCGATGCTCAAACCGGTCGAACAGCCACTGAAGATTGAATCGCAGAACAAGCCTTTCGTGATTTTGGTGGTGGGCGTCAACGGTGCGGGTAAAACCACCACTATCGGCAAATTGGCCAAAAAGCTGCAACTCGAAGGCAAGAAAGTCATGCTCGCTGCGGGCGATACCTTCCGTGCGGCGGCCGTTGAGCAGTTGCAAGTGTGGGGCGAGCGCAACAACATCCCGGTGATTGCACAGCACACTGGCGCCGATTCGGCGTCGGTGATTTTCGACGCCGTGCAGGCCGCCAAAGCCCGTGGCGTGGACGTGTTGATTGCTGACACCGCGGGGCGCCTGCACACCAAAGACAACCTGATGGAAGAGCTGAAAAAGGTGCGCCGCGTGATCGGCAAGCTCGACGCAGATGCGCCACACGAAGTGCTGCTGGTGCTCGACGCGGGCACCGGCCAGAACGCGATCAGCCAGGCCAAGCAATTCAACCAGACCGTCGCGCTTACAGGGCTTGCCTTGACTAAGCTTGACGGTACGGCCAAAGGCGGGGTGATTTTCGCGCTGGCCAAGCAATTCAGCATCCCGATCCGCTTTATCGGTGTCGGTGAAGGCATCGACGATTTGCGCACCTTTGAATCCGAACCCTTTGTCCAAGCTCTGTTTGCGGAGCGGGAGCGTCCATGATTCGTTTCGAGCAGGTCGGTAAACGCTATCCAAATGGACATGTGGGCCTGCACGAGCTGAGCTTTCGGGTCCGCCGTGGCGAATTCCTTTTTGTGACCGGCCATTCTGGCGCGGGCAAAAGCACGTTGTTGCGCCTGTTGCTGGCGATGGAGCGGCCCACCAGCGGCAAACTGCTGCTGGCCGGCCAGGACCTGAGCCAGATCAGCAATGCGCAGATCCCGTTTCTGCGTCGTCAGATTGGCGTGGTGTTCCAGA
This sequence comes from Pseudomonas weihenstephanensis, assembly GCF_016812185.1. NCBI lineage: Bacteria > Pseudomonadati > Pseudomonadota > Gammaproteobacteria > Pseudomonadales > Pseudomonadaceae > Pseudomonas > Pseudomonas weihenstephanensis. The sequence continues at coordinate 268,552 of NZ_JAAEBV010000002.1, read as the reverse complement.
ACCACCAACTGCTGTTTGATCGCACAGTGTTCAACAACGTCGCCTTGCCGTTGCAGATTCTTGGGTTGTCCAAGGCTGAAATCGCCAAACGCGTTGATTCGGCGCTGGAGCGCGTATCGCTGTCGGATAAAACCGATTTGTACCCAGGCGACTTGTCCACCGGCCAACAACAGCGCGTGGGTATTGCGCGCGCAATCGTGCATCGTCCGGCGTTGCTGCTGGCCGATGAACCCACCGGTAACCTCGACCCGCGTCTGGCGGCGGAAATCATGGGCGTATTTGAAGACATCAACCGTTTGGGCACCAGCGTCCTGATCGCCAGTCACGACCTGGCCCTGATCGCCCGCATGCGCCACCGCATGCTGACCTTGCAGCGCGGCCGATTGATCGGTGACGGGGAGGCAGGGCAATGAGTGCAACACGCAGCCCCAAAGTGTCTGAGCGCGTAGCCCCCAAGGCTGCCGACCCACAGCCGTCGAAGAAAAAACACGATGAAGACGACGGGCCAACCTTTGGCATGTTGTTTCATGCCTGGATCGAAGCGCATCGCGCCAGTCTGCTCGACAGCCTGCGACGTTTGGGCAAGCAGCCGATTGGCAGCTTTTTCACCTGCCTGGTGATGGCGGTGGCGTTGAGCTTGCCGATGGGCCTGTCGTTGTTGCTCAACAACGTAGAGCGCCTGGGCGGTTCGTGGCAGCGTGCGGCACAGATTTCGCTGTATTTGCAGATGGACGCCAGTGGTGATCAAGGCGAACAGCTGAGCAATCAGATAAAAGGTATGTCAGGGGTCGCGGACGCTGAATTCATCAGCCGCGAAAAAGCCCTCGAAGAGTTCCAGCAGCAGTCAGGGCTGGGCGAAGCGCTTAAAGAGTTGCCGGATAACCCGCTGCCCGGCGTAGTGCTGGTGACCCCCAATCAGGTTGACAAAGCCACCCTTGAAGCCCTTCGCGAGCGTCTTTCCGAGCTGCCGAAGGTGCAACAGGCGCAACTTGATCTAGTCTGGGTCGAGCGCCTGGCGGCCATTCTGAAGTTGGGTGATCGTTTTGTGTTCGGTTTGACGGTGTTGTTGGTCTCGGCGCTGTTGCTGGTCATCGGTAACACGATTCGCCTGCATATTGAGAACCGCCGAGTCGAAATCGAGGTCACCAAGCTGGTCGGTGGCACTGATAGCTATGTGCGTAGGCCGTTTCTATACATGGGTGCGCTTTATGGTTTGGGCGCTGGCGTACTTTCGTGGGGCGTTTTGGCCTTTGGCCTGAACTGGCTCAACGACGCGGTTGTGGGGCTTGCCGGGTTGTACGGCAGTAATTTTGCACTGGCCGGTGTGCCGGTAGCCGATGGTCTGTCTCTCTTGCTTGGCGCGGTGCTGTTAGGGTATATCGGTGCATGGATTGCGGTAGCACGTCATTTACGTGAGCTTTCACCCAAGTAGTTTCATTTTTACGTGTTGACCTTTTCAGCTTATGTGGGAACTTTTTTCGTGGTTCCCGGTCAATTTTCGCAGTGCTGAACTGCACGAGTTATGTGAGTCGGAGGTTTTTCGTATGACCACTTCTTTGCAACCTGCGTATGCGTTAGTCCCTGGTGCGAACCTTGAGGCCTACGTAAACACCGTGAACAGCATTCCACTGCTGACACCGGAGCAGGAGCGTGAACTGGCCGAGAGTCTCTATTATGAGCAGGATCTTGAGGCGGCTCGGCAGATGGTGCTCGCCCACCTGCGTTTTGTTGTACACATTGCCCGCAGTTATTCGGGCTATGGTTTGGCACAGGCTGACCTGATCCAGGAAGGTAACGTTGGCCTGATGAAAGCGGTTAAACGCTTTAACCCTGAAATGGGTGTGCGTCTGGTGTCGTTTGCGGTGCACTGGATCAAAGCCGAAATTCACGAATTCATCCTGCGTAACTGGCGGATCGTGAAAGTGGCCACCACCAAGGCTCAGCGCAAACTGTTCTTCAACCTGCGCAGCCAGAAAAAACGTTTGGCCTGGCTGAACAACGATGAAGTGCATCGTGTGGCTGAAAGCTTGGGTGTTGAGCCTCGCGAAGTGCGCGAGATGGAAAGCCGGTTGACGGGCCATGACATGGCGTTCGACCCGGCCGCCGAAGCTGACGACGACAGTGCGTTCCAGTCGCCAGCCAATTATCTGGAAGACCACCGGTACGACCCGGCGCGTCAACTGGAAGATGCTGACTGGACCGATAACTCCACCAGCAACCTGCACGAAGCGTTGGAAGTGCTGGACGACCGCAGCCGCGACATTCTCTATCAGCGCTGGTTGGCTGAAGAGAAAGCCACGCTGCATGACCTGGCGCAGAAGTACAACGTGTCTGCCGAGCGTATTCGTCAGCTGGAAAAGAGCGCGATGAACAAGCTCAAACTGTCGATTGCCGCCTAAACCGGCCCGACAAAAAAACGCCCCGATCCTTCGGGGCGTTTTTGTATGCGCAACCCCGCAGGAGCTGCCGAAGGCGGCGAGCTTCAGCGATCATGCTCGGGCCTATCCTGTAAGCGCGTGATTACTCAGCCCACGGCGCCTTACGCGAATTATTCAGCGTAGCGAGATAGCTCTCGCCCCCCAGCTGGCGCATTTGCTGGCGGATCCAGGCGGCTCGCGTGCTCACATACGGCGTCGGGTGACTGGCACTCCAGTTGCGCGGGTTAGGCAGCACGGCGGCCAGTTGGCTGGCCTGCTGGCGACTCAAACGTGCAGCGCTTACACCAAAATGATGCTGCGCGGCCGCTTCTGCACCGAACACGCCGTCATCCCACTCAGCGCTGTTGAGGTACACCTCAAGGATTCGCTGCTTGGGCCACAGCACTTCGATCAATGCCGTAAACCAGGCTTCCAGACCTTTGCGCAGCCAACTGCGGCCCGACCACAAAAACACATTCTTCGACACTTGCTGACTGAGGGTACTGGCCCCGCGCAGTGTGCCGCCGCGCTCGTTGTGCACGAAAGCGGCGCGAATGGCGCTGAAGTCAAAGCCCCAATGCTCTGCGAACTTCTGGTCTTCCCCGGCAATCACGGCCACTTTCAACTCGTTGGAGATTTCATCCCAGGGGCGCCAGCTGCGTTGCAAGTCGATGGGCTGACCATCGAACCAAGATTCAACCTTGCGCTCGACCATCAGCGCGGTGCCTGGTGGTGGCACCCAACGAAAGATTAAAACGAGCAACGCGCTGCCCGCTGCGAACCACAGCAAGGCTTTGAGCAAACGATGAACCAGTAAACGCAGCATAGATGGCTTGGCCGAACCCGTTGAGCGGGCCATTATACAGACCCTGCGTCATTCGATGATCCTGAGGGGAATGTTCCATGTTGCGCGTATTTCTGATGTTGGCTGCCTTCTTTGGTTTTACCGGTGTGGCCTTGGGCGCGTTTGCCGCACATGGCTTGAAGGGCCGCTTGAGCGAGCAGTACCTGGCCATTTTTCACACCGGCGTGACCTATCAGTTGGTCCATACCCTCGCGATTATCGGTGTAGCGCTGCTCGCGACGCAGTTGCAAAGCCGTTTGGTGACGTGGGCCGGTATCTGTTTCACGCTGGGGATCGTGTTGTTTTCCGGCAGTTTGTACCTGCTGACCCTGAGCGGTATCAGCAAGCTGGGCATCATCACACCGATTGGCGGCGTAGCCTTTTTGGCCGGCTGGTTGTGTCTGGGACTGGCCGCCTGGCGCCTGAGCTGAACCTGCAAGATGAATGGCTTGGGTCGACCTGACGGATCGGGCTAGAATGCTGGCCCCCTAAAAACGAAGGCAGCGTCGCGCATGCGCATTCAGTTGAACGGTGAACCCTTTGAGCTGCCGGACGGCGAGACCGTCGCGGCCCTTTTGGCGCGGCGCGAGCTGACCGGCCGTCGTGTGGCAGTTGAGCTGAACCTGGACATCGTCCCGCGCAGCCAGCACGCACAGACCGTGCTCAAAGAGGGTGATCAGGTTGAAGTGGTGCACGCCATCGGTGGCGGCTAGGCGGCGGGCCGACGTTTGACCCCCGCCCCACTGAGAACTCACATTCCAAGAGGATTACCGATGAGCAATGTTCGCAGCGACAAGCCGTTTACTTTGGCCGGCCGTACCTACCAATCGCGTTTGCTGGTAGGCACTGGCAAGTACCGTGACCTTGAAGAAACCCGTTTGGCCATCGAAGCCTCGGGTGCTGAAATCGTCACGGTGGCGGTTCGTCGCACCAACATTGGTCAGAATCCCGGTGAGCCGAACCTGCTCGATGTGCTGCCGCCCGACCGTTACACCATCCTGCCGAACACGGCCGGTTGCTTTGACGCCATTGAAGCGGTGCGCACCTGCCGTTTGGCCCGTGAACTGCTTGACGGCCACAACCTGGTCAAGCTGGAAGTGCTGGCCGACCAGAAGACCCTGTTCCCTAACGTGATCGAAACCCTCAAGGCCGCCGAAGTGCTGGTCAAGGAAGGGTTTGACGTGATGGTTTACACGAGCGATGACCCGATTATCGCCCGCGAACTGGAAGCCATGGGTTGCGTGGCTGTCATGCCACTGGCCGGCCTGATCGGCAGCGGTCTGGGCATCTGCAACCCGTACAACCTGCGGGTCATCCTTGAAGAAGCAAAAATTCCGGTGTTGGTGGACGCGGGCGTAGGCACAGCCTCCGACGCGACAATCGCCATGGAAATGGGCTGCGAAGCGGTGCTGATGAACTCGGCCATCGCCAATGCCCAGCACCCGATCATCATGGCTCAAGCCATGAAGTACGCCATTGAGGCGGGTCGTTTGGCCTATCTGGCCGGGCGCATGCCGAAAAAACTCTATGCCAGCGCCTCCTCGCCGCTGGATGGTCTGATCAAGTAAGAGCCCCTGATGACTGAACCACTCGATACCCCAACCCCGGAAGAAGGCGAAGATCGCCAGCACCGTCGCATCAAGAGCTTCGTAATGCGTGCCGGGCGCATGACCGAAGGCCAGCAACGTGGCCTCGATCAAGGCACGCCGCTGTATGTATTGCCGTTGGCCGATGCGCCGGTGGATTACGACCAAGTGTTCGGTCGTTCTGCGCCGCGCACGCTGGAAATCGGCTTTGGCATGGGTCACTCCCTGCTGGAAATGGCTGCTGCTTCGCCTGAGCAAGACTTCATTGGGGTCGAGGTTCACCGTCCGGGCGTGGGCGCACTGCTCAATGGCGTGTTGACCCAGGGCCTGACCAACTTGCGCGTCTACGACTGTGACGCCATCGAAGTGCTAACCCGTTGCGTGGCCGATAACAGCCTTGATCGTCTGCTGTTGTTCTTCCCGGACCCGTGGCACAAGAGCCGTCACCACAAGCGCCGCATCGTACAAGCGTCGTTTGCCGAACTGGTGCGTTCCAAACTCAAGGTCGGCGGTGTACTGCACATGGCCACTGACTGGGAACCTTACGCCGAGTACATGCTGGAAGTGATGAACGTGGCGCCGGGTTATCGCAACCTGGCTGAAGACGGCCTCTGCGTGCCACGTCCTGCCGAGCGCCCGATCACCAAGTTCGAGCGTCGTGGCGAACGTCTTGGGCATGGCGTGTGGGACTTGAAGTTCGAAAAACTGGCCTAAGCCGTTTTTCAATGACCGGCCTCAGCCCTGAGGCCGGTTTCTTTGTGCGACGTCCGTCGCCTTGCACTACAAAACAAACCTCACACGCTTACTCAGCGCAATCAGCAAGGGTGCCGCGACCAGCGCCAGGCCGATGGTCAGCAGTGCAAGCAGATTGCCGTAGGCCATACCCGCTGCCAGGGCGCTCACAATAAACAGTGGATGAATGTAGTACACCGCCGAGGACACCTTGGCCGGTACGTGGCTGGTCGACGCCCTGAAGTACACACACGCCAGCATGAACAGCGCAGGAGTGAGGATGGGCAGCGAGAACATAAAGTCGAAGTACAGCTGTGGATTGGCCCGCAGCGAGTAGTTTGTGTACGACTCGGCCAGCATCAACGCAGTGCCGGATACCAGCCAGATCCACACCGCAGGGCGTGTAACGGTCTGGGTGATTTTATGCTTGGCAAACACGAAACCCAGGCACATGAACGGGAAGCCCATAAACAGGAAGTTGCGCGCGGCGTAATCGTTTTGATTGAAGTGTTGTAAGAAAGGGTTGGGCAGCACGTAGTAAACGCGCATGTATTGGAGCGTCAGACCGATCAGGTAGGCGATCAGCGCTAACGTGATCAGCCGCTGGGTTGGCGCGTTTCGCAGGGCATACAGAATCAAGCCGCCGCCGAGCATGCCCACCAGATACCAGAGGTGGAAATAACCGATCAGCAAAGACTTCACCACGCCCAGCACGCCTTTGAGACTGCCCAGCGTGGCCGTATCGACGTAAAACGGGCTGTAAATCAGCATCCAGAACAGGTACATCCACAGCCCGCGCTTGAACCACTTGCTGAAGGAATGGCCTTCGCTGAGGGTGTGGAACAGGTAATACCCGTTGATGATGAAAAAAACCGGCACCGCGACCCGAAACAGCCCGTTGCCCAGCATGTAACCGATGGCCGTGTCATTGCCGCCGAAGACCTTGCAGTGCAATGCGACGACACAAATCGCCAGCACCACCTTTAGCGCATCGAGATTGCCATTCAAAACCTTCGGCATGGGCGGTGCTCACAGTAAGCGATACCCAAGCGTAGCCCACAAATTGTAGCCGCTGCCGAAGGCTGCGTGCGATTGCGCAGCGAGCGCAAAACCTGAGGCCACGGTTTTAGCAGGTGGAATGAATACGTTGGCTCAACGCCGCCTTCGGCTGCTGCTACAGGTAACAGGCGAAATTAACGGCGGTCTGCAACTACACCAATCAGCACCAGCACCACGAGCAATACGGGCGCCAAACTGTAGTTGTTGAATTGGCTCAGTCCGCGCTCCACCCAGGGGGTCGCGTAGATTAATGCAGCGCCGCTGCCCACCAGGCACAGCAAGGCCATCAAGGGGACGCGCAGTGCGCCGGCGATGCTGCCCAGACGCTGCTCGACCCAGCCCTTGAAGTCCGCCCCAAACAACACCAGCAAACAGCCAATCAACGCCAGAGAGATGTCTGAAAGATGGCTGCGGCTCCAGCGCGATACTGTGGCAAGCAGGTCGAGTACCAAGTCCATTCGATTTCCTTAGGTCAAAAAGTGCTGCAACAGGTCATTGAGAAACAATTGGCCGCGGGCAGTCGCCGCCAGGCGTGTCGGTTCGACCTGTAATAAGCCACTTTGTTCGGCGGCTTCTCGCCCTGTTTTCAAGCTCTCGAGGGGCAGGCCGGTGCGCTGCGGGTAAAGCTCTGAATCTACGCCGTCCGTCAGGCGCAAGGCGTTCATTAGAAACTCAAACGGTAGCTCTTCGGCAGTCAGGGTTTTCTCCCCGGCCTGGAAGTTTTTGGCCGGATTGAGGTAGTCCTTTGGCAGACGGGTTTTCCATGTGCGTACGATACGGCCATCCGGGTGGCTTAACTTGCCGTGGGCACCGGCACCAATGCCGATGAAGTCGCCAAAGCTCCAATAGTTGAGGTTGTGCCGCGCGGGGCGGTCAGGCAACGCGTATGCGGACACTTCGTATTGCGCGTAGCCGTGCTCGGCGAGCAGGGCTTGCCCGGCTTCTTGAATGTCCCACAACGTGTCGTCTTCCGGCAGCGTGGGCGGCTGGTTCCAGAACACGGTGTTGGGTTCGAGCGTCAGTTGATACCACGACAGGTGGGTCGGCTTCAGGGCGATGGCCTGGCGCAGATCGCTCAGGGCATCGTCCAGTGACTGATCGGGCAAGCCATGCATCAAGTCCAGGTTGAAGTTGTCAAAACCGGCCTGACGCGCCATGCCAGCGGCGCGTACGGCTTCGTCGCCGTTATGGATGCGGCCTAACGCCTTGAGTTTCTCTTGCTGAAAACTCTGGATGCCGATCGACAGGCGATTGATCCCCAATTTGCGGTACGCCACGAACTTTTCTTGCTCGAACGTGCCGGGGTTGGCTTCCAGGGTGATTTCAATGTCGCTGGCAAAAGGAATGCGCGCTTCAACCCCCGCGAGCAGGCGACCCAGCGAGGCAGCACTGAACAGGCTCGGCGTGCCGCCGCCAAAGAAGATCGAGCTCAGCTCACGGCCATACACTGCGTGCAGGTCCTGGTCCAGATCGGCGATCAGGGCGTCGACGTATTCGTCTTCGGGCAGCACAGGGCTGGCGGTGTGGGAGTTGAAGTCGCAATACGGGCATTTACGCACGCACCACGGGATATGGATGTACAGCGACAAGGGAGGCAATGGGCTCAGCGGCGCGCGTGGCGCCTGCTGGGTAAAGCCAGCCGCACCCAGATAGAGCGGCTGTGGCGGTGTGTCGTGGGTCATTTGAGGCCCAAACGCTGGCGCAGCAAGACCATGGCGCGAGCGCGGTGGCTCAGTTGGTTTTTTTCTGTCGGGCTGAGTTCAGCGCTGGAGCAGTTACGTTCAGGCACCCAGAACAACGGGTCGTAGCCAAAGCCGTGTTGGCCACTGGCGGCGGGCAGGATACGCCCGTGCCACAAGCCTTCGCAGATGATTGGCAAAGGGTCGTCGGCGTGGCGCACCAACGCCAGCACGCACACAAACTGTGCGCCGCGCTCGGCGTCGGGCACGTCTTTGAGGGCATCGAGCAGTTTGGCGTTGTTCGCCGCATCGCCTTGGCCATCAGCGTAGCGGGCCGAGTAAATACCCGGTGCGCCACCCAGAAAGTCCACGGCCAGCCCCGAGTCGTCAGCCAAGGCTGGCAAACCCGAAATTCGCGCCGCGTTACGGGCTTTTAAAATCGCGTTCTCAACAAACGACAAGCCGGTTTCATCCGGCTCGACGCTGCTGAATTCTCCAATCGAGCGCAACTGCACCGACTCGCCGAGCATGGCCTGAAGTTCTTTGAGTTTGCCCGCGTTGTGGCTTGCGAGTACCAGTTGCGTGAAGTTCATCATTCGATTGGAGCGACCATTTGAGTAAATTCGATTGTTTCAGACGTGGCTCCGGGAGCTTTTACGTCCACTTTGAAGGTGAAAGTCTGCGGGCCTTTGACCGGGAATTGAGCGAGATAGTTGATTTCGCCGTTTTCGCCGACTTCACGAAACCTCAACGGTGTTGCTTTTTCATCCCCGGTTTTTACGCTGCCCTGCACATTGGCGGCAATGTTCTTGCCCGCCTTGTTCACGGTGATATTCAACACGGCATTCTGTTTGCTGCGCGTGACCTTGACCGTCTTGGCGATTTCCTCCGTCAGGAACGTCGACGGGATGGCGTTGTAGTACACCGTGGTATCGCCAAATGTCTGCTGGCGTTGGGGCCCCGTTTGGTCGGCGGCCAGCGCGTTCGCGCCCAAACACATTGAAAGCAGTAGTAATCCAATACGACCCATGGTCTTTCTCCTTTGAGCGAACCTGTTAAACCGCGACTTTGTGATCCTGAAGGCCAGGACTGCTGACACGATAAATGCCAATCTCGCCTAACAGGTTAGGCCATAACTTACTCGCCCACCCATGCCGGTGTTGTTGATCCACGGCAAGACGGTTGATGACCTGCGCTTCGCGTTCACGGCACAGCGCTTCGAAGTCTTCAAAAGTGCAAAAGTGAATGTTGGGCGTGTTGTACCAGGTGTACGGCAAAAACTCGGACACCGGCATGCGGCCTTTGCTGGCCAGATACCAGCGGCAGCGCCAGTGGCCGAAGTTGGGGAAGGTAATGATGCATTGGCGGCCGACGCGCAACATTTCGTCGAGGATCCGGTCGGGGTAATGCACCGCTTGCAGCGCCTGGGTCATGACCACGATGTCAAAGCTGTTGCTGGCAAAGTTGCCCAGCCCTTTGTCGAGGTCTTGCTCGATAACGTTAATGCCTTTGGCCACGCACTCGGCAATGTTGTCCGGGTCGTTTTCAAGGCCGTAGCCGGTGACTTGCTTGTTGTCGCGCAGCCAGCTCAGCAGTTCGCCATCACCACAACCGAGGTCGAGCACGCGGCTGCCGGCGGGGATCCAGTCTTGGATGATTTCCAGGTCGGCTCTCATGGCGTTCTCACAGGTCTATTCGGTTCATGTAGTTGCTGAAGGCTTGCAGGTAGCGCGGGATCGGGATCAGGAAGGCGTCATGGCCCTGCGGCGCATCGATTTCCAGATAACACACGTCTTTTTTCGCGGCCATCAGCGCATCCACCAGTTCGCGCGAACGCGCGGGCGAGAAGCGCCAGTCGGTGGTGAACGACATCACGCAAAAGCGCGCCTTGGCCCCGGCAAAGGTTTTGGCCAGATCATCGTTGAAGTTGGCCGCCGGGTCGAAGTAGTCCAGGGCCTTGGTCATCAACAAATAGGTGTTGGCATCGAAGCGCCCGGAAAACTCTTCGCCCTGATAACGCAGGTAGCTCTCGACCTGAAACTCGACGCTGTGGAAGTCGTAGTTGAGGTTTTCGTTCTTAAGCCCGCGGCCGAATTTCTCGCCCATCGAGTCATCCGACAGGTAAGTGATGTGGCCCACCATGCGTGCCAGCATCAGGCCGCGTTTGGGGATCAGGCCTTTTTCCTGGAACGAACCGCCGTGGAACTCGGGGTCGGTGAGGATGGCTTGGCGCGCGACTTCGTTGAACGCAATGTTTTGCGCGGACAACTTGGGTGCCGAGGCGATAGCCAGGCAATGGCGCAGGCGATCCGGGTAGCTGATGCTCCACTGCAAGGCTTGCATGCCGCCCAGGCTGCCACCGATCACGGCGGCCCATTGCGTGATGCCCAGGCGATCCGCCAGGCGTGCCTGGCTGTGCACCCAGTCTTCAACGGTCAGTACCGGGAACGAGGCGCCAAAGGGGCGGCCGGTTTGCGGATCGATGCTGCTCGGGCCGGTCGAGCCGTTGCATCCACCGAGGTTGTTGAGGCTGACCACGAAGAATTTACGGGTGTCGATGGGCTTGCCGGGGCCGATGCAACTGTCCCACCAGCCGGGTTTGCGATCGTCGACGCTGTGATAACCGGCGGCATGATGATGCCCCGACAGCGCGTGGCAAATCAGCACCGCGTTACTGGCCGTGGCATTGAGCTGGCCATAGGTTTCGTAAATCAGGTCATAGGCAGGCAGTGAGCGCCCGCAGGCCAAAGCCAGCGGTTCGCCGAAGTGTGCAACGAGTGGCACAACCAGACCAACGGAATCGGGGGGAAAGGCAGTTGGCATCGACCCTGCTCTCATTTAAATGAGGCGTAAGTCTAATGAGCGCGGTAGCAAGCAGCAAGCAATGCGCGGGGCTGATTTATCACCAGCCCCAAACCCGTAGTCGCTGGTGCAGGCTGCATGCAAATGCGCTGCTGGAGGTCGGCCTGCCTCCATCGCAGCCTGCGGCAGCGACTACAGAGGCTGACTCAAGGTTTGGCAAGCCCTGGAAGGTCTGGCAACTTTTTAGGGCCATGCAAACGCACGCGTTTTTGGCGATTGAGTTCGCCGCTGATCAAGCTCACTTGGCTCTTGGAAATGCCGAACGCCTTGGCCAGGAAGGCCACCAGGTGGGCGTTGGCTTTGCCTTCAACCGGTGGGGCGGTGAGGCGGATTTTCAGGCGGTCACCGTGCAGGCCAGCAAACTCATCGCTGCTGGCCTTGGGTTGCAAGTGACAGTCGAGAATCAGGTCGTCACCGTCCCAGCGGAAATAGCTCATCAGATCAGGCCGAACAGCTCAGGCGGCATGTTGACGTACACCGCCAGGGGCGGAATCACGTAGCTCTGGATCAGCTGGATCACCATGAACGCCAGAATCGGTGAAATATCCAGGCCGCCCATGCTCGGCAAGAAGCGGCGGAACGGTGCCAGTGCAGGTTCTGTGATCTGGTTGACCAGCTCGGCGCCAGGGCTGGTGCTACCCGGTGCCACCCACGACAGAATCACGCTGATGATCATGGCGAAGAAGAACACTTTGAGAAACAGTGCCGTCACCCCAAGGATCGCCCACACCAACAGCCCGAGGACGTTGAACGGGATGTAGCTTAAGGTCAGCACAATGGCGAACACCACCATCTGCACCAGAATCGCCAGCACCAGCGAGGACATGTCCAGGCCGAGCACGCTTGGAATGACGCGACGCATTGGTTTGAGCAGGGTTTGCGTCGCTTTGACGGTGAACTGGCAGATCGGGTTGTAAAAGTTGGCCCGAACCAGCTGCAAGATGAAGCGCAGCAGCACGACCAGCAAATACAGGCTGCCCAGGGTTTGAACTACAAAAATGGCAGCGCCATTAAGTCCTGACATCATTTGCTCCTTTATTGACCCAGTTGTTCGGCCATTTCGGCCGAGCGGTGCGCGGCGGCACTCAATGCTTTTTCGACCATGGCTTCAAAACCACTGGCCTGGAATGATTTGATTGCAGCGTCAGTGGTGCCCGCAGGCGAGGTCACGCGACGGCGCAGTTCGCTTGCGTCCACATCGCTGCTCACGGCCATATGGGCAGCGCCCAGTGCGGTCTGCTCCGCCAGTTGTTCAGCCACCTCATGGCTTAAGCCAAGTTTGACGCCGGCGGCGGTCATGGCTTCGATCAAGAGGAAGAAATACGCCGGGCCGCTGCCCGACACGGCGGTTACCGCGTCGATCTGGGCTTCTGTTTCGACCCAGACCACGATGCCCACAGCGCTCAACAATTCGTCGGCTTGCTGGCGTTGTGCTGGCGTCACCTGAGCAGTGGCGTACAAACCGCTCACGCCTTTACCCAACAGGGCAGGCGTATTGGGCATGCAGCGCACCAGTGGCTGAGTACCCAGCCATTCAAGCAGGCTGGCGCAGGTAATGCCGGCGGCAATCGACACCAGCAGTTGATGCGGCTTGAGGTGTGGGCGCAGGTCCTGGCACACGGCTTTCATGGCCTGCGGCTTGACGGCGATGACGATCACATCCGCGTCTTGAACGGCCTGCGCGTTATCGGCGAACAGCTCGATACCGTGCTGTTCAGCGACCTTGGCGCGAGTGTCGGCGCCGGGATCGCTGGCGCGGATCTGTGCAGCGTCCAGACCTTTGGCCAACAGGCCGCCAATCAGGCTGGAAGCCATGTTACCGGCTCCGATAAAGGCAATACGCGTCTTGCTCATAACAGATCCTTATCAAAAGTGAGGCAGGCTTTCTCAGGCCTGGCTGTAGTCTCGGGCGCCAAACAGTGCAGTACCGACCCGCACCCATGTGGCGCCTTGGGCAATGGCCGACTCCAGGTCGTGGCTCATGCCCATCGAAAGCGTGTCTAGCCCCAGGTTCAGGCTCTCTTGCAGTGTGCGTACCGTCGCAAAGGCAGCATCCTGTTCGGCGCGGTCGTCGGTGGGTTCCGGGATCGCCATCAAGCCGCGCAGCTTCAAACGGGGCAAGGCATGGATCGCGGCAGCCAGCGCGGGCAAATCTGCCGGGGTGCAGCCGGATTTACTGGCCTCACCACTGACGTTGACCTGAATGCAGATGTTCAGCGGCGCCAGCTCAGCCGGGCGCTGTTCAGACAAGCGCTGGGCGATTTTCAGACGGTCCACGGAGTGCACCCACGCGAAATGTTCAGCGATGTCGCGCGTCTTGTTCGATTGAATGGGGCCGATGAAGTGCCAACACAAGGGCAGGTCAGCTAATTCAGTCTGTTTGGCGCGGGCTTCTTGCAGATAATTCTCGCCGAAGTCGCGAACCCCGGCGGCATACGCTTCGCGCAGTGCGCCAGCGGGTTTGGTCTTGCTGACTGCCAGCAAGTGAATGCTCGTTACATCACGTTGCACAGCCAGTGCCGCTGCACGGATGCGCGCCTCAACCTGAGCGATGTTGTCAGCTATCGTGGACATTCAATTAAGCCCGCCGTGGTGAAAGTCTGCGGCATTCTACTGGAATTGGGAGGGGGGATGGACATCGCCGACCTGTTGGCCGTTTGCGTCAATCGCGGGGCTTCAGACTTGCACCTGTCAGCGGGCGTGGCGCCCATGCTGCGTATCGACGGCGACATGCAGCGGGGCGAGTGGCCCGTGCTGGACTCAGACGCTGTGCGGGGGCTTATCCACAGCGTCATGACCGAGCCACAGCGTGTCGCGTTCAAGGCCGAGCGCGAAGCTGATTTTTCATACGCGGTGGCGGGCTTGGGCCGCTTTCGGGTGAATGCGTTTGAGCAACAGCGCGGCGCGGGTGCGGTGTTTCGCAGCATTGCCTCGACGGTGCCCAGCCTTGAATCATTGGGCTTGAGCGGGGTGTTCAGTGAGCTGAGTCATGCGCCGCACGGGTTGATACTGCTTACGGGCGCCACGGGGTCCGGTAAAACCACCACCTTGGCGGCCATGATTGACCACTTGAACAGCACCCGCCCCCTGCACATTCTCACCATCGAAGACCCGATTGAGTTCATCCACACGCCGCGCCAGTGCTTGATTAACCAGCGCGAGGTGCATCGCGACACAGGCAGTTTTAGCGCCGCGCTACGTTCAGCGCTGCGTGAAGACCCGGACGTGATCATGCTGGGCGAAATGCGCGACCTGGACAGCATTCGCTTAGCGCTTAGCGCCGCTGAAACCGGGCACTTGGTCTTTGCCACGTTGCACACACCGTCTGCGGCAAAAGCCATCGACCGCATGGTGGATGTATTTCCTGGCGAAGAGAAAGCCGTGGTACGCACGATGCTGTCCGAATCACTGAGGGCGGTGATTGCGCAAACGTTGGTCAGGCGACAGGGAGGCGGGCGCGTGGCGGCGCACGAAATCATGCTGGGCACGCCAGCCATCAGGCATTTGATTCGGGAAAACAAGGTGGCGCAAATGGTGTCGGCAATCCAGACCGGCGGGGCGGTAGGGATGCAAACCCTGGAAATGAGCCTGGCACGGCTCAAACAGAGGGGCGACATCCTGTAAACGCGAGCGTACCCGCGCCTACAGTGATGGGATGTTTAGCGCTGAGCAACCCGCAGGGTGGTTTTCTCTTTAGGCAAAATGCGCTTGGCGACCACGTAGTGGCTCTGCCAGTAAGGTTTTTTCAAGGTGTCGATAGAGACCGACTTGCCGCGACGGGGTGCATGGATAAACCGGTCGTTGCCCAGGTAAATGGCAACGTGATTGACCTTGCGGCTCTTGATGTTGAAAAACAGCAAGTCGCCCGGCTTCAGGTCCTTGCGATCAACCTTCTGGCCATGACCGCTGGCCATCGCGCTGGAGCTGCGTGGCAAATTGACGGCCGCCACATCGTTGAACGCGTATTTGACCAGACCGCTGCAATCAAAGCCTTTACTTGGGCTGCTACCGCCCCAACGATAAGGCGTACCCAGCACGTTGACGGCACGGCTCAGTACACTGCTGCTTTGCTTGTTGGCCGCGACCAGTGCCGGTGTCGCAATTTTGCCTGGGGCTTTGCGATGAACTTTACTGGAGGTCGGGCGTGTGACGGTTTTGCTGTTAGAGGCGACAAACGGAGCACTCGCAGATGATTTTGCGGTGTAACCGGTGAAGCCCGAAGGAAGATGTTGCTCACGATTGGTGGCGTGGGCGGCCAGTGGCATTAATAGGCAAATGGTTAGCCATGTCTTGAATAAAGGACGCATTCGGCAGGGCTCTATATAGGTAAGCGCGCAACTTTATAACAGCTTTTTTGTCCTTTCTCAGGCCGTTTGTCGCTTGGACCTGGAGGTCAAAAACCGCAAGCGGGGTGGCAAATTGTCACATGGTTGGAGCGCAGGTCAGGCAGTACAAGGGTTTGCGCCAAATCTTGTAAGACACTTTTACCTTTTGCGCGACAGTAAAAAAGTCACAAAAAACTTCACAATTTTTTTCTATCGACACCTAAGGGGGCATCAATGAGCGGCTATCGAGACGATCTACAACGCGATACCCACAGCAAAGTGCTGGGTTACTTGCTGTGGATTTTTGGCTTTTTGGGAGCGCATCGCTTCTATTACGGCAAGCCGGTGACCGGGACGATCTGGTTCTTTACGCTGGGCTTGCTGGGCATCGGCTGGCTGATCGACTTGTTCTTGATCCCGAGCATGGACCGCGAAGCGGACCTGCGCTTTACATCGGGTGATACCGACTACAGCGTGGCGTGGATTCTGCTGACGTTCCTGGGCGTGTTCGGTGTGCACCGCATGTACATGGGCAAGTGGATCACCGGGATCATTTACCTGTTTACCGGTGGTTTGTTCCTGGTCGGCATTCTGTATGACTTCTGGACGCTCAATACCCAGATATCAATCAAGAACGCAGAGCGTCGTTAAGCGCCATAGCCTCCAACCCTCTCCTGCAGGGAGAGGGTTGGGGTGAGCGCAGCGCTTCAGCCTTCGTAGCTGATCCGCCCATCCACCAGCGTGTAACGCACGGCACCCGGCAGGCAGTGGCCAAGGAAGGGGCAATTGTCGCCTTTTGAGTGCCACGTCTCACCGGCCACCGTTGAGGCCGTTGGATCAAACAGCACCAGATCTGCCGCTGAACCCACCGCCAAGCGCCCCGCTGGCAGGCGTAAGGCGTCTGCCGGGCCTGTGCTCAGGCGGGCCAACAGGGTCGGCAAGTCGAGCAAGCCGTCTTCTACCAACGTCATCGCTAAAGGCAATAGGAGCTCTACGCTGCTCATGCCCGGCTCAGTGGCGCCGAACGGGGCCAGTTTGGCATCGCGCTCGTGGGGCTGGTGATGGCTGGAAATGGCTTGCACCACCCCTGATTTCACCGCCTCACGAAGGCCGTCACGGTCAGCGCGGGTGCGCAGGGGCGGTTGGACGTGGTACACGCTGGAAAAATCCACCAGCGCTTCATCGGTCAGTATCAATTGATACAGCGCCACATCCGCCGTGACTTTCAGGCCGCGTGCCTGTGCCTGAGCGATCAGGGCCACGCCGCGGGCACTGGTCAACTGGCTGAAGTGTGCGCGCGCACCGCTTTGCTCGACCAGCAACAGGTCGCGGGCCAGGGCCACGGTCTCGGCGGTTTCAGGGATGCCCGGCAAGCCCCGGAACGCTGCCATCGCGCCATCGTGGGCGATACCGCCTTCTGCCAGGTCACGGTCCTGCGAGTGGAAAATCACTGTCAGGTCGAAAGTGGCCGCGTATTCCAGTGCCCGGCACAGGGTGCGGGTATTGGTGAAGCTGTTCAGACCGTTGCCGAACGCGACACACCCGGCATCACGCAAGGCGATCAGCTCAGCCAGTTGCTCGCCATCCAGCCCTTTGCTCAGCGCACCGATGGGGAACACTTTGCAGTTGCCGGCTTCGCGTGCGCGGTCAAGGATCAGCTCGGCCACGGCCGAGGTATCGAGCACCGGTTTTGTGTGCGGCGGGCAACACAGGCTGGTCACACCACCGGCCGCTGCGGCGCGGGTTTCACTGGCGATGGTGCCTTTGCGGCTGTAGCCCGGCTCGCGCAGAGCGACGTTCAAGTCAACCAGCCCCGGCGCGGCAACGAGGCCTTTGGCGTCCAGGGTTTGGGTTGGGGTAAAACCGGCCGGGGCTGCGCCGATGGCAATAATTTTGCCGGCTTCCAGATGCAAGTCGGTGACGGTGTCCAGCTGGCTGGCGGGATCAATCACGCGGGCGCCGAGAATGCTGAGCTTCACTGGGCGTTCTCCTGTTCGTATTGGCGCTGGGCCGTTTGCCCGCTCATGGTCATGGACAGCACCGCCATGCGCACGGCGATGCCGTAAGTCACTTGGTTAAGAATGACCGAGTGCGGGCCATCGGCCACGGCAGACTCAATCTCCACGCCCCGGTTGATCGGGCCGGGGTGCATCACGATGCAATCAGGTTTGGCACCGGCCAGACGGGCGGTGGTCAGGCCGAACAGGCGGTAGAACTCGCCTTCGCTCGGCAGCAGGCCGCCGGACATGCGTTCGCGTTGCAGGCGCAACATGATCACCACGTCGACGTCTTTGAGGCCCTCGGTCATGTCGGTGTAGACCTTGACCCCGTATTGCTCGATGCCGATGGGCAGCAGGGTTTTGGGTGCAATCACGCGGATGTCCTGACAGCCCAGGGTCTTGAGCGCGATCATGTTCGAGCGCGCCACCCGCGAGTGCAGAATGTCGCCGACGATGGCTACCGACAGGTTTTCAAACCCGCCTTTGTGTCGACGAATGGTCAACATGTCGAGCATGCCCTGCGTGGGGTGCGCGTGACGGCCGTCGCCGCCATTGATGATCGCCACCTGCGGACACACGTGCTCGGCAATGAAGTGCGCGGCGCCGGAGTCGCCGTGGCGTACCACGAACATGTCGGCGGCCATGGCTTCAAGGTTGCGCAGGGTGTCGAGCAGGGTTTCGCCCTTGCTCGCCGAGGAAGTGGACACGTTAAGGGTGATCACGTCCGCAGACAGGCGCTGGGCCGCCATTTCGAATGTGGTGCGGGTGCGGGTGGAGTTTTCGAAGAACACGTTGCAGACGGTCTTGCCGCGCAGCAACGGGACTTTTTTCACCGCCCGAGCGCCGACTTCAAGGAACGAGTCGGCGGTGTCGAGGATCTCTGTCAGCAACTCGCGGGGCAGGCCGTCGAGCGACAAAAAGTGGCGCAGCTGGCCCTGATCATTGAGCTGCAGCGGGCGCTTGGCGTCGGTAGGCGTCATCGCAGTGGTCTCTTAAAGGGCTGGATCTTGAGATAAGTCTTGAAGTTCAAGTGTCAGTGGCGCAGGGCCGGATAATTTCACCCGTTGGGTCGGCTCGAGGGCCAAGGTCGCCCCCACCACGTTGGGCCGGATCGGCAGCTCGGCGGCGTCCAGGTCGAGCAGGCTGACCAGCGTCACGCTGGCCGGACGACCATAGTCGAACAATTCGTTGAGCGCGGCGCGAATGGTACGACCGCTCATCAGCACGTCGTCGATCAGCACCAGGTGCTGGCCTTCGATCTCGAACGGCAGCTCCGAGGGGCGCACTTGCGGGTGCAGGCCATTTTGGCTGAAGTCGTCGCGGTAGAACGATACGTCCAGGGTGCCCAGCGGGGCCTCACTGTTCATTGCGCACAACAGTGCCTGGGCCACCCAGATGCCACCGGTGCGAATGCCGATGTAGCGCGGCTCAGTGATGTTACGACGGGCCAGATGGGCCTTGAGATCAAGCGCCATCTGAGAGATCAGTTCAGCGGGAACAGGCAGGATCATGGTGGCTCCTTAAAAGGCCCGCGCAGGATGCGTGCTGCGACGGGCGCAAACAATGAGGTGCGTCAAACAATTGAGCGCAATGTCAGGCTTGAGGTTGAGCCGGGTTGTCGTCGAGCCAGCCTTGCAAGACCAGTTTGGCGGCGATGGCATCCACCGGGTTGTCGCGATAACTGCCACGCTGGCCGCCCTGAGCCTTGCGTTCGCCTTTGGCTTCAAAGGTGGTCAGGCGCTCGTCGTGGGTGAACACAGGCAGATTGAACCGGCCATTGAGGCGGTTGGCAAATTTTTGCGCCCTTGCGCAGAACTCGCTCGGGGTGCCGTCCATGTGCAGGGGCATGCCGACCACCAGGGCGTCGGGTTGCCATTCTTTGATGAGCTTTTCGATGTCTTCCCACTTCGGCATGCCGTTCTCGGCTTTCAAATTACACAGCTCGCGGGCTTGGCCAGTGATCATCTGGCCGACGGCGACGCCGATCGAGCGGGTGCCGTAGTCAAAACCCAGCAGTAAACGAAGGCTGGCCATCAGGCGTGACCTGCTTGAGTGCTTAACAAGTTGAGGTTCACTCCCAGGTGATTGGCGGCGGCGTCAAGGCGCAACTCGCTAGAGGTTTGAAACAAAATATCGGCTGAGTATGGGCAGGTCAGCCACGCGTTGTCGGCCAGTTCGGCTTCCAGTTGGCCCGCGTCCCACCCGGCATAGCCCAGGCAGATCAGGCTGCGCTGCGGGCCGTTGCCGTCAGCGATGCTGTCCAGCACATCCAGCGACGTGCTCAGGGCCAGTCCGTCTTCAAGTTCAACCGTGGCATCGAAATTCATGCTGGCGGGGTGCAGGACAAAACCGCGGTCGGTCATGACCGGGCCGCCGGCATAAATCGGTACGTGCTTGCACAGTTCAGACATTTTACGGTCGGGCCGCAACTGCTCAAGGATATCCCCCAGGCTCAGATCCAACGGCCGGTTGATGGTCAGGCCCATCGCACCATTGGCCGTATGCTCGACGATGTAGGTCAAGGTATGAGCAAAATGGGGGTCGGCCATATGCGGCATGGCGATCAGCAATTGATGCTTGAGGTAGGTCGGGGCGTGGGTTTTCATGAGCCTTAGTGTGGCGCTGGCAAGCGAAACTGACAAGTTGGCGGCAGCGGCTACGCGTTTGGGTTAATGACTGGACAACCGATCACCCTGGGCGAATTTCCAGGTGCGGATGATTTCCAGGCGGTCGATGTCGGCCAGGTCGCCGCTGAAGGGGGCAAACGGCGCGGCCAGCCGCACGATGCGCTGCGCGGCTTGATCCAGCAATGGCTGGCCCGAAGATTCAAGCACCAGCACTTCATGCAGCGAGCCGTCGCGGTTGATCGACACCAGCAACCGCAACCTGCCGTAGATTTTTTCGCGGCGCGCTTGCTCGGGGTAGTTGAGGTTGCCGATGCGTTCGATCTTTTTGCGCCAGTCTTCTTTGTACCAGGCACCTTTGTCGCGCATGGTCGAGGCCGCGCTCATGCGGTAGATTTTTGGGCGTTTGGCGTACTGTTGTTGCTCGTTGGCCAGTTCGGCTTCGAGGCTGGAAATCTCGCTCGACAGTTGGGAGCTGTCAAACGTTGGAATGCTGGCCTTGGGCGCCGCTTCGGTTTTGACCTTCTGCGGTTCGCTCGTGGCTTTTTTGAGTTTTGGCGCCACGGTGGTCACGGCTGCTTTGGGGGCCGCCTGGGTCTGTTCAGGTTTGGCGGCGGGCGGCGGCGTGACTTTTTTGACTTCGGTGTCCTGGAACGGTGCCACCTGGGTGGTGGTGGGCACGGCTTTCTTGTCCAGCGTGCCGCTGCCTTCCTGATTGTCCTGCGCCAGAAAATCCGCTTTCTTGGGCGCGGTTGCGCTTTTGAAGGTCGACAGCGTGATTTCAAGGGTTTTGCTGATTTGCTTGGGCTCGCTCATGCTGAACCCGACACCCAGGATCACCGCGAGGTGAATCAGGGCCGCGACGAATAGAGTAAAACCCAGGCGATCAGCCGCGCGTACGCCGCTGTGGCTCAGTTCGGGGGGCAGGTCGCTGGGGAGTTTCATGGCAAAAGACCAACATCGCGGGTTTCACAGGCTGCGCATGATAGCGCAATGTTGGTCTGTTTCAGGCGGTTAGCGATCAGCGCGCCGCCAGCTTGCGTTCGATGGCGTCCATCAGCAGGTCGCCGATGCGGGTGCCAAAGGCGTTATCAATCTCGCGGATGCAGGTCGGGCTGGTGACGTTGATCTCAGTCAGGTGTTCACCGATCACGTCCAGGCCTACAAACAACAAGCCCTTTTCACGCAATGTGGGTCCAACTTGCTCAGCAATCCAACGGTCTTTTTCGCTCAATGGGCGCGCTTCACCACGGCCACCAGCGGCCAGGTTGCCACGGGTTTCGCCGTGCGCCGGGATACGCGCCAGGCAATAGGGCACGGGTTCGCCGTCGATCATCAGGATACGTTTGTCGCCGTCCTTGATCGCTGGCAAGTAACCTTGCGCCATGATTTGCTGCGTGCCGTTGGCGGTCAGGGTTTCGAGAATCACTGACAGGTTCGGATCACCCGCGCGGTGACGGAAAATCGACGTGCCGCCCATGCCGTCCAGCGGCTTGAGGATCACATCGCCGTGCAGCGCTGCAAATTCGCGCAACACATCCGCCCGGCGGCTGACCACGGTCGGCGGGGTGCACTGGGTGAATTGAGTGGCGAACAGTTTTTCGTTGCAGTCGCGCAGGCTCTGCGGTTTGTTGACGATCAGCACCCCGTCGCGCTCGGCTTGTTCGAGCAAGTAGGTGGTGTACACAAACTCCATGTCGAACGGCGGGTCTTTACGCATCAGGATCACATCCAGATCGCTCAGGGCTGTGTCTGTCTCGGCGTCTAGCTCAAACCATTTTTCAGGGTTGGCGAACACGGTGAGCGGCTTCATGCGCGCCCGCGCCTTGCCTTCAGTCAGGTACAGGTCTTGCTGTTCCATGTAGAACAAGGTCCAGCCGCGGTCCTGTGCTGCCAGCAACATGGCCAGCGAGCTGTCCTTTTTATAGGAGATGCTCGCAATGGGGTCCATGACAATCCCGACTCGAACGCTCATGGCAAATTCCTCAAAAGTAGTAGGCAAATATCAACTGTAGGCCCTGCCGATCGATAACAAGGTCGTCGCAAAACCAGGCAACCCCATGCGTGAGCGACACCGCACTCATCCTGTTGCGCCCGCTTGCTACCTCGTCAGCGCCTGCACGATAAGCAGGTCATCAAAAAGTGGCGCCAGAGTGGCGCTGAGTGGGGTCTCGGTCAAGGAAAAACCGCCTCGTCCGGCATGGCGCGGCCCGTCCGATAGATTGCATGTAGAGACTGTGCTAAAAAGGCTCGCACAGCACTTGCAGCCCTTGTCCATTAAGGATTTGAGCTGAAATTTGGCAAAGTTGTAACAAAACGGGTCGCCGTGGCGATGGTAGAGCACATATGGACACGCATTCCAGCACCTTGAAGGTGATGGTGATTGATGATTCAAAAACCATTCGCCGCACCGCCGAAACGCTGCTGAAAAACGTAGGCTGCGAAGTGATTACCGCGCTCGATGGCTTCGATGCATTGGCCAAGATTGTCGATCATCATCCGCACATCATCTTTGTCGACATCATGATGCCGCGCCTTGATGGCTATCAAACCTGTGCGCTGATCAAAAACCACCGATCGTTCAAGTCGACGCCGGTGATTATGCTCTCATCCAAAGACGGTCTGTTTGACAAGGCTAAGGGACGGATTGTGGGTTCTGATCAATTTTTGACCAAACCCTTTAGCCGGGATGAACTGCTGAGTGCGATCAAGGCCCATGTGCCAGGGTTCACATTTGTGCAAAACGCTCAATAACGCTCAATGATGCCCGGCCCGCAGGCCAATTACCTTATAGATGGGGAACACCATGGCTCGCATTCTGATCGTCGATGATTCGCCGACTGAAATGTTCAAATTGACTGAAATGTTGAAAAAGCGCGGTCATGAAGTGCTCCAGGCGGTCAACGGCGCAGATGGCGTCGCACTGGCGCGTCAGGAAAAACCCGATGCCGTGCTGATGGACATCGTGATGCAGGGGCTTAATGGTTTTCAGGCGACGCGCCAGTTGACGAAAGACCCTGAAACCAGCGCCATCCCTGTGATCGTGGTCACCACCAAGGATCAGGAGACCGATGTGCTCTGGGCCAAACGCCAGGGAGCAGTGGATTACATCACCAAGCCCGTCGATGAAGCACTACTGATCCAGGCGCTTAAAAACGCATTGGCAACAAAGCCTGCTTCACCGCGCCCGCCCCATGCCTGACTCACAGACTGCCTTCGAGCTGCTGCTTGAGATCGACCAGCGCTGTCGTTCACTGGCCGCCGGCCTGGTGGCGGAGCCAGTCAAGGCCCAGGCCTGGAGCGGCATCGGTTTTCGCATCGGCGAACAGTGTTTCGTGGCGCCGATGGGTGAAATTGCCGAAATCCTCCATGAACCGCGGTTTACCTTGTTGCCGGGCGTCAAGTCTTGGGTCAGGGGAGTGGCTAATCTGCGGGGGCAATTACTGCCGATCATGGATCTGTGCGGTTTTTTCGGCGTTGAATTATCGCCTTTGCGCAAACAGCGTCGGGTACTGGTGCTGGAGTTCGAAGACATCTTTGTGGGCCTTCAGGTCGATGAAGTGCTGGGTATGCAGCATTTTGCCCAGAGCGATTTAAACGCCTGTGAACCCGCGTCCCCCGGCCTGCCATTCGTTCCCTATGTGCAAGGGCGCTTCGCTGGCGAGCATGAATGGTGGGTCTTTAGCCCGTTTGCGCTGGCCCAGTCGCCTGAATTTTGGGCGGTCGCTGTGTGAGTGGGCAGCGTCTGTCACGTCAAGCGTTAAAACAGCACCTCAGGGCCTGATCGATGACCACAGCAAAAACCGTTAAACCAATGGAAGGGTCGCGCAGTCGTTCGCAGATCATCGTGCTTTTTATCGCCCTGATCGTGTTCATCATGCTGTTGTTCGCCAATTTTGCTTACCTCAATACCCAGTCCAACTACGACAAGCAATACATCAGCCACGCGGGTGAATTGCGGGTGCTGTCCCAACGTATCGCCAAAAATGCCACCGAAGCGGCGGCCGGTAAGGCTGCGGCTTTCCGTCTGCTGAGCGATGCACGTAACGACTTCAGCCAGCGTTGGGGCTACCTGAAAAAAGGCGACCCGGTCACCGGCCTTCCTGCCGCACCGCCCGCCGTGCACAAAGAAATGCAGGCCGTTCAACGCGACTGGGAACAGTTGTTGAGCAATACCAACGCCATTTTGGCCAGTGAGCAAACGGTGCTGTCGCTGCACCAGGTGGCCGCGACGCTGGCCGAGACCGTGCCGCAGTTGCAGGTCGAATACGAAAAAGTGGTCGAGATTCTGTTGCAGCGTGGCGCTCCCGCCAGTCAGGTGGCGTTGGCCCAGCGCCAGTCATTGCTGGCTGAGCGTATTTTGGGTGCGGTCAATACGGTGCTGGCCGGTGATGAAACCGCCGCGCAAGCCGCCGATACGTTTGGCCGCGACGCCAACCGTTTTGGCCAGGTGCTTAACGGCATGCTCGAAGGCAATGCGGGGCTGCGCATTTCACAGGTCGAAGACAAAGATGCCCGCGCCCGCCTGCTGGAGATCTCGGAGCTGTTCCAGTTTGTCTCCGGCTCGGTGGATGAAATCCTCGAAACCTCACCACAGCTGTTCCAGGTGCGTGAGGCCGCGAGCCACATTTTCAGCCTGTCGCAAACCCTGCTCGATGAAGCGTCAATGTTGGCCAACGGTTTTGAAAACCTGGCCAGCGGTCGCTCGCTGGATATTATCGGTGGCTATGTGTTGGGCCTGCTGGCGCTGGGTTCCATCATCCTGATCGGGCTGGTGATGGTGCGTGAAACCAATCGCCAACTGCATGAAACCGCTGAGAAGAATGACCGTAACCAAAACGCCATCATGCGTCTGCTGGATGAAATTGCCGATTTGGCCGACGGCGACCTGACCGTCACCGCTTCTGTGACCGAAGACTTCACCGGCACCATTGCCGACTCGATCAATTACTCGGTCGATCAATTGCGCGACCTGGTGGCCACCATCAACCTGACAGCCGGGCAAGTGGCTGCGGCCGTGCAAGACACGCAAGCCACTGCGATGCAGCTGGCCGAGGCTTCCGAGCATCAGGCGCAACAGATCGCCGAAGCGTCGGGCGCCATTGCGCAGATGGCCCAATCGATTGATGAAGTGTCGGCCAACGCGTCCGAGTCCTCTGCGGTGGCTGAGCGCTCGGTGGCGATTGCCAACAAAGGCAACGAAGTGGTGCATAACACCATTCACGGCATGGACAACATCCGTGATCAAATTCAGGACACCGCCAAGCGCATCAAACGCTTGGGCGAGTCGTCTCAGGAAATCGGCGACATCGTCAGCCTGATTGATGACATTGCGGATCAAACCAATATTCTTGCCTTGAACGCCGCGATTCAGGCCTCTATGGCTGGCGATGCGGGGCGTGGCTTTGCCGTGGTGGCGGACGAGGTACAACGTTTGGCCGAGCGTTCGTCGGCGGCCACGCGTCAGATCGAAACACTGGTGCGGGCCATTCAGGCCGACACCAATGAGGCCGTGATCTCAATGGAGCAAACCACCACTGAGGTGGTGCGCGGCGCCCGTTTGGCGCAAGACGCGGGCGTGGCGCTGGAAGAGATCGAAGGCGTGTCGCAAAACCTGGCCGAGCTGATTCAAAGCATCTCCAATGCCGCGCAGCAGCAAACCACCTCGGCGGGTCAGATTTCCTTGACCATGAGCGTCATTCAGCAAATCACCAGCCAAACTTCATCCGGGTCAACCGCTACCGCCGACAGCATTGGCAACCTGGCCAAAATGGCCAGCCAACTGCGGCGCTCGGTGTCCGGTTTTACCTTGCCGGACACGCAAAAAACACCAGGGCCTCACTAGTGCGGCGTACGTTTGAGGGGAGTCGTTATGGTTGACCGGCACGACTATGTGGCCCTTGAGTGGGTCAAAGACGAAATTGCCGACACCTTGAAGCAGGCCCGCGTGGCACTGGACAGCGACGGCCAGCAAACGACGCCCGAAGCGCTGGCGCAGTGTCTGGCGTGCGTGCATCAGGTGCATGGCAGCTTGTTGATGGTCGAGTTTTACGGCGCAGCCCTGCTGGCAGAAGAGATGGAGCAACTGGTGATCGCGTTGCAACAGCGCCGCGTCAGCCAGCTCGACGAAGCGGTACGTGTGCTGCAACAGGCCTTCAACCAATTGCCGTTGTACCTGGAGCGCGTCCACAGCGCCCGGCGCGACTGGCCGTTGGTGGTGTTGCCGTTGATCAACGACTTGCGTACTGCCAGGGGCGAGTCGCTGTTGTCAGAAACCAGTTTGTTCAGCCCGCCGTTGCAGGTGCTGGCGCCGCTTGATCACGCGACCTTGACGCAACGCTCCCCGGCCGACCTGCCTGCGCAGGTGCGCGCCTGGCGCCAAACCCTGCAAACGTCGCTGTTGGGGTTGCTGCGCGAAGACGATGTGCAGCGCCAACTGGAGCAACTGGCCAGTGTGTTTACGCAACTCGAAGCGCTGTGTCAGGGTGCGCCGCTCAATGCGCTGTGGGAAATCGCCACGGCGCTGGTCGAAGGCATGCTCAAGGGCAAAGTGGGCAACAGCCCGGCCTTGCGCAGCTTGCTCAGAGACACTGACAAAGAACTCCAGCGTTTACACGCGCAGGGGATTGAAGCGCTTAACCAGCCTGCCTCTGATGTGCTGCTCACCAGCCTGCTGTTTTACATCGCCAAGGCCGAGCGCCCGACGCCGAAAATGCTCAGTTTGAAAAACCATTACGAGCTGGACGAAGCCATGCCCGACGCGGCAATGGTCGACGAAGAGCGTGCGCGCCTCGCCGGTCCCGACCGGGACGCCATGCGCTCGGTGGTGGCCGCCTTGTGCGATGAGCTGGTGAGGGTCAAAGAGCGTCTTGACCTGTTTGTGCGCAGTGACCGCACGCATGTGTCCGAACTCAACAGTTTGATGGCGCCCTTGCGCCAAATCGCCGACACCCTGGCCGTGCTGGGTTTCGGCCAGCCACGCAAGGTCATCATCGACCAGTTGGCCGTGGTCCAGAGCTTGGCCCAGGGTCAGCGCGAACCCACGGATGCCGTGTTGATGGATGTGGCAGCGGCGCTGTTGTACGTCGAAGCCACGCTGGCGGGCATGGTGGGTACTGTCGAGCCTTCGCAGCGTGAAGAAAGCCGCTTGCCGACCACCGACTTGATGCAGATTCACCAATGGGTGATCAAAGAAGCGCGCATCGTCTTCGATGAAGCCAAAGACTTGATCAGCGACTCTCTGGCGGGCGGTTTTGATCGTCAACATTTGCAGCCCGTCCCTGCACTGCTCACGCAAATTCGCGGGGCGCTGGCGATGATTCCGCTGAACCGCGCCGCCGACTTGCTGCAAGCCTGCGACGATTACCTGTGTGAGCATTGGTTGCTGGGCACTGAGCCTGTGACCGCGCAGCACATCGACCGCCTGGCTGACGCGCTGGTGAGCATCGAATACTACTTGGAGCGCCTGGCCCAAGACCCTGGCGCGGCGGGCGAGCAGGTGCTGGACCGGGCCGAAAGCAGCCTCATCGCGCTGGGCTATGCGCCGACCGAACGCCATGTGCCGCTGCTCGAAGACATCCTCAGCCCCACCGAGGTGCTGGTGATGCAGGATTTGCAGGCGCTGCAAGACCCCGAGGTCATGCAGAGCCTGGCCGAGGTGCTGGCAAACCCGGTGTCGGCGCTCAACCCGCCCGCGCAACACATTCCCGCCAGCTTGCTGCCGCCCCCCGTGGATGAAGCGCGGGTAGACGAAGAACTGTTAGACGTTTTTCTCGAAGAAACCGATGAAGTGCTGAACATGCTGCACCACGCCTTGCCGCAGTGGGTTGCCAACCCGGCGGACAGCGCTGCGCTGGCTGAACTGCGGCGCGGTTTCCATACGCTCAAAGGCAGCGGACGCATGGTGCGCGCGCTGGTGCTGGGCGAGTTGGCATGGGCGGTCGAAAACCTGCTCAACCGTGTGATTGAACGCAAGGTTGCGCCGGCCCCGGCGATCTATCAGTTACTCGAAGATGTACTGCGCGTGCTGCCCGGTTTGATTCAAGCGTTTGCCGAGGGGCGTCAACGTCAGTGCGATGACGTCGACACACTGGCCGCCCAAGCCCATCACCTGTCCAAAGGTCATCCACTGCCGTTGTTGATTGAGCAAGAGACCCTCGGTTTCGACCCGCAATTGCTCGATATTTTCCGTCAAGAAGCGCACAGCCACCTCGACACACTTAACCGTTTTCTCGATCACGCCAGCGAGCAACTGCCGCTGTATGCCAGCGACGAATTGCAGCGTGCCGTGCACACCCTCAAAGGCAGTGCGCACATGGCGGGTGTGTTGCGCATGGCTGAGCTGGCCGCACCGCTGGACCATTTGGTGCGTGAATACAAAGCACACCATCTGGCGTTGGACTTGGACGAAATCGAGCTGCTGCTTGAGGCCGACAGCCTGCTGCACCGCGGCCTGAAACAGTTGGACAGTGATCCGCTGGCCGAGATTCACGGTGCCCGCTCGCTGATTGAGCGCACTGAGCACCTGATTGCCGACCGCCTGGACGTCCTGCTCAACACGCCCGGCAATGCGGTGAAGCTCACCCGTGACCCGCAGCGCATCGGCGCATTTCTGGAGCAGGGCATGGACACCCTGTTTGAGGCCGAAGACGTGCTGCGCCATTGGCGGCAACAGCCGCACGAGCGCGCAGGTCTCGACACGTTGCTGGACCAATTGACCGCGCTGGGTGAGTCAGCGCACTTGCTGGATTTACAGCCCGTCGATGCCCTGTGCGAAGCCTTGCTTGACCTGTACGGCGCAGTGGAAGAAAGCAGCCTGGCCGTTAGTGCGCGTTTTTTTGACGAAGCCGAACAGGCTCACGAAGCGTTGATCAACATGCTCGACCAACTGGCCGCGGGCCAGGACATTACCCCGCAACCGACCCGCATTGACGCGCTGCACCGGTTGCTGCACGAAGGGTTGGCGCCCGACGCCACGGGCCTGATTCGACGTGAGGGCAGCCAAACCCTCGACATCACCGAGTTGGGGGCTGCCACGGCTCATTTGCAGGCAGGCACATTGGCGGGCGAAGGCGAGTCGATGGATGACGAAATCGTCGCCATCTTTCTGGAAGAGGCGGTCGACATCCTTGATAGCGCGGGCCAGGCCTTGCAGCGCTGGCTGAGTGAGCCGGAGAGTCTGGCACCGCTGTCTTCGTTGCAGCGTGACTTGCACACCCTCAAAGGCGGGGCGCGCATGGCGGGCATTGGTCCGGTGGGCGACCTGGCCCAAGAACTGGAGCATTTGTACGAAGGTCTGCTGGATCGGCGCGCCAGCGAAAGCCCGGCGCTGGCCGACTTGCTGCAACGTAGCCATGCGCAGTTGGCGCTGATGCTCGAACACCTGCAACAGCAGCAACCGTTGCGCGAACCCGACCAATTGATCGACGCCATTCGCGGGTTTCGGCATCACCCCCACCTGGCTGCCGAACTGCCCGTCGCACCGCCTGATGGGGCCTCAGGCGGCGACACTGAACTGCGGGACATCTTTCTCGAAGAAGCCTTCGACATTCTCGAAAGCTCCGGCGCTGCG
The DNA here is from genome assembly GCF_016812185.1 of Pseudomonas weihenstephanensis. Classification (NCBI taxonomy): domain Bacteria; kingdom Pseudomonadati; phylum Pseudomonadota; class Gammaproteobacteria; order Pseudomonadales; family Pseudomonadaceae; genus Pseudomonas; species Pseudomonas weihenstephanensis. The sequence continues at coordinate 238,853 of NZ_JAAEBV010000002.1, read as the reverse complement.
CTGACGCGCTGGCAAGCCGAGCCTCAAGGAACGGTGGAGGTCGAAAACCTGCTGCGAGACCTGCACACTCTCAAGGGCGGGGCACGGATGGTTGAAATCGCCGCCATCGGTGATTTTGCCCACGAGCTGGAAACCCTGCTCGAAGATGTGTCAGCGGGCGTGCTGCCTCCCGGTGCAGATTTGTTCGCCTTGTTGCAGAACTGTCATGACCGGGCTGCACAAATGCTGGATGCGCTGCGCAGCGGTCAGCCTGTGCAGTCGCCCCAGGATTTGATCGAACGCATTCGTGACACCGAACGCAATGCCCGGCACGCGGTTCAAGCGCCCGCCTCGACGAAGGTTGAACCCCAGGGCGCCGCCATGACCGAAGGGGAGCGCACGGGCCTGGACATGGTCAAGGTGCCTGCCGAGTTGCTGGAAGACATGGTTAACCTGTCAGGTGAAACCTCGATTATCCGGGGTCGCCTTGAGCAGCAAATCAATGATGGCCAGGTTGCGCTCAACGAAATGCAGACCACCCTTGAGCGCATGCGCGACCAATTGCGGCGTCTGGACACTGAAACCCAGGGCCAGCGCCACAGTCGTGGGCACACTGAAAGCGATGGTCTGGCGTACGACGAATTTGACCCGCTGGAAATGGACCGTCACTCCCAGCTGCAACAGTTGTCTCGGGCGTTATTTGAATCTGCGTCCGACTTGCTCGACCTCAAAGCCACGCTGGCCGCCCGTAATCAAGACGCTCACAACTTGCTGCAAAAGCAGGCGCGGATCAACACGCAACTGCAAGAGGGCTTGATGGGCACGCGGATGGTGCCGTTTGAACGGGTGTTGCCGCGCCTCAAACGCGTGGTGCGCCAAGTGGCCAGCGAGCTGGGCAAGCAGGTGGAGTTCAGCGTGATCAATGCTGAAGCTGAAATCGACCGTAACGTCCTGGAGCGCATGGTTGCCCCGTTGGAGCACATGCTGCGTAACGCAGTCGATCATGGCCTGGAACCGAGCGATGTGCGCCATGCCAGCGGCAAGCCCGAGCAAGGGCTGATCACGCTGGAGTTGTCCAACGAAGGCGGCGACGTGGTGTTTGATATCCGCGATGACGGCGCGGGTGTTCCGCTTGAAGCGGTGCGGCGCAAGGCGATTCATCGCGGTTTGCTGGACCCGCACAACAGCGTCAGCGACCGCGACGTGTTGCAATTCATCTTGCAGCCGGGGTTTTCTACCGCTGAAAAAATTACCCAGATTTCCGGGCGTGGCGTGGGCATGGACGTGGTCCATGAAGAAGTGCGGCAGTTGGGCGGCAGCATGACGCTCGATTCGGTGGCAGGGCAGGGTGTGCATTTTCAGATCCGGTTGCCGTTTAGCGTGTCGCTCAACCGCGCACTGATGGTGCAGTGCGCGGATGAGCAATACGCCATTGCGATCAATACCGTCGAAGGCATCGTGCGCGTCATGCCCAACGAGCTGGAAGGCTATTACCAGCTCAACCCGCCGCTGTATCACTACGGCGGCCAAACCTACGAATTGCGCTATTTGGGCGAGTTATTGCAAACCGTGGTCAAGCCTAAACTGGCCGGTGAGCAGCATTCATTGCCGGTGTTGCTGGTGCATTGCCAAGACATGCGCGTGGCGCTGCAAGTGGATGCGCTGGCCGGCTCGCGCGAAATCGTGGTCAAGAGCCTGGGTCCGCAATTTGCCGCTGTGCAAGGGTTGTCGGGGGCCACGATTTTGGGCGATGGGCGTGTGGTGTTGATCCTTGATTTGCTCGCCTACATTCGTGCCCATCAAGTGCGTCAACCCTTGCAGCGCGCCCACCATGAAGTCAGCGGCAGCCTTGAATTCATCCCGGCGGTGCGTCCGCCGTTGGTGTTGGTGGTGGACGACTCCGTCACCGTGCGCAAAGTCACCAGCCGCTTGCTGGAACGTAACGGCATGAACGTCATCACCGCCAAAGACGGGGTTGACGCCATGAGCGTGCTCGAAGAACACACCCCGGACTTGATGCTGCTGGATATTGAAATGCCGCGAATGGACGGCTTTGAAGTTGCCACCCATGTGCGCAACGACCCGCGTCTCAAAGACATGCCCATCATCATGATCACCTCGCGTACCGGGCAAAAGCACCAGAACCGCGCCATGGCCATTGGCGTCAACGACTACTTGGGCAAACCGTATCAAGAGTCTGTGTTGCTGGAGCGCATCGCCTACTGGAGCCGCTTCCATGCTTGACCACCGTGTTGGCAGCCTCACCTGCCTGCTCTTGCCGCTGGCTGACCGCTACTTGCTGTTGCCCAACGTCGCGATTGCCGAGTTGATCGACTACCAGCGCGGCGAACCCAGCAGCGACTCCCCGCCGTGGCACCTGCGCCAGATCACCTGGCGCGACCACCCGTTGCCACTCATCAGCTTTGAAGCGGCATGCGGCAGCCCGCTGCTGATTGGCGAACGGGCGCGCATCGTCATCCTCAACACCTTGAGCGCCAACCCAGCGTTGAAATACATCGCGATGGTGGTTCAAGGCATTCCACGCTCCTACAAACTCGACAGCCAACTGAGCTTTGTCGACGTGCCCCTTTGCCCACTGGAACGTGCCGCTGTGCAAGTCGGCGAGCATGTGGCGAAAATCCCTGATTTGTGGGGCTTGGAGCGGTTGGTGTCGGGGTTGCCCCCAGGTCCCCTCGACGAACGCCGCATTGCCCTTTAAGTTCGCAACCTTGACCCTTATCTCGTATCAAAGTGAGGCAGTCGCACTATCGGCTCTTGAGGATGTTGCAGATGTATCACGGAGAAAAGCTCAACGCCTGGACTCACCTGTTGGGGGCGGTGGCCGCCGCAGTGGGCAGTGTATGGTTGTTGGTCATGGCGTGCCTTGATGGCAGCCCGCAAAAAATAGTCAGCGCCGCCATTTACGGCGTCACGCTGGTGTTGTTGTACAGCGTGTCGACCGTGTACCACAGCGTGCGCGGGCGGCCCAAGGTGATCATGCAGAAGTTCGATCACTTGTCGATTTACCTGTTGATTGCAGGCAGCTACACGCCTTTTTGCCTCGTGACCTTGCATGGGCCGTGGGGCTGGTCGCTGTTCGGGGTTGTGTGGGGCATGGCCGTGATTGGCATGTTGCAAGAGATCAAGCCGCGCTCTGAGGCGCGTATCTTGTCCATTGTGATTTACGCGGTGATGGGCTGGATTGTGCTGGTGGCAGTCAAGCCCTTACTGGCGGCGCTGGGCACGGCAGGCTTCATTTGGCTGGCCACGGGCGGCGTGATGTACACCGTGGGCATTATCTTTTTTGCCCTCGATCACCGCCTGCGCCATGCCCACGGTATTTGGCATTTGTTTGTGATTGCGGGCAGCCTGTTGCACTTTGTGGCCATCGCGCATTACGTGATTTAAAGCGCCTGTGTGTCAGCGACCCCGCCATCAGGGTGACGGCGGGGTCGCGCCCCGGTTCTCGTCAGCGCGTATTAAGGGGCGCTTAAGTCTTTTGCGGTTTTTTGTTGTCGCTGCGGATTTGCGCGTGGCTGATCAGGGCGAAGATAAAACTGCCGCCAATGATGTTGCCCGCCAGGGTCGGGCCGGCAAACACCAGCCAGAAGTCTTTCCATGGCAACTCTCCCGCAAACACCAAATACGAGACCTCTGCGGTGCCGACCACAATGTGCGTGAAGTCGCCCAGCGCCATCAGGTAGGTGATGAGGATGATGATCCACATCTTGGCGCTCTCCATTGAAGGGATCATCCACACCATCGTCGCGATCATCCAGCCCGAAATAATGCCTTTGGCAAACATTTGCGACGTGTCGTTTTCCATGACTTTGCGGCCGATTTCAAGAAACGCCTTGTCGGTCTGGGTGTCAAAAATCGGCAAGTGCAACATGACGTAGGCCACCAGTAGCGTACCGAGCAGATTACCGACCAGGACCACGCCCCATAACCTGAATAAACGCCCGAAATTGCTCAACGTCGGTTTGCTCATGATGGGCAACACGGCCGTCAGGGTGTTTTCGGTGAACAACTGCTGACGCGCCAGAATCACCGCTAAAAAGCCTGCGCAGTAGCCAAAGCTGGCAATCACTTTAAACGCTTCGCCGCTGGGCAGACGCGAATTGAGCAAGCCCATCGCCATCAGCGAAAGGCCCATCGTCAGCCCGGCGGCCAGTGCCGACCAGAACAGTGCAGCGACGCTGCGTTCCAGCTCCTGATCGCCCTGTAAACGAATAATCTCGTGCAGCACGGCAGCGCGTGGTGGCTGGTTTTTGGTGGCGTCGTGCTTTTCTTCAGCCGACAGGTTGGGAGTTTTACCGCCGTGTTGAGTGACCATGATGGGTACCTGGATCCGAGGTGGGCTGTGTAGGTACGACACACAGGGCTCAGGGGTGTTCAATGGCCGGTGGGTCAGGTCTACATGCGCCAGGCCTTGGCCAGACCAACGGTGGTGGCCCCCTGCGGATGCTTCCAGGGCTTGTTACGTGCAACATACTTATTAACGATGTCGTCCAGCGCCTGGTTAACCTCAGTGGAGGTGGTTGCTTGTTTGAGGGTTTGCTCGACCCGCCGCAACAGGTTCAGGTTGGCCTCAGGCTGGCCAGGCAGAAACAATGCCGGGTAGATCACTTCTCGCGTGAAGTTCTCGGCGATCACCGCCACATCACGTTTCTTGGCTTCGGCGTAGGCGCTGGTCAGGACTTTCGACAGGTTGGCGGGTTTGCTCAAGTCGCTTTGCAGTAATTGCTGGAAGTTGCATTTTTCGGCCACATTGAGCTGTTTGCCTAGCCATTCGACTTGTTCCGGGCGACGGGCCAGCGCGTCGAGGTTGCGTAATGCCGCACCCAGTTTTTGCGTTAACTTCAGCGTGGGTGCCGTGTTTGCTTCGTTGATCGCAGCGTCAAGCGATGCTAGTGCGCTAGGTGCCTGCTGACGAAATTGCAAAATATCAGCGTATCCGCCCAGCTTCTTCAGGGCGGGCGCAACGCAGCTGAGCATCTCATCGTCCATCGCCAAAACGGCATCCGGCATCGAAGCAAAGTGATGCTGCTCGCGCACGGCTGCGCGCTTGTCCAAATGATCAATGACGGCTTGGCGGGAGAGCGCTTGCAGGTGATGTTTAACGCCCAGGTTCATGGTGAAGTTGACGGTTCCGTTGAACTTGCCGCGAAAATCGCCCAGGGCGGTGTTTAAAGGCAGCGTGACACGCTGTTCGGAAAACGACTCGCTTCGGTTTTTCGCAAAGTTTTTTGCACCGTTAGGGGGCAGTCCTGTGAGTTGGTTGATGGCATGGTTGATAAAACTCCCCTTGGGGTTTTCGGCTTTCGACGCTCCAGGCTCAAAGCGTACGATCAGTTTTTCAGCCGCGCTGAGTGGACTACTGTGGGAGGGAGGGTCGTAGACATCAATGTCAGGTGTATTGAGTAGCAAGCCGCCGTCCTGAAACGCGGTTTTTTGTCCGTCTTGTTGAAACGCCAGGTGTTGTTCTGAAGGCTGCTTGAACAGAATCGGCAGCGCTCCGGAAATGTGCGCTGCGCGGGCAATGTCCATGTCCGGAGTCAAGCTGGCATTGAACAGGACTAATTGCTGACGCCCCCCGAAAATGCCCACACCCGTGATATTGAGTTGTTTGATCTCAGGAATGTGCCGGCTCAGCACGTCAAGGTCGGCGAAGGTGGTAGGCCCTCCGGCGTGCAATTTGTCAGCAATGGCCATGATGGGCGCGGTGCGTGTCTCGCGTGTCATGTTTGCAATATGGGCAAGAATGACTTTGCGCGACTCAGTGCGTATCAGTTCTTCAAGGGGTTCGGCTTTGGATTGGAGGCGCGGCAGCACGGTCAGCAACAATTGCGCAAAGGTGCCCGTTTTCCCCGGTAGATGGCTGACCCTTTCTCCCAGCGCGGTGCTGGCATTTTGCAGGCTTGCCAAGGTGCTGCTCGTGCTGTTTAACAGCTGCGGGAAGTTGATGGTATTGGACAGTGTGTTGAACGCTTTGGCGCCCACCCCGCTGGCCAGCAGTGCGGCTGAAATACCGCCCGCTGATGAGCCGCAAATGGTTACAACATCTTTGAGCAGTTTTTTGTCCTCAAGCGCCTGTATGACGCCAGGAAAGGCGATGCCTTTGGCGCCGCCGCCGCTGAGGATGAGTTGGGTCACCGGCGGGGGCGACAGCATCACATCAACGCTGCCATTACTGTTGAGTTGAAGGGTGATTCTGCGTTTGCCTGCATTCTCGGTTAATAGCGTTTGAGCAGCCTGCGCATCGCTTCGTACGCTTGGCGCATGGCCTGTGATTTGTGATGTCGGGGGATATAGAAGGGGCGAGATGGTTTTTTTCATACTGCTCGGGCTCTCTCACTGTTAAGCGCTTTATTGGCGAAAGAGCAAGGTAGAAAAAACCGGGTAGTTTGTCTGTGCGCTGAACGATAAGGCCACACTAAAAGGGTGCCAGCTCAGTGAGCCTCAGAAAGGCTCACGATGGCGCTAGAAAGACGGTGTACTCACCTCTCTGTCAATTTCCTACAAGCCTCTAGGCTCCAGTGAAAAAGAATCCCGCCACTTGCGTTGAACGGGCCTATGCCGACGGTTTATGTTTCGCCGTTTGCATCGTCCTGAAACTGGTCTTTGACGTATTTGATTTCTGTGCGTCCGTGCGGAGCAGGCAGGCCGTCCTCACCCAAGTTAACAAACACCATTTTGTCGACGGTGAGGATGCTCTTGCGGGTGATCTTGTTGCGCACTTCACAGGTGAGGGTGATCGAGGTACGGCCGAATTCGGTGGCGGTGATGCCCAACTCGATGATGTCGCCCTGACGTGAGGCGCTGACAAAGTTGATTTCCGAGATGTATTTGGTCACCACGCGCTGGTTGCTCAACTGAACAATGGCGTAGATGGCGGCTTCTTCGTCGATCCAGCGCAGCAAGCTGCCACCGAACAGCGTGCCATTGGGGTTGAGGTCTTCGGGTTTTACCCATTTGCGGGTGTGAAAGTTCATGTTCGCTCCTGACCGTCTGCCGTTAGATGCGGGCCATCATGTCAGACCCTGGCGCTGCGCTCTATTAAGCTTCGACTATGGTCTCGATTAAGCAAATGGAAAAAGGCGTGGATAAAGCCTTGGGAACATCTGCCTTGATGGCTATAATCACCTCCGCTTCAAAACGGTCATTTTCATCCAGTACCGTTCCCGCCACCTGTCCGAGGGGCGCTGCAGCAGGTAAAACCTGTCAGGCTCGGATGGGGCGTTGTTTGTTCAGGGCTCCCTGGGCAGGCACTAAACGCACAACGGCGCCCATTCGCGATCAAACGAATGGAGGCTCTAAATGAGCGCTGTAAACACGCCTGCTGGTTTTACCGACTACAAAGTCGCTGACATGTCCCTCGCCCAGTGGGGCCGTCGTGAAACCTTTATCGCCGAATCCGAAATGCCGGCTCTGATGGGCCTGCGCCGCCGCTATGCAGCAGAACAACCGCTCAAGGGCGCGAAGATTCTGGGTTGCATCCACATGACTATCCAGACTGCCGTACTGATCGAAACCCTGGTTGCATTGGGCGCCGAAGTGCGTTGGTCGTCGTGCAACATCTTCTCGACTCAGGATCAGGCCGCTGCCGCTATCGCTGCTGCCGGCATCCCGGTGTTCGCCTGGAAAGGTGAGACCGAGCAAGAGTACGAGTGGTGCCTTGAGCAAACCATCCTCAAAGATGGCCAGCCTTGGGATGCCAACATGATCCTGGACGACGGCGGCGACCTGACTGAGCTGCTGCACAAAAAATACCCGGACATGCTGAAAAAGATCCACGGCGTGACAGAAGAAACCACCACTGGCGTACACCGTCTGCTGGATATGCTGGCCAAAGGCGAGCTGATGATCCCGGCGATCAACGTGAACGACTCGGTGACCAAAAGCAAAAACGACAACAAGTACGGCTGCCGTCACAGCCTGAACGATGCAATCAAGCGTGGCACCGACCACCTGCTGTCCGGCAAGCAAGCGCTGGTCATCGGCTACGGTGACGTGGGCAAGGGCTCGGCTCAGTCCCTGCGTCAGGAAGGCATGATCGTTAAAGTGTCCGAAGTTGACCCGATCTGCGCCATGCAAGCGTGCATGGACGGCTACGAAGTGGTTTCGCCGTTCATCAACGGCCAGAACGACGGCACTGCCGCCAGCATCGACGCTGCACTGCTGGGCAAGATCGACCTGATCGTGACCACCACCGGTAACGTCAACGTGTGCGACAAAAACATGCTGGCTGCGCTGAAAAAACGCGCTGTGGTGTGCAACATCGGTCACTTCGACAACGAAATCGACACCGCTTTCATGCGCAAAAATTGGGCATGGGAAGAAGTTAAGCCACAGGTGCACAAAGTTCACCGTACCGGCCCTAACGATTTCGATCCGCAGAACGATGACTACCTGATCCTGCTGGCCGAAGGCCGTCTGGTTAACCTGGGCAACGCCACAGGTCACCCAAGCCGCATCATGGACGGCTCGTTCGCCAACCAGGTACTGGCGCAGATCTTCCTGTTCGCACAGAAGTACGCTGACCTGCCGGCCGAGCTGCAAGCCGAGCGTCTGACCGTCGAAGTGCTGCCCAAGAAGCTCGACGAAGAAGTCGCACTGGAAATGGTGCGTGGTTTTGGTGGCGTGGTGACGCAACTGACTAAACAGCAGGCTGACTACATCGGCGTTACCGTCGAAGGCCCGTTCAAGCCAGACGCTTACCGTTACTGATTAGAAAAAGGCGGTCAGGCTTGTACTGACCGCCTTTTTTTTATGTGTGAGTTCAGCGTCAGGGGTTGTCATCAACCGCCTGCGCGTATGCAAGGGTATTCCCATGTCTCAAGACCGTCGTTTCAGCTTCGAGTTCTTCCCGACCAAGACCGATGCTGGACATGAAAAACTGATAAACACGGCTCGCCAACTGGCGACCTACAACCCGGATTTTTTCTCCTGCACCTACGGTGCCGGTGGCTCTACCCGTGACCGCACGATCAACACCGTGCTGCAACTGGAGAGCGAAGTAAACGTACCTGCGGCCCCGCATTTGTCCTGCGTTGGCGACAGCAAGGACGATTTGCGCAGCCTGTTGGCACAGTACAAGGCCGCAGGCATCAAGCGTATTGTTGCGCTGCGTGGCGACCTGCCTTCGGGTATGGGCATGGCCAGCGGTGAGCTACGTTATGCCAACGACCTGGTGAGCTTCATTCGTGAAGAGAGCGGCAGCCACTTCCACATTGAAGTCGCCGCGTACCCGGAAATGCACCCCCAAGCGCGTAATTTCGAAGACGATATCACCAACTTCGTGCGCAAAGCCCATGCCGGTGCTGACAGCGCGATCACCCAATACTTCTTCAACGCTGACAGCTATTTCCGTTTTGTTGAGCGCGTTCAAGAGGCGGGCGTCACGATTCCGATCGTGCCGGGCATCATGCCGATCACCAACTACAGCAAACTTGCGCGTTTCTCTGACGCCTGTGGCGCTGAAATCCCACGCTGGATTCGCAAGCAGCTCGAAGCCTATGGCGATGACGTGCAGAGCATTCAGGCGTTTGGCGAAGAGGTCATCAGTGACATGTGCGCACGCCTGCTCGACGGTGGCGCACCGGGGCTGCACTTCTACACCTTGAACCAGTCCGAGCCGAGCCTGGCGATCTGGAACAACCTGAACCTTTCGCGCTAATCCCTACCCTGTAGTCGCTGTCGAAGGTTGCGAAGGGTTGTGAAACAACCCGTTTGTCTGAGGACCCTTCGAGCCTTATCGCAGGCAGCGCTCCGGGGTTATTTTGCGCAACAAGCCGTTGAGCAGCATGAAATCGGCGCGCCGTGAATGCTCTGTTATACTGCGGGCTTTCCGCCAGGCTTACGCCCGGCCGCTCGTCCTTGTACAAGGCATTCAACCCCGCTACTGCGCAGCATTTGCCAGCGCGAGCGGTGCGAATGGACCTTCAGGACCGAAGCAGGACCGGACGGGATTGCGTCTCCTATAAACGCCATTCACGCCAGGCAAGACTATCCCTTTGGGCCAAGCCCTAACTAGAACAGGATTACTCATGTCCTTTGCTTCCCTCGGTCTCTCCGAGGCTTTAGTCCGCGCCATTGAAGCAGCGGGCTATACCGAGCCTACTCCGGTGCAACAGCGGGCCATTCCCGCCGTGTTGCAAGGTCGCGATTTGATGGTTGCGGCTCAGACAGGTACTGGTAAAACCGGCGGTTTCGCTCTTCCGATCCTGGAAAAGTTGTTCCCCAACGGTCACCCAGACAAATCCCAGCGTCACGGCCCGCGTCAACCGCGCGTACTGGTCCTGACCCCGACTCGCGAACTCGCCGCCCAGGTGCACGAGAGCTTCAAGCTCTATGCCCGCGACTTGAAGTTCGTCAGTGCTTGCGTGTTTGGGGGTGTCGGTACCAACCCTCAGGTTCAGGCGCTGGCCCGTGGTGTTGACGTGCTGGTGGCATGCCCGGGTCGTTTGCTCGACCTGGCCGGCCAAGGCAGCGTTGACCTGTCCCACGTTGAAATCCTGGTGCTCGACGAAGCAGACCGGATGCTCGACATGGGCTTTGTCCATGACGTGAAAAAAGTCCTCGCCCGTCTGCCGTCCAAGCGTCAAAACCTGCTGTTTTCGGCGACGTTCTCCAAGGACATCACCGACCTGGCCGGCAAGTTGTTGCGCAACCCTGAGCGCATCGAAGTCACGCCGCCCAACACCACGGTCGAGCGTATTGAGCAACGCGTATTCCGCCTGCCTGCCAGTCATAAGCGTGCCTTGCTGGCGCATTTGATCACGGCCGGTGCATGGGAGCAGGTACTGGTATTTACCCGTACCAAGCACGGCGCCAACCGTTTGGCCGAATACCTGGACAAGCACGGCCTCAGCGCTGTGGCCATCCACGGTAACAAGAGCCAAAACGCGCGCACCAAAGCGCTGGCTGATTTCAAAGCCGGCAGTGTGCGCATTCTGGTAGCGACCGACATCGCCGCGCGTGGTCTGGACATCGACCAACTGCCGCACGTCGTCAACTTCGAGTTGCCTAACGTCGATGAAGATTACGTTCACCGTATTGGTCGTACAGGCCGTGCCGGTCGTTCGGGCGAAGCAATCTCGCTGGTTGCCCCGGATGAAGAAAAGCTGCTGAAAAGCATCGAGCGCATGACCAAGCAGAAAATCGCCGATGGCGACCTGATGGGTTTTGACTCCAGCACCATCGAAGCTGAAAAGCCTGAAGTGCGTGAGCGTCCGGATGTGCGTAACCCGCGCAACCCACCACGCGGCCCACGCGGTGACGGTCCTAATGGCGGCGGCGGTGGTCGTAAGGACAAAGGTAAGGACAAGGGTAAAGAAAAGCCTGCCGCCGCACGCGGTGAGCGTCCGGCCCGTGAGCAAAAGCCACGTGAAGGCACGCCCGCCCGTGAGCCACGTCAGCAGTCAGCACCATCGGCACCGCGTCAGGACGCTAACCGTGCCCCGGACGAGTTCCGTGATGACGATGTGGATAACTTTGGTAACCGCGCTGATTACGTCAGCCCCTACCAGAACAAAAACAACCAGAGCCGTGGTCGCCGCCCAGGCGCTCCGGCGCAGGGTACAGGGGCTGCTCCCGCTGCGCGTAACGGCGCTCGTCCAAGTGGCCCGCGCACAGGCAGTGGCGCAACCACTGGCACACCGCCAGCCAAGCGCAATGGCCCACGCAGCGGCGCACCGCGAGATGGTCAGGCCCGCCGCGAGAATCGCCCGGTCCGTGACGATGCCCGTCAAGAACCCGCCGTTAAAGGTCCTCGTGAGAGCCAGCCAAAGATCATGCACAAAGAGTCGAAAAGCGACCGCTTCCCGACGCCTGAGCAGCTTGATCAACTGCCTAACCGCCCTCGCGGTGAAAAACCAGCGTTGCTGACCCGCAACCGCTGAGTGAACGGCTTATAAAAAACGCCCTCGATCGCACGATCGGGGGCGTTTTTGTTTGGGCATAAAAAAGCCCCGACTCTCACGAGTCAGGGCGTTTTTCATCTGTACGAAAGCGCTATTACTTGTCTTTCACACCTTCCAGCGAAATATCCAGGGTCAGCGTCTGGTCGGTACCTGGGGACTTGATGCCGAAGTCGTTCAGGTTGACAGACGTGGTCGCGTTGAAGCCTGCGCGTTCGCCACCCCATGGATCTTTGCCTTCGCCGTTGAACTTGGCTTTGAACGTGACTGGCTTAGTCACGCCGTGCAAGGTCAGGTCGCCTGTCACGTCAGCTGTTTTCTCGCCAGTCGGCACCACTTTGGTCGACTTGAAGGTGGCTTGCGGGTACTTGCTCACATCCAGGAAATCTTTGCTGGCGATGTGCTTGTCACGTTCAGCGTGGTTCGAGTCCAGGCTGGCAGTTTTCAGCGTGACGTCGATTTTGCTGTCAGCAGGTTTGGCAGCGTCCCACGAGAATGTGCCGCTCCAGTCCTTGAACGTACCGTGAATGAAGCTGTAGCCCAGGTGGTTGACTTTCCAGTCGATAAAGGCGTGTTGGCCTTCTTTGTCGATGGTGTAGTCAGCAGCCATGACCTGGCCGGCCGACAGCAGTGCAGTACCCAGTGCCAAAGCGGCGAGTGTTTTTTTCAACATGCGTTCTATTCCTTTTGAGTTGAGGTTGAACATCAGGCTTTACGCCCCAGCATACGAGTCAGGGTCGCATCACGATCAATAAAGTGGTGCTTGAGTGCGACTAGACCATGCAAACCGGCGAAAATCACCACGGTCCAGGCCAGGTACAAGTGCACGACACCTGCCACATCCGCCTGGTCGGGCAGGCTGGAAATCAGTGCAGGCACTTCAAACAGCCCGAAAACCGGGATACCCACGCCATCAGCGGTGGAAATAAGGTAGCCGGCAATCATTACCGCGAACAAACTTAGATACAAAAAACCGTGGCCGAGCGTGGCACCGATGCGGGTAGCACGGCTGTAACTGGCCAAAGCGGGCGGTGCCGGGCTGATCCAGCGCCACACCACACGTATGACCATCACGGCCAGTAGCGTGAGACCAATGCTTTTATGCAGGTCAGGTGCTTCCTTACGCCAAGGACTGTAGTAGTCGAGACCGACCATCCACAAGCCCAGCGCGAATAATCCAAATACCGCCAACGCAACAGACCAATGCAAGAAAACGCTGACAGCGCCATAGCGAGAAGAAGAATTACGTAGCTGCATTGCCGACATCCTGTAGGAACTTGGGCCTAAGACTAATGGTTTACCTATCGAATGAAAGCGCATTTTTTCGCTGTAAGGTATCGATAAATACGATCTGTAACCTTACCCAAAGAGGTTAAGGGAATATTAAACCGGAGGTAACCGAGGTGGAGCTGCCCATTAGGGAGGTGGCAGAGCAATGCAGTCAGGCCCCCTGTGCGTAAGCTCGCGATAAACAATCAGCAATGATGTGGCTTGTACGTGACACCTTGCCCGTGCACTCCCGCAGGCATGGGTTTGGGTTGGGCGTATCCTTTTATGTCCAAAAGCCAGTTACACACTAGCGCTTGATATGAACCCGTATGACCGACAGATTTCGCCTCGAAAACGCCAGCCGTTTTAATCGCTTTGGCTGAACTAAAAGGTCTTTTTATGTCGGTTGTTTTGAAACGTGATAACCCGTCTGTTGGCGTAAAAAACCGACCGTCGAGCAGCGCGCTGGCGATGACTAAACGCCTGCTGGAATTTGATGAGTATGTGCAGGGTTTAACGTCGTCCGGCGCGTGGGTGGATAAACGATCAGCCCCCTCGATAACGCCGCCCCCTCGTTTTGCGCAACGCCACTTCAACTTTCTGGACGCCGTGGCGGATACGCAGGATGTCGCACTTTCAGCACCTGACTTGTTGAAAGAAGTGGCGCGTTTTTTTAACGGTGCTATCCGCCCACACTCTAAATATGCCCTGTTCAATATCATTGCAGAGCCGGATGTTGACGCCACGGCGGCGGCGAATTTAGCCACGGCTTACAACATCAACTGTTTGATGGAAGGGTTCGCAGGCGAGAGCTTGTTGGTCGAGCAACAGGTGGCGCGCACCGTGGGTAAATGGGTGGGCTGGGACAGTGCAATGGGGATCGCATGCAGCGGTGGAAAAATAACCCTCATGTACGCTATCCGCACGGCCCTGAGTCGAATAACGCCGCACTCTCTGATTAACGGCCTGCCAGGCGACACGGTCATTTTGTGCAGTGAAGGCGGGCATTACTGCGTAGAACATATTGCCAGCCAATTAGGTTTGGGCTCTGCCAACTGCTGGCGTGTATCGACTAATGCACAGGGGCAGATGTGTCCACAGGCATTGTTACAAGCGCTGAGCAAAGCGCATGGGCAGGGTAAAAAAGTAGCCGCGGTCATTTGCTGCGGCGGTACAACGATCAATTTCAACTGTGATGACACGCGTGAGGTCAAGGCAACGGTGGACCATTTTGTTGCCATGCAAGGCTTGAGCTACCGACCGTATCTGCACCTGGACAGCGTCATTGGCTGGGTCTACTTCACCTTGTTGAAGGGAGGTCTGGAGCGGCTGGCGGCCACGTGCGCTATTGGTGCACCAGCGATGCATCGTCTCAGGACCCTCTGTGAACGTTTTGCAGGTATTGAACACTTTGATTCCTTCGGTGTTGATTTTCATAAGACGGGTATGTGCCCCTATAACAACAGTTACTTCATCAGCCAAGACCGTCGTTTTATGGATGAGTTGGGTGATGGTCACTATACGTTCAGTGACAAGGACTTCGACAAAGGACAGTTTCGAGCGTATCGCTATACGTTTGAAAATTCCCGATCTGCGGGTGCGATTCTTGCCAGTTGGGTGGTATTAAAAAAATATGGTCGGTTAGGTGTGTCGGGGTATGCATTACAGCTGCAACACGCGCGCGATGCGCTGACTGAGGCCATTAAAAGGCAGGGGCTGTTTACTCAGGTCAATGACCTGACGTTGGGGCATGAAGTAGTTTTTTTGATTCCTTTCTCGCCAGACTTACTGCGCGACAGTGACAGCCATGAGTCTGTGGCCAAACAGTTTATGCAGCATTGCTGGGACATCACCAATGCCGGTGAGATGTTTCCGTTGTTCAGCATCGTGCCTCACTACAGAATCAATAATGATCCGGCTCGCATCACGACCGCCTTTCTGCTGACGCCTTGCAACACCGAGATGACCCCCGACGATTGGGACTGGGTGTTGGCGCAAATTGCACAGCAAAAAGAGGTGTTCGAAACAGCGTATCGCCAACGCCTGGTGGGTGAGTCGATGTGTGATTTTGAAAAGCCCATCAGATGACCCACTCCCAACGCCCTCCCGCCGAGGGCTTTGCCCTGCTCAAAACCATGACTGAGCAGTATCGACAGCGTCAGTTAAGCAGTGGCGGGGCTTTACCTGAGTTGATAGACCTGTCTGTGGGTAACCCCGATGTGCTGCCTGCCGGGTATTGGCAAGAGCGCTTGATTCATCACATAAAAGACCCGCAACTGCATGGTTACGCTGAGTTCAGGCCGGATATCAATCAAGCATTGCGTCAACAAGTGATTGCTTACCATCAGCGCCGATTTGAAGGTGCAAGCGCTGTGCCGCTGGATGTCGGGCATCACGTACTGGATCTGCTGGGCAGCAAAGAGGGAATCTTTTACGCCCTGTTCGCCTTCTTAAAACCCGGTGACACGGTATTGCTGCCTGCGCCTTCATACAGCGTTTATCACGCCTGTGCAGAGCAGGTCGGTGCGCGTGTGGCGTACTTTCCGTGCGACGAACACGGCCAGCCGGATGTCTGTCTGATTACGCCGCAGCAACTGACGCGTGCACGGTTAGTGGTGCTGTGTTCGCCCAATAATCCGACCGGAACAATACTCACGCAACAAACTCTGCAACGCACCGTGGCATTTGCCCGGCAGCACTCGCTTCGCGTGATTTTGGACAGGGCCTATGCGGAGTTGCAGGTTGCCCCGGATGAGGGAATGTTGCGTGGCGGCGGTTTACACCTGGAGGGTGCCATGGCCTGCATGATTGAACTTCACAGCATGAGCAAGTCATGCGGGCTTGCGGGTTGGCGTATGGGGTTCGCACTGGGGGCGCCGTCAATGATTGAGGCAATGAAGCGTCTTAAATTCAATAGCGACTTTGGGATGTTTTTGCCTTTTCAGCGCGTGGCCACCGAAATACTGACTCAGCTCGAATCTGTGTCAGGCCCTATCCGCGAACGTTATGTACACCGGATCATCCTTGCCGTTGAGGCGTTTAACGCCTTGGGCTGGAAGGTTGAAGCCCCTGAGGGCGGGTTCTTTCTGTAGGCTCAGTTGCCTGGGCATGTGCTGTGGTGTTTACTCAATCACTTCTCGACGAAACAGGACTGCTCGTCACGCCGGGGAGTGCCTTCGGCCCTGCTGGCAAAGGCTATGTGCGCATTGCCTTGGTGCACAACGATGGCGTGCTGGCCTGTGTGTTTGAGCGTTTACGCACCTGGTTTCTCAATACGCAATAGCGCAGCCAGGGTTTGCCTTCGAGTGGTTGAGGCACGCAGCGAGTGCGCAATGGCTTGTGACACGCTCGCGCATTGCATAGGCTTGCGCGATTGTTTGCCCGCACACGCCGGGAGCCAGCGCCAGGAGAGTGGAAATGGGCTTGAATAATCAGTGGATGCAGCGCGACTTAGCCGTTTTGTGGCACCCCTGCACCCAAATGAAAGATCACGAGCAATTGCCGCTTATCCCGATCAAGCGCGGTGAAGGCGTGTGGTTGGAAGACTTCGAGGGCAAGCGTTACCTGGATGCCGTGAGTTCTTGGTGGGTCAACGTGTTTGGCCATGCCAACCCGCGCATCAACCAGCGCATCAAAGATCAGGTCGATCAACTGGAGCACGTGATTCTGGCGGGCTTCAGTCATCAACCGGTGATCGAGTTGTCCGAGCGCCTGGTCAAGATGACCCCCGAAGGTCTGACCCGTTGCTTTTACGCCGACAACGGTTCGTCGTGCATTGAAGTTGCACTGAAGATGAGCTTTCACTATTGGCTCAACCGTGGCCAGCCAAACAAAAAGCGTTTCGTCACGCTGACCAATAGCTATCACGGCGAGACGATGGCAGCGATGTCGGTGGGTGATGTGCCTTTGTTCACCGAAACCTACAAGGCGCTGCTGCTCGACACCATCAAGGTGCCCAGCCCCGATTGCTACTTGCGCCCTGAAGGCATGGGCTGGGAAGAGCATTCGCGCAATATGTTCATGGCGATGGAACAGACCCTGGCCGACCACCACGACACGGTGGCCGCGGTGATTGTCGAGCCACTGATACAAGGCGCGGGCGGCATGCGCATGTATCACCCGGTGTACCTCAAGCTGCTGCGCGAAGCCTGCGACCGGTATGGCGTACACCTGATCCATGACGAAATCGCCGTGGGCTTCGGCCGCACCGGCACCATGTTCGCCTGTGAGCAGGCCGGTATCACCCCGGACTTCCTGTGCCTGTCCAAAGCGTTGACCGGCGGTTATTTACCGCTGGCCGCGTGTGTGACCACTGATGAGGTGTACAGCGCGTTCTACGACGACTACCCGACCTTGCGCGCCTTCCTCCATTCCCACAGCTACACCGGCAACCCGCTGGCGTGTGCGGCGGCGCTGGCGACCCTGGACATCTTCGAACAAGACAACGTCATTGAGAACAACCAGGCCCTCGCGCAGCGCATGGCCAGCTCGACCGCGCACCTGGTGGATCACCCGCATGTGTCAGAAGTGCGCCAGACCGGGATGGTGCTGGCCATTGAAATGGTGCAGGACAAAGCCACTAAAACGGCGTATCCGTGGCAAGAGCGCCGTGGGCTTAAGGTTTTTCAGCATGCACTGGAGCGCGGCGCGCTGTTGCGTCCCTTGGGCAGCGTGGTGTATTTCTTGCCGCCCTACGTGATCACGCCAGAGCAGATCGACTTTTTGGCTGAGGTGGCCACTGAAGGCATCGACATTGCGACCCGCAGCGACATCCGCGTGGCGGTCCCGTCGAACTTTCACCCGGATTTTCGTGATCCGGGCTAACGCCTATTTTGCGTAGGGGCGAGTTCGCCCCTACAAAGCGCATTTTTTCCAGAGTATTGACATGAGATTGTCCCGTTTCTTCATTGATGCGCCCTTGAGCCTCGGTGAGCATGAGTTGCCTGAAGCACAGGCGCATTACATTGGCCGCGTACTGCGCATGGCTGAAGGTGACGCCTTGCAAGTGTTCGATGGCTCGGGCCACGAATTTTTGGGGCGTTTGCTGGAGGTCGGCAAAAAGCGCGTGCGCGTGCTGTTGGACGAAACCTTTGCCGGGCAGATCGAATCCCCGCTGTTCATCCACCTCGGCCAGGGTTTGTCCCGGGGTGAACGTATGGACTGGGCGATTCAGAAGGCCACCGAGCTTGGGGTCAATGAAATCACGCCGATCATGAGCGAACGTTGCGAAGTGCGGCTCAAGGACGAACGTGCCGACAAGCGCCTGGCGCATTGGCGACAAGTGGCGATCAGCGCTTGCGAGCAATGTGGCCGTTCGCGAGTGCCGGTGATTCATCCGCCGGTAGTGCTCAACGACTGGATCAAAACCACCGAGGCGGATCTCAAGCTGGTGCTGCATCCGGTGGCCGAGCCATTGGTCAGTCACGCCAAACCTTCACGCCTGGCGTTCCTGATCGGCCCTGAGGGCGGTTTGACCGACCCCGAAATCGAACAGGCCCAAGCCGCCGGTTATCAACCGGCACGTCTCGGGCCTCGGGTGCTGCGCACAGAAACCGCCCCCGTCGTTGCGCTGGCCGTGGCGCAACAGCTGTGGGGCGATTTCTAAGCGCGGGTGCTTACATCGACACGAAAAAGAAGCTGACAATCAGCCCCATGCCGATGAACCACACCAGTGAACGCAACAGAGCCCAGTCGGCCAGGTAGCAAATGATGTAAAGCAGGCGGCTGGTGATAAACAGCACTGCCAGCACATCAATGGTGACGGGCTGGGCGTTGCCAACGATGTCGGCAATGATCACCGCTGCGGCAAACGCCGGTGTCACTTCGAAGCTGTTGAGTTGCGCGCTGTGGGCGCGTTTGGCAAAACCGTCGAGGGTGGCCAGAAACGCCCGCGGATCATGGTTTTGCCGAGGCCCGAATCGACCGCCACTGAACTTGGCAACCGCGGTACACACGTACGGCAGACACAAGGCAATCAGCACACACCAGAAGGCAACCGTCATTGGAACTTCCTTTTTTTAGGGGATGACGGCTGTTTATACGTCAAACAGCCGTCTGCGCGGGTACTGTTTGTGCGGTCAAACGAACAAACGTGCGCCTGACACCGGCTGTGGTCGATCCACCACGGCTTCAAGCAGCGGGCTGAAGTGCGCGTGGCCCTGACACAGCTTGGCGTACCACTGGTTCAAGGTTGGCACGTCCACCGCCCCTTCCTGCACCTCCACCCACAGCACCAGGTCCCCTGCGCTGTCGGCCGCCAGATGCACCGGTGCCAAGGCAGAAAACGGGCCATTGGCTTGCAGCAGTTGTAACTGCACCCCTAAAAGCATCGGGCTGGGAACGCTGCCCAGACGCATCGCCATCAACCAGCCGCCCTGGATCTTTTCCAGCACCAACTCCGGGTCATCGGCCACTTGCAGGCGGCAGGTCTCGGCGTCGTGAGCGGGCAGGCAGATGCCCCATTGGTCCAACCATTTCTGTAGGCTCATGTGTGCTTACCCCGCCATCCGCCAGGCCTTGGCCATGTCAATCGTGGTGGAACTGATGGGCTTGCTCCACGGTTTATTGCGCGCGCCATAGTTCTCAATAATGTCGTCAAGCGCCTGGTTCACCTGCGCAGGCGTCGTGGCATGGGCCAGACTGTGTTCGGCGCGACGCAACAGGGCGACGTTGGCGTCAGGCTGACCGGCACGGTACAGCGACGGGAAGATGACTTCCTTGCGGATGTTGTCGGCCACCACGGCGACGGTACGCAGTTGCATCTCAGCGACCGCAGCTTTGAGCACCGGCGACTCAATGGCCTGACCACGCACAGCACTGAGCAATTGCTGGTGATCGGCGTTATCGGCGTGATTGAGTTCCTTGGCCAGCCACTCCTTGCGTTCGGGCGTGGAGGCCAATGCGTCCAGTTGGGTGAACGCGCCGCGCATGACGTCGTTGAGCTTCAGACCGGCCGGGGTCTCGTTTTGCGCCACAATCGCCACGGTCAATTGGCTGAACACATCGCGTGCCTGCTGGCGGAACTGCAACACTTCACCGGCGCTGGCCGGGTCTTGTGCACTCAAGCTGGTGAGCATCTCGTCATCCAGTGCCATCAGCGCCTCTTCCATCGAGGCAAAGGTGTATTGCTCACGAGACTGGCTGCGGTTTTCAAGGTGGCCGCTGACGGCCTGATCGAGGCGTTCTTGCAGATGGTTCTTGATGTCGTCCGGCATGCTGAAATTCAGCGTGCCGCCAAACGTGGTACTGAAATCGCCCTTCTCGGTTTTCAGCGGCACGGTCACGGTTTGGTCGTCATGCCCGCTCAGCGCTTCGTTTTGCAGGATCACCCGCGCGGCCACAGGCGCGCCCACTAACCAGTCAGTGAAGGCGCCGCCGATACGGCCGCCACGGTCAGGCGCCACGCCTTCTTCCTCCTCGAACTTGAGGATCAGATTGTCCGACTGACGCAGCGGGCTGGTGTTGAACGACATGTCGACCATCTGCGGCACGGGCACGTTGAGCATCACACCGCCGTCCTTGAATTGAGTGTGCTCGCCTTCGGCCTGAAACGGCTGTGCCTGCTCATCCACCGGTTTGAACACGACCGGGAACGAACCCGAAATATGCGCCGCCCGGGCAATGCTCATGTCCGGCGTGAGGCTGGCGTTAAACATCACCATCTGCGGGCGACCTTCGAACATCGCGGTGCCGGTGATATTCAGCTCCTTGATCTGCGGGATGTGCCTGCTCAGCAGCGCCAGATCCCCGAACGTGACAACCCCGCCTTGTTCCAGCTTGCTGGCGATGGCGGCAATCGCGGGTTGATTGGCCAACTGCGGGTGAGCGTTGATCTGCCCCAGCACGGCTTTGGACGATTCGTCGCGCAGCACTTTTTCCAGCGGTATGGCTTCGGACTGAACCCGCGGCAACACGTTGAGAATCAACTGCGTGAAGCTGCCGACTTTGGGTAAATACTTTTGCGCCAGATTGCCGATCTCGGTGCAAATGCGCTGGAACAACTTGTGTTTTTTGTGGGTGCTGTCGAGCAAGCCGATCAGGTCCATGCCATCGGACAGGGTTTTGAATTCGGACGCGCCCATGCCCGATGCCAGTAGTGCAGCGGTGATGCCGCCAGCGGAAGACCCCGACATGCTGCGGATACCGTCCAGTGCGCCGTTGTCTTCCAGAGCCTTGATCGCCCCAGGGTAAGCGGCACCTTTGGCACCACCACCGCTCAACACCAGGCTGGTCAAAGGCGGGCGGCTGAGTTCCAGTTGCGCCACGCCGTTGTCGAAACGGCGCAAGGTCAGCTGGCGCTGGCCCGCCTGCTCGGCCACGGTGTGTGCGGCCCCTTGCGGCTGTGGCGTCACCAGCTTGATACGGCCCACGTCGGGCAGTTGATCTTTGATCACAATCGCCGAGGCGCTTTTCAGCGCGCTGCTCAGGCTTTGGCCGATCGGGTCTGTGGATAACTTGGCTTTCGGGGTTTGCGCGGCAGGCGGCGGGGTATCGGCGATAGCCGGATTGAGACCGGCGGGCGGGGTGGACTGAATTTTCATATGCGCTCCTTGGAGAACCTGAGGTCCTTGATGGCGCAAAGCTTAAGGGAATCGTTTCAACGGCTTTTTTAGTATCAGGCGCATTTTTGTCACTTTGCGAATTGCCCAGGGTTGGCGTAGCAGTTGCCGACGGCGACGTCCGATTGCGCAGCAAACGTAAACCCAATGACAGCAGTGTCTGTGAGGCACCGTTTTGAAGGGTTTTACGAACGCTACGCGCCCGGGCCGAAGTATTTATGCGCTCAAAGGGGTTTTTTCAGGGCCAGGCCCAGTGCTGCCAATTGCCCGTCGACACTGGCATCGATGATGCCGATTTCAGTTTCCAGAATGCATCCGCCCTGATCCAGGCGTGCATCGGCCACCACTTCGACGTACCCCACTTCGGGGAAGTCCTTGAGCACTTGCGACACTTGCTCGCGCATTGCCACGACTTGCTCAGGCTGAACGTGCAGGATTACGTGCTTTTGATTGCTCACCAGCGATAACGCTTCGCGGGTCACGCTCAGCGCCAGTTCAGTGTTGTCGTATTGCTTGAGGATTTTACGCACCGCTTGCAGCACCACCTCGCTCATCTGCTGCTCAACCTGGCGGTAATACTGGTTGCATTGCACCAGGGTTTCCTGGATCAACGTGGCTTGCTGGATGCGCGCTTCTTCGACGCCCGCCTGCCAGCCGAGTGCCTTCTGCTGTTCGTAGACATCATGCGCGCCTTGCTCGATGGCTTGCGCGCGCTCGCGTGCCAGCTCCACCAGTTGGTTGGCTGTCAGGTAGCCCTGATAGTCCGCGCTGCGCAGCACCACTTGATCGGGGGCGAGGAGTACCTGATCACTTTTTATTTCAATAAATGGCAACATTCGGGACTCACCTGTCGGGCAACTTTGAGGCATAGCGCCCGTGCCAATGCGGGGTTTTCAGCCGGTAATGCGGCTGAGTGAGAAGGTGGGCCGGGCGGCAAGCGCAGGCGTAAGCGGCGGGCAAATCCGCCGTCCGCTTCACCGGCGGCGCTCAACCAAAACTCCAGGCCGCTGGTTTGCAGGTACACGCTCAAATCGCCGTCGGGCAAGGCGCTTTGCCACCCCGCAGGCCACAGGCCGATGATCATGTCCACCTGTTGCAGGCAGTAGCGATGCCCGGCGTCGCCCAGCGCGGCCTGCACGCGTTGCGATTCACGCGCCGTCAGTGCATGACGCAATGCATGCCCATGCAGCAAGCCCCCCAGGCACCGCAGGGTGTGTTGCAACGCAGCGTGTCCAAACAACGCCAGCCCGCCGAGCTGGGGGGGCAGTGGGTAGTCAATGGTCAATGCCAGCTCATCGAGCAGCCAGGCATTGATCGCACTGCGTTGACGCCAGTCGGGCAGGGCGTCGCACACGGCGAGCAAGGCGTGCGGCAGGTGCGCGTCGTCAATGTAGCGCGCCGGGCAAAACCTGAGCTGGTAAGGGGTCAAACTGCGGGTCATGCCTTGGTCCGGTGCCACATAAACTGCGCGGCATTGCTCACCAGCAGCAACGTGATGAGCACGCCAAACAAACCGATTAAACGCCCGCGCGAATCTTCTGTGACCTGAATCGAGAAGAAGGTTTCATAGTGCGGCGCCAAGGGCACCTGACGCACATCGGCCGAGGGCACCAGCACCACGCTGATGCGGTCGTAATTCAAACCCTCAATGCCGTTGTTGACCAGTTGTTTGATCTGCGGGATGTAGGCATCGAGCTGGATATCCGCCGCATGTTTGATAAACACCGAGGCTGATGCGGGGGAGGATTTTTTGCCCAGCCCGTCGCGTTCTTCAGGCAGTACCACATGCACCCGCGCCACCAGCACACCGTCGATTTCAGACAGGGTGCGAGAAATTTCCTGAGCCTTGGCGTAGTTCAGCCGTGCCCGCTCTTCAACGGGGGACGAGATCAATCCGTCCTTGGGGAACACATCTTTGAGCGTTGAAAAGCTCTCGCGCGGGTAACCTTTGCGCTTAAGGGCGTCCACCGCTTGGGCGATGTCCGACTCTTCCACCAACAACTTGATTTTGCCTTCCTTGTCCGGCTGTTTATCGGCCGAAATACCTTCGGATCGCAGCAAGGCGAGCATCTCGTTACCTTCCTTCTGGCTGACCCCGGCGTACAGCTCGATCTTGCATCCGGCAAGCGCCAACAAGGCCGCCAGCAGCAGGGTACGGTGCAGGTATTTCACCTTCGTTTTAACGCCGCGCATCATTGGGTCTTCATCAAGGTTTCGACGTTTTGGCTCATGCGGCCGACGGTCTTGGCGATCAGTTCTTCCTGCATGCTGATGCGCATCAGCGACCACTGCATTTGCATCAGGCTGTTGGGGTCGTCACCGGGGGTCGATAACTGCACTTTCAGCTCGTTTTTGGCTTGGGTGAAGTTCTCTTTGATCTGCCCGATTTCGCTCAAGAAGCTACCGCCCAAACTGCTGGAACCGTTGCCCATTGCGTGATCGAAATCGGCCACGTGCTGTGCGCTGGCATCGCTCGGCTTGAGTTCTTCAAGGCTGGTGACCACCGATTGACTGATCTGGCTGATGTCCATTACGACTCCAGGTCGGGTTTGTGGGTATGGCGCATCAGGTGGTCGATCATCCCGGCCAGGGGGATCAGGTGCCTGAGTTCCGTGTTGATCACGCGGCTTGCGTCGGTGGTGTCCGGCAAGGGTTTTATCTCGCCCAGCACGCGCAGCAGCGCGTCTTGCTGCTGCTTGGCAAAAGGCGCGTCTTGCTTGATCAGGTGTTTGAGCGCAAGGCGTGCCTGTTCATCGTTGCCCGCGTTGGCTTGCAGGGTTTTGAGCACCTGCAAGGTGACGGCGCTCACCGGTTTGGTTGCCTCGACAGGCGTTTGCATCGCCTGTTCAAAGGCGTGGGCGTCGGCCGGTCTGGCGGGCGCGGTGGGGTTCAGCGTGCCTGGCACCCGCTCACGGTTGAACGCCAGCGGGTCCACAGGGTTCATGGCCCCTCCGGGTGGCGCATGCCTTCGGCAAACTGCACCAGTCGCGGGTCGTCGCTCTGCGCCAACTGTGCCAAACGCCGGTCCAGCGCCGCGCCCATCCCCAGCCGCCACTCGCACAAGGCCAGCCAGGGCGACAGCGACGGCCACTCTTTGCCTTGTGCTGCAATCAGCGCCTGTTGGTAGTCGCCGCGATTCATCAGGCTGGAGAGACGAATCAGGCACGCGGCTTCGTCCTGGTGTTCAACCTGCTCCAGCCAGTCGGCGATTTGTTCGGCGTAGGCGTGACAATGATGCCCCGTGCCAGCCAGCGCCACTTCGGCCAAAAGCCCTTTCAATGAACTCTCCATGCTCAGATCTTCTGCAAAATGCTCTGCATGAGATCTCTCATGGAGCGGGTCACCGTGGAGTTGATGTTGTAGATCACCGACCATTTGTTGAGCTTGTGTTGCAGGTCTGCCAGCACCGCCGGGTTGTCCCCGTTATCGGTATTAAGGGCGGTAATCGCGGCCGTTACATCGGTGTTGGCGGTATTGGCCTGGGCCTTGAGCTGTTCGGCGACCTGATCGAGGGTGTTGGTGGTGCTGTTGGTGAAAATAGCGGCCATCACAAAGCTCCTTTAAGGGTGTTGAGGATGCTGAGGGCAGCATCAATTGCTTGCGCCTCCTGTTGCCATTGTTGGTATTGCGTCGGGTTGGCGCCCTGCTGCAAGCGTCGTTTGCAGTCGTTCTGTGCCTGCTCCAGCCGGTTGCACAGCTGCGTGTGATAACCCGCGCCTTCGCGGCGCAGGCGTTGCTCCAATGCGGTCATCAGGGTGTTTGTCCTTTGAGGTGGATGATGAATTGCTGTTTGCCGCGACTGACCACAATGGCCTCGTCTGTGATCGACAGCACGCGTACGCCGTTAGCGGTCGAGGCGTTGACCGGGTATTTCTGGCTGTCGTTGAGGACGACATAGGGCACCTTGCCCAACGACACGCCGCGCACCACGAACGCGAGTTCTTCGACGTTGCCCCGGCGTGAACGGTTGACCAGCTCCAGGGTTGGGCGGGTGCCAAACTCACGGCTGAATTCGCGCTGCAAGTGGGTGAACGCGCCCAATTGACGTTCGTCGAGCTGGCCGCGCAGTTCGATGCGCTCGCCTTGATCGGTGTAACTCAGGGCCGAGGTCAACTGCGCGTCACTGAGCAATTGTTCCAGTCGCTTGATGTGGGAGCCGGCCAGGCGCACGCGATTGTCCACGCCCAGCAAACCGGGCACGTCGGCCATCAGCAGCGCCTCGATGTTGAGCCAGTGCTCGTCTTGCTGCGCCAGCTCACCTTCGAGCATGATCCAGCCGGCATTGGGCGAGGGTGTGCTGCGTACCCGCACGTAACCAAACTTTTGCAGGATGAAATCCACGCCCTGGCGCACTTCTTCCATGCTGCGCACGTCCAGTCGATAATTCAGGCCGGTTTTTTCCAAGTATTGGGTCAGCAGCAAACGGCTGCGGTTATCGTCCAGATAACCGCTCAACACCACAGTGCCATCGGCTTGCGTGTTGTCGATCTGTAGGTGTTGGTAGGGTTTGTCAGCCAGGAACAGCTGTATGGCCATCAGCCGGTCTTCATCGGCCATGCCTCTCTTGACGCTGGACCACGGATCGCTCAGCAAACCAATCAAAAGCAGCAGCAACAACACACTGAAAACGGCCATCAAACGCCCGCCCCAATGCGCGCTGCGGCGCACGGTACGCCGCTCTTGCGCACGGCTGGCGATCGGTTGCAGCGGGGCAAAGGCGCGCTCTTGAGCGCAGTAAGCCCAGCTCAAAGGCCCGCATTGCTGCGCGGCCAACGCTTGCAGCACGGTGCCGGGCTGCACGGGCTCGCCGTCCTGGGTGGGTTCGTGTGTGGCCTCCCATTCCAGTAGGCGTACGCCTTGAGGGTCGACCTCAAGCACCAGGTGGCGGGCTGCGATACCGTCATCCACCAGCACCAGATCGGCGTTCAGCGGGTCTGAACCGATCACCAGCCGACCGGTGCTCAGCGGGACGTCGACCCCCTGATTCAGGCCGCTGTAGAAACGGATCTTCCAGCTCATGTCAGGGCTGCTTCAGCGGGCGAACGCAGTGCGCCACCGAGTCATCACAGGCGCCTTCAATCACACGCCAGCCACGGCTTTCGCCGTCCATGCGGCAGGCCGACAAGTGCGAGCTTTTAGCCGCCTGTTGCAGTTTTTGTTGCAGCAACCGGGCGCTGCTTAGTGCCTGACATTGGGTCGCGCCGAGGGCGCTGGCCAAGTCCAGGCTCTGATTGGACAGTTGGTCGACATTAAGCAAGTCATCGAGATAACCCCGCTGGCTGCCCAGCGCGGCGTAATGCGCCAGCCCATCGTCAATCAGGCGCGGTTCGATCAAAAACAAACGCACCGAGCGTCGAACCGAGTTGGACTTGAAGCGAAACAGCGCACCCACATAAGGGATGTCACCGAGCAGCGGCACTTTGCGCACACCTTCGCTCAGTTCGTCGCGGTGGATACCGCCAATCAACAGGCTTTGGCCGTGCCCGACGCGGGCCACGGTGTCGACCACGGTGCGGTTGATGGTCGGGATACCCTCGGGGCCGGAGCTGTTGGGTTTTTGGCTGCCGTCTTCGATGTGCAGGCTCAAGCTGATTTCAGGTTTGTCGCCAAGCTGAATCACCCGCGGGGTCATTTTCAGCATGGTGCCGTAGGTGATGGACTTCAGTTCCGCGACCCGTTCACCGGTCACTTTCACGTAATAGGTTTCGCTGTGATCGATCACCGCCAAGGTGTTTTCCTGGGTGAGCAGAGTCGGTCGCGACCCCACCTGCGCGCGGCCCTGGCTTTCGAGCAAGGTGACGCGAGCCATCAAAAAGTCCAGGCCACGGCTGTCGACCAGGCTGGCGCCGGGGGCTTGCTGCCCTTGGGCGCCAGAGCCGCTGGTGCGAATATCAATCAGTTTTTTTGGCCCCAGACCGATGCCCACATGCCAGTCCACGCCCAGTTCGGCGAGGTTTTCGGCGTTGATGTCCACAATCGACAGCGCCACTTCGATGCGTGCCGAAGGCCGGTCGAGTGCCTCGATCAAGCGTTTGTACATCGGCATGCGTTCAGCGCTGTCACGCACCACAATCGCGTTGAGCGAAGGCTCTGCCTGAATCACCGCGCGCCCGGAGCGGGCAGGCGGGCGCGCGCCGCTGGTTTGACCGTCAACCGACACCACATTGGCATCGCCCAGCACTTTGGACAGGATCGTGGCGACACCCGGTGCTTGAATATCGTCTTCGCGGTATTTGATTTGACGGTCTTCGGCCGAGGCGTATTTGAGCGGGAAAATTTCCACCGACAAGTCACCCGTCTTTTCGCTGCGCAGGGTGGATTGCTGTTCAAGGGCCTGCGCGGTTTGTTCGATCACATCCAGATAACGCGCCGGGCCAGAGACATACACCAGCCGCCCGTCGCCGCCTGAGCGCCAACCAAAACTCGGCTCCCATACACCTGCGGCCTGCAAAGCCTCTTGCAGGTCAGACTCGGTGACTTGTTCGAGCTTGATCAGTCGCGACTGCATCTCGGTGCTTTTAAACACGTACAGCACGGCACCGTCGTAGTACCAGATCAGGTTGTACAGCGAGGTCATTTGTTGCAGGAAGTCTTGCGGCGTGGGCAGGTCGAAACGGCCGCTGACCTGATCGTTGACCTTGTCACTGACAATGACCGGGCTGTCGTAGTTGGCGCCAAAGTTGATCAACACATCGCGCAGGTTTTCACCCTGGGCGACGTAGTGGTAAGGCAGCGGTGCCCAGTCCAGCTCTTGCGCGGCGGCCGGGAGCGCCGCGCCCATCAGCAGCCATGCCGCAGCGCGCAGCCAGTTCAGGGACGCCATAAGGTTTGGGTCCATTGAGGGGCCAGTGCAGCCTGCTGCAAATCGGGTGTGATCGACTCCACAATGCCTACTTGCGCGGCCACCACCCGCTCAAGTTCATCCAGCTCAAGGGCAGCCAATTCAAGGCGGGCTTCAAGCAGCAAGTGGCCTTTGTCATCCAGCACCAGTGCCTGCGGGTAGCGGCGGCTCCAGCGTGTGACGTGTTCCAACAGCGAGCGCAGCACGTCACGCTGGTTGGCGGCGTCGGCGCGGGCCTGCCAATTCAGAGGGCTGTGAACGATCAGATCGCCACCCTGGCGCGCAATAAACAGGCTGTGGCCATCGATACGCAGGTGATACACCCCCGTTCGATCGGCAACAAAAGGCCCTTGGCCGGTACGTGCGGCCAATCCAGTCAATAAACGTTCCATGAGTCCTCAGTGCAGCGGGCGGTCAGGAGCCTTGCCAGTAAAAGTGATCCTGGGCCTGACACAGGCTGCGTTCGCGCAGCCAGTGCTGAACGGCGTCGGCAGCGCTCGCGTCTTCGTCCAGTTTGATCAGCGGCTCCCACAAGGAGATAAGCGCCAGTGGCACCGGTGAAAAACCATCCAGCTTGCCATCGGCCAACAGTACCGCCACGCCTTGATGCCAGTTGGGCCACGCGTGTCGGGCCTGCTCGGAGATAACGCCCAGTTTGCGCGCCAGCTCGGCCATTGCGATTTCAGTGTCGACCTGACGGCGTGCCACTTCTGCCAGTTCATGTGCGACCAATTGCGGATCGGCATCGTTGGCCTGGCGCCAGAACTGCGCCTTGATGCGCAACTGCCGGGCCTGCGTTTCGAACTCGATCAACGAGGCTCGCCAGCTCGGGATCGCCTCGTCAAACAGGCTTTCCCACCAGCTGTAGACCGGCAACAGTACCCAGTCAATCAAGGTTTGAGGGTTGGCCAGATTGATTCGGTCGCCCAACCATTCACACCAGTTAGCCCCTTGCTCGCGGGCCTTGCTCAACACCAATTGCACGTCACCGCGCTCCAGCGCCATGCCGCGTGCCAGACGCTGTTGCAACCAATTGGACTGAAACAGCTGCTCCAGTTGCTCGCGGGGTAACAGGCGCTGCATGAGCATCAGTTGCCGGGCGCTGATGATGTCGCCGTCGCGGTACACCTTGCCCGAAATACAACCGGCAACATTTCCCCGCGCGCGCGCCTCCTGGCTCACGACAGAGACGCGCCGGCCGGCGAACATCCCTTGGCGGGGACTTTGATTTGGGTCTTCCTGGCTCATTCTCTGCCTTGACTGTTTTGTTTCGTGACACGCACATCAGGGGCTTGCGTTGCGTGGCAATCTTACTGATGAGGGGCGCGAGTGACTTGCAATAAACGTCCGTTTTTTTTAGTCCGGGGCTATTCTTTGCCCTGCCGCGAACGGCTGGGTGTGCAGGCAAACCGGCGGCGGTAACTCTGGGTGAAATACGACTGGCTGGAAAAACCGCTTTCCATCGCGATGTCGACAATGCTCATTTCGGTGTTGAGCAGCAGATGATGCGCATACAAAATCCGCCGTTCGCTGATCCAGGCCCTGGGTGATACGCCGTAGACCGAGCCGAACAACTCTTTGAACGTGGTCAGGCCCATCCCAAACTCGCGCGCGAACTCACTCAAACGCCACTCTTGCAGGTAATGGGTTTCCATAAACGCTTGCAGGCGCTCCACATGGCGATTGCCCTGCTGGCGCAACACCGCCATCAACGCGGGTCCTTGCGGGCTGAATGCCAGCAACATAAGCAACTCTTCCGTGCGCAACACCGCCAGCGCGGGCGGGTGCTCATGCACCAGCAAGCCTTTGAGCCCTTTTATGCAGTCGGCCAGCAACGGTGTGCTGGCAAATGCAATCATCCCGCTCCCCGGTTCTTCACAGCGCTCCACTTCGCTGAGCAACGCGCCAAAGCGCTGTACAAAACTTTGCAAACGCGTGACCGATAAAGGGATCCAAAGTACGCGCGTTTCTTGCCCGCCCGTACTTACCACGTAATTACCACGTCTGGCAAAGATCAATTCACCCGGCGCCAAACTAAGCGTTGTATTGACATCTTGAACCGTCAGGCTGCCTTCAATGAGTACAACAATTCCTTCTTCGGTGTTGGACATGAACTCGAAGGCGGGTATACACCATCGGCACTGCGTTATTCGTTGGCCACGTAAACTGGCACCTTGCATAGGTAGTGATCCTGAACGTGTGCGGCGTATCGACGCGTCATTACTGACAGACGTATGAGCACACTCTATCTCCATGCACATGCGTAAATTCGCATATTGCTGATTCTAGAAAGCAAGCCAGGTCATGAATAAGAGTAATTATTCAAATTTAGAATAATTACTCTTATTCAATGAACCGCTCAATATGAGTCGAACTGTTCGGTGTTTCGGCTGCAATCCGAAATCGTTTAATTATTTATAACCAGACGTGCAACACGGTATTACTGCGGGCGGTTAATACGGCAATTGGGGTAACACGTTAAAGGGCTCAGTTGCAGGTGCACCGCTTGGCCCGGTACCCCCTGTTGCCACCCGCGTGCTTGAACCGAACCTGCCTGTGACCACGCCAGTTCGCTTTTAATCAGCCACTGGCGATCCTTCGTCGCAGGTACTTTGAACTGCACACCCAGCGGTAAGGCTGACACCCGATAGTCGGACGTCGCGACCTGGCGAGGTTGCCCTTGACTGACTTCATACACGCGAACACGCACATAGGCCGCCTGGGTCAAGACCAGGCGGCTGCTCACTGTCCCTGTGAGGTCAAGCGTGTGTTCGGGGGCGGCGGGTTGGCTGACACAGCCCAGCAGCGCACTGGCGACCAGTGCGCAGGTCGCCGAGCGCCTCATGGCCGCCGAACCCGGCGTTCATACAAAGGCGTGATATCGCCGTCCAGCAATCGCTGCAAGTGCTGTTCGCTCTTGGGGCTGGTGGGCAATTCAGTGCCCAGCCAGTCCAGCAGTTCGGCCAGCGTGACGGGTGCAGCTGAGGGGTTGGCCCCCGTATTCAGCGTACGCCCGTGGAATGTCCCCGCCTCTGTCGGGGCTTCACTCACGGATAAAGGTGAAACCCCCGCGCTTTCGATCTTCATGACAGGTTCACACCCTCATGCCCGCAGGCTTGGCGGCCTGCGGTGTGACACACGCTTGTTCAGGCAATAACTGCTGCCAGAACTCGGCATGGTCCAGCAAATTGGCCAGCGTTTTCTCGAAGTTTTCCAGCGTCAATTCTGCGGCCGGCAACTGGGCATACAGCTGCACCTGGCCGGTGGTTTCATCAAAACCGAAATGCAGATCGAAGCGATACCAGCGACGGTTGAAGCTCGCCAACTGGCGAAAAATACCTTCACCCAATGCCTCCAGACCGGCCACATTGGCTTCCATGACCAGCCGGTGGCGGCCACCCAAAAGCACCAGCGTCACGTGTAACTGCTCATCAAACAGCAACGTCGCGACCCCGTCAGCGTCGAGCGACAAGGTGGGCAACCCACTGCGATTGGCAAATTCGGCCAGCAGCCGATTAACCCTGATCGTTAAATCCATGCTTGTCTCCTCGGACTAGGCGAATGCTAGCACCAGGTCACAACCTGATTTTGTCACTGGTAGACTTATCTTTTAAGAAAAAAGCCACATCTCTGTGGCTCTTTTCTTACTTATGACGCTGAATCAAACAACTGCAGCAGCGGCTCTCCACGCGGCCACGTAGTTTTGTGAGAGTTCATGAAGTGTCTGGATCAGCTCTTTCATGGAATTAGAGTTATAACTCAGTTGTTCATCAACTATCTGTTTGCGGCTTTGTGCAATTGACGCATCCACTTCATCTTCTTTGGCGTTGGCCTGAACTTCACCTTGGCGCACTTGCACCGAAGTATTGGCCATTTGCCCCAGTGATTGGTTAACACTATTGATGGCCTGGAAAGTGGTATTGCGCGTGTCTATCTTCTTTCCTGTCCTATTAAGTAGGCTGCTATCGAATTCTTGCGCTTGCGCCCACGGTGCCGCGACAGTTTTGCGCTCTGCGTCAGTGGTTTTACCCAACGATTGCATCTTGGCGTCGATTAATTCATTGCGTCCGGCAATGGACTTTTCCAGTTGGCCTTCCTGCTTGATGGCTTTGCCATTTTTGCTGGCGCCCACCGCGCCAATAACCGCCGTACCCACCGCCATGATCCCGGAGATGACCGCCATCGCAATCATCAGGCTGGCGCCCGAGCGCATTTCAGCCACCTGGGATTTTTGCGCCTCGATAATCGCGGTGTTTTCGCTGTCACGTTGCAGCACGCCCAACTCGCGGGCTTTTTGTGCGATGCGAAACAGCAGCACCATCAGCTCAACCGTGGTGTCCAGCTCGCTGGTGACTTTGCCTAGGCTGACGGGGTTGAAGTTTTGCGTCGGTTTCACCAGTTCGATGCTACCGGCCGGGCTGGTGGCAGGCGCCGCCAAAGCGGCTGCGCCGTGGGCTGTTTCACGGCTGACCGGTGCCGGGCTTTTTTCAACAGCAGCGGCTGCGCCGACTTCGCCCAGCGCCCGAGGGCTGACACTCATATCAATCATCATGTTGTGGCTCCTCAAATCGCCGCAGGACGGCTGGACAGGTTATGCAGCAGGTCGCCTTTGGCATTGATCATCTGGAAGATCTGTTCCATGACGTGGGTAAATGCCTCGACCATCCGGCTCAGTTCTTCCCTGAGTGTGTCCATGACGGTCTGGAACGCGGTCAACTCGGCACGGTTTTCCAGCACGTCGGCCTGGCGCAGTGCGGCATGTGCCTGATAACCGTTATTCACCGCCTGGGACGCGCCATTGGCAACGTCCAGCGTCACGTCGGCCACTTGCACGCCCAGCTTGGCGCCATGGGACATGGACATACTGGCCGCGGTGCCGAACTTGCTGCCCAGATCTGCAACTTTGCTGGCCAGGCTGGCGGTCAGGTCGGCCACCTTGGTGCCCATCTTCGCCCCGAGCTTGGCAATGCCCGCGGCTGCGGAGCCGCCGAAGCTGGCGACTGCGGCGAGCAAGGCGACAGCGATTTCAATGCCCATCAATGCCGGGCCGAGCTTTTCCATCACCTCTTTACTGATCAAGCCCGCAGCCGCAGCTGCCTGCACGGACTGGGACACGATGCCCATCACGCCGCCGGCGATCATCAAGGCACCGGCGACTGCGCCCGCGCCGGTGGCGACCATGATTGCGCCCACGATGATCGAGGCCACAGCACTGATCCAACCGAAAACTTTGGCTGCAAGACCCGACTTCTGGGCCTCCTTGGCAGCGTCTTGCGACTCTTGAATCTTCTTCTGGTTTTCATCCATCTTTTGCAGGTTTTGCTCGCGCGCCCGCTTGATGTCTTCCAGCTTGTTGGCTTTTTGCGCGCTTTCCAGCTCGCCCGTAATGCGCGCCAATTCAATCTCGAACGCTTGCGGTGAACTCAAGCGCGCCAAGGCCAGGCGCGGGACTTCAGTGATCAGCTGTTGCGTGATGCCGGTGCTCTGAATCACCGAGCTGACCAATTGGTTGATGTTGGCCAGGGTCTGAGGTTTCAAACTGTGGGCAACACCGGGCGCCGGGGCGGGTAACTGCACCCCTTGTGACGCCACGGCAGATGACGCGTTAGCCTGAACCCGACTGACGGTGACATCCTGCTCGCGCGCTGTACGTTTGGGCGCAACCGGTTCGGCAGATGACACTGCCGCCGGGTTGAGCCCAACGCGATCAATCGCTGTTGGAATCATGTTGTTGATCCTTTCTGATGAGTACGGCTTCCAATAAAGCGCCTGCACGCTCGGCTAACGCCGCGTGTTCAGGGTGCGCTGTGGCCAAGGCCCGGGCCGAATAGAAGCCACTTTCGGCACCGTCGAGATCACCCAATTGCAGGTGACACTCAGCAGCGTGAAACGGGAAGCGCGGCTCGTTGACATCAATCACCGCGCCGTAGCTGTAGCTCTGTACCGCTTGCTCAAATTGCCCCATGGACTGGCGGCAAGCGCCCAACCCCAGGAAGAAGCGCACGTCGTAATGGTCAAGCATGCACAGCGCCTGAAACACCTTGTGCGCGGTCTCCCATTTGCCCGCTTGATAATCATTGAAGGCCAGTGAATACAGCTGTTCCAGGCTGTCGGCAGACACATCGCGCAGCATGGCGAGCGTGCCGCCGTCGCGCAAAAACGCTTCCATTTCCTGCTCGCAGGCGTCTTGAGTGGGTTGGGTCATGGGGCGTTCCTTAAATGGCATTGAGAATGTCGCGCAGCAGGCTGTCGTGTTTTTGCACAAAGCGATTGAGTGCTTCGATGGCCGCGTTGTAACGCGAGCTGACATCGTTGAGCAGGGTGGTTTTCTCGCTCACTTTGTCATTGAGCGGGCGCGAGCGATCCCCCACGGTGGTGGCCAGATTGGCGACCGGGTTGTTGTCTTTTTCGAAGGCGTAACTGTTTTTCAAATCAGCGGCCTTGATTGCGCCGCTTTCCTTGGGCACGCCGCTCAAAAAGTCCTTGATACTGATCTGCGACTTGTTCTTGCCGGTGTCCAGCCCGGTCAGCAGGGCGTACTCCGGGCTCTTTAGCCAGGGTTGCTCTTCGCTGTAGCCATACAGCGCTTTGTCGAGCAAGTTGAGGCCGCCCGCGTCGGTCTTGCTGATGTCGATATCGGATTTGGACGATAACTTGGCATTGATTTGCGCCTGCACCACGCTGTAAATCGACAGCTCACCGGTCAGGTCTTTTAGCTCATCGCGCAGCTTGAGGCGCTTGGCATCTTGCTTCTCCAACACCCCGACATACACATCAATCACGTCATCATCGAGTCGATCCGCCGTGAGGCCGTAATGGTTGAGCGCCAAAAAGTCGCTCAGTGGCCACGCGGTGCGGGGGTGGGCGTTGGCATAGTCGGTGAGGTTTTTTTTCACCCCCTCAAGGCCGTTTTGCAGCTGGCTCGCATACCCGCCCTTGGCAAGTTTGGCGTCGGGTGGCAGTAAAAAGGCCAACACTTTGTTCATCTGTGCCGAAGTCAACTCGGTGCCTTCGTGGGACACGCGGATCTTGAGCGTTGCGAGCAGGCTTTGAAGCTCGGTCAGCGCCGACGCATTGTGACCGCGCAGTTGGTCCAGCGCAGTGCTGGTCACATCGCTGAGAAATTGAGTGGTGTGGGTGTAGTGGCTGATGCTCATGCTGAGTCCTTAAACCATAAGGCCGCGCATCCGGGCAGGGCGCCGCATGCGGCTACCTTCTTCGGCGGCGGGACGTTGGGCGGCGCGCATGCGCTCGACTTCCTTGAGCAATTCTTGCTCGGCGGCTTCAATCAAACGATTCGGACCTGGGCGAAACACCCGGTCGCGCACCTCGGGAGAGAGCCCCAGGCCCTCCCACATTTCCGAGAGCAAACGGCTGCGCTGTGCATTGTTTTCAATGGCCAGTTTTGCCGCCTGGACGGTATTTGCATGGGTGGAAGGGTCTTTGTTCATGCGCCCTATAGTAGGGATAGCGCACGGGGCTTCCTGTCAGGCACGGTCGAGTTTTTGTCGTTTTCGCATGTCTTGTAATGAGCACACGCGGTTGGCGTCCAGCTCGAACCAGCCGGGTTGTGGCTCGCGGGCACCGGCCCAGCGTTGATAGAAACGGCCCAGGCGCGCACCGGCCAACGGGCTGTCGGCCAGCACTTGGACATTGCCGTACAACCAGGCAGGTGCTGGCAGCACGCTGCGCGCCGCTTCGGCCAACACGTACAGCGCGGCAAACGGGTTGGCCAGCCCGAGGCGTGTATCGAGCCTGCGAAACATCACAATCCACACCCGCTGGCCTTCGCAGCGCCACGCGACTTCGCAGCCGCTGTCGACAAATCGCCAGCCCAGTTGAATGCCCGTTTTACGCAAAAAATGCGCGCGCACCTCGTAACCGTGCTGCTCAAACCACTCGCTTAGCGGGTCTCGTTTCACAGGGCAATGCGTCCCAGTGGCTGGATGTTGATTTGCTGCGTCAGCTCCTGATACGACAGCACCGGCAGGCCGTAGTAATCGCTTTCAATCAACTTGCGCACGTAGCGGCGAATGTCCATCGAGACGATCAGCACCGGCTTGCTTTGCATCTGTGACAGGTCGCCTACGGTGTGGCGCACTTGCTGTAAAAACGCCTGCGTCACGCTGGGGTCCAGCGCCAGATAACTGCCTGCGCTGGTCTGGCGGATGCCGCCGCGAATCTGCTCTTCAACCTGCTGGTCGAGCAAGTACGCGGGCAGGATGTTATTGCCGCTTGAATACTTGTGGCAGATATAGCGTTTGAGGCTGCTGCGGATGTATTCGGTGAGTTGCACCACGTCCTTTTCCTTCTGGCCCCATTCCACCATCGCCTCCAGAATGGCCCGCAGGTTACGGATGGAGATGTCTTCGCCTACCAGCCGCTGAAGGATTTCGGTCATGCGTTGCAGGGGGATAATGCGCAGCGCTTCTTTCACCAGCTCGGCGTAGCTGTGTTCCATCTGCTCCAGCAGGTAGCGGGTTTCCTGGATGCCGATAAAGTCTTCGGCGTACTCGCGCAGCACATGCGACAAGTGCCAGGTCAGTACCTGATCCATGCTCAACACGCTGCACCCCGAGCGCTCCAGTCGCGGCTTGTGTTCCTCGCTGACCCACAACGTGGGTTGCCCCGGCAGCACCGGGTCGCCCTCTTCGAAGGGCACGCCGAGCAACTCCAGCTGGCTGCTGCGTTCTTGCACCAGCAATTGCGCCGCTCGCAAGCGCCCTCGCGCCACGGGCACTTCCTGCAACTGGATCAGGTATTCGCCTTCCTTTAGTCCTTCATTGAAACGCAGGTGAATCCCCGGAAACGGCACGCCGAAATCCAGGTACAGGGCGCGCCGCACCCGTATCAGTTCCTCGTTCAGCGAGAAACCCTCAAGACTTTGCTGCATGCTCGCATCGACGTCGATCAGCAGCGGCACGGTCATGGCGAACTCTTCCTTGTCGCTCAGGCGCCCGCCCTTGGTCTTGCCCGAGGACGGTTTGCTGCGGGGTTTGACGGACGGCGCGCCTGCGCCCTGCGCCAACAGGGTGGGCAAGTCGTGCGATTCGTCGGCGGCCGCCACGCCGCGCTGGCGCAGTACCATCCAGTAACCGCCGCCACCGACCAACAGCGCGAGGGCAAAAAAGGTCACGGTCGGGAAGCCCGGAATCAGGCCGAACAGCACCAGCAATACGCCGCCAATCATAAGCGCTTTGGGTTGAGCCACCACTTGGTCGCCGATGTCGCTGCCCAGATCAGTAGAGCTGTCCGAAGAGTCGCGGGTCACGATGATGCCCGCAGTGATCGCGATCAGCAGCGCCGGTATTTGCGTGACCATGCCGTCGCCCACCGTCAGCACCGAATAGAGCTGCAAGGCGTCGGCGGCGGTCATGCCTTTTTGCGTCACGCCGATGGTGATGCCCGCCAGAATGTTCACGAAGATGATGATCAGCCCGGCGATGGCGTCGCCTTTGACGAACTTCATCGCGCCGTCCATCGAGCCGAACATCTGGCTTTCTTTCTCGATCATCGAGCGCCGATCACGCGCTTCGTTGACGTCAATCACGCCTGCGCGCATGTCGCCGTCGATGCTCATCTGCTTGCCGGGCATGGCGTCCAGCGAGAACCGCGCACTGACCTCCGCGACCCGTTCGGCCCCTTTGGTGATCACCAAAAACTGCACGATGGTGATGATCAAAAACAAAATGCAGCCTACGACCAGATTGCCGCCGACCACAAAGTTGCCGAAGGTTTCGACGATTTTGCCCGCGTCGGCTTCGAGCAGAATCATGCGTGTGGTGCTGACCGACAGCGCCAGGCGAAACAGGGTGGTAATCAGCAGTACCGCCGGGAACACCGAAAATTGCAGCGGCGAGTTGATATAGACCGACATCATCATCAGCACCACTGAAATGGTGATGTTGATCGCAATCAGGATGTCCAGCAGAAAGGGCGGCAGCGGCAGTACCATCATGAACACCACGGCTAGCAGCATGACTGCCAGCATGATGTCTTTGCGCGCACCCAGGCGGGTCAGAAACTCCGTGACTTCAGGCATGGGTGTCCTGCAGGCCAAGGAAATGATCGTAAGTGCGACGCGCCCGCTCAAGCTGGCCTTGCACCTGTTGCGCCCGGCTCAGGCACGCCCACAAGGCGGGGTCGTTTTCGCCCTGCGCGAGCAAATGCTCGCAGTGTTGCTCGGCCTGTGCGCCCTGTTCCAATTGCAGCAATGCCACCACCAACGCCTTGCGCGCGGCAGGCTGCTGCGGATCGGCACTCAGCACTGCTTCAAAAAAAGTGCGTGCGTGTGCCGGTTGAGCGCATTGCAGTTGCACCCATCCGAGTAGCAACAGCAGCTTTTGCTCAACCGGTTTTAACGTCATGTCACTCATACCTTGTGCAACAAATTCAGGGCCATGCGCAGCAGATGTTCATCGTCACTGCGTTGCGCGATTAACCCCGCAGCGGCCTGTAACGGTGCGCTGTCAGAGGCCTGGAGTGTGTGGCGTAACCCGTTCAGTGCCTGGCGAAACGCCTGCGGGCGCAGCAGCTCATGGAATTGGCCGGTGGGGCGCGCCAGGCTGAGCCATTGCTGCTCGGCGCGACGGGCCGGGTACAAGGCATCGAAATGTGCCTCGACACTGTGGCCGTCTGGCGGTAACACATAACGTTCGGGCAGCCCGGCCAGTTCATGTTCGCTGCCGATTTCGCTGAGCTGTTCGATCCCGATATGCAGGCCGCTGATGCGACTCACGGTGCGATGACTTCGTCGCGCACCCTGATCAGGGTCCGCAGCGCCTGGTGCAACACCGGCGCCGTGACACGGCGTGCATCCAGGGTGATGAGTAACAGCAAGCGTGTGTCACCCGACCAGCCACAGCGCAGTGGCAACTCGGGGGCTGCGCGGCTGTAACTGCGCGACATGGCACGCAGCATCCCTTGGTGCGCCTGATGCCACGGCAACTCCAGCGCCAGCCACACGGTCAGGCCGTTGGCGTGTCGCTCCAGTTGCAGGGTGCCCATGTGCTCGAATTCCAGCTGGATCAGATCACTCAAGGGCGAGGGCAGCGCCACGCCCATGTCCTGACAGAACTGGGCCAGCGCCTGATCAATCCACTGCATGCTGTTTACTCATTGGGCTTGCCATTCGTCCTCTTCCTGGTCGATGGCCAAATCCATGGCCAACTGACAGGCATTGAGCAGATTGTGCCGCTGCTCCTCATCGGCAAAGATTTCGATCGGCAGCAGGCGCAACAAGCGCTTTATTTCGCGATAAAAGGTGATCACTTCGGCCACGTTGTTGAGCGCCATTGACTGGCCCATGCGCTGAATGTCTTGCACGGTGACCCAGCGTTTATCCACCACGGCCACCAGGTCGCCCATCAAGTCAGAAGGCCCGTATGCCATGCCCTTGTTCTCCTGTGACCAGTGCTTTCCAGAGCGCGTGAACCTGATCGGATAAACCGGCCAGGATTCTGAGCTTGGACATGTCGCTCATCACGCGCTCCAGCTTGATCGGGTCGAGGCGCGTTTGCTGGCTGTCCAGGTCGGCACTCAACGCTTTCATCATGAAGGAGGTCACTCCTTCGATGGCCGAGCTGGCGAAGCGGGCCTGAATGTCATTCCAGGCGGCCGACAGGCCTTTGTAATCGAGCACCGCATCACGGTAGGTGTCGCGCAACGCTTGCACATCGCCCACGCCTTGC
This sequence comes from Pseudomonas weihenstephanensis, assembly GCF_016812185.1. NCBI lineage: Bacteria > Pseudomonadati > Pseudomonadota > Gammaproteobacteria > Pseudomonadales > Pseudomonadaceae > Pseudomonas > Pseudomonas weihenstephanensis. Next base: position 198,595 of record NZ_JAAEBV010000002.1, on the reverse strand, counting down.
TGTTCGGCGTGCAGCGCCAGCGGGCCGATACTCAGGCCGGTTTCAATGGCTGCGCCATGCTCGTCCGCCATCTGCAACAAGGCTTGATCGATCAGCGCCAGCAGAGCACTGGCATCGGTTTTAGTGGCCAGGGTCTGGCGTGCAAACGACAGCGCCACGAACTGATGGCTCACCTCGCCTGAAAAGCCTTTGAGGTACGCCTTGAGCTGCGCCATGTTGGTCAATTGCCCGCTCGCCAGTTGCGCCACCAGGGTTTCAAGTTTTTGCTGGCGTTCGAGGTCAGGCACCTTGTGCAGATACTCTTCGAGCATCTCCTGCACTTCGCTCAGGCGGGCCTGGCCGTCGCTGATCTTGCGTTTTGCGAGTGATTTTTCCACGCGTTCGGAAAACGCAAACGTCAGTTCTTCTGCGGCATCGGCCATTGATTGGCTGGTGGAAATGTACTGCACGCGTTCGCCTTGAAAGCTGCCGCTCAGGCGCGGATCGGGGTTGCGCGATGGCTCGACCTCGCGATCCGGCTGTGCGGTTGGCGCCAGCAGGTTCTGGATGTTGGCCATAGAGGTACTCACTCTCGTGCAGCTTTGAAGAAGAGCGCCATTGTAAAAATGTGCGGGGTGGGGCGGCTGCCAAAATCCGTCGCATTTTTTTAGGCAACCACCCCAATACACCACCACCCCGCGCAGAAGTTGGCGCAGGCGGCGGGCTTTGGGTTTCAGGCAGGCAACGCATTGTGTCTGCAAGGAGCAATCGAGAGGGGGGCACGTTTGCCACGGTCGGCGAGCGGGCTTAAACCCCAACCAATTTATAAAAACTCGCGACCAAGGTTGAAATTTCCTACAGGTGCTTCTCTTTAGAATGATGGTCAGCCCCAGACCCAAGCCGACCATGCACCTCTCCCTCGAACACGTCACCGATCAGATGCAGCACGTCATCGAGCAATGTCGGCTGATTCAAATCCGTGGCCGTGTGACTCAGGTCACCGGCACATTGCTCAAAGCCGTGGTGCCCGGTGTGCGGATTGGTGAGTTGTGCCATTTACGTAATCCGGATCACTCGTTGTCGTTGATGGCCGAAGTCATTGGCTTTCAGCAGCATCAAGCACTGCTGACGCCGTTGGGTGAAATGCACGGTATTTCCTCTAATACGGAGGTTAGCCCCACCGGGACCATGCATCAGGTGGGCGTGGGCGATCACTTGCTCGGGCAGGTGCTCGACGGCCTGGGCCAACCCTTGCAAGGCCCGCCGTTGGGCGAACCCGCTGCGTGGTACCCGGTGTATCGCGATGCGCCGCCGCCCATGAGCCGCAAACTGATCAGCCAACCCATCTCGCTGGGTGTGCGTACGCTCGATGGCCTGCTGTGCTGCGGCGAAGGCCAGCGCATGGGCATTTTTGCCGCAGCGGGTGGCGGTAAAAGTACGTTGCTGGCCACGCTGATGCGCAATGCCGACGTCGATGTAATTGTGCTGGCGCTGGTCGGTGAGCGTGGGCGTGAGGTGCGCGAATTTATTGAGTCCGATCTGGGCGAGGAAGGGTTGCGCCGCTCGGTGTTGGTGGTCGCCACCTCTGACCGTCCGGCGATGGAGCGGGCCAAGGCCGGGTTTGTCGCCACCAGCATTGCCGAGTATTTCCGCGACCAGGGCAAGCGGGTGTTGCTGCTGATGGATTCGGTCACCCGCTTTGCCCGCGCCCAACGCGAAATCGGCCTGGCCGCTGGTGAACCGCCCACCCGTCGCGGTTATCCGCCGTCGGTCTTTGCCGCCTTGCCGCGCCTGATGGAGCGCGCGGGGCAATCGGACAAAGGCTCGATCACCGCGCTGTACACCGTGCTGGTGGAAGGCGACGACATGACCGAGCCGGTGGCGGACGAAACCCGCTCCATCCTTGACGGGCACATCATCCTGTCGCGCAAGTTGGCCGCGGCCAATCATTACCCGGCCATTGACGTGCTGCGTTCAGTGAGCCGGGTGATGAACCAGATTGTTGCGCCCGGCCACCGGCACGCTGCCAGCCAGGTGCGCGAATGGATGGCCAAATACGAAGAAGTGGAATTGCTGCTCAAGATTGGTGAGTACCAGAAGGGCCAGGACCCGGTTGCCGACCGCGCCATCGACAAGATGCCCGCGATTCGTGACTGGTTGCGTCAGGGCACCCACGAACTCAGCCACTTGGCGCAAAGCCTTGCCCAATTGGAGGCCCTTGCCCTGTGACCTTGCACACCTTGTTAAGCATTAAGTCTTTGCGCGCCCAGCGTGCCGAGCAGGAACAACATCGCCATCAACTGCGGGTGCTGGCCAGTCGCAGTGCGCAAGCGTTGAGCGTGACTGAACATCAGCAGTATCAGCAGTGGCGTCAGGCTGAAGAAGCGCGGCTCTTTGAGCAGTGCAAAGAGCAACCGCTCAACCGTCAAAAACTGGAGCAGTGGCAACAGCAAGTGGCCCTGCTGCGTGAAGAAGAAGCCCGTCTCGAACAAGCCATTGCTGAGCGCGCGCAGGTGCTGGTGCAAGAGCGCGAACTGTGGCGCTTGAGCCAGCGCAAATGGGTGGCCGCGCAGCAGCAAGTCGAAAAATTCACCGAGTTGAGCCGTCACGCGTTAGATGAAGAGCGCCTTATGAATGAGTTGAAAGAAGAAATGGAACTCGATGAATTCCGTCGCCCGGACATCGCGCTATGACCCGCATCACGCCGGTTGAACCCGCAGTACCTGCTGAGCGGAGCGGGCCGAACATCCCGGACAAAGCCTTGCAACACCACTTCGAACAGGTGATGCAGGTGCCCATGACGCAGGAGGTGAAACCGCTGCGCCCGACATTGTCGGCGTTGGGCGCTTCGTTTCAAAAAGCCCATGCCGCCTTTGCCGAGTTGATCAGGGGCGCAGAGGGCACTAACCCGGCGTTGGAGCCGCGTGAAGTGGCACCAAAGGGCGATGAGCAAACGGCGCCGTTGGGGTCGATGCACCCGCCTGAAACGCCGCCTCGTGAGCACGCTCACACCAAGAGTGAGACGGCGCCGCTGGACACCGCGCAAGGGCTTCAACACGCCTCTGTGCCTCGCGAAAACCTGACGCCGCCTTTTAACCGCGCAGCTCTTGCGCCGCGGCCTCAGGCCCCAGTCGTCGCGAGCCAAACCGGTGAAAAACCGCAGGCCCCTTTTAAGCCAGAAGACGGTGCGCAGCCACACGTAGCCAGCGCGCAGCCACTGCACCCGCCACCCGCCAGCGCCCCGGTTGTGGTTGGCGACAGCGTTGAAAGACCGCAAGTGCCCACCAAACCTGAAGGCAGTGCATTGCCGCCTGCCATCGCGCCTGTCGTCGCCGAAAGGGGCGAAGCGCCTTGGGTGGCGTGTAAAGCAGAAGACAGCGCGCGACCCCTTGCCCCCTCGGCGCAGCGCCCGGCCCCTGAAATACCCGCCGTCGAGGCCCCGCGAACTGCGCCCGCGCCCTCCACCGGTGACAGCGCCAGCCACGACGATCAACCCCACGATGAACCTGCACGTTTTATGGCCCCCGTGGATGATCTGCCTGAGGCCATTGCCCCGTTGATGACCCCCGGCGACAAGCTGCTCGCCCGCTTGCAGCCGAGCAGTGAAGCGCCAGTCTTGACCCGCGATCTACAGCAGTTGCTCAGTGCCTTGCAGCCACACATTCAGTCCGCCGCCACGCACCTGGGCAGCGCCAGTGTGGTGCAGGTGCACTTGCCGCACCTGGGCCACGTTGAGGTGCAGTTGGTGACGGTTCATGGTCAGTTGCAAGTCGACATTCAGGCCAGTCCCGGCAGCCTGTTGCAGTTGCAACTGGCCCGCCAGGATCTGCTGGAGCGCCTGCAACGGCTTAATCCCGAACAACCGGTGCAACTGTCATTCAGCAACTCGCAAGACAGCGATCAGCGTTCGCGCCAACGCCGCAGTGTCTATGACGAGTGGGAGGCGCAGCCGTGAAGGCATTGCCCTTAAATACCGTCGAGCCGCAGGAATGGGCGTTGCAACAACGCCTGGCGTCTTGCCGCAGTCGCTTCCCGGTCAATGACGGGCATGCGCAGTTGGGGGTGAGCCAGCCACCTGCGGGGTTGGACCTGGCGTTGCATGTGCATTGGCGCGGCGTGCCGTTGCGTTTGTTGTGTCATTGCGCCTGCCTGGCGCAATGGCTGGCGCCACGTTTGCAAGAGGCCGCTTTTGCACGCTTGCCCGCCGCATTGCAACTGGCCCTGCTGGAAGTCGAAGGCGCGCCGTTCACCGGATTGGTGTGGGACGCCATCGAACCTTATTGCGCCAGCGCCGCCGCGGTGTGTTTGAGCCTCAGCCTGTCACGCGGCGGCGAGCAACTGGTGTTCTGGATCGAGGGTGATCCACGGGCCTTGCTGGCGTTGTTGCCCGCCCGCCCGCTGCGCGAAATGCGCCCGATTGCGCTGGTGTTGTCGTTGCAATGGGGGCCGGTGCAATTGACTCCGGCGCTGCTCAATTCAGTCTGCACCGGTGACCTGTTGCTGTTGCCGTCTCGCCAACAGGTGCAAAGCCCGCTGTTGGTCTATGTCGAAGGTCGCCCGTGGGCGCACGTTCTCCCCGAAGAAAACCACCTTAAGGTACTTGCCATGCACACCCCAGCCCCCACTGAGCCCGAGCACGCGCTGGCCGGCCTTGAACAACTGCAAGTGCAGGTCAGTTTCGAGGTGGGCCGCCAGACCCTCGACCTGCAAAGCCTGGCAGCACTGGAGCCGGGGTCGTTGATCGACCTGGCGTGCGGGCTGGAAGGTGAAGTGCGGATTCTGGCCAATCAGCGCTACGTGGGCACGGGGGAACTGGTGCGTATCCAGGACCGTTTGGGCGTACGCGTAACCCGCCTGCTGGCGAGCAGCGCAACATGATTCAACTGCCAGACGAACTCAGTCTGATCATGGGGTTGGCATTGTTGGCCCTGTTGCCGTTTATCGCGGTGATGGCGACTTCGTTTATCAAAATGACCGTGGTGTTTTCGCTGCTGCGCAACGCGCTGGGCGTGCAGCAAATTCCGCCAAACATGGCGATGTACGGGTTGGCGATCATTTTGAGCGTGTACGTGATGGCGCCCGTGGGTTTTGCTACCCGCGACTACCTGAAAACCCATGACGTGAGCTTGAGCAAAACCGAGTCGGTGGAGTTGTTTCTCGATGAAGGCATGCAGCCGTATCGCGACTTTCTAAAACGCCAGATCCAAGCGCGCGAGCACGCGTTTTTTGTCGACAGCACGCGCCAGATCTGGCCCGCCGAATACGCCGATCGCCTGGAACCTGACAGCCTGCTGATTCTGTTGCCCGCGTTTACGGTCAGCGAGCTGACACGGGCCTTTGAGATCGGGTTTCTGATCTACCTGCCGTTCATTGCCATCGACTTGATCATTTCCAACATCCTGCTGGCGATGGGCATGATGATGGTCTCGCCGATGACCATTTCCCTGCCCTTCAAGTTGCTGCTGTTTGTGTTGCTTGACGGCTGGGCGCGCCTCACCCACGGGCTGGTGATCAGTTACGGGGTGTGGCCGTGAACAACGCCGACATTCTGCACTTCACCAGCCAGAGCCTGTGGCTGGTGCTGGTGCTGTCTATGCCCACGGTGCTGATTGCGGCGGCGGTCGGCACCCTGGTGTCGCTGCTGCAAGCGCTGACGCAAATTCAGGAGCAGACGCTGGGCTTCGTCGCCAAGTTGGTGGCGGTAGTGGTGACGTTGTTCGCCACGGCGGGCTGGATGGGCAATGAGCTGTTTACCTTCGCAGACATGACCTTGCACAAAGTCGCGCTGGTTCGATGAGCATTCAGGACCTGCAACAGTTGTTGTTGGCCTACACGCTGTTGTTGCCGCGCATCCTCTGCTGTTTTGTGGTGATGCCGATCCTGAGCAAACAGATGCTGGGTGGCGGGCTGGTGCGCAACGGCGTGGCCTGTTCGCTGGCGCTGTTTATCTACCCGGCGGTGGCGGGCACGTTGCCACTGACCATCACCGGGCTGGACCTGGCGCTGATGATCGGCAAGGAAATTCTCCTCGGCCTGTTGATCGGCTTTGTCGCGACCATTCCGTTTTGGGCGATTGAGGCCACCGGTTTTATCATCGACAACCAGCGCGGTGCTTCGATTGCCTCCACCCTGAACCCGACGCTGGGCAGCCAGACCAGCCCCACCGGGCTGTTGCTGACGCAGACGCTGATCACGCTGTTCTTCTCCGGCGGGGCCTTTTTGATGCTGCTCGGGGCGCTGTTCCAGAGTTACGTGAGTTGGCCGGTGGCGACATTCTTCCCGCAGGTGGGTGAGCAATGGGTGGTTTTTTTCTACAGCCAGTTCAGCCAGTTGCTGAGCCTTTGCGTATTGCTGGCTGCGCCGTTGCTGATTGCCATGTTTTTGGCAGAGTTCGGGCTGGCGCTCATCAGTCGTTTTGCGCCGTCCTTGAACGTGTTCATTTTGGCGATGCCGATCAAAAGCATCATCGCCAGCTTCCTGCTGGTGATTTACCTCAACGTGCTGATGACGCACGCCTATGACAGCCTCTTGCTGGCGCTGGACCCGGTGGCCCTGTTGACGCCGATTCTGGGTGGCCAATGAGCGGCGAAAAAACCGAGCAGCCCACGGCCAAGAAACTGCGCGATGCGCGGGATAAAGGGCAGGTGGTCAAAAGCAAGGAGGTGGTGTCCACGGCGTTGATTCTGGCCTTGGTCACGCTGTTCATGACCTGCTCGGAATACTACATGGAGCATCTGGGCGGCTTGATGCTGATGCCCGCCAACTACCTGAACCTGCCGTTCGGTCAGGCCTTTGAGCTGGTGCTGGAAAACCTGATGCAGGAGTTGGTGTACCTGTGCCTGCCCATCTTGGTGGTCGCCGCCCTGGTGGTGATCGTGTCGCACTTGGCGCAGTACGGTTTTTTGCTCAGTGGCGAGTCGATCATGCCGGACCTGAAAAAGATCAACCCGGTGGAAGGCGCGAAGAAAATATTCTCGATCCGCAGCCTGGTGGAGTTTCTCAAGTCTGCGCTCAAGGTTGCGCTGCTGTCGTTGCTGGTGTGGGTCACGCTGGAAGGCAATCTCAATGCGCTGATCCGTCTGCCTGCGTGTGGCTTGGGCTGCATTGCGCCGATTGTCGGGCTGATGCTCGAACAGCTGATGCTGGTGTGCGGGGTCGGGTTTGTGCTGATTTCGGCGGCCGACTATGCCTTCGAGCGTTACCAGCACAACAAGCAACTGCGCATGAGCAAGGACGAGATCAAGCGCGAGTACAAGGAGATGGAAGGCAGCCCCGAGATCAAGAGCAAGCGCCGTCAGTTTCATCAGGAGTTGCAAACCAGCAACCTGCGGGCCGATGTGAAACGCTCATCGGTGATCGTCGCCAACCCGACGCATATCGCCATTGGTATTCGTTATGTGCGCGGTGAAACGCCGCTGCCGCTGATCACCCTCAAATACACCGACGCGCAGGCATTACGGGTGCGGCGCATGGCCGAAGAAGAGGGCATCCCGGTGCTGCAACGCATCCCGTTGGCCCGCGCGTTGTATCAGGGCGGACACGTGGATCAATACATTCCGGCCGACTTGATTGAACCCACGGCAGAGGTGTTGCGCTGGTTGGCGGACCTGCACAGAGAGGCAACCTGAGCTCGGCTTTGTAACGTCTGGCAATGTGTCGCTGATGTGGTTTTTTGCATCAAACCATTGCCCGGCCTGATCGGGCCTTCCCCCCACTCTCGCCACCACAGGAACTCGGATGCTTGAGCTTGTTGCTGCGTTTATCTGCCTGACGTCATTGCTGACGTACGTGAATTACCGTTTTATCGGCCTGCCGCCCACGATTGGCGTGATGGTCACAGCCCTTATGTTTTCCCTGCTGTTGCAAGGCTTGAGCGTGCTCGGTTATCCGGGCCTCGAAGACCGTGTGCAACAGTTGATCGGCCAAATTGATTTTGGCGATCTGTTGATGAACTGGATGCTGGGCTTTCTGCTGTTTGCAGGTGCCTTGCACGTTAACTTCAATGACGTGCGCAGTTACCGTTGGCCGATTGGGCTGCTCGCCACGGTGGGTGTGCTGATCGCCACCACGGTGATTGGCAGTCTGGCGTACTGGATTTTCGGCCTGTTCGGCTGGCACATCAGCTTTTTGTACTGCTTGTTGTTTGGTGCGTTGATTTCGCCCACCGACCCGATTGCCGTGCTCGGCGTGTTGCGGACCGCCAACGCGTCCAAACCGCTGAAAACCACCATCGTGGGCGAGTCGCTGTTCAACGACGGCACCGCGGTGGTGGTGTTCACCGTGTTGCTGGGTATTGTGCAACTGGGTGAAACCCCCAGCGTCAGCGCCACGGCCATGATGTTTGCCCACGAAGCCATTGGCGGCGTGGTGTTCGGCGGGCTGATCGGTTATCTGGTGTACCGGATGATCAAGAGCATCGAGCAGTATCAGATCGAAGTGATGCTCACGTTGGCGCTGGTGATTGGCGGCTCGGCGATGGCCAGTGAGCTGCACGTCTCGGCACCGATTGCGATGGTGGTGGCCGGTTTGATCATTGGCAACCTGGGCCGCAACAAGGCGATGAACGAAATGACCCGTCGCTACCTGGACGGCTTTTGGGAGCTGCTGGATGACATGCTCAACGCATTGCTGTTTGCGTTGATCGGTATGGAGCTGTTGCTGCTGCCGTTCTCGTGGTTGCATTTGCTGGCCGCCAGTGCGTTGGCGGTGGCGATCCTGTTGTCGCGTTTGCTGACCGTGGCCCCGGCCATTGTGCTGCTGCGCCGCTGGCGTGCGGTGCCGCGTGGCACCATTCGCATCCTGACGTGGGGTGGTTTGCGCGGCGGGGTTTCGGTAGCGCTGGCACTGGCCTTGCCGCTGGGGCCGGAGCGTGACTTGATCCTGAGTATCACCTACATCGTGGTGTTGTCGTCGATCCTGTTCCAGGGCCTGACCATCGGCAAACTGGTCAAGCATGTGACCAAAGACACCTCTGTTTCGGCTGAGGCCGACAACGCGCATTAAGCCCACTCCCGGCAGGCTGCGAGCTTTTGGATTGAACGATCAAAAGACCGCAGCCTGCGCCTAATCCTACGCTGTAGTGCGACTCGTCTTACCTTGACTACACTGAATTCGTTTGGCTGAAGGGGCTTTCAGCGATGGGCTGAGTGTGCCTATAACGAAAAAGGGGAAAGGGATGAGTACATCTGCGACTTACGCACCGCCATCGGGAGCGCCCAGGCGCCATACCGGTGCCTATATTTTGATCATTGCGGCCTTGGTGGCCCTGGCCATCACGGCCTGGCGATTCTTTACGCCGTTGTCAGGTATTGATGGCTCCGGCGGGGCGATGACAGCGATGTTCGCTGAAGTGGTGATGGTGGTTCTGGGCCTGTTACTGGTTAAAAGTCATACAGGCGGGCTGCGCGGTTTTCTGCTGTTTTTGAGCTGGGTCGGGATCGTCGGGACCTTTGTCGCTGCACTGTTTTTGCACGGTTGGTTGACCGCGGCGGTGCTGGCTGTGGGCGCGATAGGCGTTGTGATCGAAACCTTCACTCAACCGGCCAGGAGCGCGTGACATGAATGGACTGAAAAAGCACCTGTTGGGTGCTCCGGCCCTGTGCATTCTGGCGGGCATTAGCACCGCTCACGCCCAGACCTATACCGTACCGCCGCCGTTGCTGGCACCTTCCAGCGTGTCGGCCGAAAGCGCCAGGCTGGCGATACCTGACGGCAAAGAATGGGACAGCTTTCACGGCCAGTTGAGTTCGCAGAAATACTCGCCTCTGACGCAAATCAATAAAGACAACGTCGGCCAGCTGACCAAGGTCTGGCAATATTTCACCGGCGACATGTCCACCGGCACCGGCAAGATTCCGCCGTCGGTCTGGTCGGCCACGCCGATTTTTGCCAATGACACGTTGTACGTCGGCACGCCTTTTTATCGCATCATTGCCCTCGAACCCGAGACCGGCAAAGAGAAGTGGGTCTTTGATACCAAGTCGCCCTTGGTGGCCGAAACCCAGCCTGCGTTGAAGTCGCGTGGCGTGGCCTATTGGCAGGAGAAAACCCCGCAAGCGGGTGTTGCCTGCCAAAAAGTCGTGTATCTGGGCAACATGACCGCCCAGTTGTACGCCGTCGATGCGGACACCGGAAAACCGTGCGAGAAGTTCGGTAAAAACGGTGTGGTGGACGTCAACCAATGGAACACCGTTAACGCCAAATGGCCGCTGTCGGTGCTGCAACCGCCTACGGTCATCGGCGACAAACTGATCGTCGGTTGGGCCGGTAAGGACTGGGAGTACGAAGTTGAATCGCCAGGTTCATTGTTCGCACTCAACGCCCGCACCGGTGAGCTGGAGTGGGAGTTCAAGCCGATCCCGGAAGAAGAGGCAGGCAAAACCGGCACCGCCAATATCTGGACCGCCATGTCCTATGACCCGGCGCTGGGCTTGCTGTACATCCCGGTCTCTTCGCCATCGCCCAATTATTGGGGTGGCAACCGCACCAAGCCGATTCCGCTCGGCACTTCAACCACCGCACTGGACATCAACACCGGCAAGGTGGTCTGGTCGCGGCAGTGGGTTCACCATGACATTTGGGACTACGACATCAACTCGGCCCCGACGTTGATGGACATCACGGTCAATGGCAAGCCGGTAGCCGCGCTGGTACAGGCGACTAAAATGGGCTTCCTGTTTACCGTTGACCGCCGCACGGGCGAGGACGTGTGGCCGATTGAAGAGCGTGCGGTGCCGCAAGGTGATGCTGAGGGCGAGGTGTATTCGCCGACGCAACCGTTCCCGACCAAACCAGCGCCGTTGATGGATCAGTCGAAAAAACCGGCGATCTGGAAGGTCGCCGACATCGTGGGCCTGGGGCAGTGCTCGAAGATGTGGGACGGCCTGGAATACAACGGCATGTACTCGCCACCCTCCACCAAAGGCAACGGCGTGCTGGCGTACCCGGACAGTGCGGGTGGCGTGCAGTGGGGCGGCGTTGCGTTCGATCCGGTGAGCCAGGTGGCAATCGTCAACACGTCGCACATCGTGCAGATGATCAAGCTGTGGGACCGCGCCGCGTATGACAAGCAACCGAAAGAGGCAGGTAACGAAAACGGCTTCTACCCGCAAATCGGCGCGCCGTATGGCATGTCGTTGCTGAACGCGCAGAACTGGGCCGGCATGCCGTGCTGGGCGCCGCCGTTCGGTGAGATCGTGGCCCTGGACATGCGCACCGGTGACGTGAAATGGCGTCGTCCGATGGGTGCAGTGCAACAGTGGGGCTGGTACATGCCTGAAGACATGGGCTCGCCGACCATTGGTGGCCCGGCCGTGACTGCGGGCGGGGTGATTTTCATCGGTGCTTCGATGGACGCCAAGGTGCGTGCTTACGCACTGGAGGACGGCAAAGAGCTGTGGTCGGACATCGTCATGGCGCCTGCCGTGGCCAACCCTGCGGTGTATGAGTACAAGGGGCGGCAATACGTAGCGTTTGTGGCGGGCGGTAACTCGATCATGAAAGACCAGGTGGGTGATCAGGTGGTGGTCTACGCATTGCCCAAATAATGCGTGGCACCTGAACCGCCCGCAGGCTGCGAGCCTTTGGTTTTAAAAGCTCGCAGCCTGCGGCATCGACTACGGTTAGGAGGACAACCGCTGCAACTGTTCGCTGGCGCGTTGGGCAAACAGTTGCAGCAGCCCGTCGAGTGTATGCGGGCCCGGTTCGTCGGCACGGGTCAAGGCGTACAGCGTGATCGGCAATGCCGGTGTCAACGGCCGTATCCGCGTGCTCTCACGTGAGGCCCCCAGCGCGGTAAACGGATCAATCACTGCCAATCCGGCACCTGACTCCACCATGGCTCTGGCCAGCGAATAGGTTTGCACCGCGATGTTGATGCGCGGCGGCGGTTCGACGGTGTTCAGGTAACTTTCAAACCGCGCAAACAGCGGGTCGGCACTGCTCAGACCGATTAACGGTGCGTTGGCCAGTTCATCCAGTGCCAAGGGTACACCAAGGTCTTTTTCGGCCCAGTAGTCCCTGGGTGCCAGCGCCACTAAAACCCCATGAGCCAACGCCTGTGCCTTGAGCCCTGGGTGTTCGGGTTGCTTGAAAGTGAGGGCCACGTCCAGTTCGCGCATCAACAGGTTTTGCACCAGTTCACGGGTGTGCGCGCTGGCCAGCTCGCACTGGGTATCGGGATAACGCTGCGTCCATTCGCTGATCACCGGCGGCATCAGTGACAAGGCCAGGGCGGGCGTGCTGCCAATGCGCAACCGGTGACCGGGTTGGCGGCGCAAGCTTTCAGCCAGACGCTGCACCCCTTGCAGGCTTTCAGTGACCTTGTCGACTTCGCGCTCCAGCAGCAAGGCTTCGGGCGTGGGCTGGAGTTTGCCGCGTACCCGTAAAAACAGCGCAAACCCCAACTGCAACTCGGCGTGCTGCAACACCTTGCTTACCGCCGGTTGCGAGACGTGCAGTAACTGCGCCGCTGCGCTCACCGAGCCGGTTTGGCGAATAGCCTGGAAAACTTCGATATGTCGCAAGCGCATGGCTGTAGTCCATAACCTTTGTTTATGGGTCAAGCATCTTTATTCATTGTTCGGCGCCTGTCACCTGCCCCTAATCTGAGGTTCGCATAACTTTGGGTTAAGGACTGACATGGCACAGCGGGTTTGCATCATCGGCGGTGGCGTCATTGGGCTGGCAACGGCGTATGCGCTGGTGCGTGACGGCTTTGTAGTGACGCTGATCGAAGCCCAGCCCACGCTGGGCAGCCAGACCAGCTTTGCCAATGGCGGCCAATTGTCCTATCGCTACGTGGCACCGTTGGCAGATGCTGGCGTGCCGTGGCAGGCCATGGGCTGGCTGTTGCGCGCCGACTCACCGCTCAAGCTGCGCCCGCGCATGGACCCGGCCCAATGGCGCTGGCTGGCCGCGTTTGTCGGCGCCTGCCGTGGTTCGGTGAATCAGCGTAACGGTGCACATTTGCTGCGTTTGGCGCTATTGAGCCAGGCAACGTTGCAACAGTGGCGCGAAGAAGACCAACTGAGCGGGTTTGGCTGGCGACGAAACGGCAAGCTCGTGGCTTTTCGTGAGCAGGGCCATTTCGATAAAGCCCGGCAAAACGTTATCCACAGCCCTTTCCAACACGCGCTGTCGGCCAGTGAATGCGCAACGCTTACGCCGGGTCTGCAAGGGTCAAGTTTTGTGGGTGGCATTTACACGCCGGATGAAGAAGTGGGTGATTGCCACGCGTTTTGCCAGCAGTTGGTCGCGCGCTTAGAGGCTTCTGGCCGCTGCACCTTTGTGCTTGGCAAGCCCGTGACGGGTGTGGTGCACAGTCACGGTGCCGTGTCGGCCGTGGACATGGGCGATGAGCGTTTGCAGGTCGATCAACTGGTCCTCGCGGCGGGCCACAACAGCCCGGCGCTGCGCTTGCCCGGTCTGAACCTGCCGTTGTATCCGCTTAAAGGCTACAGCCTGAGCTTGCCGCTGGCCGATGTGGAAAAAGCTCCGCACGTGAGCGTCACCGACTACGACCGCAAAATTGTTTACGCAAGGATTGGCGAGCAACTGCGTATCGCGGCAATGGTCGACATCGTGGGTTTTGACCCGGCCCCGGACCCCAAACGCCTCGCACAAATGCGCCAACTGGCGCGCAGCACCTTCCCTGAGGCGGGCGACTATGCCCAGGCCACTGAGTGGGCTGGCATGCGCCCTGCAACACCCACCGGTGTGCCGATTCTGGGCGCCAGTGGTTATCGCAACCTGTGGCTCAATCTGGGTCATGGCGCACTGGGTTTCACCCTGGCCTGTGGCAGCGGCCGTTTACTGGCCGAGCTGATCGCGCAACGTCAAACGTCCATCGACATGCACGGCCTTGCGCCGCATGCCGCTTGAATCTGTAGTTCACCACAAGGAAAGCCCGATGACCCTTCACCGCATTAACAGCAATGAGCGATTGAGCGCCGCCGTGACGTTTGAGGCGCTGGTGTTTTTGTCCGGTCAGGTGCCGACTCAAACCGTGGATATTGCTGCGCAGACCGCGGAAGTCCTTGGCAAAATCGACGCCTTATTGGCCGAGACCGGCAGTGACAAGGACCACATTCTCAATGCCACGATTTACCTGCAAAACATCCAGCGCGACTTCGCCGCCATGAACACGGTGTGGTCTGCCTGGTTGTCAGCCGGTAAGGCGCCGACCCGCACCACGCTGCAAGCCGAACTGGCGCGGCCCCAAGTGCTGGTTGAAATCAGCGTGATTGCTGCACGTCGTTAATCTGTTTTAAAGGGGAAATAAGAAGATGAAAAAACTCACCTTGATCAGTTGCACGTTGGGCCTGTTGATCAGTCAGGCAGTCTCCGCCACAGAGGCGCCATTGCAGGGCGCACTGAAGAAAATTGCCGACTCGGGCAGCATCACGCTGGGCTACCGCGATGCTTCGGTGCCGTTTTCCTATGTGGGCGATAACACGGGCAAACCGATGGGTTACTCCGTCGATCTGGCGAATAAAATCGTCGAAAACGTGCAGAAGAAGCTGGGCGATAAACCGCTGAAAATCAAATACAACCTGGTGACGTCGCAAACCCGTATTCCTCTGGTGCAAAACGGCACGGTGGATCTGGAATGCGGTTCCACGGGTGTGACGGCGGAACGGCAAAAGCAGGTGGCGTTCTCTTATGGTTTTATTTACGTCAAAGGCCAGTTGTTGACCGCCAAGGACAGCGGCATCAAAGGCTTTGATGACCTGCGCGAGAAAAACGTCGTGACCACGGCGGGCACCACCAATGAGCGTTTCATCAAAAGCTACAGTGCCGATCACAAAATGGGCATGAATGTGATCAGCGCCAAAGACCACGGTGAGGCGTTCAAAATGCTCGAAACCGGGCGCGCAGTGGCGTTTTACATGGATGACGCGCTGCTCTATGGCGAACGCGCCAAGGCCCGTGACCCGCATCACTGGGTGGTGGTGGGGGATGAACAATCGCGTGAAATCTACAGCTGCATGGTGCGCAAAGACGATCCGCAGTTCTTGGCGGTGGTGAACCAGACCCTGGCCGACCTGTACCGCTCAGGTGAAATCACGGGTATTTACCAGCGCTGGTTCGAGCAGCCGATCCCGCCCAATGGCTTGAACCTGGAGTTCCCGATGACGGCCGAACTCAAGCAAATCATTGCCAAGCCCGTGAGCGATCCTGTGGAGTAAACCGCCACTGACCTGTTGAGGGCCTGTAGCAGCCGAGCACCGCGAAGCTGCGTCAGGCCACTCGAGGTGAGTGACCTGACGCAGCCTTCGGCAGAGGCTACGGTTTTTTAGGAAGTGGCAGCGCCAGCAATACGCATGAACTCGCCAACAGCAGCGGGTTCCAGCTGATAGCGCCGCACACCACAAACATCAGGCTCATACCGGCCTGCCCAAGGGCTGCGCCGCGCAGCACTTTGCCAGACACAAACCAGACCCCCAGGGCCACCTCCAGCAGCGGGATGACAGCGTTGACGACGGGCATCCCCGTTTTAACCAGCCACTCAACCACCGCAACCGTCAGCCCTGCGTAAGGCGCGGCCTGGACAGCGGGGTTGCCGAGCGCACCCTGCAAAAATGCCGTGGCATCGAACCCGTAGAGCCACTTACTCAGCCCGGCCCATAGCCAGAACCCGCCCAGTACAGCGCGAAAGCCCCAAATGAGCGGCGTCATGCGATGGCCGTTCTGCGGGACAGGCCCAGCGACAGCATCCCGATCAGGGTGACCACAAACAAGGCGAAGAACAGACCCGCGATAGCGACGTTAGTCTGCAACGGCAAGGCGCTGGCCGCCGCGCAAGCCGCAGAACCAAACGCAAGCATCAGGCACCCTTGAAGGCTGGCAGCAACACCTGCCCGGTCAGGGAACAGCGACATGGAGCGGGCCAGCGCATTGGAGAAAATGAACCCCTGACCAAATGCAATCAGCATGATGCCCGCCAGCGCAGTCGCCAGGCGCAGTTCATTGGGGGTTGAGGCGATAACGGCGGCGCCCGTCACGAAGAGTGCGGCGCCTGCCCACATTAATTTTGCGGGGGCGATGAACTTGATTAAAAAGCGGTTGATCAACGTGCCTGTCAGGTAGCACGCGCCTACGCCTAATGCCGTGGTCCCGAAGAATTGGGCGCTGTACCCCAGGCGGTCCTGCACGATGTAGGGACCGATAACGTTCCACAACAAAAAGGCAGAAAAACTGGCGCCCAGAATAATCACTGACGCGCGGAAATTGCTATCGGCCAGAATTGCGCCATAGCCAGCCACTGTCTGAAGTGGGCTTCTTCTGCGCTCAACGGGCAGCGATTCTTTCAGGCCCGCCATGACGAACGCCAACACCACGAGGCCATAGACGGCGTAGAGAACGAAGTTATATCTCCAGCCAAAATGCACCTCAATGGCGCCCCCAATATAGGGTGCGATCACGGGGCCCAAGCCGAACGCCAGGCTCAGGTAAATAATCGCCACCGTAAATCGAGGACCTTTGACCGTGTCGACCAGTACCGCTCGCGCTACGACCTGACACGCGCCAATGGCAAACCCTTGCAAAGCCCTGGCGACGAGTAGCATTTCAATGGAGGACGATGTGGCCGCCATGACGCTCCCGGCCAGGAACAGGCCAAGTCCCAGCAACACGGCCGGTCTGCGTCCCCACGCATCCGCCAGAATGCCGAAGAACAGTTGCCCGATGGCGTAGCACAGCAGGGTGATGGTGATGGTGTTCTGCATGAGCGACGGGCTGGCGTCCAGCTCCCGCCCAATGGAGGGGATGCTTGGCGCGTAGAGGTCAATGGCGATGCCGCCGACGCTGTTGATCAGCGGGGCCAGAAAGACGATGAAGTTTTCGTAACGCTTATTAGTAACCATAGATAAGCCTCAAAGGCCCGGGTGACGAGCGTCACCCGGGCCGGGATACGTTAAGCGGATGCCGCAAGGGCATAGTTTTGAGGTCGCACTAAGCCCAGCGGCTTGTGCTCCCACGACATCGGCGGGCTGAGTCGTGAAGCAACTACGCGGGGGCCCTGGCTGTAGTAGGTACCCCAGTTGACCTGCTGATCTTTCACGCGGCTATGGTCGGCCTGCCCCAGATCATCCAGGCTGACGTCGATCTGGCCCAGAATCTGTCGAACCTGTTCAGTGGCTGTCAGCACGACGAGGCCGTAGTTATGCAGGGCCAGCGTTTTGAGGACCGTGTTGAGCAGGTATCTGCCAGCACCGCTGCCGCTTTGAAAAGAAGCAAACGCCCCGATTTCTGCAATGCGCGCACGGCCAATGGCATAGGAGGTGTCGAGCGATTCATCGAGGTATTGCTCGCTGAACAGCGTCCCGGAATCACCATAGGTGATGCCCAGGCAGGCAAACCCTGGTGCTGCGCCATCGGCTTGGGTCAGGCAGACGAACAGGTCCGGTTTTGGCTCAGGCGTCGCGCCGTAATGCTTCAAGTAGTTATCGCGCACGGCCTCCTGAACGCAGCGATAGCCCGGTCGGTCGCGGTAGAAATTGCGTACTAAGTACATAAGGCTTCCTTTCGCTTATGCGTACAACGAGTCAAGGAAGCGAGCTTCAATTTCAGCGCGACGTGGACGCCCGGTGACGGTGTAGAACTGCTCTCTGAAACCGGAAATGTCATTGATCACTTTCATCCGGTTAATCCGCGCAAAGTCCGCCAGGCGATGTTCCAGTTTGGCCATTTCGGCCCGCACGGTTGGCTCGTCTGCGGACGAGAGCACCAGTGCACAAGGTTCATCCTTGCCCTCACCCATCACGATCATGTCGTCGATCAGCGGGCTTTCTTTGTAGACGTTTTCAACCCACTCGGGCGAGATGTTGCGTGCGGTGGACAGGATGATGACGTGCTTTTTTCGTCCGGTGATATACAAAAAACCGTCGCGCAAATCGGCAATGTCGCCGGTGTGCAGATAGCCATCGGACAGATCGCAGGAGGTGTCATCCGAGTTGTAGTAACCGGCACACAGGGTGGGTGTTTTGACCAGCAACTCACCGTCCACGAACTTGGGCTCGATCCCGTCCAGCAGCTTGCCGGCTGAACCCAGTTGGCGTTCAGCGGGTGAGTTCAGGGAAATGATCGATGAGTTTTCGCTCAGGCCATAGGCTTCGAATACCTGCACGCCTTTGGCGTCCAGTTCGTGGAGCACGCTGGCCGGTATTTTGGCGCCACCGGTAATGATGTGCGGCTGGTTATTGCCGAACAACTGCTCGCGGGTGTGGGTTTCCAGAAGCAGGTTGGCTTCTTCCAGCAATTTTGGTGGGAGGTACAGGAAGTTCGGCTCGTTTGGCGCGATCAATTCCAGGTAATGCCGCGCATTGCCGCTCGCCGAACCGTACTCTGCGATGCCTTTTGGCATCAGCGTCAAGGTGCCGCCCGAGAGGATCGGTATGAACACGCCGAGCACCTGTTCGATGAGCAGGCTCATGGGAACAATGGAGAAGTAATGGAGGGGCTGCTGCGGCAGTCGCTTCATTACATTGTCAACGAGCAGCCCGACGGCCTCGTCCCGGATCAAGACCCCTTTTGGCTTAGACGTAGTGCCCGAGGTGTGGATAACCGACACGATACCTTCAGCCAGGCGTTCATCCTCGTGGCTCCAGGCTTCATGCGTCTGGCCTGTCACTAATTGGGCAGGTATGAAACATGGCTTGGACGGAAGGATGTGGCCCATCCGGCTTTTGGTCTTTTCATCGCTGACAAATACAGCGCTGGCTTTGCCGAGCAGGCTCTCGATTTGATCGTCGGAGAACTCGATAGGCACGGGCAGCAGCACACCGCCCACTTTCTGGATCGCCAGCAGCGTATAGACCCATTCGTAGCAAGAGCGCATGGCAATGCCGAACACCTTGCGCTCACAGCGACCCACACGTTCTTCAAGCGCGCTGGCCAGACGGTTCACATCGTTGCGCAGTTCATACAAGGTATAGCTGCGACCGTTCATTTCTTTGATAACAACCCGGTCAGGGGTGCCGGTCAAATAGTCCTGCATTTTTTTCGTGATCATTGATCAATCCCTCCTACACGATAACTTTGAGCACCAAAAATACGGCGGGACTGATCGTCGAGGCGGCGACGGCCGTGCATGACGCGGGTGTTATCAATCACGACGATATCGCCTTTCTTCCAGAAGTGGCTGTAGGTGTTGCGCTCGGTAACGTCTTTCAACTCATCCCATATATCGAGGGATATATCGTCGCCGTTTTCCCATGTAATGCGGGGTGGCTCATAGTTAACACTTGGGCCAAGCATGGAATTGCAGAAGGCTTGTTTGCCACCAAAGCAGCTTGTTTCTACTGCTGAAATGATTAATTGCGAGTGGATTAAGTTCTGGTCAATTCGGCGATAAGTTTGGCCGGTCACTTTTTGGTTAACGAGTTCCAAGTGCTCATCGGTGATGTCTTCGAGAGGCAGCTCAAGTTCAACACTCAGAAAACGCTTGACGTTATTCCATGGAATACGGCGCGAATATTTTATCGGTGTGTTTTCAAACTGTTTGCGTGTTTTAGAAGACAGGTCAAAGAGCACCTTTTGGCCGTCACACATTGTTGTTTCAGAGCCCACCGAAGCGGCTTCAAGGCAGAAGAACCATTGGATATCAGGGTTGAACGGCAGGTTTCCGTTTTCCCGATGCAGGCCCATCTCATGCAAGCCAGCAATAATCTCGGCGGTGTTGGCAGTCGATGTGGTGCGCGCAGGATCGAACGTGACTCTCGACGAGTGAGCGCTGACAAAATCGTTAAAATCTTGAAGTGTGTCGCTAAAATCGCGGTAAATCACCACGCCGCTGTGGGCGAGGTCACCGTACAACTCCTCAGTGCTGACTGACGTGAGTGCCTTGACGTCAGGTTCTACTGCATAAAGGCACTCAAATCCAAAGCCTGGTGTAGGTTGGCGATAAAACGGGAAATCTAACGACTGCGCTTGAGCCAGCATCGAACGTTCCTCCTGGAGGGTGAGCTCTGGTAGCCATGGCTGCTACCGGTGAACACACAGTAAGAGAAACTTGATTGGTGCGGGTTTTAAGAATTAGAAATGCGCTCGGAAAATTTAAATTTTACTTATCTTACTTGTTCATGATTTCTTCGGAGGCACTGTGGATTAACCTTCTAAGGTTGCCAATATCAAGGCTGCGACTGCGGTCTTTTGACCAGATCATGTCCAGCGTGAATTGTGGGAACCCCATCGGCGGTTCACAGATGACCACACTTTCAGGAATACGAAGTAACGGTAGCAGTTTTGCGGGAAGTGCCAAGGTGGCCGGAACGGCGGCAATAATATTGACGCACGCCTGGTACCCGTTTGCTTTGACTAATACTTTGCGCGCACGGCCTATTTTATCGAGCCAACTGTCGACCATGTTTTTTTCAGAGAGCCAGGGCGTGGGGTATACATGCGGCGATGCACAAAACTCATCCAGGCTCATGGTCTTGCCAGCGTCCTGTCTTAGATAACTGGTGAGGCACACAAATTGATCATTCAAGATGGATTGCCATTCCAGTTCCGGGTGAAGTTGGTGATAACCCGGGCCAAACCCGATGGCAATGTCGACGTCCCCGGAGATGAGCCGGTCAATGGGCAGGTCACGGCTCAGGCGTTCCAGGTGCAACGAGACAGCGGTCTGCTCTTTGCCCAACGACTGCAGGGCCTGCGGCAAGACAGACAACTCGAAATGCTCGGGTGCACATATTTGCCAGACTTTGGTCACGGCAGCCGAGGGCCAACCGGCTTCCTCCTCTGCACAGCGGTTGACTGATTCCACGACCACGCGCAGATACGGCGCGATTTTTTCTGCTTTCGTTGTGGGGAGTAATGCGCCCTGTGACGAGGCGAACAGCGTGTCGTCGAAACACCCGCGCAGCCTTTTCAAGCAGTAACTGACGGTTGGCTGACTGATGCTCATCAGCTCGGCGGTGCGCTTGGCGCTGCGTTGTTCAAGCAAGTTCAAAAACACGACGATGTCTTGCAGATCCAGTTGCTTGAGATAGTTGCTGTGTAGCATAGAAAGTTCCCTCTAAATTATGCTGATCACTCGGTGGGAGCGCACTCGCCGGGCAGATGTGACAGTACGCTTTTCAGAATTCCGGCCAGGGTTTGCCGCTGCTCGGCCTTGAGCGGTGCAAGCACGCAATTCTGGATTTCTGTATGTGTGTTTACCGCCTGTTCAATCAAGGCCTTGCCCCGTTCAGACAGACACACCTGCACGCTGCGTCTGTCTTGCTCATCCACTATGCGCTCGATCATCCCGGCGCTTTCCAGTCGGGTCAAACGGTTGGTCATGGCCCCCGAAGTTATCAACAGTGAGCGATAAAGTTCGGTTGGCGTGAGGCAATAGGGTGCCCCTGAGCGACGAAGAGTGGCCAGGACGTCGAACTCACCTTCTTTAAATCCATATTGAGCCAAGGCTTCAGCGCGAAGGCGATCCAGGTGTTTTTGGATGCGGGCCATTCGGCCAAAAATCTCCATTGAGAAGGCGTCTATACCGGGCATTGCTTCAGCCCACTGGGCCACCACAAAATCTACATGGTCTTTCAAAGCTGCTCCTTTTTATTCGTAAACGCATCGGCGTTGGCAGGATAACGAACATTATCGGCTTCCAGATGTCTTAACGTTAAGATATCTTTGTCATCGAACGCAGTTTACGAGGGAGGACGTATGGCATTTTTCGATCACAGTGAAGACCGCTATTACTATTTCGATGCAGGGGCCGGGACTCCAATAGTACTTCTGCATGGGCTGGGGAACACAGGAAGGGTCTGGGCACCGCAGGTCGTGGACATGCTGCGTTTAGGCCACCGGGTGATTATCCCTGATTTATTGGGGCATGGTGCATCCGCAAATGTGGGCCGGGCGTTCACCGCACATGAGCAAGCACAGGCGATAGTGGCCCTGCTTGAGTTTCTTGGCTTGGAAAGTGCCATTTTTATCGGTTTATCGCTCGGCGGTATGGTCGCTCTGGAAGTGGCAGCGCAGTATCCCGACGCGGTCGACAAATTGGTGGTCGCCGGGACGTTTAAAACAATGGCCACGCCGCATCGACAACAGATGCTCGATAGCTGGATAGAGGCGCTGACGCAGCCCGACGGCTGCCTGAAGCGGTTTAAATCGAGCTGGACTGACCTGGTGGGTCAGGCCTTTGCCGACACCTCGGCCGGGATGATGTGTTATCAGGCCTGGCATGCACAGGCGGCGGCGCAAGATGCACGTAACCCTGTTAACTGGTGTGAGGGGATGAAGCGTTACGATGTCGGCCCCCGGTTGGGGCTGATAACCGCTCCGACCCTGGTTCTGGCCGGTCAGGCCGATCCTATGAGTTCTGTTGCAGAGGCTCAGGCAATTGGCGACCTGATCCCGTCGGCCGTAGTTGAAGTGGTGGCGGGTGAAGGGCACGTTTTCAATGTCCCTTGTGCTGCTGAATTCAACCGTCTGGTCACTGATTTTTTGCAAGGACATCGGCATGGATAGTCGCCTCTCAAAAACGATGATTGGCATTCTGGCTGTGCTGGTTGGCATCAACTTGCGGCCCATCATGGCTTCAATCGGGCCTTTGCTGGGCGTCCTGCAAACTGACTTGGCACTGAGCAGTGCTCAGGCAAGTCTGCTGACCACGCTGCCGGTCATGATGATGGGCCTGTTTGCGCTGGCCGGGCCTTGGCTACAGGGTTGGATCGGTGAAAACAAAGGGATTGCAATGGGCCTGTTGCTCATTGCCGTGGCCAGTGGCGCGCGTGCGTACATTGACGGCTCGTCCAGTTTGATCGCCACGGCGGCCCTGGGCGGTATCGGGATCGCGGTGACCCAGGCGCTGATGCCTGCCTTCCTTAAGCGCAATTATCCCCAGAGTGCAGGCACCTTGATGGGCTTGTTTACGACGGGGATCATGGCCGGGGCGGCCATCGCTTCCGCGTCAGCGGCGCCCAGTGCCGATGTGCTTGGCTGGCGAATGACGCTCGGGATGGCTGCATTCCCGGCAATCATCGCCTTCGGTGTATGGGTGATAAGCGTCAATGACCATCGTCCCCAAGCCAATAAGGCCCGCTTGCCCATCAAAAGCAGCCGTGCCTGGCTGCTTATGGCGTTTTTCGGGATAGGCACCGGCGCCTACACCTTGGTGTTGGCCTGGTTGCCGCCGTATTACATCGAGCTGGGTTGGCCAGCGTCCAATGCCGGGTATCTGTTGGGAGCGCTCACGCTCACAGAGGTGCTGGCCGGGCTTTTTGTATCAGCAATCATTCATCGGTTCCCGGACCGTAGAGGTCCGCTCGCGCTGGTGATTATCCTGGTCATTGCCGGGCTGGGCTGTTTGATTGCGGCGCCGCTCGCACTGGTCGTGCCAGCGACGATTTTGCTTGGGCTGGGCATCGGGGCTCTTTTCCCGCTGTCGTTGATCGTGACCCTGGATCATGCCAGTTCACCCGCCGAAGCGGGGTCGTTGCTGGCGTTTGTCCAGGGGGGCGGTTATTTAATCGCCGGAACCATGCCCTTTTTGGCGGGCGTTTTGCGTGATGAACTGGCCTCGCTTCGACTGGCGTGGGTGGGTATGGCCATCGCCGTGGCCATACTCCTGATCCTGTGCAGGCACTTCGCACCGTTAAGGTCTGTTTCAGCCTCGCGGACGTAAAGGGATTCAACGCGGTGCTCTCGGGGTTTCGCCGCAGCAGTTTCGGCTGCATTTTGCGGCGATGACCTGAGCCTTTGCCTCGCGTAGCGGCTGATCGGCTTTATTGCGGTAACGGCATCCCTTTAGGCCACAGCAACCAGATATTGCCCTTTTGCTTCATGTCGCCCGCCAGCGCGCCGGCTTCGGGGCCGGTACCGACAAAGAAGTCGGCGCGCACTTCACCTGCAATCGCGCCGCCGGTGTCTTGTGCCGCCACCGGACGCACGATGGGTTGCCCGTCAGCGTGCGTGGTCGACAGCCACAGCAGGCTGCCCAATGGAATCACCTTGCGATCCACCGCCACGCTATAGCCTGCGGTCAGTGGCACATTCAACGAGCCGCGAGGGCCTTCGTTGCTGTCGGGGTTCTGGGTGAAAAACACGTAGCTGGGGTTGCTGGCCAACAGTTCATTGACCCGGTGCGGGTGCGCCATCGCCCACGCGTGAATGGTCCCCATGGTCACGTCTTCTTTTTTCAACTCGCCTTGTTCAACCAGCCAGCGGCCTATTGGCTTGTACGGGTGGCCATTCTGGTCGGCGTAGCCAATACGCAGTTGGCGGCCGTTATCGAGTTGCACGCGGCCCGATCCCTGGATTTGCAGAAATTGCAGGTCCATCGGATCGGTCAGCCAGGCGATCACCGGGGCGTTCAGGCCCTGGGCGTTGATGGTGGCAGCTGTGTCGTAGGGTTTGATCACACGGCCTTCAAGGCGTCCGCGTAAACGCTTGCCCTTGAGTTCGGGGTAGAGGCTGTCCAGATTGACCACAATCAAATCCGCTGGCACCCCGTAAACCGGAACGTGGGCCACGTCGGTGGCGGTGAGGCTGCCGGGGTAGACCGGTTCGTAATAGCCTGTGATCAGGCCGTCACTGCTGCCTTCGGCGGAACGCAGGCTGTACACGTCGAGATGGGTTTGCAGAAAGCTGCTGATCTGGGCCACATCGGGGTTGGCAGGCAGTTTGGCGGCTTCGCTGCACAGGTTGCCCCAGTTAGGGTCGGCTTTGAGCCGGGTACAGGCGCTGCGCCATGATGTGAAACCGCCTTGCAAATCCGCCCCTGTGACCTCTGGCAGCGCACTCCAGTCGGCTTTGCTGTAAGTGGTGTGAGGGGGTTCCGGCTGTTTGGCTTCGTTGTCGGTGCCATTGCACCCTGTCAGCAACATGACGACGGGCAGCGCCCAAGCCAGAGGCTTTAAAAAACGACTCATCTGCGATGTTCCTTTGCGGTTGCCGAGGTCTGATGACCGTCAAGGCAATCCTTATATTCAATAGGGGTATTGGTCTTTGCAGGTGACACGAGGATACTGGCGACCGATTTTCGTGATGTGAAGCGACCATGACTTTGAAACGATTGACTGTTGTACTGCTGGCCTGCCTGACGCTGTCGGCGTGTGGTGGGGTTGATCCCAATTCGCCATTGGGACAGCGTAAAGCGATTTTCAAGCAGATGCTCAAGACCAGTGAAGACCTGGGCGGCATGCTGCGTGGTCGAATTCCGTTCGATGGCCCGCGTTTTACTGAAGGTGCGGTCAAACTTGATGCATTGGCTCACGAGCCGTGGAAGCATTTCCCACAAGTTAAAGAGTCTGATCAAACCAGCGCGACTGATGATGTCTGGCAAAAACAGGCCCGTTTTCAGGACTTGGCGCGTCAATTGGAAGCAGCGACCGGTGAGCTGGTGATTGCCAGTCAGGTGCAGCCGTATAAAGCCAGCAACCTGACGCCTGCGGTGCAGAAAGTTGAAGACACGTGCAGCGCGTGCCACAAGGAATTTCGCAACCACTGAGTCAGTGTTGAATCAACAGACCCTCACCCTCTCCCTGAGGGAGAGGGGACTGAATGCCTACAGCCTGAGCGCTTCATTCGCCAGACAGACTGAATGCATGCAATCCCCCGTTACGCCGCGCATCGGCGCCCTCATCTTGCGGGAGAGGGTGGGGTTGAGGGTGTAGTGGGCTTACTGGTCCAACTGATCCAGCGCTTCCTGCAATTCTTTGCGCGATTCAGCCAGTTTGTTTTTACGCTTGTCGATTTTCTCCGGGTCGCCTTTCTTCATGGCTTTGTCCAGATCCGCCTGACGCTGGCTAACCTCGTGCTTGGCGTCGAGTACCTTTTTTTCGCGTTCTTTTTTCAGGCCAGCCTCTGTGCAATTGGCTTTGACTTCGCTCAGTGCTTTTTCCAGACCCGCCACCTGGAAGGGGTTGTTGTGGGCGCGTGCGTACTCAAGTTGAGTTTCGATATTTTTGACTTTGGCAGCGCAACCGGTCAATTCAGGCGCTTGTTGCGCAGCCATCAGTGGGGCAGCCAGCAGGCCGCAAACAGTGAACAGGGCGAGCGGTGAAAGAAGTTTCATAAAAAAGGCTCCATAACAAAAAGTAACAATACACACAGTTCGGTAGATCCCAGGCGCAGCATGCGCTTGGGTAAACGCTGGTGGGATCAGTCGAAACCGGCAATCCCGACAGCTTGTAATTCTTGGCTCAAGGCCCGTACGTCAGGGTCGCGCAGGAACGCACTCAGCTGTTCGGCGCGACGCGGGCCAATGCCCGGTTCCGCCATCCAGTCCTTGGTGTCGCGTGCAACCAACGCCTGCCAAGACTGGCCCAAGGCGCTGTCACCGGTGGGCGGCAACCCGAGTGCTTTGACCCAGCGTTCGAATGATTGTTGCCGAGCGGTGTGCAAACTCTTCAATAAACGTGCGCTGCTGCGTTCGCCCAAGCCCGTAATACTAGCAAGCTGAGCAGGATTGAGGGTCAACCAATCCAGCAAGCGGCTGATTTTGCCGGCCTGGATCAACTTCTCCCACGTGCCAGGGCCGACAAACGGCAGGTCCAGACCTTTTTTGCCACTCAGCCAGTTCAAGCGCGCCAAAAACTGGCTTTCGCAGCCCGGTTTCGCTTGCCAACAACTCAGTGCGTGGAAGTCATGGGGGTCAGGTGCCTGTACTTCAATACGCTCGGGAGCGCGAAAAACGACGTGATCAAAGCGCGGGATCGTCATGCCCGCCAGGCTGATGGCTACGTGATCGCCGGGGCGAATGTCTAGGGTTTGCCAGCGTTGTAGCGAGCCAAGGCTGATGCGCTGGATTTGTCGGTCGTCGAGCCGAACCGGGGTGAGTTCCAGCAGGGGTGTGATACGCCCGGTGCGGCCAATCTTGAACGTTACCTTGCGCACCTCGCTGATGGCCTGCGCATGGGGGTATTTCCAGGCGGCGGCCCAGTTCGGCGGTTTGGCTTGCCACCGCTTCGCGGCAGGGCGCTGGCTTTGGCGCAAGACCACGCCGTCTGTGGCAAAGGGCAGGGGGCTGTTATGCCAGTGCTGGCGCCAGTGTTGCGCGTGCTCAAGCTGCTCGACGGGGTGGCTGTAGGTCAGGCTGTCAATAAAGCCCAGCGCGCTCAGTTGCTGCAACCGTTCGGTTTGGGTGTCCGGGCCATCGGGCCAGTCCCATACAAACAAGCCAATGTCATGGGCGTGTTCCGCTGGCAGGTCATGACGGGCCATTAACCCCGCCACGGTGCTGCGCGCATTGAGGCTGCCGGATGTGGCTTGCACGTGCCCGGACATGCGCCAGTACAACTCACCTTGCAGCACGGCATTTACCGCCAGGGGCAGTTGTTTTGGAATGGCGCTGATCAAGCGTGCGCCGGGCGTCCAGTCTTGCCCTTTCTCACCGTCACCGCGACTGATGACCTGCTGCAAATGGCCTTGCTCATAAACCAGGGTTACTGCGACGCCATCGACTTTGGGTTGTATCCACACCCCCTGACGGTTTTTTAGCCAATGGTTGACGGCCTGCTCGTCGGGCAGTTTTTGCAGTCCGGTCTGGGCTATCGGGTGCCAGACCTTGCCGCGAGCTGTGTGCAGCGGGTTATCCACAGGCGTAGCGTCAAAGCAGCGTCGCCAGTGCTCCAGGCGAGCGCGCGACTTATCGTAAACCGCGTCAGTGACGAGTGAGACTCCGCGGCGGTGGTAGCTGTCGTCCCAGGTTTTCAATTGCTGGCTCAGCGTGGCGAGGTGCTGCTGCGCGCGTATGGACGGCCAGTCAGGGCAAGTGTTCGCGTGTGCGTTGAGCGTGAGCAGTGCGACTATAAAAGTGCCGATAAAACGGAGTGTGGCCAGCATCATGAGCGTCCTTGCCCGGAATGAATGCTTAAGGCTAGCGCAGGTTTTTTTGCAGGCGCATCAGGACGTTTACAGGGTGTTGCGGCCTAGCCAATCTGCGGCACAGTTTTTTTTGCCCAAAAAAAAGCCCCGGGCAGTCACCTGTCCGGGGCTTTTGGGTGCAGCGGGCGTCGTTAAATGCCAGCAGCAGCGCGCAGCTCTTCAGCGCGGTCGGTACGCTCCCACGTGAACGTGGTGAAGGTATCGTCGCCTACTGTTTTGGTCTGCGGCGTGCGGCCGAAGTGGCCGTAGGCTGCGGTTTCCTGGTACATCGGGTGCAGCAGGTCGAGCATCTTGGTGATCGCGTAAGGACGCAGGTCGAACACGTCACGCACCAGCTTGATGATTTTCTCGTCGGAAATTTTGCCGGTGCCGAAGGTGTTCAGCGAAATCGAAGTCGGTTGAGCGACGCCAATTGCGTAGGAAACCTGAATTTCGCAACGCTCAGCCAGGCCGGCAGCCACAATGTTTTTAGCCACATAACGGCCGGCGTAAGCAGCCGAGCGGTCTACTTTGGACGGATCTTTACCCGAGAATGCGCCGCCGCCGTGGCGCGCCATGCCGCCGTAGGTGTCAACGATGATCTTGCGACCGGTCAGGCCGCAGTCGCCCACCGGGCCACCGATGATGAACTGGCCAGTCGGGTTGATGTGGAACTGGGTGTCTTTGTGCAGCAGTTCGGCAGGCAACACGTGCTTGACGATCAGCTCCATCACGCCTTCGCGCAGGTCAGCAGCGCTGACGTCCGGGCTGTGCTGGGTCGACAGCACGATGGCGTCGATACCTACCACTTTGCCGTTGTCGTAACGGCACGTAACCTGGGATTTGGCATCCGGGCGCAGCCACGGCAGCAGGCCGGACTTGCGGGCTTCAGCCTGGCGCTGTACCAACTGGTGCGAGAAGGTGATCGGTGCTGGCATCAGCACCTCGGTTTCGTTGCTGGCGTAGCCGAACATCAGGCCCTGGTCGCCAGCGCCCTGATCTTCAGGCTTGGCGCGGTCAACGCCCTGGTTGATGTCAGGGGACTGCTTGCCGATGATGTTCATCACGCCGCAGGTCGCGCCGTCGAAACCGACGTCGGAGCTGGTGTAACCGATGTCGGTGATCACGTCACGAACGATCTGCTCCAGGTCAACCCAGGCCGAGGTGGTGACTTCGCCTGCGATGATCGCTACGCCGGTTTTCACCAGAGTCTCGCACGCCACACGGGCGAACTTGTCTTCAGCAATGATGGCGTCCAGCACCGCGTCAGAAATCTGGTCGGCGATTTTGTCCGGATGCCCTTCAGACACGGACTCGGAGGTGAAAAGGGAGTATTCGCTCATCTCGACGGTTTCCTAATATTTACCGATGGTGAGTGTTGCCAGAGGGTCGCTGAAAGTGGCGGACCTGAATCTGGAAACCATTACGTAAGCCTACATAGAGGCTTTCCCCGGGAACCAGTCCCGCAGCGGTGGCCCAACGGGCCAGATCATCTTGTTCAAAACCTAACCATAAATCACCGCACGCCTCGCGGGCCCACGCCTGATTATGGCTACACAACTCTGTTACCAGCAGGCTACCGCCAGGTTGCAGCAGGGTGGCCAGTTGCTTTAATGCGTCGGCCGGTGCGGCGAAATGGTGCAAGACCATGTTCACCACCACGCAATCGACCTGGATCTGCGAACCGTTGAGCGCGTCTGCCAAGGTCAGGCTGACGTTGCTCAGCGCTTCTCGCTCACACACCTGGCGCGCCAGTTCGAGCATCGCCGGGCTGTTGTCCAGTGCCGTGACCTGATGAAAGCGGCGGGCCAGATCAGGCAAAAAGCTGCCGTCGCCGGGGCCGACTTCAAGGGCCGTGGCCGCAGGGCTAAAACTCAGTTTGTCGAGCAGTGCCAGTACGCTGTCCCGGTACTGCGGCAAGCCTGCAATCAGGTCTTGCTGGGCGCGAAACTTCTCGGCAATGCGTGAGAAAAAATCTTGGCTAGCGGCAGCACGCTGCCGGTGTACGGCGCTGATGCGTGCTTGTACCTCTGCGGGCAAGGTCAGGTTGTCGACCTCCTCCAGCAGCGCGGCGTGTAACGTGCCGCCCAGTTGCTCGGTGTGCGGCAGGGCGCGGCGATAAAAGATCGCATTGCCCTCGCGGCGGGTGGCCACCAGCCTGGCCTGGGACAGCACCTTGAGGTGATGGCTCATGCCCGACTGGCCGGTTGCAAAAATCTGCGTCAGCTCCAGCACACCAAATGAATCATTGGCCAACGCGCGCAGCACATTGAGTCGCAGCGGATCACCTCCAGCCTTGCACAGGGCGGAGAGCTCGTCGCAATCGTCATGGCGAATTGAAGGCACGCGTAAGTTCATGGGGTGGCAGTCTAGTTACCCGTTTGTGTCGTCGCAAGTTCAATATCAAAACTTTTTGATATTGGTCGATAAGTGGTGCGTTTGTCGGACGGGTTCTGTGAATGGACGAGCGAAGCGGGCCAATCCTCAGCAGATTGAACGGTTAAGCGCAGGAAAAACCGCTCAAGTGACTATCTGTCATTGCCCGAGGGCGCTGCCTGAGGGAAAATGCTCGCCTTTTTTCCGTTTCGTTTTATTTATCAATACCCAGGAGAACAGCGATGCCCAGCCGTCGTGAGCGTGCCAACGCCATTCGTGCACTCAGCATGGATGCCGTGCAAAAAGCCAACAGCGGCCATCCAGGTGCCCCTATGGGCATGGCGGATATCGCCGAAGTTCTGTGGCGCGATTATCTGAAGCACAACCCGAGCAACCCGTCGTTCGCTGACCGTGACCGCTTCGTGCTGTCCAACGGCCACGGTTCGATGCTGATCTACTCGTTGCTGCACCTGACCGGTTACGACCTGTCGATCGATGACCTGAAAAACTTCCGCCAGTTGCACAGCCGCACCCCCGGTCACCCGGAGCTGGGCTACACGCCGGGCGTTGAAACCACGACCGGTCCATTGGGTCAGGGTTTGGCCAACGCCGTGGGTTTTGCCCTGGCAGAAAAAGTCATGGGCGCGCAGTTCAACCGTCCTGGCCACGACATTGTTGATCACCACACCTACGTGTTCCTGGGTGATGGCTGCATGATGGAAGGCATTTCCCACGAAGTTGGCTCACTGGCCGGTACCTTGGGCCTGGGCAAACTGATCGCCTTCTACGACGACAACGGCATCTCCATTGATGGCGAAGTTGAAGGCTGGTTCACCGACGACACGCCAAAGCGTTTCGAAGCCTACAACTGGCAAGTGATCCGCAACGTTGACGGTCACGACCCGGAAGAAATCAAAACCGCGATCGAAACCGCGCGCAAAAGCGATCAGCCAACCCTGATCTGCTGCAAAACCACCATCGGTTTTGGCTCGCCAAACAAGCAGGGCAAGGAAGATTGCCACGGTGCCCCACTGGGTAACGACGAAATCGCCTTGACCCGCACCGCGCTGAACTGGAACTACGCGCCGTTTGAAATTCCGGCCGATATTTACGCCGAATGGGATGCCAAGCAGGCCGGTGCCGCGGTTGAATCCGAGTGGGACAAGCGCTTCGCAGCCTATGCTGCCGCATTCCCGGAACTGGCGTCTGAGCTGTCCCGTCGTCTTAAGGGCGACCTGCCTGCCGACTTCGATGCCAAGGCGACGGCCTACATCAATGAAGTGGCCGCCAAAGGCGAGACCATCGCCAGCCGTAAAGCCAGCCAGAACACCCTGAACGCGTTCGGCCCGCTGTTGCCGGAACTGCTCGGCGGTTCGGCTGACCTGGCCGGTTCCAACCTGACCCTGTGGAAAGGTTGCAAAGGTGTGTCGGCTGAGGACGCCAGCGGTAACTACATGTACTACGGTGTGCGTGAGTTCGGCATGAGCGCGATCATGAACGGCGTTGCCGTGCATGGCGGCCTGGTGCCTTACGGCGCGACCTTCCTGATGTTCATGGAATACGCCCGCAACGCGATCCGCATGTCGGCTTTGATGAAGCAGCGTGTGATCTACGTGTTCACCCACGACTCCATCGGTCTGGGCGAAGACGGCCCGACGCACCAGCCGGTCGAGCAACTGACCAGCCTGCGTACCACGCCGAACCTGGACACCTGGCGCCCTGCCGACGCGGTTGAATCCGCAGCGGCCTGGAAATTCGCCCTTGAGCGTAAAGACGGCCCGTCGGCGCTGATCTTCTCGCGTCAGAACCTGAATCACCAAACCCGTGATGCCGCGCAAATTGCCGACATCAACCGGGGCGGTTACGTGCTCAAAGATTGCGCAGGCGAGCCTGAGCTGATCCTGATCTCCGCCGGTTCTGAAATTGGCCTGACCGTTCAGGCATACGAGAAGCTGACCGAGCAAGGCCGCAAGGTCCGTGTGGTGTCGATGCCGTGCACCAGCGTGTATGAAGCTCAGGACGCAGGCTACAAGCAGTCGGTTCTGCCGTTGCAAGTCAGCGCGCGTATTGCCATCGAAGCGTCCCACGCGGACTACTGGTACAAGTACGTGGGTCTGGAAGGTCGCGTCATCGGCATGACCACCTACGGCGAGTCGGCGCCTGCGCCTGCCTTGTTCGAGGAGTTCGGTTTCACCCTGGAAAACATCCTGGATCAGGCCCAAGAACTGCTGGAAGACTAAATCACAACGCGGTGGCCCTTGGCTGCCGCGCTCCCCGTAGTCGCTGCCGCAGGCTGCGAAGGGTTGCTCTGCAACCCGTTTCTTGAAGGCCCTGCGGTCCTTGTCGCAGCCTTTGGCAGCGACTACAGGTTTTGAATAAGAGAACCCCATGCCTGAACTGCGTCCTTACAAAGTTGCACTCAACGGCTACGGCCGCATTGGTCGTTGTGTCTTGCGGGCGTTGTTTGAACGAGGCGCGGCTGCCGGGTTTGAAATTGTTGCACTTAATGATTTGGCCGACATGGCCAGTCTCGAATATTTGACGCGCTTCGACTCCACACATGGCCGGTTTCCCGGCGAGATACGGATCGAAGGCGACTGCCTGCATATCAATGGCGACTGCGTGAAAGTGTTCCGCAGTGCCACTCCGGAAGGCATCGACTGGGCCGCATTGGGCGTAGATCTGGTGCTGGAATGCTCCGGTGCCTACAACACGCGCGCTGACGGCCAACGTTTTCTGGATGCCGGCGCACCGGCGGTGCTGTTTTCGCAACCGATGGCCAGCGAGGCAGATGCTGACGCCACCATCGTGTACGGCGTGAACCAGCACAGCCTGAGCGGTACCGAACGCCTGATTTCCAACGCTTCTTGCACCACCAACTGCGGCGTGCCGCTGCTGCGCTTGCTGGATAAAGCGTTTGGTCTGGAATACGTGTCGATCACCACCATTCACTCGGCGATGAACGATCAGCCGGTGATTGACGCTTACCATGACGAAGACCTTCGTCGTACACGTTCGGCGTTTCAGTCTGTGATTCCGGTGTCCACCGGTCTGGCTAAAGGCATCGAACGTTTGTTGCCGGAACTTGCTGGCCGAATTCAAGCCAAAGCCGTACGGGTGCCGACCTTGAATGTGTCGTGCCTGGATATCACGTTGACCACTGCGCGCGACACAACCGCGCAGGAAGTGAACGATATGCTGCGCGAGGCTGCCACCAGCGGCCCGCTCAAAGGCTTGTTGGCATACACCGAGTTGCCGCACGCCAGCTGTGATTTCAACCATGACCCGCATTCGGCGATTGTTGACGCCAGCCAGACCCGCGTTTCCGGCCCCCGGCTGGTGAACCTGCTGGCGTGGTTCGACAACGAATGGGGGTTTGCCAATCGAATGATCGATGTGGCTGAGCACTATCTGCACGTAACTCACCCAAAACCCGCTCTCTAACATTAGAAACTCAGGAACTGCGACCCATGACCGTGTTGAAGATGACCGACCTCGATCTGCAAGGTAAGCGCGTGCTGATCCGCGAAGACCTCAACGTCCCAGTCAAGGACGGTGTTGTCACCAGCGATGCGCGCATCCTTGCTTCGCTGCCGACCATCAAGCTGGCGTTGGAAAAAGGCGCGGCAGTCATGGTCTGCTCGCACCTGGGCCGTCCGACTGAAGGCGAGTTTTCAGCAGAAAACAGCCTCAAGCCTGTTGCTGATTACTTGAGCAAGGCGCTGGGCCGTGAAGTGCCGCTGGTGAGCGACTACCTCAATGGCGTGGACGTTAAAGCCGGCGACATCGTGCTGTTCGAAAACGTGCGCTTCAACAAAGGCGAAAAGAAAAACGCCGACGAATTGGCCAAGCAATACGCGGCCCTGTGCGACGTGTTTGTGATGGATGCCTTTGGCACTGCACACCGCGCCGAAGGCTCGACCCACGGCGTGGCCAAGTTCGCCAAAGTGGCGGCCGCGGGGCCGTTGCTGGCGGCGGAACTGGACGCACTGGGCAAAGCCCTGGGCGCTCCGGCCAAGCCAATGGCTGCGATTGTTGCAGGCTCCAAGGTGTCGACCAAACTTGACGTACTCAACAGCCTGAGCCAGATCTGCGACCTGCTGATCGTTGGCGGTGGCATTGCCAACACGTTCCTCGCGGCGGCCGGTCATCCGGTGGGCAAATCGCTGTACGAGCCTGATTTGCTGGACACCGCGCGTGCCATCGCCGCCAAGGTCAACGTGCCGTTGCCTACCGATGTGGTCGTGGCCAAGGAATTTGCTGAAAGCGCCGAAGCCACCGTCAAGCTGATTGCTGACGTGGCAGCAGACGACATGATTCTGGATATCGGCCCACAAACAGCCGAGCACTTCGCGCAGCTGTTGAAGACCTCGAAGACTATCCTGTGGAACGGACCTGTCGGCGTGTTCGAGTTCGATCAGTTCGGCAACGGTACCAAAGTGCTGGCCAAGGCCATCGCCGACAGCGCTGCATTTTCTATTGCAGGCGGCGGCGACACATTGGCGGCCATCGACAAGTACGGTGTGGCCGATCAAATTTCCTACATCTCCACCGGTGGCGGTGCATTCCTTGAGTTCGTTGAAGGCAAAGTGCTGCCTGCTGTAGAAGTGCTGGAAAGCCGCGCCAAAGCCTGAAAATGATTCAGGCCCTGAAAGGAAGCATGGACATGGTCAAGTTGTTACCGCTGTTGATGATCGCGGGCTTGTTGGCCGGTTGCGCCGGTTCAAGCGAGCCAGTACCTGAAGCGGCTACGCCTGAAGAGAGCGGCTGCTATCAGGCCGACTGGCAGGCGCAGAGCTTGCCATTGGTCAATAAACGATCAGGGCCGCAAGCGCTGGAAAAATACGAGTCACCCACGCCTTCAAAAGTACGCGGGTGCCCATGATTTGAACACGCCAGCTCCTACAGAGCGGCGTGTAGCTATGGCTGGAGCTGTAACGTTTCAGCGAAAACGAATTCGCAGCAAAGGGCTAAACCCCCGATCTGCAAAAACTTGAATAGCAGCTGCCGCTACGGCAGGCTTGCACGATTAACGACCCTCGTCCGGGAGAGAGACACACAATGGCACTTATCAGCATGCGTCAGATGCTGGACCACGCCGCCGAATTCGGCTACGGCGTTCCAGCTTTTAACGTCAACAACCTTGAGCAGATGCGCGCCATTATGGAAGCCGCTGACAAGACTGACTCCCCGGTGATCGTTCAGGCTTCGGCCGGTGCGCGCAAGTACGCAGGCGCTCCGTTCCTGCGTCACCTGATTCTGGCTGCAATCGAAGAGTTCCCGCATATCCCGGTGTGCATGCACCAGGACCACGGCACCAGCCCTGACGTGTGCCAACGTTCGATCCAGCTGGGTTTCAGCTCGGTGATGATGGACGGCTCGCTCGGCGAAGACGGCAAGACCCCGACTGACTACGATTACAACGTGCGTGTCACCCAGCAGACAGTTGCGCTGGCGCATGCGTGTGGTGTGTCGGTAGAAGGCGAGCTGGGCTGCCTGGGTTCGCTGGAAACCGGTATGGCCGGCGAAGAAGACGGTATCGGCGCTGAAGGCGTGCTGGATCACAGCCAAATGCTGACCGACCCGGAAGAAGCGGCTGACTTTGTGAAGCGCACCCAAGTGGACGCCCTGGCCATTGCCATTGGTACGTCCCACGGCGCGTACAAGTTCACCAAGCCACCGACCGGCGACGTGTTGGCGATTGACCGCATCAAAGAAATCCACAAACGTATTCCGAACACTCACCTGGTGATGCACGGTTCGTCTTCGGTGCCGCAAGAGTGGCTGAAAATCATCAACGAGTACGGCGGCGACATCAAGGAAACCTACGGTGTGCCGGTTGAAGAAATCGTTGAAGGCATCAAGCACGGCGTGCGCAAGGTCAACATCGATACCGACTTGCGTCTGGCATCGACGGGCGCCATGCGTCGCCTGATGGCGA
Source organism: Pseudomonas weihenstephanensis (assembly GCF_016812185.1). Classification (NCBI taxonomy): domain Bacteria; kingdom Pseudomonadati; phylum Pseudomonadota; class Gammaproteobacteria; order Pseudomonadales; family Pseudomonadaceae; genus Pseudomonas; species Pseudomonas weihenstephanensis. The sequence continues at coordinate 162,492 of NZ_JAAEBV010000002.1, read as the reverse complement.
CCAACCCAAGCGAGTTTGACCCGCGCAAGTTCTTCGGCGCGACCGTGACGGCCATGCGTGACGTGTGCATCGCCCGTTACGAAGCCTTCGGTACCGCTGGCAACGCTTCGAAGATCAAGCCGATCTCCCTGGAAGCCATGTACCAGCGTTACCTCAAGGGTGAACTGAACGCCAAGGTCAACTAAGGCCTGTTTTTAGGTGCTGGCGAAGGCTGTGGGCTTTCAAGATCAAAAGCTCGCAGCCCTCGCTGGCTCCTGTAAAAAGGCAGAAAGTGTTGCCCGGTTAATAGCTGAATCTTGAGCGACCCGCCGCACGCAACCCGAAAATCCGGAGTCTTCAGGGACTGCGGATTTTTTTATGCCTGTTGCCCGGCCAACCCCTGCTGTCGAATCCCCCTTGCATAATCAGCGTGCCATCACGACAATGCGAGCGATTACCATTTACGCATTGGTGGCATGCTCATGTCGGCGCTTGAACGTTCAGCTTTTCATCAGTTGTACAGCGACCACAACAGTTGGCTGAAGGGCTGGTTGCGGGTGCGATTGGGCAATGCGGCCGATGCATCGGACTTGGCCCAGGATACGTTTGTGCGCGTCATGACGGCGCGTATCGACACGCCGATCCGCGAACCGCGGGGCTATCTGAGCGCGATTGCGCGTTCGCTGATGATCGATAAATCGCGCCGCCGCACCATTGAGCAAGCCTATCTGCACACGCTGTCGCTACGTCCAGAGCCGGTGGATGTGTCGCCCGAGACGCGTCTGTCGATCATCGAAATGCTGGTCTCGATCGATACGCTGCTCGATGAATTGGGCAGCCGCACCCGCGAGATCTTCCTCGCCGTGCAGCTTGAAGGGCTGAGTTACGTGGCGGCAGCCGAACGGTTCGGTGTGTCCGTCACCACCGTGAAAAACCATTTGATTCGCGCCATGACCCGCTGCCTGTTGCTGATGGAGGACGAATGAGCCGCGCGCCTGACCTCAAGACGCTTGAGGCCGCGGCGACGTGGTTCGTGCAATTGAATGACGGCGCGCAGTGCGAGGCCACATCCCGTGCGTGGCAAACCTGGCTGGACGCCAGTCCCCAGCATGCGGCTGCGTGGTCGCGTGTCGAGAAACTTCAGCAACAATGGGCCAGGGTGCCCCGCCAGTCGGCTTTGTCCAGTCTCAGTGCCGCCAAGGCACAGCGCCGTGAAGTGTTGAAAATACTCAGTGTGCTGCTGGCCGCAGGCGCGTGTGGCTGGCTGGCGGTTGAAGAGGTGCCGTACCGCTCGATGCTGGCCCGGCAACGCACGGGCAGCCGTGAACGGCGCACGCTTGCGCTTGCGGATGGCTCCCAGCTGGAACTCAATGCCGACACGGCGCTGGATGTGCGTTTTGACTCACACCAACGGCTGATCCAGCTGTACCGGGGTGAAATCTTGATTCAGACCGCCAAGGACCCGGCCCAACGTCCCTTTATCGTGGACACCGCCCAAGGTCGCGTTCGCGCACTGGGTACGCAGTTCAGCGTGCGTCAACTGTCCGGGCACACTCGGGTCGGGGTGCTGCAGGCCGCTGTCGAAGTGTCGGCCTACCGCTTTGCCGGTCAGCCCGTGCGACTGGAGGCGGGGCAGCAAGTCACGTTCGACCGCGAGGGTGTCGATGCCATTCGCCCTTTATCCGCAGGCTCGACGGCTTGGGTACACGGCATGTTGAGTGTGGACGACTGGCGGCTGGGCGACTTTGTGGATGAGTTGAGTCGCTATCGTCCGGGGGTTCTGCACTGTGCGGCAGCAGTTCAAGACTTACGCATTTCAGGGGCGTTTCGTATCGATGATACAGAAACAGTGCTGGAGAATCTCAGCAAAACCCTGCCGGTAAAGGTTCGTTTCATGACCCGCTATTGGGCCAGCATCGAACCGGCCTGAGCGCCGATGCAAAAGGTTTGAGTTTTAACCTTGCTGATTTCGATTCTCATCCGTCAATGACATAAGCCACGCTCGTAGCGAGTTTGTGCCATGACAACGCAAGGATCTCCGAATGCTCCCGCTCCCCCTCAGTGCCACTCATAAAATAACCCGCGCTGTGCGCCTGACGGTATTGGGCGCCTCCCTCGCCAGCCTGTCTGCATTGGCGTTGACTCCGGCTGTGGCGTATGCCCAAAGCCAGGCGGTGTACCAGATAGCCCCCGGCCCGCTGGGCAGCGCCCTGACTCAATTTGGCGTGCAAGCGGGGGTGACGATTTCGTTCGATACCCAACAGGCGCGTGATCTCACCACGGGCGGGCTTGAAGGTTCCTACAGCATTGAGGAAGGGCTGGACCGCTTGCTGGCCAACAGCGGGCTGCAAGCCGAGCGTCAACGCAATGGAGGCTATGTGTTGGTCGCCAGCCGTATTCAGTCCGCTCTGGAGTTGGGCGCCACCGAGGTTGTGACTAACCAGTTGGGCACGGTGACCGAGGGCACTGGCTCGTACACGCCGGGCTATATCGCCACCGCCACGCGCATGGTGCTCAAACCCCGCGAGACACCGCAATCGATCAGTGTCATCACCCGTCAGCACATGGATGACTTCGCGCTCGATAACGTTGATGACGTGATGCGCCATACACCGGGCATCACTGTGTCGGCGTATGACACAGACCGCACCAACTATTACTCGCGCGGTTTTTCGATCAACAACTTCCAGTACGACGGTATTCCCTCGGCGGTGCGCAACGTGGCCTATTCGGCGGGCAATACGCTGAGTGACATGGCGATCTATGACCGGATCGAGGTGCTCAAGGGGGCGTCGGGGCTGCTCAGCGGCGCCGGTTCGCTGGGCGGCACCATCAACCTGGTGCGTAAAAAACCTACCCGCGAGTTTCATGGCCATATCACCACCGGCGCGGGTTCTTGGGACAACTACCGCACGGAAGCCGATGTCAGCGGCCCGTTGACCGAAAGCGGTCATGTGCGGGGGCGTGCCGTGGCGGCCTATCAGGACCGCCAGTCGTACATCGACCGCTACTCCAACCAGAGTTCGGTGTTCTACGGCATCCTCGAAGCCGACCTCACGCCGGACACGTTGCTGACCGTGGGCGCCGACTATCAGGACAACAAGCCCCAAGGCTCAACCTGGTCGGGGAGCTTTCCGCTGTACAACTATGCAGGCGAGATCAACAGCGCCAAACGCTCATTCAGCAACGCCACTGACTGGAGCAGTTGGCAGCAATACACCCGCACCGTGTTTGCAACGCTGGAACAGGATCTGGGTGGCGGTTGGGTCGGCAAACTGCAACTGGATCACAAGCTCAATGGCTACGATGCCCAGTTGGGGGCCATCCAGTTCAACCAGCCGGCGATGGACGGCACTGCCACCATCAACGCACAGCGCTACAAAGGCGAAACCACCAGCGATGCGGCCGACATCTATGTCAGCGGCCCCTACAATTTTTTGGGTCGTGAACACGAACTGGTACTGGGCGGCTCGATCAGCAAAGCCAACTGGCAAGGCAAAGGCTATTGGGATGTCACGTTTGGCACGCCCAATCTGGTCGATTACTTCAACTGGAAGGGCCACCTGGCCAAACCTGATTGGGGCAAAGCGTCGCAAGTCAGCGATGACACGGTGCGCCAGACCGGTGTGTACGCCACGACGCGGCTCAATGTCACCGATGAGCTGAACGTCTTTCTGGGCGCCCGGGTCGTCGATTACACCCTGACCGGCACCACCAATACGTATCGTGAGTCGGGACGGGTGATTCCCTACGCGGGCATCACCTATGACCTGACCGATTACCTGACAGCCTATGCCAGCTACACCGATGTGTTCATGCCGCAGGAGTTCTACAACCTGGATCGCCACAGCAAGATGCTTGACCCGGACCAGGGTGAAAACTATGAAATCGGCCTCAAGAGCGAAATGTTCGACGGTCGCTTGAACGCCAGCCTCGCGTATTTTGAAGTCAAGGAAAGCAATCGCCCTATCCCGGACGATGCCTGGAACAACCTGGTGCCCACCCCGCCCAACTATGCCTTCAAGGGCACGGCCGCGCGCACCAAGGGCTATGAACTGGAAATATCCGGTGAGCTCAGCCCGGGTTGGAGCGTGCAGGGCGGTTATACGCACAAGGTGGTGCGCGATGACACGGGTAAGAAGATTTCGACGTTTGAGCCTGAAGACCAGCTCAGTTTCTACACCATTTACAAACTCAAGGGCGCCCTCGACAAAGTTTCTGTGGGCGGTGGCGCACGCTGGCAGAGCACGGCCTGGCAAGAGATGTATAACGGCCCCAAAGACCGCTACGAAGACTTCTCGCAAAAGCCGTACTGGGTAGTTGATTTGATGACCCGTTATCAATTCACGGAAAACCTGTCGACCACCGTTAACGTCAATAACGTGTTCGACAAGTATTACTACACCAACATCGGCTTCTATAACTCGGCCATTTATGGTGAGCCGCGTAACGTGATGGTGACCACGCGCTGGGACTTCTGACTCTGCCTGCAAACGCCTGACTGCTCTGCCTGAGCAGTCGGTGCCGGTAAAAAAGGGGTCAAGTCAGTCACGACACATGACCCCTTATCACCTGTCCCCTGAACATCCATCCTTTGTCAGCCTCCGCGGATGTCACGTTTAATTGCGCGAAGCAAAGAGCGCCTCGGCGATCGATCCAATCCGTCTTTTAGTCTGACTGTTTAAGGGACTCCATCATGATTTTGGGCAGAACACTTGAAAGCTGGTGCGCCAGCTATCCACTGATTAGCGATCTGGTCGCCCTGCACGAGACCACCTGGTTCAACCCCGGCCTGGCACCCGCAGCGCAGGCGCTTGGCGATGTAGGGCTGGGTGCTGCGGACGTGGCCGATGCCAGTGCCCGGCTCGCACGGTTTGCTCCCTACCTGTGTCGTGCATTTCCTGAAACCGCGGCCAGCAACGGCATTGTTGAATCGGATGTGGTACCGGTCGCGCAATTGCAAACCGTGCTCGCAGAGCGCTATGGGCTGGCTTTGTCAGGCGCGCTGTGGCTCAAGCGCGACAGCCACTTGCCCATCTCGGGGTCGATCAAGGCGCGAGGGGGGATTTATGAAGTGCTCAAGCATGCCGAAGACCTCGCGCTGGCCGCTAAATTGATGAGCCTCGATGATGATTACGCCGTGTTGCACAGCGATCAGGCGCGGGCGTTTTTTGGTCAATACAAAATCGCCGTCGGCTCCACCGGCAACCTTGGCATGTCGATTGGCATCATGGGCGCTGCCTTGGGCTTTCAGGTGACGGTGCACATGTCAGCCGATGCGCGGCAGTGGAAAAAGGACACTTTGCGCGCCCATGGGGTGAGCGTGATTGAGTACGCCAGTGATTACAGCGCGGCTGTGGCTCAAGGGCGACAACAGGCTGAAGCCGATCCGGGCTGCCATTTTGTCGACGATGAAAACTCGGTCAATTTGTTCCTCGGCTATGCCGTGGCCGGCGAACGCCTGAAACAACAATTGGCGGATGAGCACATCACCGTCGACGCGCAACATCCGTTGTTTGTGTACTTGCCGTGTGGTGTGGGTGGCGCCCCTGGCGGAGTAGCGTTCGGCCTCAAGCTGGCCTTTGGCGATGCCGTGCATTGCATTTTCGCCGAGCCTACCCATTCGCCCTGCATGCTGCTGGGCGTGTATACCGGGCTGCATGATCAGGTCAGTGTTCAGGATTTCGGGATTGATAACGTGACGGCCGCCGACGGTCTGGCCGTGGGCCGTGCTTCCGGGTTTGTGGGCAAGGCCATGCAGCGTCTGCTCGATGGTTTTTACACCGTCAGCGACGAAGAAATGTACAGCCTGCTGGCCCTGATGGAGCGCAATCAAGGCCTGCGCCTTGAACCCTCTGCGCTGGCGGGCGTACCCGGTATTGCCAGGGTGCAGGCCGATCGGCAAGGCTACCTGGCCCGCCTGGGGCTGGATGCGCAACACCTGCTAAACGCCACCCACCTGATCTGGGCCACGGGCGGCAATCGGGTGCCCGCAGACGAGATGGATGCTTACATCAGCAAGGGCCGCGCGTTGCTGGCCCAAGGTTGAGCCGATACTCGATTCAGGCATCACACCGGATATGGCACTATGCACCCGGCCATATCCGGCCTGATCACCCTTTTTGGCTCACTCACATCACCATGCTCAACCTTCCCCCGCGCATCAGTGCCAGGCTCAACAGTAACCAGTTTGCCAACCTGCATACGTTTCTGGTGGCTGCCCGGCATTTGAGTTTCGCGCGGGCTGCGCAAGAACTGTGCTTGACCGCCAGTGCGGTCAGCCACCGGATCAGTCGGCTTGAAACGGCACTGGAGATGAAGTTGTTCCTGCGTCTGACCCGTCAGGTCAACCTGACCGATGAAGGCGAACGCATTTTTGACATTTTGCAGCAGGCGATGGGCGAGTTGTCCGAGGCCCTTGAGCATTCGTCACAGGCCGACATTGCTGGCTCGATTGCGCTGTATGTCAGGCCCTCGGTCGCGCAGTGCTGGCTCGTCCCCCGGCTGGCCGACTTTCTAGAGCGATACCCTTCGGTCTCACTGGACCTGCGCGTGGGCAATGACAACGTCGACTTTCGCACCCGCAAATTCGATTTGGCCTTGTACTACGCCAATGGCGAGTTTCCGGGCCTGGCTAGCCAGTGTTTGATGCAAGAACGCCTGGCCCCGGTGTGCAGCCCTGCGTATGCGCAACGCCACGACTTGCTCAATAACCCGCAAAACTTGAAGTTGTGCACCACGTTGCACGACTCTCTGGCCTGGGACCATGCGGCGTTCGATGCCGAGTGGACGTTATGGGCGCAGCAGCACAACCTGCTCGATGCCTTGCCCAAACGCACCTTGACCTTTGATCGCTCAGACTTGAGCGTGACAGCCGCGATGAACCACGCGGGTATTGCCATTGGTCGTCAGCAACTGGTGCAAAAGCGCGTCGATAGCGGCGAACTGATCCTGCCTTTTGCCGACTTCAGTGTGTGCGGCCACTACGACTATTACCTGGTGCATCCACCGCTCAGCGCCGTGCCAAAACGCGTGCAGGTATTTATCGACTGGCTGCATGAACGCGCGCAGCAGACGGTCACGTAAGGAGAGGTGTATTCGCGTTTTGTAGTCGCTGTCGAGGAACGAGGCTGCGATCGGGCGCGTTGCGCTGGTGGGTCTGTATCTGACGTATCCAATCTCGCATTACGCGTCAGCGGCTACAGGTTTTGTGCCTACAGCGACTCGGGGTCGACGCCGTTGCCCTTGAGCAGCGCATCCACCAGCGCGCGTGACATTTCGACCGAGTGCACCAGCGACCACACCAAGCCGCGCTCAATGCCACTGGCCCGCTCGGTGATTTCATCCGAGACTTCTTCGGCGCTTTTGAGCAGCATCGACACATGCTTCAACGCCTCCAGCGCCCGCACGTTGCCCCGCACGGCGAAAGGCGAGGCCGGGGAAACGTCATCGTTGCGGGTTGGGTTCAGGCTGTCGAGCGGCGCAGGCTCGGCATCAAGCTCATCCACAATGCGCCGGGTCGATTCGTCGTGCTGGTGATCGTCGCGCTTTTTTTTCATGGTTGTTCCACTGGGATCATCAATTGAGCCAAGGCACTCGGCGACTCAAGAAGATAGTCCGCTGACTTTCCGGCCCGCAAGCAGTGGCTGAGGTGAAAACACCTTCTCGGAAACGCCCTTCATTTACATGTGGAAACATCCGACTTTTTGCCGGGGCCGCATCCCTTGACCCGTATCATCTGGCCATCACGGCAACTGACCCATAGTGATCAAAAAACCATAACGTGATGGAGAACAACCGTGATTAAACCGTGGGTCGCACTCTGTAGTTTGATGCTGGGGGCGCAGGCGTGGGCCGCTGCGCCCATGAATGAACCGATACAGCCGATACAACCGGCGAACATCACCGACCCGGCGAAGGTGGAGCTGGGTAAGCAGTTGTGGTTTGACCCGCGCTTGTCCAAGTCCGGGTTTATTTCCTGTAACTCGTGCCACAACCTGAGCATGGGCGGCAGCGATAACTTGCCCACCTCAATCGGGCACAACTGGCATCAAGGGCCGATCAACTCACCGACCGTGCTCAATTCCAGCCTGAACGTGGTGCAGTTCTGGGACGGGCGCGCCAAGACGCTCAAGGAGCAGGCCGGTGGGCCTATCGCCAACCCCGGTGAGATGGGCTTTACCCATAACCTGGCGTCCGATGTGGTGCGTTCGATCCCGCAATACCGCGACTCTTTCAAGGCGGTGTATGGCGACGACACGGTCAGCATCGACCACATCACCGATGCGCTGGCGGCGTTTGAAGAAACCCTGGTCACGCCCAATGCGCCGTTCGATCGCTGGTTGAAGGGCGAGAAAGACGCCCTCAGCCCAACCGCGCTCAAAGGTTATGAGCTGTTCAAAAGCACGGGCTGCATTGCGTGCCATAACGGCGAAGCGGTGGGCGGTGCTTCGATGCAGAAGATGGGCATGATCGAACCTTATGTCACCCAAAACCCCTCGCAGGGTGTGGCAGGTCTGACGGGTAAAGACACCGACCGCATGCTGTTCAAGGTCCCAACCTTGCGTAACGTGGAACTGACCTACCCCTACTTCCATGACGGCGCGTACTGGAATCTGGACGAGGCAGTGGATGTGATGGCCCGCCTGCAATTAGGTCGCAAGTTGAGCCAGGAAGAAGTCGGCCAGATCGTGGCCTTTCTTAAAACCCTGACGGGCGATCAGCCGGATTTCAAGTTGCCGCAGCTGCCACCTTCCTCCCCGCAAACCCCGCATCCCGTGCCATTCGGTCAGTGATGCGCTGATCGCAGAGCCGCCAGTGCGGCTCTGCGTTTGACTCACGGCGCGTCGTGGTCGATGTCCAGCTTGCTGAACGTGACCTGAGCGCCTTCCTTGCTATTGCCGGTGTTGTCCTGCACGTAGGCGCCCGCCTTGAAATACAGCGGTTTGTCGCGCCAGGTGGCGCTGATGGGGCTGTGCCACTCCTTATTGGCGCCCTTGATGTTCAGCGTACCGTCGGGTGTCAGGTTGATCACATAGGTGAAGCTTTTTGCCAGCGGCACATTTTCGGCCACGGTGACGGTTTTTATCGTGGTGTCATTGGGCCGTATGCGCACCTTGGCCACCAGGTTGCCACTGAGCTTGCTGGTCTTGTACTGATACTCAAGCTTGAGCATGGGCTGTTGGCTTTGAAACGCGTGGATCTGCCCGATCACGATCTTGCCCGATGACGGCACTTGATTGACCGCGAGGGTGGCATTCAAAAAATGGTTGGCGCTGGGGTATAGCCAGTTGCGCAGGGAGCCATCGGCGCGGGTCTCGCGCAGTTCGCTGCGAGGGTAGATGGCGTTGACGGTGGTACTGCCGGTGACGGGTGCCCAAAAAAACAGGGTGCCGGTGTCGGCGTGAAAATACACATTCTTGAAACCTTTAAGCAGGCGAGGGGTGTCGATGGTCGTCGGCGTGGTGCCGACAGGAACACTCAGGTTCCAGGTTGCCAGATCGATCATGTTTCAGGCCTTGGGCAGCTGCACTTACAGGCATCAAACGCGGTTGAGGCGATTGGTCCATGGCTTTGAAGGGCGGTCTTTATAGGACGAACGGTATGGCCAGTTAAAGTGATGGCACTTTTTTATGGGCGACAACGAATGGTCACGCAAGCGTAAAGCCAGCATTACAAGCGGGGTTAAACAGCTATACCGTTAGTCGGTTGGATCCATTTATGTCCACATGTGTAGGTGCGTATCACTTCTGCTTTGTGAGGCTCGGGTTTAGAGTTAACCCTCAGTTTTGTCCGGTTTTCACCTGAGTTCAGGACAGTCAAATAGAGAAGCAGCATGGAATGCGTGCACACGAAGTCAGTCGACACTGGCTCTGTTCTTTTGGTAGTGGATGATTACCCCGAAAATCTGGTCAGCATGCAGGCGTTGTTGCAGCGTGAAGATTGGCAAATTCTCACCGCTGTATCCGGCGTGGCAGCGTTGGATATCTTGCTGCGCAATGAGGTCGACCTGGTGCTGCTGGACGTGCACATGCCAGGCATGGACGGGTTCGAAGTCGCCCGGCTGATGCGTGGCAGCCAGCGCACTCGCTTTACACCGATTATTTTTTTGACGGGCAATGCGCAATCGCGTGATGCCGTGCTTGAGGGCTACGCCTGTGGCGCGGTGGACTACCTGCTCAAGCCGTTTGACGCGCAGATCCTCAAACCCAAAGTGCAGGCACTGCTTGAGCAGCAGAGTAATACCCGCGCATTGCGTCGCTTGAGCCACGATCTGGAGATTGCCCAAGCGTTCAACGCCTCGGTTTTGGAGAACGCTGCAGAGGGGATTTTGGTGGTCAATGAAGACGGCCGTATCCGCTTTGCCAATCCTGCTATTTCGCGGTTGCTCAAAGTGCCGGTGGCAGCGCTGAAGGGGGTGCCACTACTGGACTTTCTGCAAAAGCCCCATGTACCTGACTGGTTTGAGTCCGCCATTTATCGCGGGTACCTAAGAGGGGAAATCTATCGCGTTCACGACGCCATTTTGCGCTGCGTTGACGCTCAATTGTTGCCTGTGACGCTATCCTGCGCGCCGTTGAGCGGCCAGCAACAGGCGATGGTCGTCACGGTGCTGGACATGTCTGAAGTCTGCCTGCTGCACCATCAGCTTGAGTTGCAAGCCGTGACCGACTCGTTGACGGGGTTACTCAACCGTCGGGGCTTTCAGCGGGCCGTTGAGCAAGTGCTGGAGCGGGATAACACGAGCACGCAGTTGCGGGCGCTGTTGTACCTGGACCTGGATGGTTTCAAGCGTATTAATGATTCGCTGGGGCATGAAGTGGGAGACCGGGCCTTGAGTTGGGTCGCTGACCAATTGACGCACTGTGCGCGGCCTGGCGACATTCTGGGGCGTATCGGCGGGGATGAATTCACCCTGCTTTTGAATGTGGATGATCCCCGTGAGGCCGCGCAGCTCGCGGAGCAACTGATCGACAAGATTGCGGTACGCCAGCACCTCCAGGGGCTGGACGTTAGCCTGGGTGTCAGCATCGGAATTGCGGTCTGTCTGGGCGGTGATGCCCATCTCGAAACGTTGCTGCGTTCAGCCGACGCGGCGATGTACGAGGCCAAGCGCGCCGGACGTCAACAGTACCGTTTTTATGAGGCGCAACTGAGTGCCGACACGCTCCAGAACCCCATTCACTGGAAGTAATCGCCGTGGCGCCGCTACACTGGCGCACTTTTACGCTGTGCGTTGGCCCCTATGACCGTTCTCAAATACCTTCAGGCTTACCCTCAGACGTTGCAGGATCAAGTGCGCCACCTGATCGAGCGCGATCAACTGGGTGCTTACCTGAGTGAGCGCTACCCCGCCAAACATGCGGTACAAAGCGACAAAGCGCTGTATGCCTATGCGCTGGAACTCAAACAGGAGTACCTGCGCAACGCACCGTCTTTTGACAAAGTGCTGTTTGATAACCGACTGGATTTGACCCACCGCGCATTGGGTTTGCACACCACGATTTCACGGGTGCAGGGTGCCAAGCTCAAGTCCAAGAAAGAACTGCGTGTGGCTTCGCTGTTCAAGGATGCCGCCCCCGAGTTTCTGAACATGATCGTGGTGCATGAGCTGGCGCACCTCAAAGAGTCCGATCACAACAAGGCTTTTTACAAGTTGTGCGAGTACATGCAGCCGGGGTATCACCAGTTGGAGTTCGACCTGCGGGTGTACCTGACGTGGCGCGATTTGCAGGGTAAACCCTGACGAACAGTTGACGCTGCGAGCGTGCTCGCCAGCGCGGCAATCTAACCTGTAGCAGGAGTGTTGAATGGAAGTCAGCAAAACCAAAAGCAGCTTTTATCGGCGTCTGTACGTGGCCTGGCTGATTGACAGCCAGCTGGCCAGTAGCGTCCCGGCCTTGACCGAAATGACGGGCATGCCGCGCCGCACCGCGCAGGACACCCTTGCCGCCCTGGCCGATCTGGACATCGTGTGTGAGTTCGAGCAACAGGACGGTGCCCGCAACCATGCGGGGCGTTATCAGATCCACAGCTGGGGCCCTATCGACAGTGCGTGGGTTGGCCAGCATGTGGAACAGATCAAGCAGGTGCTGGGTTATCCCTGATCGCCTGGGGTCAGGCGCATGCCGATATGGGGGATGTTGTCTTCCAGGTACTGCTCGCCCGCGACGACAAAGCCGTGTTTGGCGTACAGCGATTGCAGGTGCGCTTGCGCCGACAAAAAGATGGGTTCACCCGGCCAGTTCTCTTTGATGTTCTCCAGTACGCAGTCCATCAAATCGTGGCCCAGGCTTTTTCCTCGGGCTTGTGCGGCAACGATTACGCGGCCGATGATCACATCCCCCGCGTGTGAAGCCGGATCCAGTAATCGCGCATAGGCCACCAGTTCATCGTTTTGCCAACCCATTACATGCAGGGTATCGCCCTCCAGATCCTGACCGTCGATGTCGGGGTAGGCGCATTTCTGCTCAACAATGAAGACGTCGCAACGCAGTTTCAACAGGGCGTACAGCTGTTCTTTGCCCAAGTCGCTGTGGTGTTTACAGATCCAGTCGGTGGTCACGGTGTTGTCCTGAGAGAGAGACGATGGCCTGATACTAGGCGTGATACCGATGGGCGCCAAGCGTAAAAGTGTCAACGGATGCGGCTTTTTGATATCAACTTAAGGCCGTTGCCGGTTATCTTTGATCAGGCCGCGAATGTGTGCCTTGACCGCGATCAGCATGCCCCAGGCTAAATGCTAGCTAAATAACAATAAGCAGCTACCCATTAAGGATCTTGCATGTCTCGCTTGCGTCGGGCTTTGATTGTGTCGGGATTGACCTTGTGGGCACAGCACGCGAGTGCTGAACCGCTGCGTCTGGTGGGAGACCTGTGGCCCCCCTTTACGGATGGCACGCTGGTCAATGGCGGGCTGGCCACCGATCTGGTCAGTACCGCCCTGGCTCGCGCGGGTTATAGCAGCGGTTTCGAACAGGTGCCGTGGGCCAGGGCCATGATGGGCTTGCGCAACGGGCGCTACGACATTCTGGTCAACGCCTGGTACGACGAAGACCGCATGAAGATTGGCGAGTTTTCGGCCCCTTACCTGCAAAATCGTCTGCGCTTTATTCGGCGCAAAGACTCCCCGGTGGACTTCACTACGCTCGCGCAGTTATCCGGCTATGGCATTGCCTATGTGCCGGGTTACGCCTACACAGCCGAATTTGACACCCACACCCAGCTCAAAAAAATACCTGTGCATAACTTCGCGATGGCCGTGCGCATGCTGGTGGCCGGACGTGTCAGCCTGACCCTGGAAGACGAGTACGTGGCGCGGTATCGGCTGGCGCGTGAGTCGGCACGGGTGCGCAATGCGGTGGAGTTTATGCCCAAGGTGTTGAGCGAAAACCAGCTGCATATTCTGGTCAGCCTACAGAACCCGGACCACGCCAAAATCGTCTCGGACTTTGACCGCGAAATCATCGCCATGAAAGCCGACGGCAGCTTTGATCGGTTGATCAAAGCGCATGGGATGTGATCCATCCTCAGCGAGGTGCCTGGGCTCACGGGCGCTTTGCGCTCGATCGCAGCCTCGTCCCTGATCAGCGACTACGGCACATGAATACACGCAGCGGTTGCTGACGAGCAGCGCTACGCAGTCTTGATCAAATGCGCCGCCAGCGTGCGCAACGGCCCAAGCTGGCGGCAAATCAGTGCCAGTTGGGTTTGCACCAGTCGCTGGCTTTCGTCCAGTTCGTCCGGCATCTGCTCCAGTTCATTGGCCAGCGCTTCTTCTTCATCACTTTGCACCGCCACCGGTTGTTTGGCGGCCAACCCTTGGGCGATCAGGTCAATGCTGTCGGCAATCTGCCGCCCCGCGCCCTCAATCAACTGCTCACGTATGTCCCCCGGCAGTGGGGTGTCGCGGTGCGCGCCCAAGCCTGACAAGTAGCTGAGGAGGGTGTGCGACAGCACCAAAAAGCGGAAACCCATGTCGGCATCCTTACGGAAATGCCCCGGTTCCATCAGCATGTTGGCCAGTGTGGTCGACAGCGCCGCATCGGCGTTGTGCGCATTGCGTCGCGCCAACCGGTACGCCAGATCATCCGTTTTACCCTGCGCGTACTGCTGCAAAATCTGCCGCAAGTATTGGCTGTTACAGCTCAAGGTATTGGCCAGCACCTTGTTCAGACGGCGGCCTTGCCAGTCGGGCAAGAACAGGAACACCGCCGCCGCTGCAATCACACTGCCCACCAGCGTGTCGAACAGGCGCGGCAGGAACAGCCCGTAGCCATCGCCCACTTGATTGAAGCAGAACAGCACCATCAGGGTGATCGCGGCGGTGCTCAAGGTGTAGCGCGTGGTGCGGTTGATAAAGAACACCACGCCTGCGGCCACCGCGAACATGGATTGAATCAGCGGGTTGGGGAACAGGTCGAACAGCGCCCAACCCACCGCCAGACCAATCGCCGTGCCGATAATGCGCTGACTGAACTTGCGCCGTGTGGCGCCATAGCTGGGCGAACAGACAAACAGCGTGGTGAGGATGATCCAGTAACCTTGCGTCGGGTGAATCCAGTGCACCATCGCAAAACCGATACACAAGGCCAAAGGCAGGCGCAGGGCGTGGCGGAAGATCAGCGAGGTCGGCGTCAGGTGCTGGCGCAGCCGCGACCAGACGTCTTTGAGGTTGCGCGGCGAGCGATCCAGCAAGCTGCTGTCGGTGGCGTCGGCCAGGGTGTCGGGGTTGCTGGCGTCACTCAACAACCGGTCGAGCGTACCGAGGTTGGCAGCCAGCGCGCGCAGCGAGCGCAGCAAGCCGCGCCAGGCCGGGTTGCTCTGAATGCGCAGATGTTCGAGAGAGGCGTGCAAGTCGCTCAGGGCTTCAGCAAAACTGTCGTCGTAGACAAACGGTTGGCGCAGTTTGATCGAGTCCGACAGGCGCTGACAGGCCACGCCTTGTTGGCGCAGCAGGCGCTGGCAGCGGAACATCACATCGCTGTGAAAGAAGGCGTCGGCCAAAGCGTTGTACGGGTAGTGCGAAGAACTGGCGCGCTCGTGGATATCTTGGGCGAGGAAATACAGCTTCAGGTATCGGCTGAGTTTGGACCCGGGCCGCGAGTTACCGACGCGGTGCAGAATGATTTCTTTGGCCGTGTTCAGTGCGGCGACGACCTTGCCATTTTGCCGCGCAAGGTCCAGACGCCCGGCTTCTACATCCAGCGTGCGGATCGGTTCGAACAATGAGGACTTGAGCTTGAGGTACAGCCCCAACTCCCAGAACAGCCGGGCCAGGCTTTGCTGCACCGGCTGATGGGAAAACAGCGCTTGCCACAGCACCGACAGCAGACCGTACCAGGCCGCGCCAGCCACCAGCAGCAGAGGCTCGTGCCAGAAATCGGTGACTTCGCCGCCGCGCTGATCGACGCCGATCATGGTGTACACCGCCAGGATCAGCGTGGCAGAGGCAATGGCACCATAGCGTTCGCCCAACGCACCGAGCATGGTCAGGCCGAACGCGGCCAGCGCCAGTGCGCAGACCATGAGCAACGGATAGGGGAACAACAACTCGACGGTGGTCGCGGCGGCGGTGAAGCACACCAATGTCACCAGCAAGGCGTTGAGACGGCCTTGCCAGCTGTCATCGGTTTCGGAAAGGGCGCTGGCGATGATCCCCAGAAACAGCGGGATCAGCAGCTTCATCTCATCTTGATACCAGCAAAAAGCCATGCTGCCGGTCAGGGCGATAAACACCCGAACGCTGTAACTGAACTTGTCCCGCGCCCACAGGCGGCGCAAAGACTGCTGAAAAGTTTTCGATGACATGAAGTGGCGTGGCCTTGCGAGTCGTTTCGCTAAATTGAGCCAGTTAAGACGACAGTGCAATGACACTGTTCACATCGCGCTCAAATTATTTTTGCGCCCATGAAGGCGAAGGCGGCGCGCGTTGATGTTTAAACGCTCGCCGCTTTAGGCGAGGGTCAGACGTACTGCGCGGCCGCGTAACCCGATGCCCACGCCCACTGGAAGTTAAACCCTCCCAGATGGCCGCTCACATCCAGCACTTCGCCGACAAAGTACAGGCCGGGGCTTTTCAGCGACTCCATGGTTTTGGACGACACCTCGCGGGTATCCACCCCGCCCAGTGTCACTTCCGCCGTGCGATAACCTTCGGTGCCTGCCGGTACAACCTTCCAGCACGCCAGTTTGTCGGCCACGTCTACCAGTTCATTCGGGGTGTACTGCTTCATCGGCTTGGACACAAACCAGTGCTCGGCCAACAGATTGGCCATCTTCTTGGTGAAGATTTCGCCAAGCAGGGTTTTCAGCTCACTGTTGGGGCGTTCGGCTTGTTGGGTGTGCAGCCAGTCCAGCGCGTCGGCGTCGGGCAGCAGGTTGATCTCAACCGTGTCACCAGGGAGCCAGAACGATGAAATCTGCAAGATCGCCGGCCCGCTCAGCCCCCGGTGAGTGAACAGGATGTTTTCGCGAAAACTTTGATCATTGCAGCTCACCAGGCAGTCCACCGAAGTCCCCGACAGCTCCGTGCACAGTGCTTTGAGCTGGTCGGTGATGGTAAACGGCACCAGCCCGGCGCGTGTCGGTAGCAGCGTATGACCGAATTGCTTGGCCACTTGATAACCGAAACCGGTCGCGCCGAGGGTCGGAATCGACAGCCCGCCGGTGGCAATCACCAACGACGGGCAGTTGATCGGGCCCAGCGTTGTGTTGAGGCTGTAACCGGTGTCGGTTTTTTCGATCTGCTCCACCGAGGTGTCCAGGTGCAGGCTCACGCCCGCCTGTTTGCACTCGTCGAGGAGCATGTCGAGGATGTCGCTGGATTTGTTATCGCAGAACAGCTGGCCGAGTTTTTTCTCGTGATACGGCACGCCATGCTTGGCCACCATCGCGATGAAATCCCATTGGGTGTAACGGGCCAGTGCCGACTTGCAGAAGTGCGGGTTCTGCGACAGGAAGTTGTTGGGTTCGGCGTACATATTGGTGAAGTTGCAGCGGCCACCGCCGGACATGAGGATTTTTTTGCCCGCCTTGTTGGCGTGGTCAATCAGCATCACCTTGCGCCCACGTCCGGCAGCGGTCAGCGCGCACATCAAACCTGCGGCGCCAGCGCCAATAATTACAACGTCGGTAGAGCGCAAAACTGAATCCTCATTAAAAACGGCCCTCACCCCAACCCTCGCCCGAAGGCAGAGGGCGCTTGATTGAGGTGATCTTGAATTCTGTACAGATCAGCCCCCTTTCCCTCAGGCAGAGGGGTGAGGGAGCCGATACCGCGGTGTTACAACACGCGCACGCGCAACACGCGGCCTTTGATTTTGCCTTCGCTCAAACGCTGTGCCGCTTGCTTGGCGATGGTGCGGTCGACGGCGACATAGGCCTGGAAGTCAAAGATGGCAATCTTGCCCACCTGAGCGCCCGGAATGCCGGCATCGCCAGTCAGTGCGCCCAAAATGTCACCCGGACGCACTTTGTCTTTACGACCGGCACCGATCACCAGCGTGCTCATGGCGGGTAGCAACGGAGCGCCACCCTGCGAGGTCAGGCTGTCCAGGTTTTCCCAGTTCAGCGGGGCCTTTTGCAGTTGCTCGATGGCTTGGGCGCGGTGTGCTTCAGACGGGGCAACCAGGCTGATGGCGATACCTTTCTCACCCGCACGACCGGTACGGCCTACACGGTGAATGTGGATCTCGCTGTCGCGGGCCAACTCAACGTTGAGCACCATGTCCAGTGCGTCGATGTCCAGGCCACGGGCTGCCACGTCAGTGGCCACCAGTACCGAGGTAGAGCGGTTGGCAAACATCGCCAGGACTTGATCACGGTCGCGCTGTTCCAGATCGCCGTGCAGGCCAACGGCCGAAATACCTTTGGAGGTCAGGTGATCTACGGTTTCCTGAACCTGCTGCTTGGTGAAGCAGAACGCCACGCAGGATTGTGGACGGAAATGGCCCAGCACCTTGGTCACGGCACTCATGCGCTCTTCAGGGGAGATCTCGTAGAAACGCTGCTCGATCTGGCTGTCGGTGTGCAGGGCTTCGGCCTTGACCTGCTGCGGGTTACGCATGAACTTGGACGACAACTGCTTGATGCCCGTCGGGTAGGTGGCCGAGAACAGCAGGGTCTGGCGACGTTCCGGGGTTTTGACAATGATGTCTTCGATGGCGTCGTAAAAGCCCATGTCCAGCATGCGGTCAGCTTCGTCGAGCACCAGCGTGTTCAAACCGTCGAGTACCAGCGAGCCTTTGCGCAAGTGCTGCTGAATGCGGCCTGGCGTGCCAACGATGATGTGCGCGCCGTGCTCCAGCGAGCCGATCTGCGGGCCGAACGACACGCCGCCACACAGGGTCAGCACTTTGATGTTGTCTTCGGCGCGGGCCAGACGGCGGATTTCTTTAGCCACCTGGTCAGCCAGTTCGCGGGTTGGGCAAATCACCAGCGCCTGGCAGCCGAAGAAGCGCGGATTGATCGGGTTCAACAGGCCGATACCGAAGGCGGCGGTCTTGCCGCTGCCGGTCTTGGCCTGAGCGATCAGGTCCATACCCTTGAGGATCACCGGCAAGCTCTGCGCCTGAATCGGCGTCATCTGGGCATAACCGAGTGAGTCGAGGTTAGCCAACATGGCGGCGGACAAAGGCAGAGTGTTAAAAGCGGTGGCAATGGTGGTCACGGGACTGGCCTGCAAAACAAAATGTCGCGCAGTGTAACAGCCCAGCGCCCTTTGCCTGAAGATTCTGGACGAGTTGCGGTGCAGAACCTGTAGGCGCCAGCACGCTGGCGCCTACAGCCGGGATCAATGCTCCAGCTCATGCTCCGAGTTGGCTTTGGGTTTGCGCCCGTCCTGAGGCGACAGTTGCAGGAAGATCGCCGCTGCCAGCATGGCCATGATGCCCACGGTGAGGAAGGTCAGCTGGAACGCGCCAAGTACGGTGTCGACCCCGTCGCTGCCGCCATCCCCGGTGAACCCGCCAAGCAAGGCGCCCGCACAGGCCACGCCCAGGCTCAGCGACAGTTGCGCCACCACTGACAGCAAACTGTTGCCGCTGCTGGCGCTGGCGTCATCGAGGTCGATCAGGGTGACGGTGTTCATCGCCGTGAATTGCAGCGAGTTGATCGCACCGAGCACGGCCAGCATCGCGAGCAGCAGCGGGTACGGCGTGTGCGCCGTCACCAGCCCCATGCTGGCCAGCATGATGCCCAGCGCAAAGGTGTTGATCGTCAGCACTTTGCGGTAGCCCAGACGCTCGATCAGCGGCCGTGCAATCCACTTGGCCAACATGGCCGCGGCGGCCAGCGGCAGCATGCTCATCCCGGCCTGGGACGGTGAGTAGCCCAGCGCCACTTGCAGCAGCAGCGGTACCAAAAAAGGCAGTGCGCCGCTGCCCAAGCGGGCGAACAGATTACCCAGGATGCCCACGGCAAACGTTTTGGTCTTGAACAGCTTGGGCGAAAACAGCGGGTTGGCGATGTTACCGGCGCGCAGCCAGTACGCCGCCAGGCACGCCATGCCCGCAAACAGCAGCAACATGACCCGCAGGTGCGGCATGTGCAACTCGCCCAAGCCTTCCATCGCAATGGTGATAAACACCATCGCTGCGCCAAACAGTACAAAGCCCAGGCCGTCGAACCGTGTGCGCTCATCGCCGCGCAGGTCCGGGATAAAGTGCCACACCGCCCAGCAGCCAAATGCGCCCACGGGCAAGTTGATCAAAAATATCCAGTGCCAGCTCAGGTACTGCACCATCCAGCCGCCCATGGTGGGACCGATCAACGGCCCGAGCAGGCCGGGGATGGTGATAAACCCCATGATGCGCACCAGCTCCGAGCGCGGGTAGGCCTTGAGCACCACCAGCCGCCCGATGGGCAGCATCAGCGCACCGCCAAGGCCCTGAATGATACGGGCGCCGATCAACTCGTTGAGGGTGCCTGACAGCGCGCACAGCAACGATCCGAAGCTGAACAACAGAATGGCGGTAAAGAAGATTTTTTTAGTGCCGAAGCGGTCAGCGATCCAGCCCGAGGCCGGTATCAGCAGCGCGACCGTGAGCATATAAGCGACGATCACGCCTTGCATGCGCAGCGGGTTTTCTTTCAGGTCGCTGGCCATGTCGGGCAGCGCGGTGTTGAGGATGGTGCCGTCAAGCGACTGCATGAAAAACGCGATGGCCACCACCCACGGCAACCAGCGCAGCGTTTCAGGACTCAGAACCGGACGTGCGGGCATAGGACCTCTTTTTCTGATCAAAACTCTGTGTAGTGGCTGCCGCAGGCTGCGATGAGGTCCTTAGCGAGCAACCTTCGCAGCCTTTGGCAGCGACTACAGGTGGGTTACAACGTCAACGTAAGTTTTTTGACCAGTGCCCCCGGCAATAAATTCGACGCCGTTTGCCGTTGGTCATAGGTGCTGGCCGACAGCAGCAGCTCGCGCTCTACGGTCAGTGCTTCTAGCTGTGAACCCAGCAAACTGTAGATGCTGTCATCAAAGCGCATGGTATTGACCGGGGCCTTGATCTCGCCGTTTTCCACCCAGAACGTCGCAAAACGCGTCATGCCGGTCAGACGGGCTGCCGGTTGGTCAGAGTAGTTCAAATACCACAGGTTGCTGATGTACAGCCCGGTGCCCAGTTGCTTGAGAATGTCGGCCTGCGCCAGCGTACCGGGCGCCATCGCCAGGGCGCTCGGGGCCTCGCCCCCCGGCGCGCCGTTGACTTCAAGGCTGTATTCGGCGGCACTGCGTGAACCCACCAGTTGCTGATTGGCCTTGCCGTGTTTGACCAGCGACAAGTCCTGACGCGGGTAGCCTTCACCCGAAAACGCAGGGCTTAACGATTGGCTGACGTGTTCATCCAGCGACACCAGCGGGCTTAGGTGGGCGTCGCCTGCGTAGAGCTTTTGCAGCGGGCTGGATTTGCTGGCCAGCGCCTGCGCCGAGAACCCGCCCCAAGTCAGCATGCTCATGACTTCTTCCAGGGCCGCCGGGGCCAGATAGGCGCGGTATTCACCGGGTGCCAGCACCTGCACCGGGCGCCCCAGAAACTCAAGCTGCTCGCGGGCCTGCTGCATGCGGTGGGCGAAGCGCTGGCTGTTCCAGTCGGTCCCCGCGTAGCTGGCTTTTACCGCTTGGCCGTCGCTGTGGAACAAGCTCCAGTCGAAGTTGAAACTGTTGGCCTGATGCCAGCCAAACGCACCTTCAGAACTGGCGTAGCCCACACTGATCGGTCCACAGGCATAAAACCCCACCAAGTCGACGCCCTCGCTGGCACGGCGAATGTCTGCCAGCACCTGCGCCGTGTCGGGCAGCGGCGGTTCTTGCACATGATGGCTGTGCCACGGCTGCGGATTGAGCAGCAAATAGGGGTCTGGCGCCAGCAAGGGCAGGGTGTCGCGCAGTTGCTGCAAGGCGCCGGCCAACCGGCGTTGATCCTCTTCGGTGGCCCCGGCAAGCGTCATGCTGACATCGGCGTGACGCCCTTCGTGGATCAGTTTCAGGCTCAGGCTGGCCTGCTGTACCTGCCCGGCCTGACGCACCCGGCCCTTGTTGAAGCGAATGAACTGCGAGGCTTCAGCGTCATAGCTCACGGTGAATTGCTCAGGGCTGTTGATCGCTGTGCGCAGCCAGGCAACCAGTGCTTGGAACTGCTCGGCCTGACTCAGTCGGGTGCTCATCAGGCGTCACCTCCAAACACATCAATGTCACGGAACACGCACGCGGGCGATGCATGCCCCACGCGAATCACTTGGTTGGGCTCGCCCTTGCCGCAGTTCGGCGTGCCCAGCACTTTAAAGGTGCTGGCGTCGCCCACGGCGCTCAGGCTGCACCAAAACTGTTCGGAAATGCCCCGGTAGTTGGGGTTTTTCACCACGCCCTTGAGTTCGCCATTCTCGATCAATTGACCCCATTCGCAGCCGAACTGGAATTTATTGCGCGCATCATCAATCGACCACGAACGGTTGGTCGCCATCAGGATGCCGCTTTCGATACCGCCAATCAGTTGTTGCATCGATTGCTCGCCTAGCTCGACGTTGAGGTTAGCCATGCGATCAATCGGCGGACGATTCCAGCCACAGGCCCGGCTGTTGGCCACGCCCTCAAGGCCGGAGCGAAATTGCGACAAGGCACCGCCCAATGGACGCAACAGCAAGCCTTCGCGAATCAGGTATTCCTTACGCGCGGGCGTGCCGTCATCGTCATGGCTGTAGCTGGCAAGCTCTTCAGGGAGGGTGGGGTCGAACGTCACATTGAGCAATTTCGAACCGTATTGCAGGTGCCCGAAGTCGCTGGTTTTAACGAAACTGGTGCCCGCGTAGTTACGCTCATCACCCAGAATGCGGTCCAGTTCCAGCGGGTGGCCGATGGACTCGTGGATTTGCAGAATCATCTGGTCCGGCATCAGCAACAGGTCGCGTTTGCCTTGGGGGGCGTTGGCCGCCAGCAGTAATTGCAAGGCTTGGTCGGCGACGTGTGGGGCTGCGCCGATCAGCCCGCAGCGGCTGATGACATCGGCACCGCCTTGTTGGCCAAAATTGTCGCGGCCCAAACTGCGGGTCTGGCTGTCGTGGCCGTCGTACGCGGTGACTGACATACCCGGATAAACAAAGCGCTGCGCCTGACGTAACTCGGCGCCTGCATTGTTGAGGTAAATCTGTTCGACGAGATTCAGGCCCAGGCCCACCTCCCAGCTCACCAGCCGCTCATCGTTGGGCACGGCGGCAGATTCGGCGCTCAGCAGCTCAAAGCACTCGCTGAGCGAAGGGAAAGGTTGGTCGAGGTTGGGCGAACAGTAATCGGCGCGTTCGCCCGACACCGGCTCTTGGCTCAGGTCGAGCAGCGTGTGGGCAGCGATCAGGCCGGCCTGCGCTTCGGCCCGCTCCAGCGCGGCTTGCAAACCGGCTTGCGACAGGTCATTGGTGGCGGCATAAGCTTCGACACCGTTGATACGCACGGTCAGCATTGCGCCTTGGTCGTGATTGAAAGAAGGCGGCTCTGCGACATGCTTGCGTACCGACAGGTATTGCCCGGACTCGCGCACATAACGTAACGAAAAGAACTCGGCCCGGGTGCGCAGCGCGTCGAAGCGCTGCTTGAGCTGAGGGTAGAAATCAAACATGCACAGACCTCCTTGTTGAGAGCGAAAGCGCCCTCACCCCAACCCTCTCCCGCAGGGAGAGGGTTGGGGTGAGGGTTACTCAGGGCAGCGATTTAAACCGGGCAACCCTTGGCGCGCAGGATGGCGTCAAAACGGTCCGGGTCCAGCGTGCCTTCTTCAATGGCCTTGAGGGTCGCTTGTTCACGCGCCAACAGATCATGGCAGCGGATCAGCAACTCTGGCAGCTCAGTGCGTGATGCGGCAACCACGCCATCGCCATCGCCAATCATCAGGTCGCCAGGCATGACCAACATGCCCGCGCACGAGATCGGCACGTTGATTTCGCCGCCGCCGTCTGTGCTCGGGCCACGGTGTACGCCGCCGATGGCGTAAGCCGGCAGCTCGCCTGTTTGCCACTCGTCAAGGTCGCGCAGGGCACCGTTTATCACGACGCCGACGATGCCGGCTTTAAGGGCCATGGCGCGCATGATGCCGCCAAATACAGCGCGGGTCAGGTCGGCGCTGCCGTCGATCACCAGCACATCGCCAGGGCGGGCCATTTGCATGGCTTTGAGGATCATCAGGTTGTCGCCGGGACGCACGCGCACGGTCAGTGCGCTGCCGAGCATCGGGCGGTTGCCGTGGAACGACTTGAGACCCAGGCCGCCAACGTTGCGGCCCAGGCAGTCGCTGACAGCGGCGGCAGGGATCTTGCTGAACTCGGTCAGCCATTTTGGATCGAGAGGTTCTGCGTTTGGATTAATCAGGAAGCCGGTTGGCCATTTGCTCGAAGAGACAACATCAAACATAGAAAACCTCTTGGCCAGGCAGGTGCTGGCGTGTCGGGTGGGGCGGGGGGGTGAGGCGCGAAACGAGGCACTAGATTAGGCCTGCGTTGAGGCCGGGGCAAGCGGGGGGAAGATGAAACAATGAACGACACCCACCCCGTAGTCGCTGCCGAAGGCTGCGATGAGGGGTGTGGCGGGTTCAAGAATACGGGGGGGCAACCCCCCCTTCGCAGCCTGCGGCAGCGACTACCGATTGATCGCTGTTACTGCGCGGTACGGCTCACGTCACGCAGCGGCTTGCCGCGTACCGGTGCATCACCTGCCACGTAGTAGTCAGCGGTGCTGCGCGGCAACGGCTGGCGACCACGGATCTTGTCGGCGATTTTCTCGGCGATCATGATCGTTGGGGCGTTCAGGTTACCGGTGGTGATCAGCGGCATGATCGAGGCGTCGACCACACGCAGACCCTGCATGCCATGCACGCGGCCTTCGCCGTCTACCACAGCCATCTCGTCGGTGCCCATTTTGCACGAGCAAGACGGGTGGAACGCGGTCTCGGCATGTTCGCGGATAAACGTGTCCAGCTCTTCGTCCGTCTGCTTGTCGATACCGGGGCTGATTTCACGGCCACGGTAAGCGTCCAGCGCAGGCTGCTGCATGATTTCACGGGTCAGGCGGATGCCGTCACGGAACTCTTGCCAGTCTTGCTCGGCTGCCATGTAGTTAAACAAGATGCTTGGGTATTCACGCGGGTCTTTGGACTTCACGTTGATCCGGCCACGGCTCGGCGAACGCATGGAACCCATGTGCGCCTGGAAACCGTGTTCTTTCACGCCGTTGCTGCCGTTGTAGTTAATCGCGACTGGCAGGAAGTGATACTGAATGTTTGGCCACTCGAACTCTTCGCGGGTGCGGATAAAACCACCGGCTTCGAACTGGTTGCTCGCGCCAATGCCTTTGCCCAGGAACATCCACTCAGCGCCAATTGCCGGCTGGTTCCACCACAACAGTGACGGGTACAGCGACACCGGCTGGGTGCAGGCGTATTGCAGGTACAGCTCAAGGTGGTCTTGCAGGTTCCGGCCCACGCCTGGCAGGTCATGAACCACCGGGATGTCGAGGCTGTTAAGCAACTCGGCCGGGCCGACGCCGGAGCGTTGCAGCACGGTC
The DNA here is from genome assembly GCF_016812185.1 of Pseudomonas weihenstephanensis. Taxonomy (NCBI): domain Bacteria; kingdom Pseudomonadati; phylum Pseudomonadota; class Gammaproteobacteria; order Pseudomonadales; family Pseudomonadaceae; genus Pseudomonas; species Pseudomonas weihenstephanensis. Next base: position 137,468 of record NZ_JAAEBV010000002.1, on the reverse strand, counting down.
GGCGAACCGATGGCGCCGCTGCACAGCAGCACTTCTTTACGGGCCTTGGCCTGAATGCGGGTGTCGCTGTCGCCGACCATGTAGGACACGCCAACGGCACGCTTGCCTTCAAACAGGATTTTGTCGGTCAAGGCGTGGGTGACGATTTTCAACGTTGAACGCTGCTTGGCCGTGTCCAGGTAACCGCGGGCGGTGCTGGCGCGACGGCCGTTCGGCGTCACGGTACGGTCCATCGGGCCGAAACCTTCCTGCTGGTAGCCGTTCAAGTCTTCGGTGCGCGGGTAGCCCGCTTGTACACCGGCTTCAACCATGGCGTGGAACAGCACGTTGTTCCCGGCTTTAGGCGTGGTCACGCTGACCGGACCGTCGCCACCGTGGTAGTCGTTCGGGCCGATGTCACGGGTTTCAGCCTTGCGGAAGTACGGCAGGCAGTCCAGGTACGTCCAGTCTTCGAGGCCCGGGTTTTTCGCCCAGCCGTCGTAGTCCATTGCGTTACCGCGGATGTAGCACATGCCGTTGATCAGGGACGAGCCGCCCAGACCTTTGCCACGGCCACATTCCATGCGGCGGTTATCCATGTGTGGCTCTGGATCGGTTTCGAAGGCCCAGTTGTAGCGGCGGCCTTGCAGCGGGAATGCCAGTGCCGCAGGCATTTGCGTGCGGAAGTCGAAACGGTAGTCCGGGCCGCCTGCTTCAAGCAGCAGCACGGTGACGCCTTGGTCTTCAGTCAGACGGGTCGCCAGGGTGTTACCGGCAGAACCGGCACCAATGATGATGTAGTCGAATTCTTGGGACATAAAATGCACCCTCGTATAAATAAAGAACGCTGTAGTCGCTGCCCAAGGCTGCTGCGAAGGATTGCTGTGCAACCCTTCGCAACCTGCGGCAGCGACGACCAGTAATCGGCTGTCAGGTGGGTTTAGAACACCGAGACGTAATCGCCCAGCTCTACCTGTACCGATTTGATCTGGGTGTACTGAGCCAGCGAGCTGATACCGTTTTCACGGCCAATGCCCGACTGCTTGTAGCCGCCCACCGGCATTTTTGCGTCGGATTCGCCCCAGGCGTTGATCCAGCAAATACCCGCTTCCAATTGATGAATCACGCGGTGAGCGCGGTTCAGGTCTTTGGTCACCAGGCCCGCAGCCAGACCGAACTCGGTGTCATTGGCGCGGCGGATCACTTCTTCTTCGGTGTCATAGGTGAGGATGCTCATCACCGGGCCGAAGATTTCTTCTTTAACAATGGTCATGTCGTCGGTGCAGTCGGTGAACACGGTCGGTGCCACGAATGCGCCTTTGGCCAGGTCGCCTTCGGTCAGGCGTTCGCCGCCGCACAGTACGCGGGCGCCTTGCTCTTTACCCTTGGCAATGTAGCCAAGCACGCTTTCCATGTGGGCAAAGCTGACCAACGGGCCGAAGTTGGTGTTTTCGTCTTCCGGGTTGCCGATGCGGATGCGCGCAACGCGCTCCAGAATCTTGGCTTCGAATGCGGCTTTGAGTGCAGTCGGCACGAACACGCGGGTGCCGTTGGTGCACACCTGGCCCGAGCTGTAGAAGTTGGCCATCATCGCGGTGTCAGCCGCGCGGTCCAGGTCGGCGTCGTCAAAAATGATCAGTGGCGACTTGCCGCCCAACTCCATCGTCACGTCCTTCAAGGAAGAGCTGGTGGCGCTGGCGGTGACTTTTTTGCCGGTGTCGGTGCCGCCGGTGAACGAGATTTTTTCGATGCGCGGGTGTTCGGTCAGCCAGGTGCCGACTTCACGGCCGCTGCCGGTCAGTACGTTGAACACGCCGTCTGGCAGGCCCGCAGCCGTGAAGATTTCAGCCAGTTTCAAGGTGGTCAGCGAGGTGACTTCGCTTGGCTTGAAGATCATTGCGTTGCCCGCTGCCAGCGCCGGTGCAGATTTCCACAGGGCGATCTGGATCGGGTAGTTCCACGCGCCGATACCGGCCACAACGCCCAGCGGCTCGCGACGGGTGTAGACGAACGAGGTGTCGCGCAGCGGGATTTGCTCGCCTTCAATCGCAGGCGCCAGGCCAGCGTAGTACTCCAGCACGTCAGCACCGGTGACGATGTCAACGTAGCGGGTTTCGGAGTACGACTTGCCGGTGTCCAGGGTTTCCAGCGCGGCCAGTTCATCGTTGCGCTCGCGCAGGATGTCCACCGCGCGGCGCAGGATGCGCGAGCGCTCCATGGAGGTCATGGCAGCCCAGATTTTCTGGCCTTTTTCAGCGCTGACAACCGCGCGCTCAACGTCTTCCTTGGTCGCACGTTGCACTTGTGCGAGGACTTCGCCGTTAGCCGGGTTGATGGCATCGAAGGTTGCATCGCTGCTGGCGTCTGTGTAACCGCCGTCGATGTAAAGTTTTTGCAGTTCGAAACGGGCCATAAAATCCTCGCAAGTGCATAAGTGGTTGGCGTTGATCGTGGAGCGGGATGCCATCTAACTGGGGCAACTCAGATTCACGACAGTTCAGGGGTTAAGCGTTAATTGAGGCTTAACTCACCTGTTTCGCCAGTTGTAGATCCATGTATTCGTAGCAGATGCGTTGCGCCTGTTCTGTGTCGAAAGCATCTCCCGACAGGGCGCCACGCAGCCATAGTCCATCGATGAGGGCCGCCAGGCCGCGCGCTGCCGAGCGGGCTTCGGCCTGCGGCAACACACGACGAAACTGGCAGCACAGATTGGAATACAGGCGGTGATCGTTGATCCGCTGCAATCTGTGCAACGACGGTTGGTGCATGCTGGCAGCCCAGAAGGCGAGCCAGGTTTTCATTGCCGGGCCACTGACTTGGCTGGCGTCAAAGTTGCCTTCAACGATGACCTGCAAGTGAGCCCTCGGGCTGTCGTCGTCCAGCGCTTGGCGGCGCTCGGTGACGTTGTCGATCAAGACGTTCATCAAGTACCGCATGGTGGCGGCAATCAGACCGTTCTTGTCTCGAAAATAGTGGCTGATGATGCCGTTCGACACACCGGCCAAACGGGCAATCAGCGCAATGCTGGCATCCGCCATGCCAACCTGATCGACGGCCTGTAAGGTGGCTTCGATCAACTGTTGACGGCGTATGGGTTGCATACCGACCTTGGGCATTTTTGCTCATCTCCTTGGGCCGGCGGACAGTGCAGGAAAGATCACTGAACGGCGGCCAGTCTATTTTGTTTTGATTGAACGTTCAATCAACAAAGAATACTATCTGCGACAATTCGTCGCGATTGATGCCGTTTCCCTACGCATGAATGGCGCCAAACGACACTGTAATTTCTTCTGAATCCCTTACGTCTGTAGGAGCGAACGTGGTCGCGAAGGTCTTTACCGATACGCGCGGTAGCCGAGCAGGCACGGTGCTGTTGGGACGATCGCGAGCAAGCTCACGCCTGCACACGGTGCGTTGGCTGAACATACGAACGGGTCCAGTTTTTTTGCGGTGCCTTTATATCACTCGACCGTTGGTCGCTATCTAAGCGTTTGGTCGGGTGTTGCTTTGCATCAAGTTCTTCTCTCGCGCTGCCTGGAGCATCCGTGCAATGAGTTCTGCTTCTCTTATAAAGACCCCACCGCAAAAGGTGACGGTCAACGGTTGGGTGTTTTACACCTCCACTGCCTTGATCTTGTTGTTGACTGCCATTTTGATTGCCGCGCCACAAGAAGCCGGCCGCCTGCTGGGCATTGCCCAAGAGTGGCTGTCGCGCTCCTTTGGCTGGTACTACATGGTGGTGATTGCCGCGTACCTGATCTTTGTGGTCGGTCTGGCGTTTTCTTCGTACGGCAAACTGAAACTGGGGACCAAGCAAGACACCCCGGACTTCAGCTATGGCGCGTGGGCCGGGATGCTGTTCTCGTCGGGAATCGGCATCTCGTTGCTGTATTTCGGCGCGTCCGAGCCGCTGGACCACTACTTCAATCCGCCAGAAGGCGTGTCGGGCAGCCATGAAGCCGCGCGTCAGGCGCTGCAACTGACGTTCCTGCATTGGGGCCTGCACGGCTGGGCGATTTACGCGCTGGTCGGTTTGGCCGTGGCCTATTTTGCCTACCGTCATAACCAGCCGCTGGCGCTGCGTTCGGCGTTGTACCCCTTGATGGGCGAGCGTTGGGTGAAAGGCGCTGCGGGCCATGCGGTGGATGGTTTCGGCATGTTCGTGACCTTGCTCGGCCTGGTGACCAACCTGGGGATTGGCTCGATGCAAGTGTCGTCCGGGCTGGAAAACCTGTTCGGTATGGAACACAGCAATACCAATTTGCTGATCGTCATCATCGTGATGAGCACCGTGGCCACCATCGCTGCCGTTTCGGGCGTTGAAAACGGCATCCGTCGCCTGTCCAACCTGAACATCGTGCTGTTCAGTGGCTTGCTGATTTTCGTGTTGTTGTTTGGCCCCACCTTGCACCTGCTCAACGGCTTTGTGCAGAACACCGGCGATTACCTCAACGGTATCGTCATGAAAACCTTCGACCTGTACGTGTACGAAGGCGACACCCAAAAAACTGAAGGCTGGTTGGGTCTGTGGACCCTGTTCTACTGGGCGTGGTGGATTTCCTGGGCCCCATTCGTAGGCATGTTCATTGCGCGTATTTCCCGTGGCCGTACCGTGCGTGAGCTGGTGGCTGGGGTGTTGCTGATCCCGCTGGGCTTTACCTTGGCCTGGTTGTCGATCTTCGGTAACTCGGCACTGGATCTGGTGGTTAACCACGGTGCGGTAGAACTGGGCAAGACGGCGCTGGAACAGCCGTCGATGGCGATCTACCAACTGCTTGAGCATTACCCGGCGTCGAAAATCGTGATTGGCGTGTCGATCTTTGTCGGTTTTGTGTTGTTCCTGACCCCTGCGGATTCTGGCGCGGTGATGATGGCCAACCTGTCGTGCAAAGGCGGTGATGTGGACGAAGATGCCCCGCACTGGTTGCGTATCTTCTGGTCGGTCGTGATCACTCTGGTGACCATTGGTCTGCTGTTTGCCGGTAACTTTGCGGCGATGCAAACCATGGTGGTGTTGGCGGGGCTGCCGTTCTCGGTGGTGCTGGTTCTGTTTATGTTTGGCCTGCACAAAGCAATGCGTCAGGACACCCAAATGGAGCTGGAACAAGCGGAGTTGGCGGCGCGTGGTCGTCGTGGTTTCTTCAGCGAGCGTTTGACCGCCCAGGAGTTGCAGCCGACCCAGGCGGTGGTGCAGCGCTTCATGGACAAACACGTCACACCTGCACTGGAAGAAGCGGCCGTGCAACTGCGCAGCCAAGGCATGAGCGTGCAGACCCTGCTGGGCAAGGCCAAACGTTGCATGGGTGTGCGGGTTGAAATGGACGAGGGCAACCCGTTCGTTTACGAAGTCAGCCTGGACGGTTACCTGGCCGCGCCAAGCGAGTCGACGCAAGACGCGGCGACGGATGAAGAAGTGCGCAGTCGTTACTACCGTGCCGAAGTGTACTTGCACAACGGCAGCCAGGAGTACGACTTGATGGGCTTCACGGATGAGCAAATCACCCGTGACGTGCTCGATCAGTTTGAAAGCCATCGCCAACTCCTTGGCCGGGTTTATAGCTGATTGCGGTTCAGGGCACCCTCTCCCTAACCCTCTCCCTTTGGGAGAGGGAACTGACTTGAGGTGTTCTTGAATTTGCGTGTGATCAGCTCCCTCTCCCTTTGGGAGAGGGTTGGGGTGAGGGGCGCGTCTAGCCCAGATTTTTGCCCAATAACGCGTGATACAGCTCTGTATCTCCCAAAATCCCTACCACCTGCTGATTGTCGTGCAGCACCAGTTTGTTGCCGGTCTGGTAGCGAATCTGCAACGCATCGCGCATCCCGATCCCTGCATCCACCAACGTAGGCCTGCGGCCCAGGCTTTCAACCGCTTGGCCCCGCGTCCAGCTCTGCAAGTCAGTCTGTTGCGTAGCGTGTACGGTGTTGCCTTCAGCCAGATCAATCCAGGAGTCATCCCCAGGATCAATGCACACCGAACCCCTCACCCGTTTGCAGTTGCCTAACGGACGCATCAGGCTGCGCCCGCACAGCACGTTCAGCGGGTTGGTGTGCGCGACGAAGGTGCGCACATAGTCATCGGCCGGGTTGAGCACGATGTCTTCCGGCTTGCTGTATTGAATGATGCGCCCGTCCTTCATGATCGCGATGCGGCTGCCCAGTTTCAGCGCTTCATCCAGGTCATGGCTGACGAACACAATGGTCTTGTTCAGCTTGCGTTGCAGCGCCAGCAGTTCGTCCTGCAAGCCCTGACGGATCAACGGGTCGAGGGCCGAGAACGGTTCATCCATCAGCAAAATATCGGCGTCCATCGCCAATGCCCGCGCCAGCCCTACACGCTGCTGCATGCCACCGCTCAGCTCATCGGGCTTTTTGTTGCGCCATTGGGTCAGCCCCACCAGTTCCAGTTTTTCGTCCACCAGCGTACGCCGCTCCTTTTCGGGGCGGCCCTGCATCTCGAGGCCGAAGCTGATGTTTTCGCGCACGGTCAGCCACGGCATCAAGGCGAATTTTTGAAACACCATAGCGATGCGCCGGGTGCGCATCATTTTCAGCTCGGCCGCCGTGCACGCGGCGATGTCGATCTGCTTGCCTTCATGCTCCACGTACAGATGGCCACGGCTCACCGTGTTCAGGCCGTTGATGCAGCGCAGCAAACTGGACTTGCCCGAGCCGGACAACCCCATCAGTACGCAGATTTCGCCTTTGTCGATGTCCAGGCTGGCCTTTTCAACACCCACAATCTGCCCGGTTTTTTTCAGGATCTGATCGCGGCTCATGCCTTGGTCCAACAGGCCAAGGGCCGCGCGCGGGTCTTTGGCAAAAATCACGTCGACGTTATCGAAACGGACAATGCTCATGCGTCAGCTCCTTTCTTGGCGTCCGGCTGCTTGCAGATCCGGTCGAGCATGATGGCCAACAACACAATTGCCAGCCCGGCTTCAAAGCCCAGGGCGATGTCGGCGGTGTTGAGCGCGTTGACCACCGGTTTGCCCAGGCCATCGGCGCCGACCAGGGCGGCGATCACCACCATCGACAACGACAACATGATGCACTGCGTGATGCCCGCCGCGATGCTGGGCATGGCGTGGGGCAGTTCGATGCGCGTGAGCAACTGACGCCGCGAGCAGCCAAAGGCTTTGCCTGCGTCGAGCAACTCGTGCGGTACGTCACGGATGCCCAAATACGTCAGGCGAATGGGCGCCGCAATGGCGAACACCACGGTTGAAATCAGCCCCGGTACCACCCCCAGCCCGAACAGGGTCAAGGTGGGGATCAGGTAAACGAAGGTTGGCACGGTCTGCATCAGGTCCAGCACCGGGCGCATGAAGGTGTAGAACATCGGTTTGTGCGCCGCGAGTATCCCTAGCGGCACGCCAATGATCACGCACACAAAGGTGGCAAACAGCACCTGAGCCAGGGTCTCCATGGTTTCTTGCCAATAACCCAGGTTCAAAATAAGCAGAAAAGAAAACGCCACAAACACCGTCAGTCCCCATTTGCGTTGAATGGCGTGGGCGAGCAGGGCGATCAAGCCGATAAACACAAAGGGGTTGAACCAGGTCAGCGCAAACGTCACGCCGTGGATCATCGTTTCCAGCGTCATTGCAATGGCATCGAACGTACTGGCGCCGTGTTGCGTCAGCCATTCAACGAAGCCTGCAATGTACTGGCCTAAAGGGATTTTTTGATCGATCAGCATGGTAGTGAACATCCGCATGCAGGAGGAGTGAAACGGAGCCGCACGGGGAGGCCGTACGGCGCCCGCAATTACTGCGCGAGGCTGGTTTTCACGGCCTCCAGACCCGGTTTGCCGTCAATCGTCGTCACGCCCGCCAGCCAGGTGTCGAGCACCTGCGGGTGTTGTTTAAGCCAGGCTTTGGCCGCAACGTCGGGTTTGATTTTTTTGTCCAGCACTTCGCCCATCAGGCTGCTTTCCATGTCCAGGCTGAACACCAGGTTTTTCAGGAGCTGGCCCACGTTGCTGCATTGCTCGACGTAGCCTTTGCGGGTGTTGGTATAGATGGTGGCTTGCCCGTAGTTGGGACCAAAGAAGTCATCGCCGCCGGTGAGGTATTTCATCTTGAAACGCGTGTTCATCGGGTGTGGCTCCCAGCCCAGAAACACCACGTCAGTGCCACGCCGCTGGGCGCGCTCCACCTGCGACAGCATCCCGGCCTCACTGGACTCCACCACTTTGAAGCCCGCGTCTTTCAAGCCGAATGCGTTCTTGTCGATCATGGTCTGGATCATGCGATTGCCATCGTTGCCCGGCTCAATGCCGTAGATTTTGCCGTCCAGTTCCTGTTTGAATTTGGGCAGGTCGGCAAAGTCTTTCAAACCCTTGTTGTAGAGGGCTTCGGGCACGGCGAGGGTGTATTTGGCGTTCTCCAGATTGGCGCGCACGGTGTCGACGGTGCCAGCCTCACGGTAAGGCTTGATGTCGTTTTCCATGGTCGGCATCCAGTTGCCCAGAAACACGTCCATGTTCTTGCCATCGGCCAGCGACTTGTAGGTGACCGGTACGGAAATCATCGTGGTTTTGGTTTTGTAACCCAAGGCGTTCAGCAAGGTGCTGGCCACGGCGGTGGTCACGGTGATGTCGGTCCAGCCGACATCCGAAAAATTAACCGTGGCGCATTGCGCGGGTTCGGCTGCCTGGGCGATGACCGGCAGACTCAGCAGGGCAGCCAACAACACTGATCGGGAATGTCTCATGGGGCGACTCCTGGAGTTCGGTGGGCGGTTTTGGCGGGTAAAACCGTACGTATCAGTGGCGGTTGGACGATGCCGGGCCGACGGGCTGACCGAGCATCTTGCAATCGAGTCGACACCGATCATGTAACAGTCAAAATCAAACGCCTACAGGGGGCGTCGCATCCAGTACAGGGAGGGTCGTATCTGATACCGGAGAGGTCGTATCTGGAGATTTTCTGGGTCAATAGCCGGTTTTTGATGCGTCTGAGCCGTCTTTAACCCCAGCACTTTTTAAGCGCACGCCGACCCTGTTTGGCGCATTTGTGCCTTTCGTGACACTTCATCTTGCCTTCGTTCCTACACGCTTCCCACAAGTGCTACCTATTTGCTCAACCGTGCCTGGCGACTCGCCAACGGCCTGTTTAAAGGGTCTTTGAACAGCGTTTTGCCATGACCCGCCCAGACACTTTGCGACGTCGTTTTCAGGTTTTATTGAATGGCCATTCAAGTTTGGGCATGGCATTTGCGTTGTGATCATAAAGCCCCTAGCCAAGCGGGCAATAACAAGAGCCTGCGCCTGGGCCATTCTCAGCATTGTGTGAGGAGATACCGCGATGATGTCGTTCAACTCCGGGGCCCAACCCCAGAACCGTGCGCCTCAATCCATCGGCTTTTTGCTGCTGGACAATTTCACGCTCATTTCCCTGGCTTCCGCGATAGAACCCTTGCGCATGGCCAATCAATTGTCCGGCCGCGAGTTGTACCGCTGGAGCACCCTCAGTGCAGATGGCAGCCACGTGTGGGCCAGTGACGGCTTGCAAGTGACCCCCGACGCCAGCATGCATAAGGCCCCGGCGCTGGACATGGTGATGGTGTGCGGCGGCATCGGCATTCAACGCACCGTCACCCGCGAACATGTGTCGTGGCTGCAAACGCAGGCGCGCCAATCCCGGCGTTTGGGTGCGGTATGCACCGGCAGTTGGGCGCTGGCATACGCAGGTTTGCTCGACGGCTTTGATTGCAGCGTGCACTGGGAGTGTCTGGCGTCGATGCAGGAAGCCTTTCCGCGGGTGTCGATGAGCACGCGTTTATTTACCCTTGATCGCTGCCGTTTCACCAGCTCGGGTGGCACAGCCCCGCTGGACATGATGCTGCACTTGATCAGCCGCGATCATGGCCGCGAGTTGTCGGCGGCCATTTCAGAAATGTTTGTGTACGAGCGTATTCGTAACGAGCAAGACCATCAGCGCGTGCCGCTTAAGCACATGCTCGGCACCAACCAGCCCAAGTTGCAGGAAATCGTGGCGCTGATGGAGGCCAACCTCGAAGAACCCATCGACCTCGATGAGCTGGCGGTGTACGTCACCGTGTCGCGCCGTCAGCTGGAGCGGCTGTTTCAGAAATACCTGCACTGTTCGCCGTCGCGCTACTACCTCAAGCTGCGCCTGGTGCGAGCGCGGCAACTGCTCAAGCAAACGCCGATGTCGATTATAGAAGTGGCGGCAGTGTGCGGGTTCGTGTCCACCCCACACTTTTCAAAATGCTACCGCGAGTATTTCGGCATACCGCCACGCGACGAACGCGTGGGTTCCAATACTGCGCAACACACCCGCCTGGTGCCAATCGCGCAATCGGTGCTGCTAAGTCCGCTTGCGGGGCCGATGTCAGCGTTGAACCAGGCACGCAACGAGTCAACGTTTGCCAGCGTGAGGGTGTGACTCGGCACGACTCTGTGGGTGCGAGCCTGTTCGCGTGCAGGCACCTGTTGCATTCGACCTTCGTATAAAGCCACCGCAGTCCAGCTCGCGTCTACATTGCGGTGGCTAAGAGTGATGTGTCGATGGATGCTAAACATTCGGTCCGCCAAATAAGGATATTAGTGTGTTCTCAGAAAAATCAGGCCACAAGCGCAAATACCAGTTCAAAAAACCGGGCGATACCAAAGAGCATGTCGAGGCGTTGTATGAAGAGCTAGCCAGCGGCGCTGAGAAAGATTCTGCCGTCGTGCAAAAAACCCTTAAAGCCTATGTCCTTGAAATCGTCGAGCACCTGCGAGGCGCCAAGAACAAGACACGGGATGAGGTAGATGAAAAAGAGGTGGAGTTTTGGCGGGCGCTGATTCTATTGGGGGTTGCTGCTTTAGCCCTGATTGTTCTCGGTAATCAAGAGGCCGGCGGCTGGGCTTGGCTGGATAAAAAACGCTTTTCTTTCAAATTGACGGGCACCCTGCTGGCATTCATTTTTCTAATGATTCAGATCGAGCGAATGGCCTTTTTCAAAGTGCTGTGGGGGTATGGCTTCACCAAGCTCATAGTGTCTATCGGTGCCTCAGCGTTGCTGGTTTTTTCTACAGGCAAGGCCGCCGGGGTTATCAATGGCGTTTTCGGGGTTGATTCAACCGCATTACCGCTGAGTTTGACGTTCATGACCGGTTTTGTATTTTTCAAATACCTGTCTCCGTTCGTTTTCTTGATTGGTTTGCTGGCGTTGGTCCACGTCCTCATCATCGCGGTGTGGCTCAAGGCGGTCGCCAAAGGAGATTTCCCGACCGGGCCTTTGGTGAGTTCGGCAGTCTTTTTTATTTTTTCGATTTTGGTCATGGGGTTTTATTGGGGATGGGGAGGCACTCGTCTGAGTGACGAGCGCTTGCCAGAAGTCGCGTACAAATTGGCGCATATTCTGGACTTTAATAACCGGCATCTGTGCGCCAACATTCCTTCTGCCGATGCGGTGGTCTTTATTGGCTCCAGCCAGAATGTTGTGTTGGTTGATCCTCACCCGGTGAGCATCGACAGCGTGCAGGCGTTCTTTGAACAAGACCTGTCTATTCCCCCAGCGTTCGAGCGCCAGGCGTGCGCATTGCCCTCGGCACATTCAGCCCTTCTTTAGCAAGGCCGCACACGCGGCTTTATAAGCGTCATGTTGATACTTGTTCAACGACGCCGGCAGCTCGAATGCATGTTTCTTGAATTGCGCCGTCAGGGTTTGCGGTGACAGCAACTGCACCTCGCATTCATCGAGCAGTTGCAGGATGCCCTCGATCTTGAACGTGGTGGGGCCACCGGCGAACTCGCCTTTTTTGCTGCGCTTTTTAATGGCGATGCGGGTGATGCCGTTGGCCGCGACAAATGCTGCCACCTGAGCGGCGAAGGCTTTGACGTTCGCGGCGTCTTCATCGTCGTCGAGGGCGATTTTTTTGGTGCTGATGGTGACGTGCTCAAGGCCGGCCTGGCCTTGACGGGCCAAGGCGAAGATGGCTTCGCTGCCTTTAATGTCGATACCGCAAATAGTCATAAATCCCCAATCCGTCATTAATGCGCTGATGCTGCGTAAATGAAGTACGCCTGCGAACGTTATTGCTGGCCGATCGACTCCAAAAACTCCGACCGGTCATCGCTCACGGCAGCAATGCAGTCGTTTTGCGCAATGTTGAACGCCTCTGTCCCCGCCGTGGCCGGGAAGACCACCACCGAGCAATCGGCATCCCGCTGGTGCAACCACAGCGACTGGGCGGTTTTGATTTTGCTGGTGATGTTGTTGAGCTGGGTCGCGTTGCTGCCGTACAGCGAGGTCATGCGCGCTTGCAAGGCGTCGTAGTTTTCAGTCAACAACTGCTCGGCAGCGTTGCGGCTGTACACCGAACACGCGAGGGTTTGCTGGTCGTTTTCGACGGCATCACACGGGTTGAAGTCGGCATCATCGGCCGCGTATGCGCCGCTTGTGATCAACGCCAAGGCCAGGAGAATCGATTTCATTGCGGCTTCCTAATCCAGAGTTGGGACGGATTCTGGCTTAAGCGTGCGTCAAAAGCCACGCAACATCGGCCAATTGCCTACCTGCTGAGCGCTTTGACTGTGCTTGACGCTTTCTGCAATCGCGCTGTCGCTTTTGCACCCGGCTGCTTTTAACCCCAAGCCTATGCTGGCCCAAAGCGCCGGCAGACGATTCGGCGCAGCATTCGCCATAAGGGGACGCCTGATGAGCCCAGCCGAGTTGCACGCCGACAGCATCGTTATCGACGGGCTGATCATTGCCAAATGGAACCGCGAACTGTTCGAAGACATGCGCAAGGGCGGCCTCACGGCGGCCAACTGCACGGTGTCGGTGTGGGAGGGGTTCCAGGCCACCATCAATAACATCGTCGCCAGCCAAACCCTGATGCGTGAAAACAGTGACCTGGTGCTCCCGGTCAAGACCACGGCAGACATTCGCCGCGCCAAGGAGCAGGGCAAGACGGGGATCATCCTGGGCTTTCAAAATGCCCATGCATTCGAGGACCAGTTGGGCTACATCGACATCTTCAAGCAGCTTGGCGTGGGGGTGGTGCAGCTGTGCTACAACACGCAAAACCTGGTGGGCACCGGATGTTACGAGCGTGATGGCGGGTTGTCGGGGTTTGGCCACGAAGTAGTGGTTGAAATGAACCGTGTGGGAATCATGTGCGACCTGTCCCACGTAGGCGCTAAAACTTCCGAAGAAGTCATTTTGACGTCGAAAAAACCGGTCTGTTATTCGCACTGTTTGCCCTCGGGCCTCAAAGAGCACCCGCGCAATAAATCCGACGCCGAGCTTAGATTCATCGCCGAGCATGGCGGCTTTGTGGGCGTGACTATGTTCGCGCCGTTTCTGGCCAAAGGCATTGACGCCACCATTGACGACTACGCCGAGGCCATCGAATACACCATGAACCTGGTGGGCGAAGACGCCATCGGCATTGGCACCGACTTCACCCAGGGCCACGGTCAGGCGTTCTTCGACATGCTGACCCACGACAAAGGCTATGCCCGGCTTCTTACCCGCTTCGGCACGATCATCAACCCGCTGGGCATTCGCACCGTGGGTGAGTTCCCCAACCTCACTGAGACGTTGCTCAAACGCGGCCACAGCGAACGCGTGGTGCGCAAAATCATGGGTGAAAACTGGGTCAACGTGCTCAAAGACGTGTGGGGCGAGTAGCGGTACGGCCCGCAGCCTTTCGCAGCGACTACGCAGTGACTCATTTTTTAGAGGTATGCCCAATGGCAACAATCGCCCCGCAATTGCCCATCGAAGTCGACAGTGAAACCGGCGTCTGGACCTCTGACGCGTTACCGATGCTGTATGTGCCGCGGCATTTTTTCGTCAACAACCATATGGGCATTGAAGCCGTAATCGGCGCGCAGGCCTACGCCGACATCCTCTACAAAGCGGGCTACAAATCGGCCTGGCACTGGTGCGAAAAAGAAGCCGAATGCCACGCTCTTGAAGGGGTCGCGGTGTTCGAGCACTACATGAAACGTCTGTCGCAACGTGGCTGGGGCCTGTTTCACATTCAGGACATTGACCTGGACGCCGGTACGGCCACGGTCAAGCTCGAACACTCCTGTTTTGTCTACGTGTACGGCAAGGTCGGGCGCAAGGTCGACTACATGTTCACGGGCTGGTTCGCGGGGGCTATCGATCAGATTTTGAGCGCGCGCGGCAGTCAAATCCGCACCGTGGCGCAGCAGGTGTATAGCGCATCGGAAGAGGGCCACGAGCACGGCCTGTTTAGCGTCAAGCCGTTGTAAAACGAGGAGCGGGATATGGCGTTCGAAGCGATGTTTGAGCCGATCCAAATCGGCAAGTTGACCATCCGCAACCGTGTGCTCAGTACGGCCCACGCCGAGGTGTATGCCACCGACGGTGGCATGACCACCGAGCGCTACGTGCAGTATTACGAAGAAAAGGCCAAAGGCGGCATTGGCCTGGCGATCTGTGGCGGCTCATCCGTGGTGGCCATCGACAGCCCGCAAGAGTGGTGGAGTTCGGTCAACCTCAGCACCGACCGCATCATCCCGCATTTTCAGAACCTGGCCGATGCGATGCACAAGCACGGCGCCAAAATCATGATCCAAATTACCCACATGGGGCGTCGCTCACGTTGGGACGGGTTCAACTGGCCCACCTTGATGTCGCCCTCGGGCGTACGCGAGCCGGTGCACCGCGCCACCTGCAAAACCATCGAGCCTGAAGAGATCTGGCGCATCATCGGCAACTACGCCAGCGCCGCAGGCCGGGCCAAGGCGGGGGGGCTGGACGGGGTGGAACTGTCGGCGGTGCATCAGCACATGATCGACCAGTTCTGGAGCCCACGGGTTAACAAGCGCACGGATGAGTGGGGCGGCAGTTTTGAAAACCGCATGCGTTTTGGCCTCGAAGTGCTTAAAGCGGTGCGCGCGCAGGTCGGCCCGGACTTCTGCGTGGGCATTCGCCTGTGTGGTGACGAATTTCACCCCGATGGCTTGAGCCACGAAGACATGAAGCAGATCGCCAAGTACTACGACGACACCGGCATGCTCGACTTCATTGGCGTGGTCGGCTCGGGGTGCGACACCCATAACACACTGGCCAACGTGATCCCGAACATGAGCTACCCGCCGGAGCCGTTTCTGCACTTGGCGGCCGGTATTAAAGAGGTGGTCAAGGCGCCGGTGTTGCACGCGCAAAACATCAAAGACCCGACGCAAGCCACGCGCATTCTTGAGGGCGGGTACGTGGACATGGTGGGCATGACCCGCGCGCACATTGCCGACCCGCATTTGATCGCGAAAATCAAAATGGGCCAGGTCGATCAGATCAAACAATGCGTGGGCGCCAATTACTGCATCGACCGTCAATATCAGGGGCTGGACGTGTTGTGCATCCAAAACGCTGCCACCTCGCGCGAATACATGGGTGTGCCGCACCTGATTCAGAAGTCCATTGGGCCAACGCGCAAAGTGGTGGTCGTGGGCGCAGGCCCTGCAGGCATGGAAGCGGCGCGAGTCGCGGCCGAGCGCGGGCATGACGTCACCCTGTTCGAGAAGCGTGAGGCCATTGGCGGGCAAATCAGCCTGGCAGCCAAAGCCCCGCAGCGTGACCAGATGGCCGGTATCACCCGCTGGTTTCAGTTGGAGCTGGCGCGCCTGAAGGTTGATTTACGTGTGGGCGTGGCGGCCGATACGGCCACGATTCTCGACTTGCGGCCTGACATCGTGGTGCTGGCGGTGGGCGGGCATGCCTATCTCGAACAAAACGAACACTGGGGCGCAGCGCAGGGGTTGGTGGTCAGCAGTTGGGACGTGCTCGACGGCAAGGTTGCGCCCGGTAAAAACGTGCTGGTGTACGACACCATTTGCGAGTTTACCGGCATGTCGGTGGCGGACTTCATGGCCGACAAAGGCGCACAGGTCGAAATTGTCACCGACGACACCAAGCCGGGCGTGGCAATTGGCGGCACGTCTTTCCCCACGTACTACCGCAGCCTGTACCCCAAAGACGTGATCATGACCGGCGACATGATGCTGGAGAAGGTCTACCGCGAGGGCGACAAGCTGATTGCGGTGCTGGAGAACGAATACACCGGGGCCAAGGAAGAACGCGTGGTGGACCAGGTGGTGGTGGAAAACGGCGTGCGCCCGGACGAAGCCTTGTATTACGCGCTCAAGCCTGACTCGCGCAACAAAGGGCAGATCGACGTTGAAGCGTTGTTCGCGATCCAGCCGCAGCCATGCCTGAGTGGGGCGGGGGATGGGTATTTATTGTTCCGCATCGGTGACTGTGTGGCGCAACGCAACGTGCACGCGGCGATCTATGACGCGCTGCGGCTGTGCAAGGACTTTTGAGGTGAACCCCGGTCCTCACCCTAGCCCTCTCCCGAAGGGAGAGGGGATTGATGTGCCGTCATTCGGCTTCTTCGTCTGACCAGTGGGTGAGGGGGGGCCGAGTGCGTGCTCAAGGCCACCGCACTTAGCCCCCTCTCCCTCCGGGAGAGGGCTGGGGTGAGGGGTATGTGTTCACAATCATTGTTGTCGGGAGCTTCCCATGCTGAACGTTCTGCTTCCCGTCCTGATCTTCGCCGCGCTGGGGCTGGCCTTCATCGGCGCCTTTCGCCGCCTGCGCCTGTGGCGCCAGGGCCGCCCTGCCAAGGTTGACCTGCTCGGCGGCCTGCTGGCCCTGCCACGCCGTTACACGGTCGACCTGCACCACGTCGTCGCGCGCGATAAATACATGGCCAACACCCATGTCGCCACCGCTGGCGGCTTTGTCCTTGCCGCCCTGCTGGCGATTTTGGTCCACGGGCTTGGTGTGCATCAGCGCATCCTTGGCTATGCCTTGCTGTGCGCCACGCTGCTGATGTTTATCGGGGCCGTGTGCGTGTTAATGCGGCGTGTGAACCCGCCCAGCCGTCTGTCAAAAGGCCCGTGGATGCGCCTGCCCAAAAGTCTGATGGTGTTCGCCGCCAGTTTTTTCATGCTGACCCTGCCCGTGGCAGGCCTGCTACCGCAAGGTACTGGCGGCTGGCTGCTGGCCACGCTGTTAAGCGTTGGCGTGGCCTGGGGGGTGGCTGAGTTGTTTTTCGGCATGACGTGGGGCGGCCCCATGAAACATGCGTTTGCAGGGGCGCTGCATCTGGCTTGGCACCGCCGCCCCGAACGCTTTGGCGGCGGGCGTTCCACCGGTCTGAAAGCGCTGGACCTGAGTGATCGCAGCGCGCCACTGGGGGTGGAAAAACCCAAAGACTTCACCTGGAACCAACTGCTGGGTTTTGACGCTTGCGTGCAATGCGGCAAGTGCGAAGCCGCGTGCCCGGCCTTTGCGGCGGGCCAGCCGTTAAACCCGAAAAAACTGATTCAGGACATGGTGGTCGGGCTTGCAGGCGGTACTGATGCGCACTTCGCGGGCAGCCCTTACCCCGGCAAACCGCTTGGCGAACATGGCGGCAACGCGCATCAACCCATCGTCAATGGCCTGGTTGACGCTGATACGTTATGGGCCTGTACCACCTGCCGTGCCTGTGTCGAAGAATGCCCGATGATGATTGAACACGTTGACGCCATCGTCGACATGCGCCGCTTCCTCACGTTGGAAAAAGGCGCGACGCCCAACACCGGCGCGCAGGTGCTGGACAACCTGATCGCGACCGACAACCCCGGCGGTTTCGCCCCCGGTGGACGCATGCACTGGGCGGCCGACCTGAACCTGGACCTGATGCGCGACAAGCTGTCGGTGGACGTATTGTTTTGGGTCGGCGATGGCGCGTTCGATATGCGCAACCAACGCACCCTGCGCGCCTTCGTCAAAGTGCTGCAAGCGGCCGGGGTCGATTTTGCCGTGCTGGGGCTGGAGGAGCGCGACACGGGCGATGTGGCCCGACGCCTGGGTGATGAGGCAACGTTCCAGGCCCTGGCCAGGCGCAACATTCAGACGCTGGCGCAGTACACCTTTACACGCATCGTCACCTGCGACCCGCACAGCTTGCATGTGTTGAAAAACGAATACACAGCCTTTGGCGGTGACTACCGGGTGCAGCATCACAGCACCTGTATGGCTGAGTTGATTGAGGCCGGATTACTCACCCTCGCGCCCGATAGCGGGGGCCGCATCACCTACCACGACCCGTGTTATCTGGGCCGTTACAACGGCGAATATGACGCGCCGCGGTCGGTACTGCGCGCCCTGGGGCTTGAGGTCATCGAGATGCAGCGCTCGGGGTTGCGCTCCCGTTGTTGCGGCGGCGGTGGCGGTGCGCCAATTACCGACATCCCCGGCAAGCAACGTATCCCTGACATGCGCATGGCTGACATCCGCGAAACCGGCGCTGAGCGGGTGGCTGTCGGATGCCCGCAATGCACCGCCATGCTTGAAGGTGTGGTTGAACCCCGGCCGTTGGTCAAAGACCTCGCGGAGCTGGTGGCGGATGCCTTGATTGACGCGCCCAACCGTCTCAAACCGTTGAAAAGAGCAGCGCCTGAGGTGATCGCATGAGTGACTTGATCCGCCGCGATCCGCGTGCCGAGTGGATTGCCCGCAACCGCCTGCACCCACTGCATGGTGCTTCGCAGCCCGTTTTGCAGCGTTGGATGGGGCCGGGCGGTGTCCTGCGTAAAAACGTGCACGGTGTCGGTTTCATTGGCCCCAATGGCCTTAAACGCATTGATCGCAGCGGTGCGCAGCAAGGGGTCGCTCGTGGGCGCACAGCCCGCGCTGAGGTGCAATTGCCGCTGCATCAGGTGGCGTCGCCTGCGTTCTACATCGCTGTGGTGCCGGACATGGTGGGCGGTCGTTTGAGCCGCCATGACCGTGATGTGCTCGGGTTGGCGCACCAGTTGGCAGGCAGCGAGGGCGCGGTGTTGGCGGTGGTGTTGGGTGAACACAAAGACACGACGCTGAGTACGGCGGGCGTTGACCGCGTGTTGGTGCTCGACCACCACGGTTATGCACCGGAACGCCAGATGCTGGCCCTACGGGCTGTGGATAACCAATTTGCTCCGCGCCATTGGTTGTTCCCCGACAGCCGGGACGCGGGTGCCGAGCGCGGTCGGCGTTTTGCCGCCCGTGTCGGAGAGCGGCCTGCCACGCGGGTGTGGCAAATCCGCGAGGGTCGCTGCATCGGGCGCGCGGGTGCGGGCTTGCACGACGTGGAGCAAGCCCTTCCCCGGCTGATTCTGGCCGCTGCCGAATGCGCCGAGCCTGTGAGCGAAACCCGGCATGAGGTGCAAGCGGTTGAGTTATCCACAGCCGTTACCGTGTGCCTGGCGCGGATTGAAGACATGGGCGCTGTCGAGGTCGACCCGTCCGCGATTGTGATGGCCGAGGCGCCTTTTATCCTCAGCGGCGGCAACGGGGTGCAAGACTGGGGGCTTTTCCACAGGGCGGCGCTCGCGTTGGGCGCAACAGAAGGCGCCTCGCGTGTGGCGGTGGACGACGGCTTTATGGGCCGTGAGCGGCAGGTGGGCGCCAGTGGTACGTGGGTCACGGCGCGAGTTTACGTGGCGGTCGGTATCAGTGGCGCAATCCAGCACCTGCAAGGGATTGCTGCGTGCGACAAGGTGGTGGCGATCAATTTAGACCCAGCCTGCGACATGGTGAAGCGCGCGGACTTGTCGGTGGTGGGCGACAGTACGGCGGTTCTTGAAGCCTTGATTGCGGCTGTGGATAAGTGGCGCCGGGGTGTTAAACGTGATGCAGCTTAATGACGCCCTCACCCCAACGCCATCCCGGTGGGAGAGGGTTGGGGTGAGGGACTTTTGATTGGGAGAAGAGTGGATGAGCATTCCCACCGTGGTATTGGTTTCAATCGGTGTCCACCCTGCCTCGGGTCGCCCCCGGCGGGCTGAACAAGATGCCCGGGCGGTCGAAATGGGCCTGCAACTGGCTGGGGATAACCTGCATGTGCTGCATGCAGGCAACCCTCAGGAACCGGCTTTGCGCGCCTATCTGGGCATGGGCCTGGACGAGCTTCACGTCCTTGAACAGCCCGCTGGCGCCGATGCGTTGCCGGTTTTGCGCGAATATCTGCGCGAAGCCGGCGTGCAACTGGTGCTGACCGGTAGCCAGGCCGAAACCGGTGAAGGCTCGGGCATGCTCCCGTATCTGTTGGCCGAGCAACTGGGCTGGCCGCTACTGGTGGGCGTGGCGCAAATTGAATCTGTGCACAACGGCATGGCCCATGTGCTGCAAGCGTTGCCCCGTGGCCAGCGTCGTCGGCTTTGTGTGCGCCTGCCGTTCATGGCCACTGTGGATAACGCGGCCCCCAAAGCACGGCAAAGCGCGTATGGCCCTGCGATTCGCGGATCGGTCGACGCTCAGGCGGTTGAGGTAACGGACGGGGACTTATCCACATCGCCCGTTTTGCAACCGGCAAAACCTAGGCCCAAGCGCCTCAAGGTGATCAAAGCTAAAAGCGGCGCCGAGCGCATGAAAGCCGCTACCGCCAAGGCGACAAGCGGGCAAGGGCAGGTGCTGCAAGGGATCTGCGCCGAAGACAGTGCACAGGCTATTTTGAACCTGCTGATTGAAGAGGGTGTGCTGCGCTGAGAGTTGCCCACAAAGTCTGTTAGCGCTTATGTGGATAACATGTTCGTTGTCGGCTAAGCGCTATATAAAACGGGCCTTTCAAGCTTTTGGCTAAAAAACGATCAAATGCTGTGGTTATCCACTGATGCGTCACTAAAGCCTTGAAATCCAGTGCTTTGCGCCGCTTTTCCACAGCACGAAGGTCCGGTGAATAAGTTGCACACATTCTCTGTTGGCGGATATGTGGATAACATGTTCGCGGTTGGCTACAGGCCATGTAGAACGTGGCTTTGGCTTCGTTGTATGAAAAACAACCAATTGACGTTTCAGGGATGATTTATCCACTTCCCCACAATTGCTGTGGGTGTGCCTGTGGATAACGTGTTCGTGAGTGGCTGCGGGCCACTCACTGCGTGCTCTGTACGGTTTTGGTTAAAAAATGATCAGGGGCGCTCAGGGTGAGGTCCGCACTACTGCGCGACCACCCCTTTGAGGTAGGGCGCAGGCGCTGCCCCCAAATTATTGAGCAACCTTTCGCTGTACCAATCCACAAAATTGACCACGCCGAATTCATAGGTGGTGGAGTACGGACCCGGCTGGTAGGCGCTGGAGTTGATGCCGCGCTGGTTTTCTTCGGCCAGTCGACGGTCTTGATCGTTGGTGGCGTCCCATACCTTGCGCATGCGCTCCACGTCGTAATCCACGCCTTCTACCGCGTCTTTGTGCACCAGCCATTTGGTGCTCACCAGCGTTTCTTGCGCGCTGATCGGCCACACCGTGAAGACGATGATGTGGTCGCCCATGCAGTGGTTCCACGAGTGCGGCAGGTGCAGGATGCGCATCGAACCCAGGTCCGGGTTTTTGATCCGCCCCATGAGTTTTGCACAGCCCTGTTTGCCATCCAGGGTCATCGACACGGTGCCCTTGAGCAACGGCATGCGCACGATGCGGTTGCGCAGGCCGAAACTGGCGTGCGCGTAAGGGATTTTTTCGGCGTCCCACGCCGCCGCGCTGGCGGCAACGTGGTCCTTGAACGCCTGATCGGCACGCGGGTCGGTGACGTCATCCCACTCCAGCAACGTTTTCAACAGCTCGGGGTGCGAGGCGTTGCAGTGGTAGCACTCGCGGTTGTTTTCCAGCACCAGTTTCCAATTGGCTTTCTCCACCAGGGTGGTCTGGATTGCCACCTTGGTGTTTTCCATGTCGTAGGGTTCCATGTAGTGGTTCAGTGTGGCGAGGAACTCGTCGATAGCCGGTGGGTGCTCGGCCAGGCTGATAAACACGTAGCCGCCAGCGGTTTTAACGTTCACCGGTTTGAGGCCGTACTGCGCCATGTCAAAGCCTGCGCCCATTTCAGTGCCCGCGAACAACAGTCGCCCGTCCAGTTCATAGGTCCACTGGTGGTAATGGCACACCAGTTTGGCGACTTTGCCTTTGACCGTGGTGCACAGCCGCGAGCCGCGATGGCGACAGACGTTATGAAACGCATGCACCTGCCCCTCTGCCCCGCGAATGACGATGATCGGGTTGTTGCCCACTTGCAGGGTCATGAAGTTGCCCTTGGTCGGTATCTCACAGGTCATGCCTGCAATCAGCCACTCCTTCTGGAAGATTTCCTGCATGTCGATGGCGAACAGCCGTTCGTCGTTGTAGAACGGCTGTGGCAACGAAAAGGTGCGCTCGCGGTTCTGCAACATCTGGGCGGTGGCCTTGCGTGCAGGTTCCAGTGGATCGCCCAGGCTCAAGGTTGCGGTGACGTCCATCGTGTAGTCCTCATGGCCATGGGGTGCGGCCTTCAAGTGGCTGATCAAGGGTGCGACGCAAGGTAAAGCCATTGACGCTGAGTGTGCGTTCCAAGTGCTGCGAGGCCATATCTGCGGGCGACATGGCCCCATCTGTTCCCGACGCTTGAGCGCCTGTTTTCAGGGGCTGGTCGCGATAAGCATGTGAATGTCGTGAATAGATAAATGCCCGCCCCGGCCCGTGCGCAGAATCGCCCATAAGAGGCTGGCAGTCGGCCGTGGAGAAGCGCATGTCCAATAGCTTTCTGAACCCGGTTACCACCCAGACGTGGGCCAACGGCCGCCACACCGTTCGCTGCGTGAAAGTGATTCAGGAAACCTGGGATGTGCGCACCTTCTGCTTTATGGCCGAGCAGCCGATCCTGTTCTTTTTCAAACCGGGGCAGTTTGTGACCCTGGAACTTGAGATCGACGGCGAACAAGTGATGCGCTCGTACACCATCTCCAGCGCGCCATCGGTGCCGTACAGTT
This sequence comes from Pseudomonas weihenstephanensis, assembly GCF_016812185.1. Taxonomy (NCBI): domain Bacteria; kingdom Pseudomonadati; phylum Pseudomonadota; class Gammaproteobacteria; order Pseudomonadales; family Pseudomonadaceae; genus Pseudomonas; species Pseudomonas weihenstephanensis. The sequence goes on along the minus strand of NZ_JAAEBV010000002.1, from coordinate 114,723 downwards.
TTTCGGTGACCATCAAGCGCGTGCCGGGCGGGCGCGTGTCGAACTGGTTGCATGACACCTTGGCCGAAGGTCAGGAGGTGGCGGTGCACGGCCCGGTCGGGCTGTTCAATGCCATCGACGCCCCCAGCCCCAAAGTGTTGTACCTCAGCGGTGGCGTGGGCATTACCCCCGTGATGTCGATGGCGCGCTGGTTTTACGACACCAACGCCAATGTCGACATGGTGTTTATCCACAGTGCCCGCTCGCCCAAAGACATCATTTACCACCGTGAACTGGAGCACATGGCTTCACGCATCGATAACTTCAGCCTGCACTTGATCTGCGAAAAGCACGGGCTGGGCGAGCCGTGGGCGGGCTATCGCGGCTATTTGAATCACAAAATGCTGGAGCTGATGGCGCCCGACTTTCTTGAGCGCGAGGTGTTTTGTTGCGGGCCGACGCCGTACATGAGCGCGGTCAAGCGCCTGCTCCAAGCCAATGGTTTCGACATGAGCCGTTACCACGAAGAATCGTTTGGCGCGACACCCCCTGAAGTGCGGGCCGATGCCGTGGAGCAAGCCGAACAAGCCGCCGATGCGCCGCAGCTGGATGTGGCGGACTTGAACCAGGTGGAGTTCACGGCGTCAGGCAAAAGCATTCGCGTGGGCCCCGCAGAAACCGTGCATGCAGCGGCGGCCAAACTGGGGCTGATGATTCCCAAAGCCTGCGGCATGGGCATCTGCGGGACCTGCAAAGTGTTGAAGCTGGGCGGGGAGGTAGACATGGAGCACAACGGCGGGATAACCGATGAGGACGTGGCAGAGGGCTACATTTTGTCGTGTTGCAGCGTGCCCAAGGGCGACGTGCGGATTGAGTTTTAGGGCGCCTGTTTGCCCTCACCCCAACCCCCGCACGATGGCAGAGAGTTGGGTTGAGGGACTTGGCCTTACAGGCTGAACCGCGAAACCATGCTGTTCAGGTCAACGGCCAAGCGCGACAGCTCATTGCTGGCGGAGCTGGTCTGGCTGGCACCGGTTGCCGATTGCACAGACAAGTCGCGGATGTTGACCAGGTTGCGGTCCACTTCGCGTGCCACTTGCGCCTGCTCTTCGGCCGCGCTGGCGATCACCAGGTTGCGTTCGTTGATTTCCACAATCGCGGTGTTGATGGTCTCCAGCGCCAACCCGGCGCCTTTGGCGATGTTCAACGTCGATTCAGCGCGCTCAGTGCTGTTGCGCATCGAGTCCACGGCATGTTCGGTGCCGCCCTGAATGCTGCCGATCATGCGTTCAATCTCGCTGGTCGACTGCTGAGTACGATGGGCCAGGGCGCGTACTTCGTCAGCAACCACGGCAAAACCACGGCCCGCTTCACCGGCGCGAGCGGCTTCGATGGCAGCGTTCAGGGCCAGCAGGTTGGTTTGGTCGGCCAGGCCGCGAATCACATCCAGCACTTTGCCGATGTCCCGCGACTCGGCCGCCAGGTTACCAATCAAGGTGGCAGTGCTTTGCACATCGCCGCTCATGCGTTCGATGGCGCTGACGGTTTCCAGTACCAGGTCGCGACCATCACCGGCAGACGCCGTTGCACTTTTCGAGGCTTCGGAGGTGCTGACGGCATTACGCGCGACTTCTTCCACGGCGCTGGTCATTTCGTTGACAGCGGTGGCGGCCTGTTCGATTTCGTTGTTTTGCTGGGTCAGCCCTTTGGCGCTTTCTTCGGTCACGCAGTTCAGCTCTTCCGCCGCCGAGGCCAGTTGAGTGGCCGAGCCCGAAATACGCTGCAAAGTGTCGCGCAGCTTGCTTTGCATCTTGGCCATCGCTTGCAGCAAGCGCCCGGCTTCATCGCTGCCGTCCACTTTAATCGGCCGCGTGAGGTTGCCTTCAGCAATGGCTTCGGCAGCTTCCAGCGCCTGGGCGATAGGTTGCGTGATGCTGCGGGTCAGCAGCAACGCGCACAGAACGGTCAGAGCGGTGGCCAGGAGCAGCAGGAACACCACCAGTTGGATGGCCGCCGCGTACATGTCGCTGGCGCGTTGATTGGCATCGCTGATCTGCTGACCATTGATGCGCATCAGGTCGTTGAGTTCTTTGTTGATAGCTTCGGAGTTGTTCAACAGGTCGGTGTTGAGCAAATCACGCAATTTGTCGACTTCGCCGTTGCGCGACAAGCTGCGCATGCGGTCTTCCAGTTGGCGGTACTGGCTCATCAGCGTCTGGTAGTGGTCGTATACCGCCTGTTCATCAGGACCGCTGATGTACTTTTCGTACTCATTCTGGGCATCGCGGATTTGCTGATTGCGCTGGTCCAGCAACTCCATGGTTTTTTGCTGAACTTCCGGCTCACGGTTAATCAGCAAGCGGTACGACAACACCCGCAGGCGCAGGGCCAGCTGAGTGAACTCGTCCAGGTTTTGAATGCTCGGCACGCTGCTGGTGCTGATCTCTTCGGCGGCAGAACGGATTTGGCTCATTTGAAGGAGTGCGCCTGCACCCAGAATCAGCATCAGTGTGCCGATCAACGCAAACCCTAAAAAGGCGCGCGGGGCGATATTCATATTGCGTAAAGACATGATGTTTCCTGGGGGAAGAGGCGCAATCCGTGCGGCGTCAATGCGGGGTGTATATGACCTATCGGTCATAAGACTAAAGTCTTGAATGCCATGTGCGATTTTGTCGCACACAGACCTTGGGCGACCGGGGGCGGGAACCTAGTTCACAAAGCACAGTCTTTAAGGGGCAAAGGAAGGTCGCCCCGCGCTAAATCGGGCCTTTGGGCCTGAATAACCCTAGCTTAGAAGGTGACTTTTCTTTATCGTACGCGCCCTCTGAAACTGCTTGAGATCTTCCCCATGATTGAGTCATCCCTTAGCAAACTGGAACAACTGGTCAGCGACCTGGTTCAGCAAAAGCAAGAGCTGCTGGACACCAACACGCAGCTGAGCGCCGAACTGGCCCAGGCCAAAGACGAAAACGAAAGCCTGCAATTGAGCCTGATGGAACAGGAAGAGAAGCAAGGCGCCACCGCAGCCCGCATTCAGGCATTGGTTGAGCGCGTAAGCGTGAGCCCTGTCAACGCATGAGCGTGGACAGAGACGGTGTAAATGTCGTCTCGATTCTGGGTAACGACTACACGATCAAGGCACCGGAGGGGGAGCAAAAGACCCTGATGGCCGCCACAGTCATGTTGAAAGCCGCCCTGGCCGAAACGAAAAGAAAGTACCCGAGCCTGATCGGGGACAAGCTGTTGGTGCTGGCAGCATTGAATCTGTGTTCGCAACAGATTGAACTGCAACTGAGCCACAAGCAGGAACTCGACCGTTATCAAGAGCAAGTCAGCGCCACGGTCGATGTGATAGAGCGAACGCTCGGGCAGTCCTGAGAATTCGCCACGCTCTGCGTAGCCGCAGCCTGGCGGCAGCGGCTACGGGGGGCTTAGCCTGCCATGACTTCGCGAATATCGGCTGCCAATTCCCGCACGCGGGCTTCGTCGGTGTCCCATGAGCACATGAACCGTGCGCCACCTTTGCCAATAAAGGTGTAGAAACGCCAGCCCTTGGCGGTCAGCGCGGCAACCGCCGGTTCCGACAGTTGCAAAAACACACCGTTGGCTTCTACCGGGAACATCAACTCCACCCCTGCAATGTCACTCACCAGCTCGCTGAGCAGCTGTGCGCAGTGGTTGGCGTGGCGCGCGTGTTTAAGCCAGGCGTCGTTTTCCAGCAGGCCGACCCACGGCGCTGACAGAAAGCGCATTTTCGACGCCAGTTGCCCGGCCTGTTTGCAGCGGTAGTCAAAGTCCACAGCCAGGTTGTGATCGAAGAACAGAATCGCTTCGCCCACCGCCATGCCGTTTTTAGTGCCGCCAAAGCACAGCACATCGACCCCGGCTTTCCACGACAGCTCGGCAGGCGAGCAACCCAGGAACGCGCAGGCGTTGGAGAAACGCGCGCCGTCCATGTGCAGCAGTAAGCCCAGTTCTTTACAGGTGGCGCTGATGGCGCGGATTTCTTCGGGGCGGTAGACACTGCCCACTTCTGTGGCCTGGGTAATGGTCACCACGCGTGGCTTGGGGTAGTGGATGTCTTTGCGCTTGAGGGCGATTTCGCGGATGGACTCGGGGGTGATCTTGCCGTTTTCAGTGCGTGCGATCAGCAGTTTTGAGCCGTTGGAAAAAAACTCGGGCGCGCCGCATTCGTCGGTTTCAACGTGGGCGGTTTCGGAGCAGATCACGCTGTGAAAGCTCTGGCACAGTGATGACAGGGCCAGCGAGTTGGCGGCAGTGCCATTGAACGCGAAGTACACCTCGCAGTCGGTTTCGAACAGTTTGCGAAAGTCATCTGCTGCGCGCAGCGTCCATTCGTCATCGCCGTAAGAGCGTTGGTGGCCGTGGTTGGCTTTTTCCATGGCAGACCAGACTTCGGGGCAGATACCGGAGTAGTTGTCGCTGGCGAATTGTTGGCTCTTGTCAGTCATTTCCCGGTTCCATGGTCGAAGATTGTCGTGCACTTTAGCCAAGAAATCCGCGAGTGCACAGTTGTGGGTTAAAACCCGGAAATACCTTACAAGGAACTGTTTGAGGGTGTATGTCGTAAATGCACCCTTGCGTGGCGTCCTTGGGCATTTGGTCACCCCGCGCCCGCTCTACCATCGGTCTTAAAGGGCAAGCCCTCACCGACCATGGCGCGCGGGCGCCGGGAGTACAGCCTATGCAACGCTATTCAGGCTTCGGCCTGTTCAAACACTCCCTCAGCCACCACGAAAACTGGCAAAAGATGTGGCGCACGCCCACGCCGAAAAAGGTCTACGACGTGGTGATTGTCGGTGGCGGCGGGCATGGTTTGGCCACGGCGTATTACCTGGCCAAAGTCCACGGCATCAGCAACGTGGCGGTGGTTGAAAAAGGCTGGTTGGGCGGTGGCAACACCGCACGCAACACCACCATCGTGCGCTCCAACTATTTGTGGGACGAGTCGGCGCACTTGTACGAACACGCGATGAAGCTGTGGGAAGGCTTGTCTCAAGACCTCAACTACAACGTCATGTTCTCCCAGCGCGGCGTTTACAACCTGTGCCACACCCTGCAAGACATGCGCGACTCAGAGCGACGTGTCAGCGCCAATCGCCTGAACGGCGTGGACGGCGAATTGCTCAACGCGCAACAAGTGGCAGACGAAATCCCCTACCTCGACTGCTCTAAAAACACCCGTTACCCGGTGATGGGCGCCACCGTGCAGCGGCGTGGCGGTGTGGCCCGCCATGATGCGGTGGCCTGGGGCTTTGCCAGGGCGGCCGATGCGCTGGGTGTGGACTTGATCCAGCAAACCGAAGTGCTGGGCTTTCGCAAGGAAAACGGCGTGTGCATCGGTGTCGAGACCAGCAAGGGCTTTATTGGCGCCAAACGCGTGGGCGTGGTCACCGCCGGTAACTCCGGGCACATGGCGCGCCAGGCAGGCTTTCGCTTGCCGATTGAGTCGCACCCGCTGCAAGCGCTGGTGTCCGAGCCGATCAAACCGATTATCGACAGCGTGATCATGTCCAACGCGGTGCATGGCTACATCAGCCAGTCCGACAAGGGCGACTTGGTGATCGGTGCGGGCATCGATGGCTGGGTCGGTTATGGCCAGCGCGGCTCGTACCCGGTAATCGAGCACACGATTCAGGCGATTGTAGAGATGTTCCCGGTGTTGTCCCGTGTGCGCATGAACCGTCAATGGGGCGGCATCGTCGACACCACCCCCGACGCCTGCCCGATCATCTCCAAAACGCCGCTGCCTAACGTGTTCTTCAATTGCGGCTGGGGGACGGGCGGGTTCAAGGCCACGCCTGGCTCGGGCCATGTGTTTGCGGCCAGTTTGGCCTCCGGTGAAATGCACCCGCTGGCGGTGCCGTTCTGCCTCGAACGTTTCCACAACGGCGCGTTGATCGACGAACACGGCGCCGCCGCGGTCGCTCACTAACAGGAGAAACACCGATGCTGCATATCTTCTGTCCTCATTGCGGCGAACTGCGCTCGGAAGAGGAGTTTCACGCGGCCGGTCAGGCGCACATTCCACGCCCGCTTGACCCTGATGCCTGCACCGACGCGCAGTGGGGCGATTACCTGTTCTTTCGTGACAACCCCCGCGGGCTGCACCACGAGCTGTGGAACCACGTGGCCGGTTGCCGTCAGTTTTTCAACGCCACGCGCAATACCGTGACCTACGAAATACTGGAAACCTACCCCATTGGTACGGCGCCGCAATTCACTGAACAGCGGCCTCCGGCGACCGCGACTGCTACCAGCGCGCAGGGAGAAAAGGTATGAGCCAGACCCATCGCCTGGCCAATGGCGGCCGTGTGGATCGCAGCAAAGTGCTGACCTTTACCTTCAACGGCCAACCCTACTCAGGTTACGAAGGCGACAGCCTGGCCGCTGCCCTGTTGGCCAACGGTGTCGACATCATTGGGCGCAGCTTCAAATATTCCCGGCCCCGGGGTATTTATGCCGCGGGCGCCGAAGAGCCGAACGCGGTGCTGCAAATCGGCGCCACCGAGGCGACGCAAATCCCAAACGTGCGCGCCACGCAGCAGGCGCTGTATCAGGGCCTGGTGGCCACCAGCACCAACGGCTGGCCCAACGTGAACACTGACATGATGGGCATTTTGGGCAAAGTCGGCGGCACGTTGATGCCACCGGGGTTTTACTACAAAACGTTCATGTACCCGAAGTCGTTCTGGATGACGTATGAAAAGTACATCCGCAAGGCGGCAGGTTTGGGCCGTTCGCCGATGCAAAATGACCCGGATACTTATGACTACATGAACCACCACTGCGACGTGCTGATCGTCGGCGCCGGGCCTGCGGGGCTGGCGGCGGCCTTGGCGGCAGCGCGCAGCGGCGCCCGGCTGATCGTAGCCGATGAGCAGGAAGCGTTCGGCGGCAGTTTGCTCGACAGTCGCGAAAGCCTGGACGGCAAGCCGGCGATGGCCTGGGTTGCCAGCGTGCTGGCCGAACTCAACGCATTGCCCAACGTGGTGTTGCTGCCGCGTGCCACGGTCAACGGCTATCACGACCACAACTTTGTGACGATTCACGAACGATTGACCGACCACATGGGCGACCGCGCGCCGGCCGGCCAGGTGCGTCAACGTATCCATCGGGTGCGCGCCCAGCGCGTGGTGTTGGCCACCGGCGCCTGTGAGCGTCCGTTGGTGTATGGCAACAACGATGTACCGGGCAACATGCTTGCCGGGGCGGTGTCCACTTACGTGCGTCGCTACGGCGTGGCGCCGGGCCGTACGTTGCTGCTGAGTACCAATAACGATCATGCCTACCGTGTGGCGCTGGACTGGCTCGATGCCAGCTTGCCAGTGGTCGCGATTGCCGATGCCCGCAGCAACCCCCGCGGTGCGCTGGTCGAAGAGGCGCGGGCTAAAGGCATTCGCATTTTGACCGGTAGCGCGGTGATCGAAGCCCGGGGCAGCAAGCGCGTAACCGGCGGGCGGGTGGCGGCAATTGACCTCAAAGCCCACCGCGTGACCAGCCCCGGCGAGATGCTCGACTGCGATCTGATTGCCACCTCGGGCGGCTACAGCCCGGTGGTGCACTTGGCCTCGCACTTGGGCGCCAGGCCGATCTGGCGTGAAGACATCCTCGGGTTTGTGCCCGGTGAAGCGCCGCAAAAGCGCGTGTGCGTGGGCGGTATCAATGGCGTCTACAGCCTCGGCGACACACTGGCTGACGGTTTTGAAGGCGGCGCGCGCGCGGCCAGTGAAGCCGGGTTTAAAGCCGTGGAAGGCGTGCTGCCCAACGCGCTGAAACACTATGAAGAACCGACGCTGGCGCTGTTTCAGGTGCCGCATGAAAAGGGCACCGCGCGAGCGCCCAAACAATTTGTCGACCTGCAAAACGACGTCACGGCGGCAGCCATCGAACTGGCGACCCGTGAAGGCTTTGAGTCGGTGGAACACGTCAAGCGTTACACCGCGTTGGGGTTTGGCACCGACCAGGGCAAGCTTGGCAACGTCAACGGGCTGGCCATCGCTGCGCGCTCGCTGAACGTGAGCATCACGCAGATGGGCACCACCATGTTTCGGCCCAACTACACACCGGTCACGTTTGGTGCCGTGGCAGGGCGTCATTGCGGCCCTCTTTTCGAGCCGGTGCGTTACACCGCACTGCACCCCTGGCACGTCAAACAGGGCGCGGCATTTGAAGACGTCGGCCAGTGGCAACGCCCGTGGTACTTCCCGCGGGGTGGCGAAGACCTGCATGCCGCCGTCAAGCGCGAGTGCCAGGCGGTGCGTGACAGCGTGGGCCTTCTGGATGCCTCCACGCTGGGCAAAATCGACATTCAGGGCCCGGATGCGCGCGAATTTTTGAACCGTATCTACACCAACGCCTGGACCAAACTGGACGTGGGCAAAGCGCGTTACGGGCTGATGTGCAAAGAAGACGGCATGGTCTTCGACGACGGCGTGACCGCGTGCCTGGCCGATAACCATTTCCTGATGACCACCACCACCGGTGGCGCGGCGCGCGTGCTGCAATGGCTGGAGATTTATCAACAGACCGAATGGCCGGACCTCAAGGTGTACTTCACCTCCGTCACCGACCACTACGCGACCCTGACCTTGTCTGGCCCCAACAGCCGCCTGTTGCTCAGTGAGGTGAGTGACATTGATCTTGACCGTGAAGCCTTCCCGTTTTTGAGCTGGAAAGAAGGTCGGGTCGGGGGTGTGCCTGCGCGGGTGTTCCGCATCTCGTTCACTGGAGAGTTGTCGTACGAAATCAACATCCAGGCCGATTACGCGATGGGCGTGCTGGAGAAGATCGTCGAGGCGGGTAAAGCCTACAACCTGACCCCTTACGGCACTGAAACCATGCACGTATTGCGGGCCGAGAAGGGCTTCATCATCGTCGGCCAGGACACGGACGGCTCCATGACCCCCGATGACTTGAACATGGGGTGGTGCGTGGGCCGCACCAAACCGTTTTCGTGGATTGGCTGGCGAGGCATGAACCGCCAAGACTGCGTGCGTGAACAGCGCAAACAACTGGTGGGGCTTAAACCGGTCGACCCGAGGCAATGGCTGCCTGAAGGCGCGCAACTGGTGTTGGACCCCAAACAGGCGATCCCGATGAGCATGGTGGGCCATGTGACTTCCAGCTACACCTGCGGCTCGCTGGGGTATTCATTTGCGATGGGCGTGGTTAAAGGTGGCCTCAAACGCATGGGCGAGCGGGTATTTGCGCCGTTGGCGGATGGCCGCGTGATCGAAGCCGAGATTGTGTCTTCGGTGTTTTTCGATCCCAAGGGCGAACGGCAGAATATTTGAGTGTGTGATGTGTGCAGGCGCGACCAACCACAACATTTGCAACGGGTGAGTTCATGACCACAGCCAACGTATATCAGCAGCGCCCGGACGCGGCGGCCAAAGCCGAGTCATCACTGCATCACAGCACCCTGGCCAGCCTGATCGGCCAGGGCGCGCAACAACCCGGCGTGATCGTGCGCGAGAAAAAACTGCTGGGCCATCTGACCTTGCGTGGCGACGCCCGAGACCCGGCGTTTAGCCAAGGGGTGCATCACGTGCTGGGCCTTGAGCTGCCGGTGGCGCTAACGCTGGCGGTGGCGGGCGAGGTGTCAGTGCAATGGATGGGGCCGGATGAATGGCTACTGATCGTGCCGGGCGGCCAGGAATTTGCGCTTGAAACAGCCCTGCGCCACGCGTTGGCCGGGCTGCACATCAGCGTGGTGAATGTCAGTGGCGGCCAGCAATTGCTGGAGCTGAGCGGGTCGAAGGTGCGTGAGGTACTGATGAAGTCGACCAGCTACGACGTGCACCCCGACAACTTCCCGGTGGGCAAGGCGGTGGGTACGGTGTTTGCCAAGTCGCAGCTGGTGATTCGTCATACCGCGCAAGACACATGGGAGCTGCTGATTCGGCGCAGCTTCTCGCAGTATTGGTGGCTATGGTTGCAAGATGCGGCGGCTGAATATGGGCTGAGGGTTGAGACCTGAGTGAAGGCCTTTTGCTTTTTCACTTAACCACAATAAGGACACCTGCATGAGCCGCGCCCCGGATACCTGGATTCTCACTGCCGATTGCCCCAGCAGGCTCGGCACCGTCGATGCAGTCACACGCCACCTGTTTGAGCATCAGTGCTACGTCACCGAACACCATTCCTTCGACGATCAACGCTCCGGGCGTTTTTTCATCCGCGTCGAATTCCGCCAACCTGACGGCTTCGATGAACACGCTTTTCGTGCGGGCCTCGCCGAACGTGGTCATGCGTTTAACATGGTGTCCGAACTCATCCCCCCGCATTACCGGCCCAAAGTGCTGATCATGGTGTCCAAGTCTGACCACTGCCTGAACGACTTGCTGTATCGCCAGCGCATCGGCCAGTTGTCGATGGACGTCGTGGCCGTGGTCTCTAATCACCCCGACCTGGAGCCGCTGGCGCGCTGGCACGGCATTGCATACCATCATTTCGCCCTCGATCCGAACGACAAACTCGCCCAAGAGGCCAGGGTCTGGCAGGTGATCGAGGACACCGGCGCCGAACTGGTGATCCTTGCCCGCTATATGCAAGTGCTGTCACCCCAGCTGTGCCGCAAGCTCGATGGCAAGGCGATCAATATTCACCACTCGTTGCTGCCGGGTTTCAAGGGCGCCAAGCCCTATCACCAAGCCTATGAAAAGGGGGTGAAACTGGTCGGCGCCACCGCGCATTACATCAACAACGACCTCGATGAAGGCCCGATCATCGCTCAAGGCGTGGAAGCGGTAGACCACAGTCATTACCCCGAAGACCTGATCGCCAAAGGCCGCGATATCGAGGCGCAAACACTGGCCCGGGGCGTGGGCTATCACATTGAGCGACGCGTTTTCCTAAATGGAGGTCGTACGGTGGTGCTGTAGGCGCCGCTTCGCCAACTAAGCTGCAAGAAGATCGGCTTGCGGCTGGCCGATCACCCCTCTCAATAACAACAAGGGTGAACTCGATGGCTGACAATCGCGGTGTGGTGTACTTGGGCAATGGACAGGTTCAGGTGCAATCCATTCCTTTTCCCAAGATGCAAAACCCTCAAGGCAAAGCGATTCACCACGGCGTGATTCTGCGGGTGGTGTCGACCAATATCTGCGGTTCTGACCAGCACATGGTGCGCGGGCGCACCACGGCGCAAACCGGTCTGGTACTGGGCCATGAGATCACCGGCGAGGTGATCGAAGCCGGGCGCGATGTGGAGCATCTCAAGGTCGGTGATTTGGTCTCGGTGCCGTTCAACGTGGCGTGCGGACGTTGCCGCAGTTGCAAGGAGCAGAACACCGGTGTGTGCCTGACCGTCAACCCGGCCCGTCCCGGCGGCGCATATGGTTACGTGGACATGGGCGATTGGGTGGGCGGTCAGGCTGAATATGTATTGGTGCCGTATGCCGATTTCAACCTGCTCAAGTTGCCAAATCGCGATGCGGCGATGGAAAAAATCCGCGACCTGACTTGCCTGTCGGACATTCTGCCCACCGGTTACCACGGCGCCGTCACAGCGGGTGTTGGCCCCGGCAGCACGGTCTACATCGCAGGCGCAGGTCCAGTTGGGCTGGCGGCGGCCGCGTCGGCGCGTTTGCTGGGGGCCGCCGTGGTGATTGTCGGGGACGTGAACCCGATTCGACTGGCGCATGCCAAGGCGCAAGGTTTTGAGATTGCCGACCTGTCCAAAGACACACCGCTGCATGAGCAAATCGCTGAGCTGCTGGGCGAACCCGAAGTGGATTGCGCGGTAGACGCCGTAGGTTTTGAGGCCCGTGGCCACGGGCATGACGGCGCCAAACACGAAGCCCCGGCCACGGTGCTCAACTCATTGATGGGCGTGGTGCGGGTGGCGGGCAAAATCGGTATTCCGGGGCTGTATGTCACTGAAGATCCGGGCGCCGTAGACGCCGCCGCGAAGAAGGGCAGCCTGAGCATTCGCTTTGGCTTGGGCTGGGCCAAATCCCACAGCTTCCATACCGGCCAGACCCCGGTCATGAAATACAACCGCCAACTGATGCAGGCCATCATGTGGGACCGCATTAAAATTGCCGACATTGTGGGGGTGGAGGTCATCAGCCTGGATGACGCGCCGCGTGGCTACGGCGAGTTTGATGCAGGGGTGCCGAAGAAGTTTGTGATTGACCCGCACCGCCTGTTCAGCGCCTAGAGCGCAACACTGAGTCGCAACAGTGAGCGTGCTCGCTGTTACGGCTCATTCGCGCAGTGGCGTGCTGATGTACAACGTTGGGCCCTGCGGCTGGCCATGTTTGGCGCCGCCGCGTTGTTCCAGGGTAATAGCGAGTTGGCGCGCCCCTTTGAGGCTTTTTTGCTGCACGAAGTTGATGCCTGCCCAGTCCTCGGTCTGGGGTGAGATCAGCCCCAGAGACACCGGGCTGGCATTGTCTTGCAAAGCCCACAGCTCCAGATCGCTGCTTTTGGCGGTCATGATGGCTTGCTGGGGATACAGCTTCAGGTAGTCGTTGTAAATGTCGACGCGGATCACGGGTCGGGCATTGGCGTCCAACAACATGACCTGACGTTGAAGGCGCTCGTTTTGCCAGATCACGATCAGCGCCAACACCCCGATCAGCAGGCTGGCATAAACCCAAACAGACATCCGCCGCCATGCGGTCTTTTTTGCGGCGTTTGCAGGCGGGGCCCCCTGTCGCAATGAGCTGTAGTAGGGGTTGTGGTACAGCGTGAGGCGAGGCGCGGTTGACATGTAAAAGTCCTGTGAAACAAGCCGGCTGAGCGCTTAGCATCCAGCGGTTTGTGACAGGTGCCTAGCTGTCAGAACTGACAGGTCACGACAGCGACTAAAGCGCCGCCAGTGGGCCTTGGTAAAGCACCGGCCCGGTCGGCTGCCCGGTCGGCGACCCTCCGCGTGGCTCCAGGCTGACGGCCAGCACCACAGATGCCTTGAGCAATTGTTGCTGACGGTCACTCAGGCCGATCATTCCCTCGCCCCCGGTCGGGATCAGCCCCAGCGACACCGGTTTGCCCTCCACCGGGAGCGCCCACAGTTCCAGGCTGCGCCCAGGCTCGATGGCGGCCAATTGCAGTGGTAGCACCCGCAGATAATCGGCATGGGCTTCGATCCGCAGGCCCGGCTGCGCCGTACCGCTGAGCAGGGTGGCGTTGTACTGCACGTTATCGCGCAAATAGAGCACGCTCACGCCTACGACGATGACCAGGGTGCAGAGGGCAGCGCTGAGTCGCAGCCTGTTCCAGAACGGGCGTTTTTGCGGTACGTGGAGCTTTTGCGGCTCGATGCGCGCCACGATGGTTTGCCACACCTGTTCGGGCACCGGTTGTTCGGTCAGTGGTTGGCTGAGGCTCATCAGGTGAGTGTGCCAGTGTCCGAGTTCCGCGCGCAGGGCCGCATCTTCCAGCAGCAAGTGTTCGAAGCGTTTGCGCGCCAGGGGCGGCATCAGGCCGATGGCGTAATCGGCTGCGAGCGCACGGCGCAGGCTAGGCGTTTGATAATTCATGCTTCGAGGCACCTGCGCAGGCGTTCCATGCCCCGGCGAATCCAGGATTTGACCGAGCCCAGCGGCGCGTGCAGCTGATCGGCCAGCTCGCTGCAACTAAGCCCATGGAAATAAGCAATGGTGATGGATTGGCGCTGCATGGCATCCAGTTGCTCGATGCAGTGATTGAGTGCATGGGCCTCACGGGTGCTGTCCAGCTGCGTGTGGGCGTCGGGGCTGTCATCGGCCAGCGCCGCCTGTTGCGGGTCGCTCAACGGCAGTTCACGGTGTTTGCGCAGTTGGTCGATGGCTAGGTTGCGGGTGATGTGGGTCATCCACGTCAGCGGCGCCGACAGATGCGCTTCGTAGCGTGAAGCGTTATGCCAGATGCGCACAAAGCTCTCTTGCAGCACGTCTTCGGCCAGATCATGCCGCCCGCTCATGCAACGCAGCGCCACCGCATGCAAGCGCGGGGCGACAGTGCGATAAAGGCTTTCAAAGGCGCGGCGGTTGCCCAGCGAACATTGGGCCAATAACTGTTGCAGATGATCGGCGTCGGCGAGGCTGATAACCGTTCTCCCGTCCATTGAGGCTGAGGCATTGAGCCCATTGATGCCTGAGCGTAGTCCACGATGTACGGTTGTTCCATTCATGGCTGAGTCCTCACTGCCTTGATATACGTACATCGCGCAGCAATTGGATGCAGGGCATTCGGGGTTTTTTTCCACTAAGATTGGCGCCCGGTCGACTCGATAGTGGCACTTGGGAACAACGGCCATTGTTTTGAGTCAAAACCACAGTTTTGCTGCTCCCTGCTGGCGAGCGGTTTTTTAGGTTCTAGAGGTTGAATTGATGAAAAAGTTGAGCGGCGTAGCACTGGCAACATTGATGACTGTGGCGGCAAGCCCTGTGTTTGCGGGTTTCAGCCTGGGTGATGTGGCGAACGTCGCGGCCCAGGTGCAAGGCGCAAATAGCAATGGCGCCTCTACTGACAAATCAGTGCAAGCGGTACAGATGCTGACCAAAGTCAATGAACTGGGCGTCAAGCCAGAGCAAGCGGCCGGTGGCGTGGGTGCAATGCTGAGCCTTGCGAAAAACCAGCTGAGCGGCTCCGACTACAGCGAACTGGCCAAGCAAGTGCCGGGGATTAACAAATTGGCCGGTGCCGGCGCGCTGGGTCAGTTGAGCCAGCTTGGCGGTTTGCTGGGTAAATCTGAGGGCGTATCCGAAACAGCAACCAGCGCCGTCAGCAACGTTGCCAACACCGATCAATTGAATGCCGCCTTCACTGCGCTGGGCATGCAAGACGGCATGGTGGCCAAGTTTGCACCGGTGCTGCTGGACTACTTCAAAGGTCAGAACGTCAGCGCTTCGCTGCTGAGCAAACTGGGCAGCGCCTGGGGCGTTTAACGTTAGCCGCGCTCGGCACGCAAAGTGCTGATGCGCTGGTCTTTCTTGATCCAGAGCTGGTTGACCCAGCTCTGGATCTGCTCACGAAACACCGGGTCGTTCTCGTAATCACCCTGCCACAACGCCGGATCCAGCTCGCGGGTCTGAATGTCGACAATCACCTTGGGCACCTGCCCGCTGATCAACGCCCAGAATCCCGGAATCCTGGCCTGTGGATACACCACGGTCACATCCAGCACGGCATCCAGTTGTTCACCCATCGCCGCCAGCACAAACGCCACGCCGCCCGCCTTGGGTTTAAGCAAGTAGGTGTAGGGCGAGTGTTGCAGGGCGCTTTTGGCCGGGGTGAAACGGGTGCCTTCCAAATAGTTCACCACTGTGACCGGCTGGCGCTTGAACAGCTCGCAGGCCGCCTGGGTGATTTTCAGATCCTGGCCTTTGAGTTCCGGGTGCTTGGCCAAAAACGCTTTGGAATAGCGCTTCATGAAGGGGTAGTCGAGCGCCCACCACGCCAGGCCCAGAAACGGCACCCAGATCAGCTCTTTCTTGAGGAAGAATTTGAAGAACGGCGTGCGCCGGTTCAGCCCCTGCATCAGCGCCGGGATGTCCACCCACGATTGGTGGTTGCTGATCACCAGATACGAGGTATCGCGGCTCAAGCCTTCGGCGCCGCGAATGTCCCATTGCGTAGGCAGGCACAGCGCGAAAATGCGTTTGTCGATCTCGGACCACGTCTCGGCGATCCACATCACTGCCCGCGAGCTGAGATCGCGCAGGCGGCCTGATGACAGCAGTTTGAACACGGCAAACAGCATCAACGGGCCGAACAGGATTAAGGTGTTGCACAGTAATAATAAGGTGACCAAACAGCCGGTGAGCAGGCGGCGCATAAGCAACTCTTGAACGTTTAAGGATTGCCAATGATAAGCAGCGCACCGCATAACGCCAAATCGGTGTGCTGACAAATGTTTCACACCGGTTGGGTTAACCTGACGCCACGCAACTCTGTGACCTACCGGGCTGTCTGAATCGCATGCCCCCGCTCGCGCCCACCGATGGCGTGAACACTGCCCCCTCAAAAGGAAGCTGTCTCATGAAATCCGTTCTTGCCTTGCTGTCCGTATTGGCCTTGCCGGTGATGGCCGCAGAGCCGACGCTGTACGGGCGTTATGAATACATCAAGCTGCCGGAGATCGGTGAAACCCTTCAGGCCAAAATGGACACCGGCGCCCTGACGGCTTCGTTGTCGGCCAAAAACATCGAGTTGTTCACCCGTGACGGTGAAGAGTGGGTGCGCTTTATGCTCGCAACCAAAGGCGCGAGCAGCAAGGTGTACGAGCACAAAGTGGCGCGCATCAGCAAAATCAAAAGTCGCGCCGACGAAGATGAAGACAAGGACGAACCGGTAAGCGCCAAGCGCCCGGTGGTCGACCTGGAAATGTGCTTGGGTGATGTCAAACGCACGGTCGAGGTCAACCTGACGGACCGCAGCAGCTTCAACTACCCGCTGTTGATTGGCGCCAAGGCGCTGCGAGAGTTTGGAGCCGCGGTCAACCCGGCTCGTCGCTATACCGCCGACAAGCCGGACTGCTAAGCAGGCCGCGTGGCCTGCATCGAAGGGCGCTTGCTCACCTCGGCGTACCACGCGCTTAACTGCGCATTAGGCGTGCGCCAGTCGAATTGGGGCAGGCGCAGGTCGAGATAACCCAATGCGCAGGCCAGACTGATGGCCGCAATATCGAAGTGGCTGGCCAGTTCAGCGATGGCGTCCTGCTCAAGGGCTGCCAGCGCCCGATGGATTTTGTCAGCCTGCGCGTTGAACCAGTCGTCCCACTGTTTTTCAACGGGGCGCAAGCCGCGTTCATAACGCATCAGCACGGCCGCATCCATGATCCCGTCCGCCGTGGACGCCAGCGTCAAACGCCGCCAGCGCGCCGCACCGATGGCCGGGATCAGCGGGTTCCCGACGTGTTGTTGATCGAGGTAGTCGAGGATCACCCGGCTGTCGTGAATCACCGAGCCGTCTGCCAATTGCAGTGCGGGCAGTTTGCCCAGCGGGTTGGCGCAGTTGAGCGCCGCATCGGGGGCGGTGGGTGTGAGCGTGACCGGATGCAGGGTGACGCGATTCTGCTGGCCGGTCTCGTGCAGCATCACCAGGACTTTACGGCCAAAGGGCGAGGCCGGGTTGTTGAACAGGGTCATGCTCGGTAGGGACATGGTGCTGACTCTACAAGGGTGGATCGAATGAGCCTAGACACAGACAGAGAGGCGCGCCAAAAAAACCGGCGCGCGATTCAGCGCTTGAGCAGGCCACGCGCGCAAATCCACACCGGTATTCCCAGGCCGATCCAGCTCAATACATCCCAGGCGCCGTCATCGAGCAGCGCGCTGAATAATCCCATCGCGCTGAGCAAACCGATGGCCAGCGGGATGGAAAACACTTTCCAGAAATTGGATTGACGCGGTTTCATCTCGTGCTCTCCTTTGCGGCTTTGCGCCGTACCCACCACAGGTACAGGCCGCTGCCGAGCACGACGATAGTCAACAGGTCGAGGGCCGCCCACAGGATTTTCATCGGCATGCCACCGTAGTCGCCGAAGTGCAGCGGTTGCGACATACCCATCGCATCCATGTACCACGGTCGGCTGCCTACGGCCGTGACCTCAAGGGTGCTGGCGTCGATCAACACCGGCGTTAGCAAATGGGAGGTCAGGTGCGTACTGCCCTTCATGAACACCGCGTAATGATGCTCGCTGGAAAAACGTGTACCGGGGAATGCAATGAAGTCCGGGCGCATGCCGGGGGAGGCGTCGGCGGCGATGTCCAGCAGGCGATTGGCAGGCGCCAGGTGCGTCAGCGGCGGTGCGTTGCGATACGGCTCGACCATAGCGGTGAGGCTGTCGGTGCGCCACGCGGCGATGATCAAATCGGCACAGGCGCTGATGACGCCGGTGACACCCACCACCAACGCCCAGGTAAGCGTAACGACACCGATCAGGTTATGCAGGTCGAGCCAGCGCAGGCGGGTGGACTTGTCGGTGCGCACCGTGGCGAAGGTCTGGCGGCGCATAAAGGGCAGGTACAGCACCGCGCCCGAGATGATTGCCAGCACGAACAAAATACCCATGAACGCCAGCAGCAGTTTGCCGGGCAGCCCGGCGAACATGTCCACATGCAGGCGCAGCATCACCATCATGATGCCGCCATTGGCCGACGGCATCTCCAGCGCCTCACCGGTACGGGCGTCGAGCATGAACGTGTGCGACGAGTTGGGTTCGGTGCCTGCGGTGGCGGCCATGATGGCGATCACCGCGTTTGGCTCGTCGTCTTCACTGCCAAAGTACTGCATCACCTCACCCGGCCTGTGGGTCTCGGCGGCCTTGACCAGTTGTTGCAGGTTCAGGCGAGGCGTGTCGGCGGGCATCTCCCGAAGCTGGGGGCTGTCACCGAGCAAGTGATCGATTTCATGGTGAAAAATCAACGGCAAACCGGTCAATGCCAGCAACAGCAAAAACGCGGTGCAAATCAGGCTGGTCCAGGTATGAATAAAAGACCAGCGGCGGATGGTTTTGCTTTTCATGACATTCCAAAAATGACGCTACATGTCGTAGCCACTGCCGGAGGCTGCGTTCGATTGCGAAGCGATCGTAAAACCTGAGTTTATGACGACTCTGTTGCCGGTCGCAGCCTTCGGCAACGGCTACGCATTCAGGCCAGGCCGCTTAGAACTCTAGCTGCGCCGAGAACTGGACGGTGCGTGGATCGCCCAGGTAGTGGCTGTTGAGCCAGTAATCTTTATTGGCCAGGTTGCTGACGTTCATGCGCAAGGTCAGGTCATTTTCTGACACCTTCATGCGATACCGCGCGCCAGCGTCAAAGGTGGTGAAGGAGGGCAACTGATAGTCGTTGGCTTCGTCGGTGTATTGCTTGCCGGTGTAGAACGCACCGCCCGTCAATGCCAGACCGGGCACCGCGTTGATGTCGTATTCGGCGTACACCTTGGCCAGTTGCTTGGCCACGTCCACCGGCGCATTGCCGTCGTTGGCTTTGACGTTGGCGTCTTTTATTTTCGGGTCGAGCAAGGTGAAACCACCGACCACGGTCAGCTCAGGCGTGACCTTGCCGGTGACACTGAACTCCAGACCGTTGTTCACCTGCTTGCCGCTTTCACTGTAAATCATCGACTCACCGAGGTAGCCGTTGGGCTTTTCGATGTTGAACAGCGCAAGGGTGAACAAGGTTTCGCCCACGGTCGCTTTAGCGCCCACTTCGTATTGCTTGCTGACTTGTGGCGCGAAGATTTCACCCACATTGATGGCGTTGTACGGTGCAGTGCCGCCTGCTTGCAAGCCTTCAATATAGGTCGCGTACGTGGTCAGCCACGGAACGGGTTTGTAGATCAAAGACACGCTGGGCGAAGTTTTGCTGGCGTCGTAACGGGTTTTCTTGTCGGTTGCCGAGTAGATGAAGTCGTTGGCATAAGACTTGATCTGGGTACGGGTCACACCCAGGATGCTCGACCATTGATCGTTGAAGGTAATGACGTCGCCAATCAGGACGTTATTGGTCTGGGAGGTGTTCGCCAGGCGCTGGTTGCCATGACCAATGGAGTAGTTGGGCTTACCCACTTGTGCGGACGTGCCAAAAGGCAGGTCGCCGCTGCCGACATCGTTATATTGAGTGCCGTTTGTCGGAATGTGGTCCTCGTACATGCGAACACGCGCGTTGTTGCCCTGATAGCCCAGCGTCATCTTGTGGCCGATGGCGCCTGTGTTGAACGCAGCATCAAGAAACAGATAACCGGAGTTTTCCTGGTGCTCGATGGGGGCGAATGCATACAGCGGCTGGGTATAGACACCCGCGCTGGAGACCGTCGGGCCGGTGTAGGTGTTTTCTTCGGTGAATTTTTGAGCAGAGAAAGCAGCGCGCAAGGTAAAGGTGTCGTTCAGGCGCCATGTGGCGCGGACGCCGCCCTTGTCGGTTTCGTTGTCCGAAAATGACCAGCGCTGGCTGTACAGCTTGTCGTTGTCCATCACTGAGGCCCGCGGTCGCAGCGCTTGATCGCTGAAGTACCAGTAGCTGGTCAAACCGCGCACTTGCGTTTTTTTGTGCGAGGCGTCGAACTGGATTTGCAGGTCGTCGCTGACGTTCCAGTCCACCGCGAGGCTGATCAGCTCGCGACGGCGTTTCTGCATATCGATGGCGGTTTCGCCATCTTGGGTGAGCAAGTTCAAGCGATAAGCAAACTGGCCGTCGTCGTCGATTTTGCCGCCGAAGTCACCGTGCAGGTAATAGTTGTCCCCACCGGCATTGCCCAGCGTCACGCTGCGATAGTTTTCGTAGGTGGGGCGTTTGAGCACGTAGTTGACCAAACCGCCTGGTGACGCAGGTCCATACAGAAACCCGGTCAGGCCGGTGACCACTTCCAGTTGCTCGGTTTCTTCGAGAAAGTTACCGGCGTCGGCCAAGGTTGAGAAACGCAGGCCATCGTTGGCAATGCTCAAGTTGCCCGGTGCGCTGAAGCCCCGGATGTTCACGGCGCTGGCATAACCAGCCCCCGTGGGGGAAAACACCTGGGTGAACGGGTTGCGCTTAAACACATCATCCAGCGAAGTGGCCTGGGTATTTTTCAGAAAATCTTGCGAAGTCACGCTCATGGAGTACGGCGTGTCTTGCAGCTTCATCCCGCCCAGTGCGCCGACGTTGTTGACGTTTTCACTGACATAACCCAAGGCTTCGGAACCTTCGGCCACCGCTGTGGCGTTAATATTCACATCGCCCAGGGTCAGGGTGCCTTCCTCGATGGGTAGCAACGTGTACGACCCGCTCCCGCTTTGCTGCAACTGCAACCCACTCCCTTGCAACGCCTCGCGCAGCGCGGTGGTCGGCTCGAACTGGCCGTTGACCGGCGCTGAGGTTTTGCCCGCCAGTAACGAGGCGTCAATCGCCAGCGTGATCCCGGCCTGGCTGGCGATCTGGTTCAGTGTCGACGCCAAAGGCCCGGCAGGCAGGTTGTAGCTGCGCGCGGTTGCGCTGAGTTCGGCGGCCATCAGCGCGGGACTGGTCAGCGGAGCGCTCAGGGCAATGGCGATGGCGAGCAGGCTGGGGCGCAATAACGTGTCGAGGGTACGGGACATTCGGCGAATTCCTGAATGGAAATGTTTCTCAATGCCTGTATGCCGAACGAGTTTGGAAAAGTGATAGGGCTGATCGAAAATTATGTGTATTCAGGTTGAGCCTTGTCGTCGTTGCTGATTTTAAAGCTGCGGTTGAATGGTTCTACGACCGCTGCGCGCCCGGACACCGCCTCGCATTACTCGACAGCGGCTACAGGGCATTTGTAGCGCTAGGCACTATCGTCGGTGCGTCAGGTGGTTGCGCAGGTCGATGGCGTTCTGGGTCAAGGGCGCATACGTCTGTGCGCCGGGTAATATTTTGCTCACACAGCGGGCCATGTAGCCGTTGCTGCCCAGGTCAATGAACAACGGGTTTGATAGGTCACGGGCCAATGCGTTGAGGGTGTTGGGCAGATGGCAGGGTTTGATGGTGTTGTCGGTAAACCCTGCGATCAAATCATCCTGAACGGTATATGCCCGCTGTTGCACGGTGGAATAGAGCGCCAGGGTCAGTGGTGACCGTGGAATGCCTGACAGGGTGCGAAGCGCTTCTTGCTGGACGCCCGTGTGTTGTGGATGGTGAGAGGCATACGCGATGTTGAGTTTGCGCGGAGGTGGCGTACCCGGTTGCGTGGCATCGATCATGGCTTGAAGTGCGTCATGAGAGCCACTGACTACCGTGTGGGTCGGCGAATTGACCGTGGCTAGCGCCAGATCAGGGTGATTGATTTTACGTAACGTGGCGCGGGTTTTTTCTTCGCTGGCGTTGACTAACAGCATGCTGCCTTGGTTCAGCACTGAGCGATAGGCATCGTTGAGCGCACAGACCATGCGCGCTCCGTTGGTAATGCTGACGTTGCCTGCACATTCACACGCGGCGATTTCGCCGAAGCTTTCTGCGAGTGCCGCCTTGGGTTGGATGCCCGAGCGGCGCAAGACGTGCGATAACGCCACCGCACCCGTATACAGCGCCAACTGACTCAAACCATAGGGCAAGGACGCCCCCGTGTCCGGCGTTAGCAGCACCTCGCGCAGCATGTCGGGGGCAATGGCATGACCTTGTTGCTGGCGTTCTTGAACCACGCTGTCGACCGCGTCGAGCACTGCGTCGAGGGTGTTTTGAATATCGGCGTTCAGTTGATACAACTCTTGCAGTATGCCTTGAGGGCTGGCGCCTTGGCCGGGGTATAAAAAGACGATGGGGCGACGGTTGATTTCAGGTAATAGCAGCATGGATCCTTCCTCGGCTATTGAGTGTCCGCGCTTTGAGCCGCGCGAAAGCGAGCATAGCCACAAGGCTGCGTCATGGCGGGTCAAGGGGGCGATAAAGCGATCACTGGTAGTACCGCGCCGATTAATGGACCTGCGGCTTGCCGCTGACGGTGACCCACCACGGTGTGTGTTGCTTGATTTGCACGGGCAGGGTGGGCAGCAAGGCGTTAAGCGCCAGTTCGATGTTGTTCAGCGGGAAACTGCCAGTGATGCGCAGGTCGGCCACGTCGTCGTCAACGCCCAAGTGGCCACGTTTATAGCGGTTGAGTTCGCGCACCATGTCAGCCAGTCGCGCGTTGTCGAGCACCAGCATCCCGTGGGTCCAGGCGTCTGCTGCGGGGTTGACGGCGAACATCTGGCCCAAGCCATCACGGTGCATCAACACTTGTTGGCCTTCGTTGTAGAGGGTTTCGTCGACGCTGCTTTGCGGGCGGGCAGCAACGCGCGATTGCAGGACGCTGAGCCGTGTGCCGTCGTCTTCGCGTTTGACCAAAAACCGTGTGCCCAGCGCACGCAGGCTGCCATCGCGGGTTTGTACGATAAACGGGCGAGCGTCGTTATGGCCGGTCTGCACCATGATTTCGCCTTCGTGCAGCACGATCAGGCGGGTTTTGTCGTCGAATCGCACATCCACGGCGCTGTGGGTGTTGAGGTTGATCAAGGTGCCGTCGGCCAGTCGCAGTACGCGCTGTTCTCCGGTGGCGGTGCGTTGGTCGGCCATCCAGTAATCAACCGGCAAGTAGTTTTTACCCGCGAACAGCGTTAGCCCGATCACGAGCGCAAGGCTCGCCACGCCACCGCCGATTTTGCGCAGGCGCTGGTGCGCACTGTTGCGGGCCTTGAGCAATGCATTGCGGGCCGGGATGCTGGCGGTGCTGAAACGATGGTCGAGCATGCCCAGTTGCAGCCAGGCCCGGGCGTGTTCTTCGCTGGCGGCGTACCACTTGGCGAACTCGGCTTGCTCGACCTCACTGCCGTTGCCGCAGTCCAGGCACAATTGCCAGGCAATGGCGGCGTCCAGTACGCGGGCCGAAACCGGCTTGGTGTTGGCCTGGCTCATGTCGGCTCGCCATACAGCGCGATATAGCACTGACGAATGCCTTGGGCCAGGTACTGACGCACGCGTGGCACCGACACGCCAAGGCGTTCGGCGATTTGGGCGTGGGTCAAGCCGTCGAGGCGGCTGTAAAGGAAGGCGGCGCGGGACTTGCTCGACAGCTTGCCCAGCAGACGGTCGATGGCTTTGAGGTCTTCGAGGATCAGTTGCTGTTCTTCGGGCGACGGTTGCTCGGCCTCCGGGATCAGCATCAATTCGTTGAGATAAGCCTGCTCCAGCGCGGCGCGGCGAAAGTAATCAAACAGCAGGCCCTTGGCGATGGCGGCCAAAAACGCGCGCGGCTCGCGCGGTGTTTGTAGTTCGGTGCGGCCCAGCAGGCGTACAAAAGTGTCCTGGCTCAAGTCTTCAGCCCGTTGCGGGCAGGCCACGTTGCGCCGCAACCACGCCAGCAGCCAACCGCGATGGTCGCGGTAAAGCGATCCAACCAGCTCACCGTGGGGATTTTGGACTGACGACAAAGGCATCACCGAATGCAAGTTTTAACTAACGATAATTATTCGCGATTGTGTCAGAGGCAAAAGCCATGCGCAATTGACGCTCATCGGATGGCCCACCTCACTCCGGTGCTTTTGGATGGGAGCGCGGTGAGGCTTGAGTCAGAGCGGTGTACCGAGCAACACCAGCGAGGGCGCAAATTGCACATGGGCCTGGCTCCCAGCCTTTAGTCCAAGTGTTGCCAAGTGTTGCGCTTCGGTCAGCGCACACAGGGTTTGGCCATTGGGCAGGCTGATGCGCACTTCGCTGGGGCCATTGTCGGCAGCCAAGACCTGTTCAATTTGGCCCTCTAAGTGGTTGTGATCTGCGATGACGTCCTGGGGCGCAATCAGTTGTAACCAACCTGCCTTGATCAACGCGACGACTGGGGTGCCGACCTCAAGCGCCAGCCGTTGCGTGCTGTCGTGAGTGATTTGCGCATGCAACAGCAGCCCGCCTGCCAGTTCAAGCGCAATCAAATCGTTATGGCCCTGGTTGCGGATGGCGCCGACGGTGCCGTGCAACTGGTTGCGGGCGCTGGTTCTGAG
This sequence comes from Pseudomonas weihenstephanensis, assembly GCF_016812185.1. Lineage (NCBI taxonomy): Bacteria > Pseudomonadati > Pseudomonadota > Gammaproteobacteria > Pseudomonadales > Pseudomonadaceae > Pseudomonas > Pseudomonas weihenstephanensis. The sequence goes on along the minus strand of NZ_JAAEBV010000002.1, from coordinate 90,314 downwards.
CATCAACCGCCCCAGTAAATCGAGGTCTTGGGCGTCTTCAGCGGCTTCCAGCACTTGATGTTGCAACGCGTGCAAACGCTTATACAGGCGCAGCACACGCTCGCCAGCGACGGATAACCGTGCGCCGCCACCTCCTTTGCCGCCCACGCTGCGCTCCACCAGCGGTGTTTGCGCCAGGTTGTTGAGCTCGTCGATGGCATCCCACGCGGCCTTGTAGCTGATGCCCGCGCTTTTGGCGGCGCGGGTGATCGAACCTTGCTCGCTGATGTGCTGCAACAAGGCAATACGCTGCGGACGACGAACAATGTGTTGCGCAAGCAAAGCGGGCACGTGCATGGCGGTGGATTCGTAAGACGTCAGGGTCTGGCAAAGTGCCCGCTCACCGCCTGGCCGTCAAGGCGGCCCGTCGGGCTTGGGCGTGCGCGCCAGGCAATACACGTCAACCCGTTTGGCGCCCGCCTTGAGCAACAGCCGGGCGACGCTTTCAGCGGTAGCGCCGGTGGTCAGCACGTCATCGACCAGCGCCAGATGCCGGCCGCGAACCTGTGCATCGGGGGCAATGGCAAAGGCGTGCAGCAAGTTGCGGCGACGGGTTTTGGCATCCAGCGCTTGTTGTGCGGGGGTGTCTTGGGTGCGCATCAGCCAGTGCGTGGGGCATGCAATGCCCAGGCGCTGAGCGAGCCATTCGCCGAGCATGGCGGCCTGGTTGAACCCACGCTGGCGCTGGCGGTGCAGTGACAGGGGGACCGGCAGCAGGAGGTCGGGCCGGGCATGGCCGTGTGCGTAGTGATTGAGCAGCGATTGACTAAGAAGTTCGGCTAACAGGCGGCCATAAGGCCATTTTGCGTGGTGCTTGAAGCGCACGATCAGGCTGTCCACCGGAAAGTCATACACCCAGGCCGCATGTACACGCTCAAACGCGGGCGGATGTTTGATGCAGTCGGCGCAGATCAGGCCCGATCCTGGCAGCGGCAACGCACAGTGTTGGCAGCCTTCACCCAGCCAGGGCAGCTCATGCTCGCAATCGACGCACACGCTGTGGAGGGCGCCGGCGTGCCCGTCACACACTAAACAATGCTGGCTATTAAATAGCCAGATGTAAACCTTGTTAAATAGACTGGGTTGACAGCTCATGTCGCATCCTTAAACATGCCGGGCATCCGTGCCGTGCCTGAAGTGATCGCTTCAGGTTCAAGTCCAGCATAAACAAGAGAAACGCCGATGAGCGCCAGCACCTTTAACACCATGCGTCATGATTGGTCTTTAGCCCAAGTGCGGGCGTTGTTTACGCAACCGTTCAATGACCTGCTATTTCAAGCGCAGACTGTTCACCGTGCGCATTTCAACGCTAATCGGGTGCAAGTCTCGACGCTGTTGTCGATCAAAACCGGCGCCTGCCCGGAAGATTGCAAATATTGTCCGCAGTCGGGCCACTACAACACTGGCCTGGCCAAAGAGAAGCTGATGCAGGTGCAAGCGGTGCTGGACGAAGCCGCGCGCGCCAAGGCTATTGGTGCGACACGTTTCTGCATGGGGGCGGCGTGGAAACACCCGTCTGCCAAAGACATGCCCTACGTGTTGAAAATGGTGGAAGGGGTCAAGGCACTGGGGCTGGAAACCTGCATGACCCTGGGCAAGCTCGATCAGGCGCAAACCGCTGCCCTGGCTGACGCGGGGCTGGATTACTACAACCACAACCTCGACACGTCGCCAGAGTTCTACACCAGCATCATTACCACGCGCACCTACAGCGAGCGTCTGCAAACCTTGAGCTATGTGCGCGATGCCGGGATGAAGATTTGCTCCGGCGGGATTCTGGGCATGGGCGAGTCACTCGACGACCGCGCCAATCTGCTGATCCAGCTGGCCAACCTGCCAGAACACCCGGAGTCGGTGCCGATCAACATGCTGGTTAAGGTGGCCGGTACGCCGATGGAAAACGCCGAAGACATCGACCCGTTTGACTTCATTCGCATGCTGGCGGTGGCACGTATCATGATGCCGCAAAGCCATGTGCGGTTGTCGGCCGGGCGTGAGGCGATGAACGAGCAAATGCAGGCGCTGGCGTTCTTTGCCGGTGCCAACTCGATCTTTTACGGCGATAAATTGCTCACCACCGCCAACCCACAAGCGGACAAGGACATGTTGCTGTTCAGCCGCTTGGGCATCCTCCCTGAAGCCCACGAAGACCATGCCGACGAAGTGCATCAGGCGGCCATTGAGCACGCCTTGATGGACCAAAAATCCAGCGAGCAGTTTTATAACGCTGCGGTTTAACAGCGCCGCATTTTTGTAGTCGCTGACGCAGGCTGTGATAAAGGCCGCAGCACCTTGTTTATAGGGGGCTGCCCACCGCAGCTCGCGGCAGTGACTACAGGGGACCTTTTTCTCATGTCTTTTGATTTAACGGCTCGTCTGGCCGCGCGTCGTGCCGACAATTTGTATCGCCAGCGCCCTTTGCTTGAAAGCCCGCAAGGCCCGCAGGTGGTGGTGGACGGTCAGCCTTTATTGGCCTTTTGTAGCAACGACTACTTGGGCCTGGCCAATCACCCGCAGGTGATCGAAGCGTGGCAAGCCGGTGCGTCGCGCTGGGGCGTGGGCGGCGGGGCGTCGCACTTGGTCATTGGCCACAGTCGCCCGCATCACGCCCTCGAAGAAGCGCTCGCCGAGTTCACCGCTCGCCCGCGCGCGCTACTGTTCAGCAACGGTTACATGGCGAACATGGGCGCTGTCACAGCGCTGGCAGGTCAGGGCGACACGGTGCTGGAAGATCGTCTCAACCACGCCTCTTTGCTGGATGCGGGCTTGTTGAGCGGGGCACGGTTCAGCCGCTATTTGCACAACGACGCCGCCAGTTTGGCCAGCCGTCTGGAGAAAGCTGTCGGCCATACGCTGGTGGTGACCGATGGCGTGTTCAGCATGGACGGTGATGTGGCCAATTTGCCCGCATTGGTCCATGAAGCTCGTGCTAAAGGCGCGTGGTTAATGGTCGACGATGCCCACGGTTTTGGTCCGCTGGGTGCCACCGGGGGCGGAATTGTCGAGCATTTCGGCTTGAGCCAGCACGACGTCCCCGTGCTGGTCGGCACCCTGGGCAAAGCCTTTGGCACCAGCGGCGCCTTTGTGGCCGGCAGCGAAGCGTTGATTGAAAGCCTGATCCAGTTCGCCCGTCCTTATATCTACACCACCAGCCAGCCGCCTGCGTTAGCGTGCGCCACGCTCAAAAGCCTTGAGCTGTTGCGCAGCGAGCACTGGCGCCGTGAGCATTTGAATGCCTTGATCCGCCAGTTCCGTGCTGGTGCCCAGCAGATCGGCTTGCAACTGATGGACAGCTTCACGCCGATCCAGCCGATCATGATTGGCGACAGCGCAGAGGCGGTGCGCTTGTCGCAGCAATTGCGCGAACGCGGCGTGCTGGTCACCGCCATCCGCCCGCCCACGGTGCCTGTCGGTAGCGCGCGGTTACGTGTGACGTTGTCTGCCGCCCACACAGAGGCGCAGGTGCAGCTACTGTTAAATGCATTAAACGACTGTTGGCGAAAACCGGAGTCCGAGCATGCGTGATCGTTTGATTTTGCTCCCCGGCTGGGGGTTGGGTATCTCACCGCTGGAGCCTTTGGCGGTTGCACTGCGTGGCCTGGACGCGCACCTGTGGGTTGAAATAGAACCCTTGCCGGTGCTCGCTTCGGCGCAGTTGGATGACTGGCTGGATGAGTTGGACGCGGCGTTGCCGGATGACGTCTGGCTGGGGGGCTGGTCACTGGGTGGCATGTTGGCCAGCGAATTGGCCGTGCGGCGCGGCGAGCGGTGTTGCGGGTTGGTGACGCTGGCCAGTAACCCGTGTTTTGTCAGCCGCGACGATTGGCCCAACGCAATGCCTTGTGACACCTTCGAGGATTTTATCGACGGTTTTCGTAAGGCCCCCAATACGACGCTTAAGCGCTTTTCTTTGTTGTGCAGTGAAGGTCGGGGTATGGCGAGCTTACTCCTCAATGGTGCGCCGAAGGCTGAGCCAGACACCTTGCTTGCAGGGCTGGAGCTGCTCGCCAAGATGGACACCCGTGCCGCCCTGCAACACTTTAATGGCCCGCAGTTTCATGTGTTTGCCGGGCAGGATGAGCTGGTGCCGGCGTCAGTCGCCAGTGATGTGCTGGCGTTGTTGCCTGATGTCGAAGTGGGCCTGATGGAACAGGCCTGTCATGCGTTTCTTCTGCAAGCACCCCATGAATTGGCGGCGGCGATTCAGAGCTTTTTAACCGGGTTGGGTGATGACTGATTTGAGTGTGGCAAGCCTGCCGGACAAACGTCTGGTGGCGGTTTCGTTTTCCCGCGCGGCGGCCAGTTATGACAGCGTGGCTGAACTGCAACGCAACGTCGGTCATGAACTGATGAGCCGTTTACCTGTGGGCCTAAGCCCACAACGTTGGTTGGATGTGGGCTGTGGCACGGGGTACTTCAGTCGCGTGTTGGGTCAGCATTTTCCTCGCAGCGAAGGGCTGGCGCTGGATATCGCACAAGGCATGCTGGCTTACGCCCGGCCATTGGGTGGCGCCCAGCACTTCATCGCGGGTGATGCCGAGTGCCTGCCGTTGCAAGACAACAGTTGCGACGTGGTGTTTTCCAGCCTGGCGTTGCAATGGTGCGCGCACTTTGACGCAGTGCTCAGCGAGGCGCAGCGGGTGCTCAAACCGGGCGGTGTACTGGCTTTCGCCAGTTTGTGTGTGGGCACGTTGAGCGAGCTGCGTGACAGTTGGAAGGCGGTTGACGGGCAGGTTCACGTCAACCGATTTCGTGAGTTTTCGGCTTATCAACAGCTGTGTGCAGGAAGCGGCTTGCAGGTCAAAAGCTTGCACACGCAGCCCCATGTGCTGCATTACCCGCAGGTGCGCCAGTTGACCCATGAGCTAAAAGCGCTGGGCGCACATAACCTTAATCCGGGGCGACCTGAAGGCTTGACCGGCAGGGCGCGGGTTCAAGGGTTAATAACGGCCTATGAACAATTTCGTCAGCCACAGGGGCTGCCGGCGACGTATCAAGTGGTCTACGGCATCTTGGAGAAAGCGCGATGAGCCTTGCCTATTTCATAACCGGCACGGACACGGACGTGGGCAAAACCACGGTTGCAGCAGGTTTGTTGTACGCCGCCCGCACAGCGGGTTTAAGCACGGCAGCGGGCAAGCCTGTGGCCTCGGGGTGCGAAAAAACCGCCCAAGGGCTGCGCAACGCTGACGCGCTGGCGTTGATGGCGCAATGCACGATTGGCTTGACGTATGAAGAGGTGAACCCGCTGGCGTTCGAACCTGCCATCGCCCCGCATATTGCCGCGCGCGAGGCGGGTGTGGCGCTGACGGTTCAATCATTGCTGGCACCGATGCGCCATATTTTGGAGCAACACGCCGATTTCACCCTGATAGAGGGGGCGGGTGGCTGGCGCGTGCCTTTGTCGGGGCAGGACAGCCTGTCTGACGTGGCCCAAGGGCTGGGACTGCCGGTGATTTTGGTGGTAGGCGTGAGGTTGGGCTGTATCAGCCACGCTTTGCTGACCGCTGAGGCGATTGCTCAAGATGGTCTGCAACTGGCGGGCTGGGTGGCCAATATCATCGACCCGCACACCGCACGGCTTGAAGAAAACCTGGCAACCCTGGCCGAACGCTTGCCAGCACCCTGCCTTGGCCGGGTGCCCGCGCTCACGTCACCCACGGCGCAGGCGGTGGCCGAGCATGTGCAACTGGACCTGCTGGACTGAGTGCGGCGCTATTGCTCAGGGCTATTGAAGGGTGCGCAACCATCAGGTTTTTTGACGGGCCTTTTGCCAGTATGTCTGCTTCAATGAAACCTGATGACCTTGAAAGGGAAGATATCGCTCATGGAAATCTCGGGAAGCACCGCGTTCTACGCAGGTTTAAGTTCCATTCAGGCGGGGCAGAACCGTGTCGATCAAGCGGGCGGCCACATTGCCAATGCCACGGTTGAACGCTCGGTCGCGAGCCAATCCTCCGACACACAGGTCAACCGCATGCGCGCTGTCGACCGTAGCCAGCTTTCAGATATTGCCAGTGATGTGGCTGATTTAAGCGTAGGCAAAGCGCAAGTCGAACTCGGCGCCAAAGTGGTACGCACCGCCGACGAAATGGTCGGTACGCTGATCGATACCTACGCCTGATCCTGGCGTGCTCTCGTAGCCTCGGCCCTACTGCCTGAGGGCTGCTGCGACGCCGCACCTCGCTTTCGCCTGCGGCGATGCTCGTGGGGTGACATTCAACAGTCTTTCGATAATTCGCAGCTGTTCACCCTTAGGGACGAACGGCTCCTTGTGCCTGCTTGACAATAAATGGGCGTAAACGTATGTTTCAAACACCTGTTTGACCGCAATAACAAATTCTACGCGGTTGTTCATTCCCGGATTCATCAGCAGAGGTTTATCGCTATGCCTGATTACAAGGCCCCCTTGCGTGATATTCGCTTCGTTCGTGACGAACTGCTCGGTTACGAAGCGCATTATCAGAGCCTGCCGGCTTGCCAGGACGCTACTCCAGACATGGTTGACGCCATTCTTGAAGAAGGCGCCAAGTTTTGTGAGCAGGTGCTGGCACCTCTGAACCGTGTGGGTGACACCGAAGGCTGCACCTGGAGTGAGTCCGGGGTTAAAACCCCTACCGGTTTTAAAGAAGCCTACAAGCAATTCGTTGAAGGCGGCTGGCCGAGCCTGGCGCATGACGTTGCCCACGGCGGTCAGGGCCTGCCTGAGTCGCTGGGCCTGGCGGTCAGCGAAATGGTGGGTGAAGCCAACTGGTCGTGGGGCATGTACCCGGGCCTGTCGCATGGCGCGATGAACACCATCTCCGAGCACGGCACTCCCGAGCAGCAAGAGACCTACCTGAGCAAGCTGGTCACCGGCGAATGGACCGGCACCATGTGCTTGACCGAATCGCACTGCGGGACTGACTTGGGCATGCTGCGCACCAAGGCCGAACCTCAAGCTGATGGTTCCTACAAAGTTTCCGGCACCAAGATCTTCATCTCGGCCGGTGAACACGACATGGCCGACAACATCGTCCACATCGTTCTGGCTCGCCTGCCGGATGCACCGGCTGGCACCAAAGGCATTTCGCTGTTTATCGTGCCCAAGTTCATGGCCAATTCTGACGGCACGCTCGGTGAGCGTAACGCCGTATCGTGTGGCTCCCTTGAGCACAAAATGGGCATCCACGGTAACGCAACGTGTGTGATGAACTTCGACGGTGCGACAGGTTTCCTGATCGGCCCGCCGAACAAAGGCCTGAACTGCATGTTCACCTTTATGAACACCGCACGTCTGGGCACCGCGCTGCAAGGCCTGTCCCACGCCGAAATCGGTTTCCAGGGCGGCTTGAAATACGCCCGTGACCGCCTGCAAATGCGCTCGCTGACCGGCCCTAAATTCCCGGAAAAAGCCGCCGACCCGATCATCGTTCACCCGGACGTACGTCGCATGCTGTTGACCATGAAGGCATTCGCCGAAGGTAACCGTGCGATGGTTTACTTCACGGCCAAGCAAGTCGACATCGTGAAATACGGCGTTGATGAAGAAGAGAAGAAGAAAGCCGACGCACTGCTGGCGTTCATGACGCCGATTGCCAAAGCCTTCATGACCGAAGTGGGTTTTGAGTCCGCCAACCACGGCGTTCAAATCTACGGCGGCCACGGTTTCATCTCTGAGTGGGGCATGGAGCAGAACGTTCGCGACAGCCGTATTTCGATGCTGTACGAAGGCACTACCGGCATCCAGGCACTCGACCTGCTGGGCCGTAAAGTGTTGATGACTCAAGGCGAAGCGCTCAAAGGCTTCACCAAGATCGTGCACAAGTTCTGCCAGACCAACGAAGGCAACGAAGGTGTTCAAGAGTTCGTCGCACCGCTGGCTGCACTGAACAAAGAATGGGGCGAGCTGACCATGAAGGTCGGTATGGCGGCCATGAAAGACCGTGAAGAAGTGGGTGCGGCCTCGGTCGACTACCTGATGTATTCCGGTTATGCCTGCCTGGCGTACTTCTGGGCTGACATGGCGCGTTTGGCCGCAGAGAAACTGGCTGCTGGCACGTCGGAAGAAGCTTTCTACAAAGCTAAATTGCAGACGGCGCGTTTCTACTTCCAGCGCATCCTGCCGCGTACCCGTACACACGTTGCAACCATGTTGTCAGGCGCTGCCAACCTGATGGACATGAAAGAAGAAGACTTCGACCTGGGCTACTAAGCCTAAGCGCGTCACCTTCCCAAAAACCGTTTCACCTCTGGGTGAAACGGTTTTTTTATGCGCGGATTCTGCGTAGCAGTTAGCCAGCACCACGTTCGGCCGCAGAGCCGTCGTACAACCTGAGATCACGCCCGGTTAAAGGGTGCGCGATTGTGGCGTAATCGCCGGTCACATTGGGCAATAGCGACGAAATGCAGAACGCCTCCGTGAGTCTTTTTTTAATCCGACAAATGCGTTAAGCCTTTTGCCTTTCCAGCCGTTAAAACCTATGGCTGAGGCGACCGGGACGTTTCCAAGTGTGCTTAACTGCGGTAAAAGCAGGCACAATGCCATTACTTGGTTGTTCGGGTCGGAGCTTTACTTTTGTCGCGTTCTTCTGCTGCATGTGTCAGTCACTTTTTGCCGTCTCTCCTGCTGCTAATCGCAGGGCTTGCGGCTGCTTACGTCAAAGACCTCAATGTGTTCTTCACCTCGCTCTTCAACGTGCTGCCCACCCTGGTGCTGTTGTTGGGAGGCGCTTACTGCGCGGTCTACCGCCGCCAGCGTGAATTGTTTTTGATGCTTACGGTGTATATCGCCTATTTCTTGCTCGATACTCAGACCGATTACTACCGCGATAACGGCGTTGTGCGCCCGGACGCGGCGGTGATCTTTCATGTGTGCTCACTGTTATTGCCGTTGCTGTACAGCGTGTACGCGGCCTGGGAGGAGCGCACACATCTGTTTCAGGACCTGGTGGCGCGTTTTGCGGTGCTGTTGGCCATCGGCAGTGTCGCGCTGGGGCTGGAGCAAAGTTACCCACAGGCGCTGCTCAATTGGCTGGCCGAGATCCGTTGGCCCGCACTGCATGGCCGCTGGATGAGCTTGATTCAGTTGTCGTATCCGGTGTTTTTCATCGGTTTTGTGCTGCTGGGCTGGCAATACTGGCGCAACCCGCGGCCCCTGCATGCCGCCCAGCTGGTAGGGCTGGTAGGGTTGTTCTGGATGCTGCCGCAGACGTTTATCTTGCCGTTCACCCTTAACATCATGTGCAGCCAGGTGATGTTGATGATTGCCGCAGCGGTGGCGCATGAGGCGTATCAAATGGCCTTTCGCGATGAGCTGACCGGCCTGCCGGGGCGTCGCGCACTGAATGAACGCTTGCAGCGTTTGGGGCGCAATTACGTGCTGGCCATGAGTGACGTCGACCATTTCAAAAAATTCAACGACACCCACGGTCACGATGTGGGCGATCAGGTGCTGCGACTGGTCGCCAGCAAACTGTCCAAAGTCGGCGGTGGCGGTCGGGCCTATCGCTATGGCGGTGAAGAATTCGCCCTGGTGTTTGCAGGTAAAACGCTGGATGAGTGCATGCCGCATCTGGATGAGTTGCGTGAAGCCATTGCGGTTTACAACATCCATTTACGCAACCAGGAAAACCGCCCGCAGGACGACCAGCAAGGTCGTCAGCGCCGAGCCGGTACGCGGGCTACCAGCGTGTCGGTGACGGTCAGTATTGGTGTGGCTGAACGCATGCCAGAACAGCGCACGGCCGAGGAGGTGCTAAAAGCGGCGGACAAGGCGCTCTACAGCGCGAAAAGTGCCGGGCGTAACTGCGTCGTTGCCTACGGGCAAACCCGACGGGGGGCGGTGCGCACGACAGAAATTCCTGCGTAGCGTGACCGGGTATTAAATTTGAGTCACTACCGGACCCTATGTATCGCAATCGTTGTTAAGTTAGACTGGCCACAGCTAAACGTGGCCCGGCTCGGGCTTAACTGGTAGTAATTGCGAGGTTTGTCATGGCTGATTACAAAGCGCCCCTGCGCGATATGCGCTTCGTCCTTAATGAAGTGTTCGATGTTGCAGCGCTTTGGGGGACGTTGCCTGCTTTGGCAGACACGGTTGATGCAGAGACGGTAGAAGCGATTCTTGAAGAAGCGGGCAAAGTCACCGCTAAAAGCATCGCCCCGCTCAGCCGTAGCGGCGATGAAGAAGGATGCCACTGGCACGATACCGTCGTCACCACCCCCGCAGGTTTCGTTGATGCTTATAAAACCTACGCCGAAGGCGGATGGGTGGGCGTCGGTGGCGATCCTGAGTTCGGCGGCATGGGCATGCCCAAAGCGGTCTCGGCGCAAGTCGAAGAAATGATCAACTCCTCCAGCCTCGCGTTCGGCCTGTACCCGATGCTGACCGCGGGTGCGTGCGTGTCGATCAATGCGCACGCAAGCGAAGAACTGAAGGCGATGTACCTGCCCAATATGTATTCGGGCGTGTGGGCTGGCTCCATGTGCCTGACCGAACCCCATGCGGGCACTGACTTGGGGATCATCCGCACCAAGGCCGAACCTCAAGCCGATGGCAGCTACACCCTCAGCGGTACGAAGATTTTCATCACCGGTGGCGAGCACGACCTGACGGAAAATATCATCCATTTGGTACTGGCCAAGTTGCCGGACGCGCCGGCTGGCCCCAAAGGTATCTCGCTGTTTCTGGTACCCAAATTCAGGGTCAATGCCGATGGCAGCCTGGGCGAACGTAACCCGGTCACCTGCGGTTCCATTGAACACAAAATGGGTATTCAAGCGTCGGCAACGTGCGTGATGAACTTCGACGAGGCGGTGGGTTATCTGGTCGGCGAACCTAACCGTGGTCTGGCAGCGATGTTCACCATGATGAACTACGAACGTTTGGGCGTCGGTATCCAGGGGCTGGCGTCGGGTGAGCGTTCCTACCAGAACGCGGTGGAATATGCCCGTGATCGCTTGCAAGGCCGCGCTGCGACCGGTGCTCAAGCCAAAGACAAAGCCGCTGATCCGATCATCGTCCACGCCGATGTGCGCCGTATGTTGCTGACCATGAAAGCGTGCAACGAAGGCGGGCGAGCGTTCTCCACCTATGTCGCCAACCAGTTGGACATCGCCAAGTTCAGCCAGGACCCGGCCGCCCGTGAGCGGGCCGATGGCCTGGTGGCTTTGCTGACGCCAGTCGCCAAAGCGTTCTTGACCGATTTGGGCCTTGAAACCACCGTGCACGGTCAGCAGGTGTTTGGCGGTCACGGTTACATTCGTGAATGGGGGCAGGAGCAGTTAGTACGTGATGTGCGTATTACGCAGATCTACGAAGGCACCAACGGTATTCAGGCGCTGGACCTGGTGGGGCGCAAGATCGTGGGCAACAACGGGGCGTATTACCGTTTGTATGCCGATGAGATTCGTCAGTTCATCGCCTCGTCGTGTGGCGACCTGAATGAATTCACCGCACCGCTGGCAAGCGCTTTGGACACACTTGATGAGTTGACGGCCTGGGTTTTGGAACATTCGAAAATTAATCCGAACGAAATTGGCGCGGGTTGCGTCGAGTACCTGCAAGTTTTTGGTTACACAACGTATGCCTACATTTGGGCGCTGATGGCCAAGGCCGCGCAGGGCAAGGAGTCTGAGGACGCGTTTTATGTCAGCAAAATGGGCACGGCGCGCTTCTACTTCCAACGTTTGCTGCCGCGTATCCACTCGCTGAGTGCTTCGGTCAAGGCCGGTAGCGAGTCGCTGTATTTGCTGGATGAAGCACACTTTTAAGCTGTTTAACGTTATGTAAGCATTTGCTTACATAACGTGCTGGCAATCGTCCATATCGCAGAATTGGATCCATCGGTAATCTACTTCACATGGACGTCGAGCAGGAAGCTCAAAGAAATAACAGGGACACGTAGGATTCTGCCAGGATGGCGGAGTGAAAAGGATGTCAGGGAAACAGTCTGCAAAACCCCGCTTCGGCGGGGTTTTCTTTTTGTGCGTCAGAAATACGTGTATGCGTTGTAGGAGCGAGCTTGTTCGCGCGCCCTCATGCAGCGGGTCAATAAACGTGACCTACAGCGTTGATTCTTCACGCTGCATCACATCCTCAAGCAGGGTACGCAACAACCCCAGCGTGGCTTGTTGGCGCTGCACATCGCGACACACCAGCCCCACTTTGAGCGGCACCCTCGGCTCACTCAGCGGCTTCCACAGCAGCGCCTTGTCATCGTGTTCGTGACGTGAACGCCCCGGCAGTACCGTGGCCAACTTGCTGTGCGGCAAGCTGTCGAGAATCCCGGCCATCGTATTGAGCTCAGCCTGCACTTGCGGCCGTCGGCCCAGATTGGCCAGTTGGCTCTGCCAGATCTGGCGCACCTGAAACTCTTCCCCGAGCAGCAGCATGGGCAATTCGGCCGCCTGGCTTAACGACACCTTTTTGAATTCACGCAGCGGATGGTCTGCCGGGATGACCAGTTGCAGTTCATCTTCGTACAGCAACATTCCGTGCAAGCCAGGCTGGCGGGGCGGCAGGTAGCTGATGCCGATGTCGAGTGAGCCATTGAGCAAACGCCGCTCAATCTCAAGCCCGGTCAGTTCGTAAATCTGTACCACCAAATGCGGTTGCGCCTGGCGCACGCGTTCGAGCATTTGCGGCACCAGGCTGGTGTGTACGGTTTGCAGCACGCCGATGGCCAGGGTCCGCAGCGCGTGGCCTTGAAAGTTGCGCAACGCCTCTTTGGCGCGCTGCAAACCGTCAAGGAGCGGTAACGCGTGGTTGTACAGTGTGTGCGCGGCAAGGGTTGGCAGCAAGCGCTTGCTGCTGCGCTCGAACAGGCTGACATCAAGGTTATGTTCGAGCTGGCGAATCTGCTGCGAGAGTGCCGGCTGGGAGATGGAAAGGCGCTCGGCAGCACGGCCCACATGGCCTTCTTCGTATACCGCGACGAAATAACGCAGTTGTTTGAAATCCATAAGTATTACTTATCGAAAATGCTTAAAAAACGAAATGGCTCAAAGGCCGACAGGCGCCTAGTCTACGCCCATTCCAAAGGGCTCGTAGAGCCAGAGAACGTCATGAAAAGCGATTGTGCAGGCCTGTTTTACATAGGCAAGGCTGAAAACCCCACAGAGGGATTAGCCTCGCACTGGCATGACGCTCAGTTGCAAATCGATTCGGCTTATGTTCACAAGGTCCGCGTGCATGAACCTGTTTAACCTGCGTCGCCCTTCTTCCAGCCTTGATGCTGAGGCGGTTGAAGCTGTGTCACTCCCGATCTGCCCTGAGGCGGCCCGCGATTGCCTGATGCCCAGCGTCGAGCGCCCGACGCAGGTTTTTGTGCGCGGCCAAGGGTCGTGGATGTGGGACAGCGAAAGCCGGGCGTATCTGGATTTTACCCAGGGCGGTGCCGCAAACAGCTTGGGTCATAGCCCGGCGGTCTTGATCAAGGCACTGGCTGAGCAGGCGCAATCGTTGATCAACCCGGGATCGGGCTATTTCAATCGCGCGATGTTGAGCCTGGCTGAGCGGTTGTGTCACAGCACGGGCAGCGATCAGGTGCATTTTCTCAACACTGGCGCTGAGGCCAACGAAGGCGCGATCAAGCTGGCGCGCAAATGGGGCCAACTGCATCGTGGCGGCGCGCATCGCATCATTACCGCCACGCACAGTTGCCATGGCCGCAGCTTTGGTGCGATGTCGGCGTCGGGCAGCGCGACGTTTGATAACCGCTTCGAGCCGCAATTGCCGGGGTTTATCAATGTGCCGTTCAACGACTTGCCTGCCTTGCACGCAGCGGTCGACGCGCAAACCGTGGCCATCATGCTGGAGCCGGTGCAGAGCGAGGCAGGGGTGATCCCGGCCACCGAGCATTACCTCAAGGGTGTTGAGCGCTTGTGCCGTGAGTTAGGCATTTTGCTGATCCTTGATGAAGTACAAACCGGTATGGGCCGTTGCGGCACCTTGTTGGCAGAGCAGCACTACGGCGTTCGTGCCGACATCATCACTCTGGGTAAAGGTTTGGGCGGTGGTGTTCCGCTCGCGGCGCTGCTGGCGCGCGGTCAAGCGTGTTGCCTGGAAGCCGACGAGTTGGGCGGCACCCATCACGGCAATGCCTTGATGACTGGCGCAGGTAGCGCTGTGCTTGATGCCGTGCTGGAGAAAGGTTTTTTGCAGCAGGTTCGCGATGCGGGGCAGCACCTGCGCGAGGGTCTGGGCCGATTGGCCAATAGTTATGCACAGGGTGAATTGCGGGGGCAGGGCCTGATGTGGGGGCTGACGCTGTCGGATAACTCGGCAAATGAGGTTGTAAAAGCTGCGTTGTATGAAGGTTTGTTGATTACAGCGCCACAGCCCAATTGCCTGCGTTTCACCCCGGCGCTGTGCGTCAGCAAAGGCAACATCGATGAAATGCTGTTGCGTCTGGCCCGAGCGTTTGCCCGTGTCCGCACAGCGCAATTGCAGTGCCGTCGTGCAGCAGTGATCTAAGCGTCATACAGAATTTAAAGAACCGTCTCGCGGTATAACGCATCGCCCTGTGCCTGTTTCGTTCGGCACGGGGCGTTTTTTTGCGTGTGCAAAACTACAACTGAACCTTTCGCCGTGGCTCAGAGTCGATTAATCGTAGGGCTTGATTGAGCCCACCTTTGATTGGGGACGGAACACATGGACATTATTCGCATCATCATCGCCATCTTGCTGCCGCCGCTTGGCGTGTTTTTGCAGGTCGGTTTCGCGGGCGCTTTTTGGCTGAACATTTTGCTGACGCTGTTGGGTTACTTCCCCGGCGTGATTCACGCCGTGTACATCATCGCCAAGCGCTAAGCCCTCTACGACCCTCGACCCTGAAGGCTGCGATCGCGTGATGGATCGCAGCCAGCGCCAGCGCCTACGAGCTGGGGTTCATGACGTTTTGATAAAACTGCCACTCCTGCTCCAGCGCGTGTGCCTGGTTACTGGCCTTGCGAAAGCCGTGGCGTTCGTCAGGGTAGTAGTGCGCTTTGGCCGGGATGCCGTTTTGTTGCAGGGCGTGCAGCATGTCGCGGGTCTGCTGCGGCACCACCACGGCATCCAGTTCGCCCTGAAAGAAAATCACCGGCACCTGGATGTTTGCCGCGTGTAATAACGGCGTACGGGCAGCGTAGCGTTCGG
Source organism: Pseudomonas weihenstephanensis (assembly GCF_016812185.1). Lineage (NCBI taxonomy): Bacteria > Pseudomonadati > Pseudomonadota > Gammaproteobacteria > Pseudomonadales > Pseudomonadaceae > Pseudomonas > Pseudomonas weihenstephanensis. Next base: position 75,154 of record NZ_JAAEBV010000002.1, on the reverse strand, counting down.
CATCACGCTCAGGGTCGCCGATCAGCCAGTCCATGTAATCACCCTCGAACTTGTGCGTGTCGCGCGCCAGTGCAAGCGGATCGCTGACGCCATATAAGCTGGCCCCTGCGCGGAACACGTGTTTGAACGCCAAGGCGCACAACGTGGTGTAACCCCCCGCGCTGCCGCCGCGAATGAAGGCGTTATCGGGATTAATCAGGCCCTTGTCAGCCAGATAGCTGACCACCGCACACGCATCTTCGACATCCACTTCACCCCATTTCAGGTGCAGCGCCTGACGGTATTGGCGGCCATAGCCGGTGCTGCCGCGATAGTTGAGGTCGGCCACGGCAAAGCCGCGTTGCGTCCAGTACTGGATGCGCGGGTCGAGCATTGGATAACAGGCCGAAGTCGGGCCGCCGTGGATAAACACCACCAGCGGCGGGCGGCTTTCACCGTGCATGGCCGGGTAGAAAAAACCGTGCGCCTGGCTGCCTGCCGACGGGTAGTTCAGGGTTTGCGGACGGCTGATCTGTGCGTGGGGCAAGGGCGCGATGCCGCCGGCAAGCACGTTCACCTGCCGGGTATCGCGTGCGATACGGATGACAGCAGAGGGGCTGACAGGTGAGGCGGCGATGCAATAAAGCGCGTCATCGTCCAGCGCCAGGCTACGGAAACGGCTGTATTGGCCGGTGAAGTCGTCAATGTTGGCGTCAGACGCGTGTATGCCCAAGCGTCCAAAGCCGTGTTCGGTCCAACTGGCCAGGTATGCGCCGTCGCCCAACGGCAGCCACGTGCTGGCGCCCAGTTGCCAAGGTGCGGGCGCGTGATCGGCTGCTGCACTCGGCAACGCCACTAAGCCCGTGGCAGATTCAGCCCACGGTTGCCAAAAACCACCACGGTCTGTCAGACAATACAGGCGGTTGTTTTGATCAAAACGCGGTTGTTGCAACGACTCTTCGCGGTCATTGCCCGCCAGACAGACGGGTGACTGCCAGCCGCTTGCCCCGTGGTGTTCAACCAGCATCAAACGGGTTGATGTCCACGGCTGATGCGGGCGGCTCCACTCAATCCACGCCAGTCGCTGGCCGTCGGGGCTGAGGGTGGGTGCGGCATAAAAATCTGCACCCTGGGCCAGCACGCAACGCTCTAATGTGGCCGGGTCAACGCTGACCAGGCGATGTTGGTCGGCCTCTTCTTCGACTGCCAACACCCGGCCCTGGGCAAATTGCACATCACCATAGCGGCAGGTGCCTTGGGTCAAGGCGCGTGGCGCCGTGCCGGCCAGTGCTTGCCAGTACAGTTGTTGATCAGACTCGTTGACGAACACCACGCCGTCATCGCTCAGGCAAAACGATCCACCGCCGTACTCGTACACCCGGCTGCGCACGCTGAAACCGTCGGGGGTCAGGCAATGTGCCTGGCCGTCACGCCAGTGCCAGATGCGGCAAGCGGCATCCTGAGGGCGGTATTCGTTCCAGAACAGGCCGCGCGGGCCGTGTTTGAGTTCGGCGAAATCCACCCCGGCGGCCACGGCGAGGGCGGCGCTGAACGGTTCAACCTTTGGCGATGAGTCGTGAGTTTCGGTCATTTCGAAAGGCCAGTTGCTCAATGGTTTGGGTGGCGTGCTCGGCTTCTTCGCGCGCCTTGAGGATCAGGTCATGGTGAGGCGATTTGCTGCATACCGGGTCTGCATTGCTTGCATCGCCGGTGAGCATAAAGGCTTGGCAGCGACAGCCGCCGAAGTCCTTTTCTTTCTCGTCACACGAGCGGCACGGCTCGGGCATCCAGTCATAGCCGCGAAAACGGTTGAAACCAAACGAGTCGTACCAAATGTGCTGCATGCTGTGGTCGCGCACGTTGGGGAACTGGACCGGCATCTGCCGCGCACCATGACACGGCAAGGCGGTGCCGTCAGGGGTGACGGTCAAAAAGATACTGCCCCAACCGTTCATGCAGGCTTTAGGGCGCTCTTCGTAGTAGTCCGGGGTGACGAAAATCAGCTTGCAGGGATGGCCTTGGGCCTCCAGCTTGGCGCGGTATTCGTTGGTGATGCGTTCTGCGCGCACCAGTTGCTCTTTGGTCGGCAACAAGCCCACGCGGTTGAGCTGCGCCCAGCCGTAGAACTGGCAAGTGGCGAGTTCGACGAAGTCGGCTTCCAGTGCGATGCACAGTTCGATGATGCGATCGATCTTGTCGATGTTGTGCCGATGGGTGACAAAGTTCAGCACCATCGGGTAGCCGTGAGCCTTGACTGCGCGGGCCATTTCCAGCTTTTGCGCGAAGGCTTTTTTCGACCCGGCAAGCAGGTTGTTCACTTGCTCGTCGCTGGCCTGAAAGCTGATTTGAATGTGATCCAGCCCGGCCTTTTTGAAGTCGCTGATCTTTTGTTCGGTCAGTCCGATGCCCGACGTGATCAGGTTGGTATAGAAGCCCAACGTGCGCGCTTCACCAATCAGTTCGGCCAGGTCCTGGCGCACCAACGGCTCGCCCCCCGAGAAGCCCAGTTGGGCGGCGCCCATTTCGCGCGCCTCGCGAAACACCTTGATCCACTGTTCGGTGCTCAGCTCTTTGCCTTGCTGGGCGAAATCCAGCGGGTTAGAGCAATACGGGCATTGCAGCGGGCAGCGATAGGTCAGCTCCGCCAATAGCCAGAGCGGCAGGCCCACCTCGGGTTTGGGCGGCATCAGGCTGTCAGGCAAGTTCGATCCAGTGCTCTGCACGAGCGACCTCCATAAATTGCTCGATGTCTTCACCCAGCTCGGGAACACCGGGGAACTGTTTGTCCAGTTCCACAATGATGGTCGCCACGCTGCGTTCGCCATCGATCAAGCCACCAATCAACGCCGCGCTGTCGTTGAGTTTGATCATGCCTTCGGGGTATAGCAGCACATGGCCTTTTTGCGCGGGCTCGTATTGAAAGCGGTAGCCGGGGCGCCAGGCCGGGATTTTGCTGCGGTCGAAGCTCATAGGGTGATTCCTTTATGCCAGACGCGCTGGTCGGTCACGCTGTGGTACGGCGGGCGGTCAAGCTCGTAGGCCATGGTCATGGCGTCGAGCATGCTCCAAAGAATGTCGAGTTTGAACTGCAGGATTTCCAGCATGCGCTGCTGGCCTTCCCACGTCGTGTAGTGCTGCAAGGTGATGGCCAGCCCGTGTTCGACATCGCGCCGGGCCTGACCCAAGCGGGTGCGGAAGTACTCATAGCCTGCCGGGTCGATCCACGGATAGTGCTGTGGCCAGCTGTCGAGGCGGGACTGGTGGATTTGCGGGGCAAACATTTCGGTCAGCGAGCTGCTGGCGGCTTCTTCCCAACTGGCGCGGCGGGCGAAGTTAACGTAAGCATCCACGGCGAAACGCACGCCGGGCAGCACCAACTCTTGGGAGCGCAACTGGTCGGGGTCCAGGCCCACGGCCTGCCCCAGACGCAGCCACGCTTCGATGCCGCCGTCCTCGCCGGGGGCGCCGTCGTGGTCGAGCAGGCGCTGAATCCACTCGCGACGCACTTCGCGGTCCGGGCAGTTGGCCAGAATCGCAGCGTCCTTGAGCGGAATATTGACTTGATAGTAGAAGCGGTTGGCGACCCAGCCCTGAATCTGTTCGCGCGTGGCGCGGCCTTCGTACATCGCCACCTGATACGGGTGATAGATGTGGTAGTACGCGCCTTTGGCCCGCAGCGCGGCTTCGAACTCGGCGGTAGTGAGTGGGGCTTGAGTCATCAGGTGCCTCCAAATAAATGGGTTTTGTAACCGCTGCCGCAGGCTGCGATCAGGGCCGCAGGGCCTTCAAAACAACGGGGCAGCGGCTACAAAGGTTTGCGTGTTACAACTCGATGCTCATGCCATCGAAGGCCACTTCAACCCCCCGACGGGCCAGTTCGGCGCGTTCGGCGGAGTCTTCGTCGAGGATCGGGTTGGTGTTGTTTATGTGGATCAAGACTTTGCGTTGCTTGGGCAGTTGCTCAAGCACTTCGAGCATGCCGCCGGGGCCGTTCTGCGCCAGGTGGCCCATTTCACGGCCGGTACGCGTGCCCACGCCACGGCGCTGCATTTCGTCGTCGTCCCACATCGTGCCGTCGACCAGCAAGCAATCGCTGCTGGCCATGATCTCCAGCAGCGGAGCATCGACTTTGCCCAGGCCCGGTGCATAGAACAGTTTGCCGCCGGTACGCAGGTCTTCAACGATCAGGCCGATGTTGTCACCGGGATGCGGGTCGAAACGGTGCGGCGAATACGGCGGTGCAGCGCTGCGCAAGGGCAGGGGACTGAAGCGCAGGTTCGGGCAGGCGGCGATGGTGAACGAGCCTTGCAGCTCGATGCGTTGGCGGTTCAAACCACCATTCCAGTGTTTGAGCATGGTGAACAGCGGGAAGCCGGTGCTGAGGTCTTCATGCACCATGTCGGTGCACCATACTTCATGCGGGCACCCTTCGCGCAGGCTCAGCAGGCCGGTGGTGTGGTCGATCTGGCTGTCCATCAAGATGATGGCGCTGATTCCGGTGTCGCGCAGGGCGCGGCCCGGTTGCAGGGGGGCGAAGCTTTGCAGCTGGGCGCGAATGTCGGGCGAGGTGTTGCACAGCACCCAGTTCACGCCGTCATCGGAGATCGCAATCGAGGACTGGGTGCGGGCCGTGGCGCGCAGGCTGCCATCACGAAAACCTGCGCAGTTGACGCAGTTGCAGTTCCACTGCGGGAATCCACCGCCAGCGGCGGAACCTAGAATCTGGACGAACATGGGCGGCTGTTCTCTTGCAAATCTGAAAATAAAAACGCCCCGGCGAACCGAGGCGTTGGGTTGCTCTGCTCAGTAACAGCGGCAGATCAACGGCTTGCGAAGTACATGGTGACTTCAAAGCCAATGCGCAGATCGGTGAAAGCAGGTTTAGTCCAAGCCATGAGGTGACTCCTTAGCAGTGGGTGGGTGGGGTGTCTTTAACTTAGTCCAGCTCCCGAAGGAGATGTTCAGATGCTTAGGTGGCTATGTTACTAAATTTGACAGTTGCTGAACGACCAAAGTCGAAGAAAGCTCATTACACCGTTGGTAACGATCAGCTTCGTCCTCGATTAAACGTTTCAGTTTCGGGCGACGTGGCCAAGCACAGCCAGTCGCAATTGGGCTGGTTGATGCGCTGAGCTGCGGTGAGTGTAGTGCTTGGTTCCAGCGCCATAAGTGCGGTGTAGAGCGCTTTGAGGTAATCCGACGAATGGCCCGCTTGTTTGGCGTGCCAGAGCAGGTCGCGGGCGTCTGCCATGCTCAGAGCCTCTATCGAAAACTGTTGGGCCAAGCTGGCGCGTGCCTGAATGAAGGAAGGTTCATCCAGCGTCGATACAAGCGTCGGCAGTTGTTCGATGAACTGTCTGATCTGCTCAAAGATTTCTGTCGTTGCTGCGTGCGGGGATTGCACGCCGAACAGCAAGCCGGTGCGCCCGTTGAATTGGCGCAGGCCGCTGAAGACGGCATACCCCAGTTGCAACTCAACGCGCAGGCGCTGATAGAACGGCTGTTGCGCAAGATGGGCGAGCAAGCGCCATGCGGCCTCATCCGCGATATCGGCGGTGGGCGCAGGGCAAAACAGCAATACGGCGTGCTCACTCGATGCACAAGGTTCGGTGTGCCACTGCCGCGTGCGCACAGGCGCAGCGGCGGGTGAGAGGTCCGTATCCGGCGTGCCGGGGGCCTTATTCAATACCGCCGTAATCAACGTTTGAGTGCTGCTAGCAAGGCCCACAGCCAACCCATCCCAGCGCGCCGAGGCCCAGCCTTGTTGCAGGTCGTTGATGGCAGGCAGCGCTTGCGCCTGGCACCGTTCGGGCAGGCGCTTGAGCAAGTGGCGAATAGGCATCAGCGGCGCCTCAGGCGAACCCTGTGCCTGGTCTTGCACGGGCGCGTTAAGTGAACGCAGCACGTGTTCAAGGATGGTCGGCATGGGTTCTTGCACGCCGTGCATATTGAGCAGCCAGTCATTGCCCTGAGCGTTGAGTGATAGCTCAACCCCCGCGTGATGTGCGTCCTGCTTTACGGTTTGCAGTGAATGCTGAACCTGCGACAGAAACGTCGGTTCGTGGGCTGTAGCAAAATGCCAGCGCAGACAGAGCGCGGCTTCGTCGCTGTCAGTGGGCATCGCTGCGCTGAACGTCATGGCCGACCTGTCGCGGCGGCTGCGTAAGCGATCTTGGGCGAAGGTGCGCAGGCCTCGGTGGGCGCTGGTTTGTCCGCGAATAAGGCCAGCGTTCACGGGCTCTTTCTCCGATGTCAAAAAGGGGTTGGGGGTGGGCAATTGCCAGTCATGCTGGCACGTTGTTGGCGCCACAGGCTGTACCTGCGTCAGAATCGCGTGCAGTGCTTGCACACCCTGGTCTGACAAGTGTGATGCACATTGCTGACCCTCAATGCGGGCCAATGCCAGTGCGCTGCTGACCTGCTGCTGACGTTGGTGCAGCAAGCGGTACTCTTCACGCAGTGCAGGCCACGGCTGCTGGGCGCTGAAAAAGGCCAACCAGCCGTCGAAGACGTCGCTTATCTGCTGGGTCTGCGGCGCGCTGTCAGCCGGTGTTGTAAGCGCGATGTTAAGAAGCGCCTGGCCGTCGAATTGATACACAACGCTGGCATTGAGGGTGTCGATCAGGTGTAGCTGACGCAGCTGTGCGACAAGCCCGCCAGTTTTGTCGGCATTGATCCAATGACACAAAAACGCCAGCGCTTGGTCGCTCGCAACTGGCAAGCGTTCCATCGCCAGCATCAGGTTCAAGCGCCGGCCGTCAACGTGTTGATAACGCTGTTTGCCGGTCACCATCAACGGTGGCGGTGAACACTGGCGCACGGGTTCGCCACGTATGAGGGGCGCGCTGTGGCGTTCAGCCAGCGTGGTCAGTTCTTCAAGGGACTGTGGACCCACCAGGGTTAACGTCATTTGCCCGGTTTGGTAGCACTGCTCATGGAAGTCTTTCAACGCCTGCTGAAAAGCCGCACGCGGGACCGGCAAGCTATAGCGGTTACCCGCGTGGAAGGCGCACAGCGGGTGCGCCGGATTCAGGGGTTGAAACAAGCGTCGTTCATGCTGCGTCGATGGCTTACGCACCCATGCGATAAATTCGGCGTGCAACACTTCGCGTTCGCGCAGTTGATCCGCGGTATTCATGCGCGGGTGAGCAAGCATGTCGCACAGACGCTCAAGGCCGCCCTCAAACGCAACGGGTGGCAACTCAAAAAAGAAGTCGGTATGGCGCTCGCTGGTGCGGGCATTGATATGCCCCCCCTGCTGTTGCACATAGGCCATCAACCCCTGCGCCGGGGGGAATCGGTCAGTGCCCAGGAACAGCAAATGCTCCAGAAAATGAGCCAGCCCAGGCCAGGCTGCGGGCACGTCATGACTGCCCGCAGCAACCCGCAAATAGGCGGCGCTGTGCTTGAGCCGGGGTTCATGACGCACGGTCAGCGTCAGACCGTTGTTACAGGTCAGACGAGAGTCGTGAGGAGGGTTTGGCGCAGGCATGGGCACTTCCGTAACAGAGAAGCGCTCATGCTAGCGGATTACGGGTAATCAGCGCTCGCATAGCGCACGGTAAAGTTCTGGGCGGCGGTCCAGCAGGTAGTCGTTTGCGGCTTTTGCGTCGATCAGCGCTTGGTGGTCTAGGGTTGCGCAAATCAGCACTTCAACGCGTTCAGCCAATGCAACTTGCTGGCCATCGGGCGCGGCGATACTGCTTAGCCCGCAGTAACGAATTTTGCTTTCGTGCCCGCAATAGTTGGCATAGGCGACGTAACACTGATTCTCAAAGGCGCGGCTGCGCACCGTGACATCGGCGATGAATTCGAAGGGCTCCATGTTGGCGGTGGGCACCACGATCAACTCCGCCCCCGCCAGCACCAGTCGGCGCGCGTTCTCCGGGAACTCCAAGTCGTAGCAGATCAGCATTCCGAGCTTCCAGCCATTGAGTTCGATGACGGGAAATGCGTCGGGACCTGGGCAGAACATGTTTTTATCGAGTTCGCTAAACAAGTGCGTTTTGCGGTAATTGAGCAGGCGCTGGCCGTTGGCATCGATCAATTGCACGCTGTTATAGATGTCACCGTGCTCGTCGCGTTCGGGGTAGCCATAGATGATGGCGGTGTTGCAGGCTTTGGCCACCTCGGCAACTTTGATGGCCGCCTCGCCGTCTTGAGTTTGTGCCAAACGGGCCACAGCCTCTGCGCCAATGTTGTAGCCCGTGAGGAACATTTCGGGCAGCACCAGCAGGTCGATGTTGTTGTTTTGCTGGGCAATTTGACTCAGTCGCTGCAAATTACCCGCTACATCCAGTGGCCGGGGCAGGCATTGATAAAGGGCGACACGCATGGGGATTCTCCTGTGTGCATTTGTGCAGGCGCGAGCAAGCGGGCGCCTACACAGGTGTGTCAAATTAATCCGGCAAGGCGATCGGGCCGATGTCGTGAAACACGTCGCCCGGACCAGGGTTGTCGGCGTGGGAGCTACCGCCGAAGTGGGTCATGATGCCCCACACGGCGTTCAATGACGTCTGTACTGCGCCTTCAACCCATGCCGGCGTCCACGACACATCGTCCCCTGCAATGAAGATCCCGCGTTGTTCGCCGGGGATGTCCTGCTGCATGAAGTGCGCATACATGCGCTGGTTGTAGCGATAGTGGCCAGGTAGCGCACCTTTGAAGGCGCCCAGGAAGTGCGGGTCGGCTTCCCATGACACGGTGATCGGGTCGCCGATGATGCGGCTGGCAATGTCGACCTTGGGGTAGATTTTTTTCAGTGAATCGAGTGCCAGCTTCACGCGTTTTTCAACGGGGTGGGGGAGCATTTTCAATGCATCGCTCATCCATGCGTACGACAGGCAAATGACCCCCGGCTTGTCGTCGCCATTGTCGAACAGGTAAGTGCCACGGGTCAGGCGATCCGTGAGGGTCATGCTCATCAGGTCGCGACCGGTGTCAGGGTCTTTGTCTTTCCAGAACGGGCGGTCGACCATGACGAAGGTTTTGGACGATTGCATGTAGCGCGTACGGTCGAGGGCCATCCACATCTTTTGCGAGAACAGCGATTCTTCGCATTCGATCTGGGTGGTCAGCAGCCAACTTTGGCAGGTCACCAGGACCGCTTCGTAAGGGCGGGTGACACCCAGGATGTCGGTGACAGAAAACTGCCCGTCCTCTGTGCGCGAAATCGCTTTGACACCCGTGCGTGGAGCGCCGTGATGCAGCGAACTGAGGCTGGTGCCTTCAGGCCAGTGGGCGCAACGCTGCGGCGCATGACGCCAGATACCCAGCGGTACTTGCTCAACGCCGCCCACCACCAGGTGCTGATGGTCATCGCAGTTGGTCATGACCACGCGGAAGATTTCGAGCATCGAGTTGGGAAAGTCAGAGTCCCAGCCGCCAGTGCCGAAACCGACCTGGCCAAACACTTCGCGGTGTTGAAACGAGAGTTTGGCGAACGCTTTGGAGGTGGCCACAAAGTCATAGAACGTGCGGTCATCCCACAAGGGCACGAGGGTATTCCACAGTTCTTTGAGACGCGGGACGTCGCGATCACGGATCGCTTGTTGAATGTCACCAAAGCGCGAGCCTTCTTCCAGCGCGTCCGCCCAGGCATCCGCAACTTCTTGGAACAACGCAGGCAAGTCCGCCAGTTTTTGTGCGTAAAAGGTCTGGCCTTCGAGGTCGATCACCGTGCTGCCGCAAGCGGGTGTCAGCGGATTGGGGAAAGGTTTGGTCTCAAGCCCCAGCTTATCGACGTAGTGGTAAAACGCGGTGGAGGACACCGGGAAGCGCATGCCGCCCAATTCGGCGATCACCCCTTCGCTGCCCTCGAAGGCTTGGGAGCGCAGACGCCCGCCCATTTTCGAGGCTTCATACACCACGGGTTTGAGGCCCAGCTTCATCAGCTCATACGCCGCAACCATCCCGGCCATACCTGCCCCGACAATCGCCACCTCTGCGCCCAACTTGTGCGTGGGAATACTGCCCAAACCTGCCGGGTGTTCAATCCAGTCATCGAAGGCAAACGGGAAGTCCGGGCCGAAAATCGTAACTGGTTTTTTGCCGTCCTGGGGGTGGCGATTATTCTTGTTCATGGCTGACCTTGCTGGCGACCCGCGCATAACGCTGAGTATAGGAAAAGACAGGCAACATGATAGGGAGCGCGCAACACATAAATAAGACGCAAAGTGTCGTCGTTCTGCCTTGTTTTTAAGCGTTATGACGAAAGCTGTAGGCGAAATGCAGTGCGCGATGGATGAAAAGGCTTATCCGCGATCGACTTTGCTGCTGAGAATGATCGAGGTCGTGGTTTTCTCGACACCTTCGACGCTGCCGATCTGATCCAACAATTGATCCAGTTGCTCTGGGGATTCGCTGCGCAGCCACGCCACATAATCAAACTCACCGCTGACCGCACACAGTTGCTGCACTTGCGCCATAGCACTTAATCGTCTGACCACCTCCTTGCCTGAGCGCGGTTGAACGGTGATCCCCACATACGCTTGCAGTCCGCCATCAATCAGGCGTTGCCCCAGCCGAACGCCATACCCGGTAATCACGTTGTTTTTTTCCAGTCGTGCCAGCCGCGAGGTCACCGTCGTGCGTGCGATGCCCAACTGCCGGGCCAGCATTGCCACACTTTCACGGGCATTGAGCTGCAAAGCGGCAATCAACTGCCGGTCAATTTCATCCAGTGCGGGCGGGCGAATGTCTGGCAAGAGAGGCTCCAATGACGTCAGCGATATGGGTCGGCCATGGTACAGCGCTTGAGGGTGTGAGCGTCCAGCGGAGGACGTCTGCGCTGGCGTGAGGACCCAACCCCCAGAAACACGAAAGCCGCGCAGTGCGCGGCTTTGAGTATGGTGGGCCCAGTAGGACTCGAACCTACGACCAAGGGATTATGAGTCACAAGATTAGTGGTATTGAGCTACCTCGTGAAACATGAAAGTCCCTATTTTTAAGGCTTATAGCTTGATCTGACGTTTCTCGTTGTTTCCTGAAATCCTCTAAAGTTGCTATGATTCGTTGAGCAATTCGTTAAGAAAGGAATAGGGCTGAAAATGGCGCAGAAACTGGTTCACAGCAAGATAACAGCATTGAAAACCACGCTTTCTGAGGCCTTAGAAGGGAAAGGGACGGGTTCTATTCTCTTTGAGCGCCGAGCTACTGGCGTGTTGGTCTATCTGAGTCTGCGCCGAGAGAAAAAGCAGGAGCGGCTAAAGCTGGGGAACTATTCCGAAAAAACGCTGGTTGAGTGGCGAGCCTATGCCGCTGCGAAGTCGTTGGAGATTCGAGCCTTCCTGACTATTGATGACTATCAGAAAGCGGAAGAGGAGCGTCAACGCCTAACCCAACGTGCTGCGGATGTTGAGGCAAGGCAGGGAACGTGGGCTCAAATGCTGAATGCCTACGTTGACGATATGGAGCGTAGGGGCAAGTCCAGTGCCAGGGCCGTGCGTGGTGCACTGAAGCTGGATGTTCTCGATCCATTCCCTGAGCTGTCGCAATGCAAGGCCAAGGAAGTCGAACCTAGCGATATTGCGAACATCCTGCGTCGCTGCCTAACTCGATCAGTCGCCAGTAAAGGACGGGGCACCCGCTTGACCAAGGCATCTGCAACCAATGGTAAAAAGCGACAGGCAGATAAATTACGCTCTTACCTTCAGGCGGCTTTTTCGTTTGGTCTTGCTAGCGATCTAAACCCGCTACGTGCTGGTGACGCTGTTCAATACGGACTCAAATCAAATCCTGCGCGTGATGTGCCGACTATTGAAGGCGCCAATCAGGCGAATACCTGGGCGCTGACAAAAGAAGAACTGAAAGCGGTTGTTCTGGCTGTTGAAGGTTTACCGGCTCGGCGTAGTGCAATTGCAAAAGCGATGCTTTATCTCGCTGGGCAGCGTGTAGAAATGCTTTGTCGGGTTACTTGGGCAGACATCTATGACGATGGCGAGCATGGGGAAGTGATGCGGCTAATCGACCTCAAGGGCGGTAAAGGGACTCCGCCGCGTGAGCATCTGTTGCCGATGACTCAGCGACTCTGTGAAATCCTGTCACCGCTATTAGCGCTTCAAGATGCAGGCAAAGCACCTGGGCCGTTCTCTCTGCGTGGAAAAGTCAGCATTACACCCGGTACTGCACTAGATATTTTCTCAGCGCTTGGCGATCAGCTTTCGACAAAGGGGGAGACCCGCCGTTTCACTTGGCGCACGTTGCGCGCAACCATCGAAACGCATTTAGCCGCGCTGGGGGTGAATCAGGAGCGCCGAGCATGGTTACTGTCGCATGGTCGGTCAGGTGTGCAAGCAAAGCACTATGACCGGTGGAACTATCTACCGGAAAAACGTGCGGATTTAGACAGGTGGGCGCGCTATCTGGATGAGTTGGCGGGAGTGCCGCAGAGTGCGGAAGTGGTGCAGTTATCGGCACGCAGCGTGGTACGTCAATGAGCTGGCGATTTGAGGAAATGGCGCGCCTGCAAGAGCGCCAGAAGCTGCTAGAGCAACCGCTTGACCCTTTAGCAGTTACCGCCCGAGTCCTGGCGATGTTCTCCAGTGTTCTTCCTAGTAAACCCGTGGACTGGGACGGTTATCCGATGCACGTCCGGTCTATCTCGTGGCGTAAAGTTGAGGGTGCCACGCGTGCATACGTCGATGGCGTGGATTTGATCGAGGCTGCCGCGACCAACCGTAACGCATGGGATGAGGCTGCGCGGTTCGCGGCTCAATATATTGAGAAGGGGGAGCCGGTTCCTGAGTTCCTGCGCGTGTTTACTGCCGAGGTGCTGCGTGGGGTGCGACCACGTCCAGCTTGCAGAGGAAGGCCAGCCGACCCGAACCGGAACTTTGCAATCTGCCTGGGACTGGAGGCGCTAAGTCGTGCAGGCATAAAGCCCACTCGCAACGAAGCCACCGAAGATGTGCAATCAGGCTGCGACATCCTGGCCGCGACATTGGGACGCGATACCTCAGCTTACGTCGATATTTGGAAGCTGCGGAAGAAACACCTATACGCGCAATCGAGCTGGGAACTCCACTTGGAGCGTCTGCTTGTAGGGGATTAATCCCTGATTTATCCCCTTCGCCGAAGCCACTTGTGTCCTATAAAGTCCCTCTACTTTCACAGCGCACTGATGAATGCAAGGAGGGTGGCGGGCCAGAGAGTTTCTTAAATGCGACACAAAAAAATCGAAAATGCGACATTTTTTGTGTGAGAGAGGTTTGCCAAATAACCTTGATATTAAGTAAATCAAAGGGTTATGAGTAGACGTGACTTAGTAGTCGCCGAATGACTTCAAACTGAAATTGGGCTGTTTTTACCAATGGTACAATGAGTGTGTTCCAGAAACACAAAAGCCCAAGAGATGAGATTCTTGGGCTGGTGTGGGGGCAATAACGAAAATTTAACTTAAGCTCTACCCGCTAAATCTTGTATTAACATGACGTAGGTTAGGCAGTTGAATGCCGCCCGTCAACAGGTTTTTCCGGGCCACGTGATCTAGGAGATCAGATGGTCAATTTTAACATCCCGCATCATCCCGCAGTTTTTTTCTGCAAACTCTACGCTGTTAGCCGCACCACTTGGTGGCGGTTGTCTGGTCGCTCAGGCTTCCCTTCGCCGATTCGTATTGGAAGGGCGGTCCGCTGGAATGCTTCGGAAATCGAAGCTTATCTAACCCAGCACAAGGCCTACTGAAAATGGAAAACTTCCAACTCCGTAAAATCGCGAGGCCGACTTCTGCTGCCCCTGAAAAAGCTACTGCCTTGGTTGACGTTAGCGCCGAAGCTCAGCGCCAACGTGTATTGAACCAGCTTATGGATCATTCGCGCTCCACGTTTGAGCTACGCGACGCTTTCAACGTGTTAATGCCAGCCGCTCGGGTCAAGGAGCTGAAAGAGTTGGGTCATGAGATCCACCGGACTCTTTCGACTCTGCCCGATAGTGAAGGGCGTTTGCATCCGCGTATAGCGACTTACGCATTGATCAAATTGGCCGAAGGCGAGGGCGCGGTATGAATGCTCAGCAAATCACGCAAGTGAAAGCCCTTGCAGGCCTGTATCAAATGATCGGTAACGCCTCGTTGATCAGTGCTAACGATAACGACGATGCGCTCGCAATCAACGTCTTCGTGGACGCCTTTGATCTTCTTAAGTCCGCCCCACTTGATGTGGTTGAGGTCAATCGACGTTATGTGGCTGCCTTCAATTCAGGCAAAGTGCTTGCCGGTCTCATTGAGGCTGAACGTGTGCAAATAATCGCCAGCTACCATGGGGGTTTGCAATGACTATCACTGCACAAGAGCTGTTGCCGGACGTTGATGAGGCTTTGCGATTCTTGGCGTTGTTGGACCCTGATTCGCAACCACAAGACTGGCACTATCGAGCAATCCACCCGATGCAAGGGGCTCGAAAGGCAAATTCGTTGTACGACCTACAGGCAAAAAACATTGATGGGTGGGGGGCATACGCTGTTGTGAATGCAGGGGGGCATGACGCCGCTAGCATTACCCGCGTTCGGGCTTTGTATGTTGACTTCGACATCATCGATAACCACCTTGATAGGTTGGCGGCTGTCCCCTTTGCTCCGTCGATCATTGTTGAGTCGTCACCCGGTAAGCACCACGCCTATTGGTGCGTGGATGGTGTGCCGTTGAGTGAGTTTGAAGCTGCTCAGCGAAAGCTGATTGCGTTAGTGGACAGTGACAAGAGCATTCACGACTTGCCGCGTGTAATGCGTCTGCCTGGGTTCAACCACACAAAAGCACAGCCGGTAAGATCGAGCATTGTTCACGAGGGCGGTCAGCGTTACACGTGGGCCGATTTATCGGAATGGCTGGGCACGCTCAAGGAGCCACACCGAAGCGCAGCTAACGATTCTGGAGAGCGTGGCAGCAGTGATCACACAGAGCTGTTAGCTGAGTTGTTGCAGGGTGAGAGTGTTCACGAAAACGCTTTGCGAATTGTTGGCCGATTGGTGGCAAAGGGTGTTGACGATCAGTTGATTCATTTGGTTTTTTCCGCCGTAGCTCCTGAAGTGGTAAAGCAGCGAGGTGCAGAACGTGCCTCGGCACTATTGGGTACAGAGCTGGCTGGAATGATTGAGGGCGCTCGCCGCAAAGGGTATGCACCTGTTCCGGCGCGGCCATACTCAGAAATCAGTGCGGATGTGAAATTACTGAGTGATGAGAGCGAATCGTCCGATATTGAAAGGCTAGTGGCAGAAGCTTTGTCCCGGAGCCCTATCGAGCGTGACCGACTGCTCAAAGCGATCAAGCAACAAACAGGTATCGGCCTGGGCACTTTGCGCGAGATGGCCCCTGCTGCGAATGATGATGATCACGAGGACCATCTTGAACTTGCGCAGCGTGTTTTGGTTTCTATCGGTGCTGACAACATCCTTGCATCCGGGCCGTTGGTTTACGAGTGGCTCAGTCGCGGTGTCTGGAGAGTTGCTGAGGATCGAGCGGTAAAGCAGTTGGTTCAAAGGGCGCTTGCACCACACACGGCTATTACAGCGAACGTGGTCAATAACGTCGCGGACGTTTTCAAAACTGCGATCTACGCCAAAGACCATGCTTTCAATCTGGGTGACCCGGAGTCTGTAAATTGCCTATCTGGAGCTCTGGTGCGGCATGATTTGACGGGTGAATGGGAGCTTGAGCCTCATAACAAGCTGGAGTATCGAACCACTCAAGTTCCACTTGAGTACCAGCCTGAAGCCGCTGCGCCTCGCTTCTCTCAGTTTCTGGGCGAGATTTTCGAGCCTGACAGCGATGGCAAGGAAAAGGCGCGGGCGCTGTTGGAAATGCTCGGATACACGCTGATGACGCATTGCAGGCATGAGCGATTCATTATGCTCATCGGTGGTGGCAGCAACGGTAAATCCGTCCTGCTGTCGGTGCTGGAGGCGCTGCTAGGGTCTGAGAATGTGTCCGGTGTGCAGCCTTCGCAGTTCGACCGTGCTTTTTCTCGTGCGCATCTGCATATGAAGCTAGCCAATATCGTTACCGAAATTCGGGAAGGCGAGGTAATCGCTGACGCCGCTTTGAAAGGCATTGTGTCGGGAGAGCCTGCGACGGTTGAGCATAAGTTCCAAGACCCTTTTGTCATGCGCCCATACGCTACTTGCTGGTTTGGTACGAACCACATGCCACACACACGGGACTTTTCTGATGCCTTGTTCCGGCGTGCGTTGGTCATTCGCTTCAACAGAAAATTTGACGCCAGCTTGGGCCAGACGGACCCGATGCTCAAAGAGAAACTGCTGGCTGAGCTTCCCGGCATTTTCAACCTGTCTTTAGCTGCGTATAGCGAGGCGCTAGAGCGTGGCTTTACTGATCCTGAGAGCAGTCGCCAAGCTAAAGAGGAATGGCGCCTAGAGGCTGATCAAGTGGCCCAGTTCGTTGATGATGTGTGTGAGCGGAGTACCTTAGGTAAGGTCGGTTCTCAAAAGCTGTATGACACGTTTACGAGTTGGGCGTCTGGTCAGGGTATCGGTCAGAAGGTTAAGCAGAAATCTTTTGTAGATAGGCTGGAGCGGCTGGGCTTCGGGCGTACGCGTGATCGACATGGGAAGTATGTAAGTGGCTTGGAGATTCGTCCAGGTTGGAGCATGCAACAGCAATAACAAGGAGGGGCCATCGCGGCCCCTTTTCTTTGTGCAATGTGTGCCGCTTGTGCCGTGTTATCTGAGATACCCCAACCTTTCAAAAAATATAAGCAGTGAAATATCAATACATTGTTTTTTTAGAAAGATAATGAATGTCGAAAAACCCGGCACGCCCGGCACACCATACATAAATCTAAATCCTGATCAATATATCGCCTGATACTTAACTTGTTATCGATATTTGTGAGCTTTTTGAAACTTGGTGTCGTCATAGACGTATTTTTATCTCGCGTATAATTAACTGGTAAACCCAATTAAACTTAAGCGGAATGCCTTACATGACCGAAGAGCTACTTAAAGCAATGATTACGGCGATGGAGAAATTCACTGCTGAACTTGCCGCCCTCAAGACCGCGAACAAGCAAACTCAAAATACGCTGGCAACTATTCTTAATTTGAATCTCCAAACCAACGTCAAGCCCAAAGATGACGAGTTCACAGGCTACAGCTTGAACACTGCTGACCAGGAACACGCGCATGGCTAAAGCATTTGAGGTTGGCACTGCACAACCCATCGCCAGAGACATGAAGGGCCGTTTCCAGCCGGGCCACCCAGCCCTTAATGGTTCTGGTCGGCCAGTCGGATCGAAGACCCAGCCCAGCGCATTACGCGACCTGTTGAACCTATTGAAGAGCATATGAAAATGACCACTGTTGAACTGATCGAGCAGCACAAGAAACAACTGAACGAAGCCGAAGCTCTGGCTGACGCACTCGGTATCGAATGGGAGCAGGGCGCTCGTAGTGGCGCGGACGTATGCGAAATCGAGGATCGTATCGACCATACCGCCCGACTTGTTAAGCGCTTGTCGCTGCGTTTGGAAACCCTGAACGATCAGCTCGCCTACTAAATCGAGCAAGATCGTATTAGCCGTGCTGCTGCGCTGCGTGATCAGGTGATTAGCAAATACGAGGCGCTGGCAGAGGACTACAGCAAGATCAAGGCCGCTGCTGACAAGCTCACTGGCCAGCTTGAGCGATTCAACAAGCAAGGCATAGAAGTCGCTGAGGTGGACATTCGACGCCTCAAACAATTAGGTGGCTCGCCGTTGCCGCATGAGGTCGCCAGCATTTTTGTCGGTCATACCTTTGACTCGCTTGCATTCGATGATGCTTGGCGAACTGCGCACCATATGGCTGTGCATGGACTTGAGAGTGCGACATATCTCATTGGCTGATTCTACCGGCCCGATCCTAGCCGGTCGGGCAATACCAGGAGAGCAAGATATGCTGGTCTCTGAGGATGCAGTTGAGTTTGAATAGGACAATCAGCCGAGCGATGAACAGTTGCTTATCTGGGCTATCGAGGCGGCAGAAGTAATGCCGCCAAGGCGCTGGCTGGAACGTTGGGGCGGTTTCCTGACTCCTCGCATGTACCGGTGCAATGGTAAGACAAAGCGGCGCTACAACGATTTAGTGAAGGGCATAGCGAAGGCCACTAAACCGGTGCCAGGCCCGGAGGCCACGCCTTATCCGGGAGTGATGTGGGCTTGATCGTAATCGTTTTGGAGAGAGGCATCCTTGCCGATGTTCAGCGTCGATGATGCACGCATGAGAAGTTACTTTCCTTCCTTAATGAAATTTATATACCACTTTATATTGGTGACTTCTTGAGCGGTCAGCTGCTTTTCTAGGTAATAGTTTTGCCCAGATAATCGAACTATGACGGTTTGCGCCTGAGTTAGTGCAGTGATCAGTTCTTGTGGGGCTGGGCTAAACTGGCGCTCAGATACTCCGACTGAATGGACGATTTCTCTGTTGTTGTTTGTTGAAGGGGAGTTGGTTATTTTTCCGTCAATATTGAATGCGATATTGTTGACGAAAAGCCAATCTTTTCCTAGCCAGTACGTCTCTATATTCCAACTGCTGGTAGTGCCTTTCTTTAAGGTGTTAAATCTGAACCACGCCGATCCGTTGCCGCCAAACGTAATTGGCTGTATATCAATTGGTGAGCTAAAGAGGTGCTCTGAGCCTGGGTTGAAATTGTCTGGTGCCGCTCTATATGCTTGGAATGGGCTTTCAGCGCATCCTGTCAGTAATATGCTTATGAGTAATGCAGTTGTTAGAGCTAGTATTGTTCTTATAGAAGCCATTGTTGGTTTTCCATTTTTATGCTGGTATTAGTTGTGTTTGTCATTTGGAATTGGTTTGCGGCTATTGGTCAAGCTTGGCTAGGTTTGTTGTTATCTTCTCGACAATTGCGTCTGGAGCGTGGAAGGAAAGTTCGGATGTGGTTTTGTTAGTTTCGATGGTCACTTCCAAAAGCTCCTCTTCGCTGAGGAACTGAGAAATCATTTTTCGTGCTCGGATTTCCATTTCTTTTGCTAGGTCGAAATTGCCTGTTCTCTTTATGGGCATGAGAGGCTTCCTTGGCTATGTGGTTGTTGATTAGTTTGTGGTCGAGTTGTAAGGGTTTTGTCCCTCGTTGAACGTAAAGTTAATTACCGTGTCGTTACGAATCAGCACGTCGAGAGTTTTCTGGGTGCCGGTGGTGGTGACTTTCATGGTGACGATGTAGCTCTGTGCGTGAGCAGAGCCGTTTGCGTAGGTGTAGACCCACTTTTCATCGGTGTCGTTGACTGGGCTTTTACTGAAGGGGTCGCCAAACAGGGCTTTGAGCTCTGTTGTTGTCGTCTTTCCTTTGATGATGCTAGCTACGTTCTCAGATGGGAAATCTCTACCGCTTGTGTAGTGGGAGGTAGCGCAACCGCTAAGCGCCAGGCTCATTGCTAGTACTGCCAGTGCCTTTCTCATATCGATCCCTGATGACGTGATTTTTCACAGCATACGCTTGGATGAAATCGAAAGGCCACTACTTGGCGCATGTCTAATCGGTGGCGCGGAGGCACAGGCCGCATTCGTTTAGCAATTCGTTAAGATTTTCCATCGGAAAACAAAAAAGGCCTACGCCCTTAAGCGTAAGCCTTTGTTTTGTATGGTGGGCCCAGTAGGACTCGAACCTACGACCAAGGGATTATGAGTCCCCTGCTCTAACCAACTGAGCTATAGGCCCTCAGTAGGCCGCGGATTATAACGATGGTTTCTCTACAGTGCTATCCGAAAAGTCTGAAATAGAGATACGAAGAAATGTCGCAGCGAATTCTTCTGCCGATAAAGGCACGCTGACGATGTAGCCCTGAATTTGCTCGCAGCCTGCCTGGGCTAGGAAATCTTGTTGGGCGAGGTTTTCTACGCCTTCTGCAATGACGGTGAATTGCATGCTGCGACCCAAGGCGATGATGGCGCGCACGATGGCCGCGTCATGTGGGTCGTCCGGCAGCCCACGGATGAAGGATTGGTCTATTTTCAGGGTGTCCAGCGGCAGTCGCTTGAGGTAACTGAGCGAAGAGTAACCGGTGCCGAAGTCGTCGATGGCCAGTTGCACGCCCAGGCGTTTGAGTTGGTGCAGCACTTTAAGCGCTTCTTCGGTTTGGCTCATGATGAAGTTTTCAGTGATCTCCAGTTGCAGGCAGTCGGGTTTCAAGCCGTGACTGTTGAGTAACTGGCGGATACGTCCGACAAGACGAGGCTGGTGCAGTTGGGCGCCGGCAAGGTTAACCGACACCGGGCCAAAAGGTTCGTAACCCTGATCCCAGATGTTTAGTTGTGCGCACGCGTGCTCCAGTACCCAATCGCCCACCTGGATGATCATGCCGTTTTCTTCGGCCAGATGAATAAAGCGCTCGGGCGGAATAACGCCCAGCGTGGGATGAGTCCAGCGAATCAGTGCTTCGGCGCCCACCAGCGTAAAATCAAGCAGGCTGATTTTGGGTTGATAGAACAGGGACAGCTCATTGCGTTCAAGGGCGCGCCGCAGCTCTTGCTCAAGCACCACGCGCTCACGCGCTTGTGAGGTGAGGTCGTGGGTGTATCGCTCCACACGGTTGCGGCCTTTGAGCTTGGAGCGGTACATGGCGGCATCGGCGTTTTTAACCAGTGTGGCAACGTCGCTGCCGTCATCCGGGTAAACACTGGTGCCGATGCTGGCACTGATAAACAGTTCGTGTTCGCCAGCAGGAAAGGGCGCGTTGAAACACGTCAGCAACTTGTCGGCAATCAGTTCGGCATCGTGGGGTTGGTGCAGGCCCGGCAGCAGGATGATGAATTCGTCGCCGCCCAAGCGGGCGACGGTATCGATATCGCGCAATTGCTCTTTCAGGCGCGTTGCGATGCCCTTGAGCAAAAGATCGCCGACGGGATGGCCCAGGCTGTCGTTGATGTTTTTGAAACGATCGAGGTCCAGAAACAGGACGGCGCCGCATTTGCCTTGTGTGCTGTGCTCGTTAAGAGCGTGTTGCAGTCGGTTTTCGAACAATAAGCGGTTGGGCAAACTGGTCAGCGGGTCGTGATGGGCTTGATAGTCAAGGCGCGCCTGAGCGTGTTTGAGGCTGGAAATGTCGGCAAACACGGCCACAAAGTGGGTCACGATATTTTCGGTATTGCGCACCGCGCTAATGGTCATCCAACTGGGGTAAAACTCACCATTTTTGCGTTTGTTGCAAATTTCGCCCTGCCAGTGCCCTTCACTTGTGAGTTGGTGCCACATCGCGGCATAGAACGCGCTGTCGTGCTGGCCGGAGGCGAGTATGCGGGGCGTATGGCCCAAGGCTTCACGTTCGCTGTAGCCAGTGATTTCACTAAAGGCGCGGTTTACGGCGGTGATTTTTTGCTGTGGGTTGGTGAATAAAATACCTTCGGCCGTGCTTTCAAAGACGGTGGCCGTTTGTTGCAGTTTTTCCTGCATGTGTTGGCGTTCGGTGATGTCGCGAGCGATGGTCAGCATGCACGCTTCGCCGCCTATCATCAGCGGACGGCTGGAAACTTCGCACAAGCGAATGCGGCCACTTTTGTGCCGCAGGTTGCACCTGAAATCACGGACAAAGCCATGTTGTTTCAGCAATGCCAACAATTCATTGCGCTGGTGCAGGTCGGCCCAAATCTTCAGGTCCAGGGATGAGCGGTTCAGCGCGCTGGCCGTGTCGTAGCCGCTCAGCCGGCTGAAACCCTCATTGATTTCGATCAGCAGGCCATCGCTTTGGCGGCTCAACAACAAGCCATCGGGGGAGGCGTGAAAGGCTTTGGCGAACTTCTCTTCCGACAGGCGCAGGGCTTCTTCGGTGTGTTTGGCTTCGCTAATATTGATCATGAGGCCGCGCAGAACGGGTTTTTCGTTGTGGTGGGTGAGGCTGATGATGTCGCGTAGCCACAGGGTTCTGCCGTCAGCGGTGAGTACGCGATAGTCGATGCTGTGGTCGCGGCCCGCGCTGATCTCTTGGTTGCAGAAGGTTTGGGTTCGGTCCAGGTCATCGGGGTGAACGATTTTGGCCCAGAAACCCGGTACTAACCAATCCGCCAACGGGTAACCAATTAACGCTTCGGCTTGAGGGGACACGTAGGTGTAGGTGTAGTCATCCAGATGCGCCTCCCATGCAATAGCCGACAGACTTTCGACCAGCCCTCTGTAGCGGTATTCGCTGCTGCGCAGTTCTTGTTCAAGGGCGATACGGCGGGAAATTTCGGAGCTCAGGCGTCGGTTGATCCGAATTACCACCACCAAGACGCTGACCAGCAACAGGATGCCCGGCAATACATAGAGCAGCACGCCGCGCCACAGGGGGCCGTAGTCGTTAGTGTTGCCGATCCAGCGTTCCTGGATGGCCTGGAGTTCGCGTGGGCTTATATCGGCCATGACTTTATCGAGCAGGCGCAGCAAAACGGCCTGATCTTTAGGCACGGCCATTGCCAATTGATAGCGGTAGGGCGTTTCGCCACTGACGTACAAACCATCCAGTTTGAGTTGGCGCAAACTCCACACACTGGAGGCCAGATCGCCGACCATCGCATCCACTTGGTCGGTGGCCAATGCTTGCAATGCGGAGCTGACATTGGGCAGTGCCACCAGATTCAGGTCGGGGTGTTGGGCCTGAAGCAGCTCGTGGGGGGCATAGTTTTCAACCACCGCGACTTTCAAACCGTACAGGTCTTTGATGGTTTTTGGTGAGGCCCCGCCTTTGTGCGCCAGGATCACTATCGGGAAGTCGAGGTAGGGACGCGTAAAGGCCAAGCTTTTTTGCCGCTCGGGGGTCGACATGATGCCGGGCAGCCAATCCAGATTGCCCTCTTTGGCCAGCGTTAGCACGTTGCTCCAGCTGTACGGCTCCACGGGTTTTATCGTTACGCCGAGTCGGTCTTTGATCAGTTGCACGTAGTCCGCAGCAAGACCGGTGTAGAGACCTTTTTCATCGCGGAATTCGAAAGGCGGCCACGTAGCATCGATCCCCAGGCGCAGCTCAGGGTGGTTATCCAGCCACTGGCGCTCTTCATCGGTCAGCGTCAGGGCGTTTGCCGTTGCCGTCCAGGCGATGAACAGTAAGCAGAGGGGGGCTATCAGTCGGGGCATGCGCGTCTCGCTCTACGCTCGGGTGAGTCGAGTGTAGACGGGGGCAGGGCGCGAGGATGTGCAGAGGGGAAAAGAAGGTGAAGCGTGTGGCGGGCACATAGCAAAACCCCCGGCAGGGCCGGGGGTTTTGGGATCACTCGTCGAGGAAGGAGCGCAAATGCTCGCTTCTCGTCGGGTGGCGCAGCTTGCGCAGCGCTTTGGCTTCGATCTGGCGAATCCGCTCACGGGTCACGTCGAACTGCTTACCAACCTCCTCAAGGGTGTGGTCGGTATTCATGTCGATACCGAAACGCATGCGCAATACCTTGGCTTCACGGGCTGTGAGGCCGCCGAGTACGTCGCGTGTCGCTTCTTTAAGGCTCTCAACCGTGGCGACATCGATTGGCGACTGCATAGTCGAGTCTTCGATGAAGTCACCCAAGTGGGAGTCTTCGTCATCACCGATCGGGGTTTCCATGGAGATCGGCTCTTTAGCGATCTTCAATACCTTGCGGATTTTATCCTCAGGCATTTCCATGCGTTCACCCAGCTCTTCCGGGGTCGGTTCACGGCCCATTTCCTGCAACATCTGACGGGAAATACGGTTGAGCTTGTTGATCGTCTCGATCATGTGCACCGGGATACGGATGGTGCGGGCCTGGTCGGCAATCGAGCGAGTGATCGCCTGACGGATCCACCAGGTGGCATAAGTCGAGAATTTGTAGCCGCGGCGGTATTCAAACTTGTCTACCGCTTTCATCAAGCCGATGTTGCCTTCCTGGATCAAGTCGAGGAACTGCAAGCCACGGTTGGTGTACTTCTTGGCGATGGAGATCACCAGACGCAAGTTGGCTTCAACCATCTCTTTTTTCGCGCGGCGGGCCTTGGCCTCACCGATCGACATGCGACGGTTGATGTCCTTGATCTCGGCAATCTTCAAGCCGGTTTCAGCTTCGAGGGCCGACAGCTTTTGCTGGCAACGGATGATGTCCGGTTGCAGGCGACCAATGGCTTCAGCGTATTTGCTTTTGCCCTTGGCCAGCGCGTCGCTCCAGCTTTCGTCGACTTCATTGCCCGGGAACAGGCGCAAGAAATCGGTACGCGGCATACGTGCATCACGTACACACAGCTGCATGATGGCTCGCTCTTGTGCACGCAGACGCTCCAGGGCGCTACGAACACGTTCAACCAGGCCTTCGAATTGCTTCGGGACCAGCTTGATTGGCATGAACAGCTCAGCCAGGGCAACCAGCTCGGCAATTGCCTGCTTGCTGTCGCGACCGTGCTTTTTCAGGGCCTTGCGAGTGATTTCCATCTGATCGGAAACGGCGCCAAAGCGCTGTGCCGCGATGATTGGGTCGGGGCCACTTTCGACCTCTTCCTCTTCTTCGCTGGCCTCTTCCTTATCGTCCTCTTCGTCATCACCTTCGGCTTTCACCTTGGGGTCGACAGGAGGCGGAATCTCGGCTGCGGGCGGCGCAATACCGTCGTCCGGGTCGATATAACCGCTCAGGACGTCAGACAGGCGACCACCTTCGGTGGTGACACGAGTGTACTCGGAGAGAATATGGTCAACCGTGCCAGGGAAGTGCGCGATTGCGCCCATCACTTCACGGATGCCTTCTTCAATACGCTTGGCGATTTCAATTTCGCCTTCGCGTGTCAGCAGTTCTACCGTGCCCATTTCACGCATATACATGCGCACAGGGTCGGTAGTGCGACCGATATCGGTTTCTACTGCCGCCAACGCTGCGGCTGCTTCTTCAGCAGCGGCTTCGTCGGTGTCAGCATCGGCCAACATAAGGGCGTCCGCATCCGGAGCACTCTCGTGTACGGGGATCCCCATGTCATTAATCATGCGGATGATGTCTTCCACTTGCTCCGGATCTGAAATATCTTCGGGCAGGTGGTCGTTGACCTCTGCGTAAGTCAGATACTTCTGCTCACGGCCGAGGGTGATCAACTCTTTGATACGAGACTGCTGTTGCGCTTTTCCGGACATAACACCCTATCCACTGAAGGTCTTGGCGGGCAAAAAACAAGCCGAGGATTATACCTTAGCTATGACCTCACGCGCCAGTTGAGGTCGGGTTTGATGCAGGATTATTGCGACTTAGGAGGTCGCGTAACTGATTTTTCTCCTCGGTACTGAGCTCGCCTTGACGTGCTTTTCGAAGAAGTTGCTCTAAATTTCGCTCGCGTTGACGAGCTGACAAGCTTGTTATGGTGTCGAAAAACTGTTGTTCAAGGTTATCGGCATCAATTAGCCACTCCTTTTCCAGCAGCCTTTGTAGTAAGCGACCCTGTTCAGTGCCGTGCCAGCGCGACAGTAACTGGATAGAGCTTAGCTTAGGATTTTTCTGTACAGCCTCTACCAGTGCAATCAATAGCTGGTTGTTCGTCTGATCTTCGGCTGCAAAGTGCTCGGCATCCTCAACTTTTTTAGCCAGTTGAGGGTGATGCAGCAGTGTGCGCAGGGCAGTCAGGGTGGGCGGTTCAACGCCCACGGGGATCCACGCCTGTTCGCGCTCGCCGCCACGCTTGCCCTTTTTGTCCCACGGTTTGTTTTCCCACTTTTTGCCGCCAGCGCCGGTTTTTTTCGGCGTCCATTCCTGTTGGGGGATGTAGGCGTCTGGCTGCTGGAAGTCGCTGTAATCCGGCATGGCGTCGTAATCAATGCCGGGGTCGTAGGCGGGTTGCGCGGGTGGGGGAGCACTTTGCGCCAGTTGGCTGACCGCTTCGCTGTTGAGACCGGTTATTTCGCTTAAATGCTGACGCATCAAGTTGCGCAGGTTGGCGCCGGGCACTTTATCGATAAGCGGCGCTGCCAGCGTGGCCATGTGGGCCTTGCCTTCAAGCGAGCGCGGATCGGTTTCTTCCGTCAGTTGCTGGAAGAAGTAGTCGGCCAGCGGCTGAGCGTGCTGATTGATTCGCGCCTTGAATGCATCGCTGCCTTCGGACCGCACCAGGGTGTCCGGGTCTTCGCCTTCGGGTAAAAACAGGAAGCGTGCCCGGCGGCCGTCTTGCAAGCAGGGCAGCGTGGCTTCCAGTGCGCGCCAGGCGGCATTGCGGCCTGCCTGGTCGCCGTCAAAGCAAAACAATACGCTGGGCACCACGCGAAACAGACGTTTCATATGCTCTTCGCTGGTCGCGGTGCCGAGTGTTGCAACGGCATTGCGCAGCCCTTGTTGGGCCAGTGCAATAACGTCCATATAGCCTTCAACCACGATAATTTCATCGAGGCTGCGATTGAACTTTCGCGCTTCGAACAGCCCGTACAGTTCCTGGCCTTTGTGAAAAACCGGGGTTTCCGGGGAGTTCAGGTATTTGGGTTTGTCGTCGCCCAGTACGCGGCCACCGAAGGCGATGATGCGGCCACGGCTGTCGCGGATCGGAAACATCACGCGATCGCGAAAGCGGTCGTAGCGTTTGCCGGTCTCTGCGTTTTCGACCAGCAAGCCTGCATCGATCATGGCTTTTTGCTGGAGCGTGTCATTGCTCAGGTGCTTGAACAGGTTGTCCCAGCCGGGTGGGGCGAAGCCCAGTCCGAAGTCGCGGGCGATCTCGCCTGTCAGGCCGCGACCTTTGAGGTACTCCACAGCCGATTTACGCGCCGGGTGGCTTTTCAGGGCTTGACGGTAAAAGTCGGCGGCAGCGGTCAGCAACGGGTAAAGCGGGGAGTCGGTCGGCTGGCGTGGTTTGTGCGGGCGACCGCTTTCTTCCCGGGGGATTTCCATGCCTGCGGCTTTGGCCAGTTCTTCGACGGCCTGGGGGAAGTCCAGGTTGTCGTGGTCCATGATGAAGCCGAGAGCGTTCCCCCCTGCGCCGCAGCCAAAGCAGTAATAAAACTGTTTGTCCGGGCTGACGCTGAAGGAGGGGGTCTTTTCTTTGTGGAAGGGGCAGCAGGCGGTGTAGTTTTTGCCTGCTTTCTTCATTTGCACGCGTGAGCTGACGACATCGACGATATCGGTGCGGTTCAGAAGGTCGTCAATAAAGCTCTGGGGGATTAACCCTGCCATAGCGTTCTCGTCATCTCAGCGCAAAAAAATAGCCGAATAAATGGGCTTGGTCATCAGGGCGTGCAGGCGAAAGCGCTGCTCGAACGTGTGGCGTCTGCTCAATCATGTCGGGAAGTGTATCTGTCGAAGCTCCGTAGACTCGGGTTTAAATCTGAGTGAATGGGTTCGAAAATGTCACGCTCTGAGTCCGGCATTGACCAATGGCTGGTCTCGGATAGCTCATAAGCAGGCAGGGGAGAGATGCCTTGGGCTGATCGTCTTTAAGGAAAATCAGAGGTGTGTGCTCGTCGGTAGCCTTGAAAGGCTCGTCAGTAAAGACGTGCACCGCTGGCTTATAGGCCAGGTCTGACGTGTGTAGCTTTTGTCGCGGTCGCATCTGCGGCCTTGACGATAGTGCGTGTAACTTGCTGCAACTGCCTACGGCCCGGCTTTAGGCCGGGCTTGGCAGAAGCATGCAACGAACGTCTGTGTATTAGTACAGACGAACGGCGCGGCGCTGCTCGCGCTGAACTTTCTTCGCGTGACGCTTAACAGCAGCTGCTGCCTTACGCTTACGCTCAGAAGTCGGCTTCTCGTAAAATTCGCGGCTGCGAACTTCAGCCAGTACACCGGCTTTTTCGCAGGAGCGCTTGAAACGACGCAGAGCTACGTCGAAGGGTTCGTTCTCTTTTACTTTGACGGCTGGCATCCAGAGCTACCTTCATTCATTACCGGGGTCAACGTCTCAAGGCAAAATCGCGTTGGAAGACGTCGGTTTTTAAGGGTTGCGGATGTTAACCCCTCATCGCCCGGAATGCAAAGCCTCTGATCGAAAACCGCTGGCCGGGGGCGGTAGTGGCGACTATTATGCGCGCCTTCGAATTTAGCCTCTACAAGGCGCAAACCCATGCTAGTACTGGGATTAGAAACTTCCTGCGACGAAACCGGCGTCGCGCTATACGACAGTGAGCGCGGGCTTTTAGCCGATGCGCTGTTCAGTCAGATCGACCTGCACCGCGCTTATGGCGGTGTGGTGCCGGAGCTGGCGTCACGCGATCACGTCAAACGCATGCTGCCCTTGATTCGTCAGGTGCTGGCCGAGGCAGACTGCGTGCCCACAGAGATTGACGCTATCGCCTACACGGCGGGTCCGGGGTTGGTCGGGGCCTTGCTGGTCGGGGCTTCGTGCGCTCAGGCACTGGCTTTTGCCTGGGGCATTCCGGCACTGGGCGTGCACCACATGGAAGGCCACTTGCTGGCCCCTATGCTGGAGGAGCAGCCCCCCGAGTTCCCGTTCGTCGCTTTGTTGGTCTCGGGCGGTCACACGCAGCTGGTGCGCGTGGATGGTATCGGTCAATACGAGTTGCTCGGCGAGACGCTCGACGACGCCGCAGGTGAGGCGTTTGACAAGACCGCGAAGATGATGGGGCTCAACTATCCAGGCGGTCCTGAAATCGCACGTCTGGCCGCTCACGGGGTTGCGGGGCGCTTTGTGTTCCCACGCCCGATGACGGACCGTCCGGGCCTTGCATTCAGCTTCAGTGGGTTGAAAACCTTCGCCTTGAACACATGGCAGCGCTGCGTAACGGCGGGCGATGACAGTGAGCAAACGCGCAGCGATATCGCGCTGGCGTTCCAGCAGGCAGTGGTCGAAACCTTAACCATCAAGTGCAAGCGCGCGCTTAAGCAGGCGGGCATGAAGCGTCTGGTGATTGCGGGCGGCGTGAGTGCCAATACGGCATTGCGCGCTTCGCTGGAGAAAATGCTCGGCGAGATGAATGGCAACGTGTTCTATGCGCGTCCTGAGTTCTGTACAGACAACGGCGCGATGATTGCGTTTGCAGGTTGCCAGCGTTTGCAGGCCGGTCAGCACGAAAGCCTGGCAATCAGCGTGCAGGCACGCTGGCCAATGGAGCAACTGAGTCCGCTGCGAGGTTGAGCGGGCGCGGACGTTGCCGAATATGAGCTTTTTTCATTTGGCGCATTCAGAAATGCCGTTCGCGCCCGGCCAGCAGGTCGCGTAAATTGCCGCGGTGGCGCCACACAATCAGTGCGGTCAGTGCACACATGGGCAGCAGGGCGGCGGGTTCTTGCCAGGCCAGTAATGGCAGGGTCAGAGGGGTGGCAATCAGGGCGGCGAGTGAGCTGGTGCGGGTGAGTTGAAAGGTCAATAGCCACGCAGCTACGGCCAGCAGGGCAGCGGGCGGGTACAGTGCCAGCAGCATGCCGGCAGCCGTGGCGACGCCTTTTCCGCCCCTGAAGCGGAAGAAGGCCGGGTACATGTGGCCGATGACGGCGAAGACGCCGATCCAGGCTTGTTGCTGGAGTGCGAAGTCGAGTTGGTTGGCGAGCAAGACAGGCAGCAAGCCTTTGCACAGGTCGCCGAGCAACGTGAGGATGGCCAGTTTTTTACCGGCCAGGCGCAACATATTGGTCGCGCCCGCATTGCCTGAGCCACTCATTCGCGGATCGGGGTTACCGGTCAGGCGGCTGAGCAAAATGGCGAAGGACAGCGAGCCAAGCAGGTAGGCGATAATCGCCAGTAACCAAAACATGCTAACTATTCCGGGCGAGGACGCCCTGATTCTAACGGCGCATTGCGCCCTTGTCGTGCTGCGGAGAAGAGTGCTTGGACAGAGTGTTTATCGAAGGCCTGGAAGTTGACACCGTAATCGGTGCTTATGACTGGGAGCGTGGCATCCGTCAGTGTTTGCGCCTTGATCTGAGTTTTGCGTGGGACAACCGCCCGGCTGCTGCGGGGGATGACCTGACACTGGCATTGGACTACGCCAGTGTGTCGGCGCGTATTCAGGCATTTGCCGACCAGGCTCAATTCCAGTTGGTTGAAACCTTTGCCGAGCGTTTGGCCGAGGTGTTGATGAACGAATTTAATATTCCCTGGCTGCATCTCAAATTGACCAAGCCTGGTGCCGTTGCGGCGGCCACTGGGGTGGGTGTGGAGATAGAGCGCGGATGTCGCTAACTCAGGTCTTTCTCGGGCTGGGCAGCAATGTCGAGCGCGAAACGCATTTGCGCGCAGGTCTTGATGCACTGGCGGGTTTTCTTCGGGGCGTGAATTGCTCGCCAGTGTTTGAAAGTCAGCCGGTGGGGATCAAAAGCGGACCCTTTTTCAACCTCGTAGTGTCGGCTGAAACGGATCTTTCGTTGCCTGAGTTGAGTCGACGTTTGAAACTTATCGAAGCGGATAACGGACGATATGCTCAGGATCGCAAAGGTTTGCCCCTGGACATCGACGTGTTGTTTTACGGTGACCTCACGGGCAATTTCGACGGATTGATCTTGCCGCGTGCTGAAATTCTCACCAATGCCTTCGTGCTATGGCCGTTGTCGCTAATGGCCACGGAAAGGGTTCATCCGGGTACAGGTAAAACGCTGGGCCAAATGTGGGCAGACGCGCAAATCGATCAAGTGCTCGTACCCGCCGCATTCGAATGGCGCGGTGTGCCGTTGACGCCGGCAAACATGCTGCCCCCCTGTCCGTTGTTGTAGTCGCTGTCGAGGCGCGAGGCTGCGGCGCGGGTAGTATCACCCCCGCAAGCAGCCTCGCATGACGCGTCAGCGACAGGTTTTGCGTCCGAGGCCGTGGCAACCTGTTTCGGCATCAGTTTTTGGCGGCGTCTTTGTAGGCTTGCAGTGCCTTGAGTCGCTCGCGCTTGAGGGCCTCTCCCAGGTCCGGGCCTTTGAAACCCTGTTCAAGCAGGGGTTGGACTGCGACGCTCAGGGCTGCCTGTGCCGCTCCTCGCAGGTAATCCGCTTGTGGATAAGGCCGGTTTTCTAGCCCCAACCGTCCCTTGGCATCCATCTCGCATGCCACGATGAACTCTTCAAAGCGTTGCGGCCGACGGTACACGTCAAAACGTTGCAACAACTCCAGTAAGGTCGATGCCTTGAGTTCAAGCGCGCGATGGCCGTGGGTGTGGTATTCGCCGACCAACATGGCCAATTCCTGACAGTCCCGAGGCACTTTAAAGCGTTCATTGATGGCTTTAATCAGGCGCTGTCCCTTGTGCTCGTGGGCGATGTGCCGCGGCCACTCGCTCTCGCGGGTCAGCCCTTTGCCCACGTCATGCAGCAGACACGCCCAGCGCACGGTCAGGGGCTGATGATGCCGCGCGGCTTGTTCAAGCACGCTTAGGGTGTGAACACCACTGTCTATTTCGGGATGGTGGGCAGGGGGCTGCGGCACGCCAAACAGTGCGTTTACCTCGGGTAACAGCGCGTGCAGTGCACCGCAACTGCGCAACACTTCGATAAATACCTGTGGGTGGTCTTCCATCAGTGCTCGGGAGATTTCTTTCCAGCAGCGCTCGGGTGTCAGGGCTTGCAGTTCGCCTGAGGCAGACAATTGGCGCATCAGTTCCAGGGTTTCGGCAGCCACCTTGAAACCCAGCCCGGCATAGCGCGCAGCAAAGCGTGCAACGCGCAACACTCGCAGCGGATCTTCGGCGAATGCGGGTGAAACGTGGCGCAATATCCGGGCTTCCAGGTCCTGTTGGCCATGATACGGGTCGGTGATATTGCCAGCGTTATCTTCAGCCATCGCGTTGATGGTCAGGTCGCGGCGAATCAGGTCTTCTTCGAGGGTGACGTCGGGGCTGGCATGGAACACAAAACCGCCATAGCCATGACCACTTTTGCGCTCGGTGCGGGCCAGCGCGTACTCCTCACCCGTCTTGGGGTGCAGGAACACCGGGAAGTCGGAGCCTACAGGGCGAAAGCCCTTGGCGAGCATTTGCTCGGCACTGGCGCCTACCACCACCCAGTCGATGTCGGTGACCGGTTTGCCCAACAAGCGATCACGTACTGCACCGCCGACTTTATAGATCTGCATAAAAAACCTCCGTTAGCGCGACAGGATAACCGCTGCGCCGCACAAACGGAGGCCCTTGTGTCACAGGTGGAGGGCGCTGAGATCCAGTCGCGCGTAGTCCATCTCGCCATGCTCGCCTTTGGGCGGCACATGATGGACTTTCATGATCTGATCGCCTTGCAGGGTTTCGAGGTGGATATCAAAGCCCCACAGACGATGCAGGTGTTTGAGTACTTCGTCGGTGGACTCGCCCAGGGGTTTGCGGTCATGTTGTTGGTGGCGCAGGGTGAGCGAGCGGTCACCGCGCCGGTCGATGCTCCAGATCTGCACGTTGGGTTCGCGATTGCCCAGGTTGTACTGAGCGGCCAGGGTTTCGCGAATGATGCGGTAGCCGTTTTCGTCATGAATGGCCGGGACCAGCAAGTCGTCTTTCTGATCGTCGTCCATGATGCTGAACAGCTTGAGGTCGCGGATCACTTTAGGGGACAAGTATTGCAGGATAAAACTCTCGTCTTTAAAGCTGCTCATGGCGAACTTGATACTCGACAGCCAGTCGCTGCCGGCCATGTCCGGGAACCAGTGATAATCCTCTTCGGTGGGTGCTTCGCAGATGCGCCGGATGTCGCGGTACATTGCAAAACCTAACGCGTAGGGGTTGATGCCGCTGTAGTAAGGGCTGTCGAAGCCGGGTTGAAACACGACGCTGGTGTGGGACGTGAGGAACTCCATCATGAAGCCTTCGGTCACCAGCCCCTCGTCGTAGAGGTCGTTCATCAGGGTGTAGTGCCAGAAGGTCGCCCAGCCTTCGTTCATGACTTGGGTTTGGCGCTGCGGGTAAAAATACTGAGCGATTTTGCGCACGATTCGTACGATTTCGCGCTGCCAAGGCTCCAGCAGAGGAGCGTGTTTTTCGATGAAGTACAGAATGTTTTCCTGCGGTTCATCGGGGAAGCGAGCGTTGTCTTTTTCGCTGAACTTGTCTGCGCCTTTGGGAATGGTGCGCCACAGATCGTTGATCTGTTTTTGCAGGTGCTCTTCGCGGTCTTTTTGCCGGCGGCGTTCTTCCTCGGCAGAAATCGGATACGGCCGTTTGTAGCGATCGACCCCGTAATTCATCAGCGCATGGCAGGAGTCGAGCAGGTCTTCAACAGCATCAATGCCGTGGCGTTCTTCGCACTGCATGATGTACTGCTTGGCGAACACCAGGTAGTCGATGATCGAGCTGGCGTCGGTCCAGGTGCGAAACAGGTAATTGCCCTTGAAGAAGCTGTTGTGGCCGTAGCAGGCGTGCGCGACCACCAGCGCTTGCATGCAGATGGTGTTTTCTTCCATCAGATAAGCGATGCACGGGTCTGAGTTGATGACGATTTCGTAGGCCAGCCCCATCTGTCCACGGGTGTAGGACTTCTCGGTGCTCAAGAAGTGTTTGCCATAGGACCAATGGTGATAGCCAAGCGGCATGCCTACGGAGGCGTAGGCATCCATCATTTGTTCAGCGGTGATGACTTCTATCTGGTTGGGGTAGGTGTCCAGCGCATAGCGTTCGGCCAAGCGTCCGATCTCACGGTCATAGGCCTGAATCAGTTCAAAGGTCCACTCTGAGCCAGTGGAGATGGGATGGCGTTTATTCTCTTTGGCGGTCATGTCACTAACCTGCGCTGGAAGAGTTCACGGAAGACCGGGTAGATATCGCCGGCCGAGACTAATTGCTGCTGGGCGAAGGTGTCGCTAAACGCCTCGCTGATGCGTTCGTACTCGTACCAGAGTGCCTGATGCTCGCGGGGGGTAATTTCCACGTAAGTGTAGTACTGGACGAACGGCATGATCTGGTTGATCAAAATGTCGCGGCAAATGGGGGAATCGTCGTTCCAGTTGTCGCCGTCGGACGCTTGTGCGGCGTAGATATTCCATTCGTTGGTGGGGTAGCGCTCAGCCATGATCTCCTGCATCAGTTTGAGTGCGCTGGACACAATGGTGCCGCCGGTTTCCCGGGAATAGAAAAACTCTTCTTCGTCCACTTCACGGGCGCTGGTGTGGTGGCGAATAAACACCACGTCGATCTTGTCGTAGTTCCGTTTCAGAAACAGGTACAGCAGGATGAAGAAGCGCTTGGCGATGTCTTTGGTGGCCTGCGTCATGGAGCCGGAAACGTCCATCAGGCAGAACATCACGGCTTTGGAGCTGGGGTTGGGTTGTTTGACCAACAAGTTGTACTTGAGGTCGAAGGTGTCGAGGAACGGCACGCGATGAATCCGCGCGCTGAGTTTCTCGATTTCGCTCTCTATTTCTTTAATATCGCCGAAGTTGTCAGGCTCTTCGCGCTTTAGTCGCTCAAGTTCAGCGTTGGCCTCTTTAAGTTTTTTACGGCTGCTGCCCGTCAGGGCGATACGCCTCGCGTGGGCTGAGCGCAGGGTGCGGATGATGTTGATGCGCGACGGGTTGCCCTCATTGCTGATGCCCGCGCGTACGGTTTTGAAGGTGTCAGTGCCGGTCAGGTTGCGTTTGACCAGGTTGGGCAGTTCGAGGTCTTCGAACATGAATTCGAGGAACTCTTCCTGTGTGATCTGGAACACGAACTCATCCATGCCTTCGCCGGAGTTGCCCGCCTTGCCAGGCCCGCCGCCACCGCCTGAGCCGCCTTGCGGGCGCTGGATATGTTCGCCGCTGGTGAACTCCTTGTTGCCGGGGTGCACGATGGTTTGCTTGCCGCCACGGCCATGATGGAGCACCGGCTCGTCGATATCGCGGCCTGGAATGCTGATTTGCTCGCCATGCTCCATGTCTGTAATGGAGCGGCGACCTACGGCTTCTTCGACGGCCTTTTTAATGTGGTCGCGATAGCGGCGCAGGAAGCGCTGGCGGTTTACCGTGCTCTTGTTCTTGCCGTTGAGGCGTCGATCGATCACATAGCTCATAAGCCCTCCGGGCAGCTTCAAGGGGTGAGCGGCAAGCTGCAAGTTGAAGCGCTCCCGGTGTGGGGCTTATGCGCTTTTTACGTGCAACCTGCTGCTGGGTGCCTGGCGCTGCATCACTGCGATTTTCTGACCCGCAGGTACCACTCGGAGAGCAGTCGTACTTGTTTGTCGGTGTAGCCGCGTTCGACCATTCGGGTCACAAAGTCGTTGTGTTTCTGTTGGTCCTCTTTGCTCGCCTTGGCGTTGAAGCTGATGACCGGCAGCAGGTCTTCAGTGTTGGAGAACATTTTCTTCTCGATCACGACCCGCAGTTTTTCGTAGCTGAGCCAGGTCGGATTTTTGCCGTTGTTGTTGGCACGGGCGCGCAACACGAAGTTGACGATTTCGTTGCGGAAATCTTTCGGGTTGCTGATGCCGGCCGGTTTTTCGATTTTTTCCAGCTCCTCGTTGAGCGCCACGCGGTTGAGGATTTCGCCGGTTTCGGGATCGCGGTACTCCTGATCCTGAATCCAGAAGTCTGCGTAAAGCACGTAGCGGTCGAAGATGTTCTGTCCGTATTCGCTGTAGGACTCCAGGTACGCGGTCTGGATCTCTTTGCCGATGAACTCGATATAGCGTGGTGCCAGGTACTCTTTCAGGAACCGCAGATAACGTTCGCGGGTTTCAGGCTGGAACTGTTCCTGTTCGATCTGCTGTTCGAGCACATACAGCAGGTGCACCGGGTTGGCGGCAATTTCGTGCGGGTCGAAGTTGAACACCTTGGACAGGATCTTGAAGGCAAAGCGGGTCGACAGGCCGTTCATGCCTTCGTCTACGCCAGCCGTGTCGCGGTACTCCTGAATGGATTTGGCTTTCGGATCGGTGTCTTTGAGGTTTTCACCGTCATACACGCGCATCTTCGAGTAGATATTGGAGTTTTCCGGCTCTTTGAGGCGTGACAGTACGGTGAACTGAGCGAGCATCTTCAGGGTGTCAGGCGCGCAGTGGGCTTTGGCCAGCGAGCTGTTGAACAGCAATTTGTCGTAGATTTTGACTTCGTCGCTGACGCGCAGGCAGTACGGCACTTTAACGATGTAAATCCGGTCGATAAACGCTTCGTTGTTTTTGTTGTTGCGGAAGGTATGCCACTCCGACTCGTTGGAGTGCGCCAGCAAGACTCCGGTAAACGGAATCGCCCCCAGCCCTTCGGTGCTGTTGTAGTTGCCTTCTTGAGTGGCGGTAAGCAGCGGGTGCAGCACCTTGATCGGCGCTTTAAACATTTCGACGAACTCCATCAGGCCCTGGTTGGCCCGGCACAGTGCGCCCGAGTAGCTGTAAGCATCGGCGTCGTTCTGTGGGAATTCTTCGAGTTTGCGTATATCAACCTTACCCACCAGCGCAGAAATGTCCTGGTTGTTCTCATCACCCGGCTCGGTTTTTGCCACTGCGATCTGGTTGAGGATGGAGGGATAGAGCTTGACCACGCGAAATTGGCTGATGTCACCGCCAAACTCGGCCAGCCGTTTGGTGGCCCACGGCGACATGATGGTGCTCAGGTAGCGCTTGGAAATCCCGAAGTCTTCTTCAAGGATGGCGCCATCTTCGGTGGCGTTGAACAGCCCCAGTGGCGACTCGAATACGGGCGAGCCTTTAATGGCATAGAACGGCACCTTCTCGATCAGCTGTTTGAGCTTTTCAGCCAGCGAGGACTTGCCGCCGCCCACCGGGCCGAGCAGGTAGAGGATTTGTTTCTTTTCTTCCAGCCCTTGGGCGGCGTGGCGGAAATACGAGACGATCTGTTCAATGCATTCTTCCATTCCATGGAAGTCAGCAAAGGCCGGATAACGGCGAATCACTTTGTTGGAGAAGATTCGCGACAGGCGAGAGTTGGTCGAGGTGTCCAGCAGTTCCGGTTCACCGATGGCCAGCAGCAGCCTTTCGGCGGCAGAGGCGTAAGCGCTTTTGTCGTTTTTGCACAGCTCAAGGTATTCCTGGAGCGTGAGCTCTTCTTGGCGTGTGGATTCAAAGCGTTGTTGGAAGTGGCTAAAAATACTCATGACGTCACCTCGCTCGATACGTGGAGCCGGCGATTGATCGGTCAGTTCGAGTGCTGGCATGCAGCAACGTTGCAGTCGCTGTGTACCCCCCAGGACACCATCAAAGGGGCTAACCCTTTGAAGTTACTACTGATGATCCATACGCCGGTGTACCGGCTCTCCCCAGATTCGGATGGCCTGAGCTAAAGGATAGTTGGTTATGGGGGAGGTCAAGGTGAGATGCGTGATTTGTTGCATTAGACCGTTGGTCTGGCAGGGCGCCAGCCCACTGAATACGCGGGCTTGGCGTTTATTAAAAAATTATTCAGCAGACTCGCCGGACGTTTCCTTCGGAAAAGTCGTGCGCCATAGTTCGAAGCCACCGTCCAGGCTGTACACCTCGCTAAAGCCTTGGGCGACCAGATAGGCCGCTGCACTTTGGCTGGAGTTGCCGTGGTAGCAGGCGACAATCAGTGGCGCGTCGAGGTCAGCGTTGGCAATGAAGTCGTGCAGCGAATGGTTGTCCAGGTGTTTGGCGCCAGTGATATGGCTGGCGGCAAAGGCTTGCGGCTCTCGGATATCAACCACTACTGCGCCTTGTTCGCGCAGTGTGTGGGCTTGCTGGGGCGGGATACGTTTGAATTCGGTCATGGGAAATTCCTGTGGCCTGACTACGGGCGCGTGGGGGTTGCGCCCAAAGGTTGGGAAGGGGGGGGAGCCGTGACAGGCGCCGCAAGGTGGAGGTCGTCGCAATCGCAGCTTAAACGCTGGCCGGTGTCGACATTGAGCAGGGTCATGGCCCCGCCCCAGACGCAGCCGGTGTCGAGGGCGAAAATCCCCGGCTCCTTGCAGTGGCCTTCCAGTGCGGCCCAATGCCCGAAGATGATCTTCAGGTCTTGAGTTTTACGTTCTTTGTAACTGAACCACGGTGCGTAATCGGGCGGGGCGCTGCCGACGCCTTCTTTGCTTTTAAGGTCGAGTTTGCCGTCGCGGGTACAAAAGCGCATGCGCGTGAAGTAGTTGGTGATCACCCGCAGGCGTGCGATGCCGGTCAGGTCGTTGTCCCACTTGGCCGGTTCGTTGCCGTACATGCCGTCGAGAAAAGGCCCCAGCAGGCTGTCATCCCTTAGTGCATGTTCCACTTCGCTGGCGTACTTGAGGGCTTTTTTCAGGCTCCACTGCGGTGGAATGCCCGCATGGACCAGTGCGGTATTACGCAGCAGGTCGTAGTGCAGGAGCGGCTGTTGGCGTAGCCAATTGAGCAGCTCGGCGCAATCCGGGGCGTCAAGGATCTCGCGCAACGTGTCGCCTTTTTTCAGGCGCTCAATATTGTGGCCCACTGCAAGCAGGTGCAAGTCATGGTTGCCCAGCACGCACACCAGTGATTCGCGCATGCGGTACAGATAACGCAGGGTCTCCAGTGACTCGGGGCCACGATTGACCAGGTCGCCCACCAGCCAGAGGGTGTCGGTGGTCGGGTTGAACGCTACCCGCTCCAGCAGGCATTTAAGCGGTTGCAGGCAGCCTTGCAGGTCGCCAACGGCATACACCGTCATCAGTGCAACGCTCCGGGTACGGCGAGGCGGAAGGGCGCGATGGTTGCTTTGAACTGATAGTTGTCGTCAGCCTGCATCAGATAACTGCCTTGCATGGTGCCGACCTTGGTCGTGATGACCGAACCGCTGCTGTAGGTGTGCTCTTCACCGGATTGAATCAACGGTTGAAGGCCCACCACGCCTGCACCACGCACTTCTTCGACGTGCCCGTCGCCATCGGTGATCACCCAATGACGTGACAACAATTGTGCAGGCACAGAGCCGTTGTTCTTCACCGTGATGGTATAGGCGAAGGCATAGCGATCCTGATCGGGTTGGGATTGTTCTGGCAAGTAGCGGGTGACGACGCTGACGTCGACCTGATAGCGGGGATCAGACATTCTGAAGGCCTTACTTGAATGCGGAGACACAGCTTGGGATAAAACTGATGCCTGAGTCTAGGCCAAGACACGGGTACTAGGCCAGATGTGGCCTGTACCCGTTTTACGCGTTCAATCAGTCGGCAGCGGGCGCTGCAACCGGTTGTTCGCTGAGCTTGTCAGCCAGGCGCACAAAGGCGGCAAGGTCGAGTTGCTCAGGACGTTTGCTGCCATCGACGCCTGCGGCTTCGATTTCAGCGTTGCTGAGCAAGGCTTTAAGGGTGTTGCGCAGGGTTTTGCGACGC
The DNA here is from genome assembly GCF_016812185.1 of Pseudomonas weihenstephanensis. Lineage (NCBI taxonomy): Bacteria > Pseudomonadati > Pseudomonadota > Gammaproteobacteria > Pseudomonadales > Pseudomonadaceae > Pseudomonas > Pseudomonas weihenstephanensis. The sequence continues at coordinate 36,161 of NZ_JAAEBV010000002.1, read as the reverse complement.
TGATTAAAGGCTTCGCGAACCACGCGTTCCAGCAGGCGATGGTCTTTGGCGGGGTGCGGAAGGACTTCGTGCGGCACCAGACGGACAATCGCGGAATCAACTTTAGGCGGCGGGTTGAATGCGCCCGGGCCTACGTTGAACAGATGTTCGACGCGGCAGTGGTACTGAACCATGATCGACAAGCGACCCCAGTCGCCACCGCCAGGCCCTGCGGCCATGCGCTCAACCACTTCTTTTTGCAGCATGAAGTGCATGTCGCGAATCAGCTCGGCGTTTTTCAGCAGGTGAAAAATCAGCGGCGTGGAGATGTTGTACGGCAGGTTGCCCACTACGCGCAGAGTGCGCGGTGCGGCGTTGAGGCTTTTGAAGTCGAACTTCAGCGCGTCACCCTGGTGCAGGGTGAAGTTGCTCATGCCGGCAAACTGCTGGTTCAGGATCGGGATCAGGTCTTTGTCGAGTTCAACAACGTCGAGCTGGCCGCCGCTGTCGAGGATGCCTTCGGTCAATGCGCCTTGGCCCGGGCCGATTTCCAGCAGTCGGTCGCAGGCCTTGGCATTGATAGCACGCAGAATGCGGTCGATAACACCGGCGTCATGCAGGAAGTTTTGGCCAAAACGCTTGCGCGCCTTGTGTTGGTATTGCTCGTTCATATACGGGTCTCGGCCATCTGGTAGGCGGTTTCCAGGGCGACTTGCAGGCTGCCGGTGTCGATCTTGCCGCTGCCCGCCAGGTCCAGGGCGGTGCCATGGTCTACGGAGGTGCGGATAATCGGCAAGCCCAGGGTGATGTTGACGGCGGCGCCAAACCCTTTGTATTTCAGCACGGGCAGGCCTTGGTCGTGGTACATCGCCAGCACTGCGTCGCAGTGTTCCAGATATTTGGGGGTAAACAGAGTGTCAGCAGGCAGCGGGCCACGCAGGTCCATGCCCTCGCTGCGCAGTAGCTCCAGGGTGGGTTCAATGATGTCGATTTCTTCATGGCCCAAATGTCCGCCCTCGCCAGCGTGGGGGTTGAGCCCGCACACCAGGATGCGCGGTTGGGCGATGCCGAATTTGTGTTGCAGGTCAGCGTGCAAAATACGCGTAACGCGCATCAGTCGCTCGGGGGTGATTGCATCGGCGACCTGACGCAGCGGCAAGTGCGTTGTTACCAGCGCCACGCGAAGTCCGCGGGTGGCCAGCATCATCACCACTTGTTCAGTGCGGGTCAGGTCGGCGAGGAATTCGGTATGGCCGCAGAAGGGAATGCCGGCCTCATTGATCACGCCTTTGTGTACCGGGGCGGTGATCATGCCTGCAAAGTCGCCATCGAGGCAGCCTTGGGCGGCGCGAGTCAGGGTGTGCAGCACAAAGGCTGCGTTGGCCTGGTCCAGAGTGCCCGCCGTGACAGGGGCGTGCAAAGGCGTATCCCAAACATACAAACTGCCTGCTGGCGCCGGATGCTCAGGCCAGTGGCCGGGGCTGACCGGCAGCAGGGTGACAGCCACACCGAGCTGCGCGGCCCGCTCAGTGAGCAGGTCGCAGCTGGTGATGGCAATCAGGGGATGTGGCTGGTGTTGCGAGGCGAGTAGCAGGCACAGGTCTGGACCTATGCCTGCCGGTTCGCCGGGTGTCAGTGCAAAACGCGGGTTTTTCACTGTGCTGCCTGGTCGGCGTTCTCTTGCGAGGTGGCGCCAGGCAGTTTGATCTCTACATAGGCTTCATCGCGGATCTGACGCAGCCAAGTTTGCAGCTCTTCGTCGTACTTGCGGTTACGCAGGGCGTTCATGGCCTGTTGTTCGCGTGCTTGAGACGTGCTGTCAGTGGCGCGGCGGCCAAGCACTTCCAGTACATGCCAGCCGTATTGAGTCTGAAACGGCTTGGACAGTTTGCCTTGCGGGGTATCAGCCAGGACCGCGCGGAACTCAGGCACCAGCGAATCCGGGTTAACCCAGTTCAGATCGCCGCCGTTAAGCGCCGAACCCGGATCTTCGGAGAAGGTTTTAGCCAAGGTCGCAAAATCTTCGCCCGCTTCGATACGGTCGTGGATTCTTTTGATCAGCTCTTGCGTCTGCGCTTCGGTACGGATTTCGCTTGGCTTGATCAGAATGTGGCGTACATGCACCTCGTCCACCACCACAGACTCACCGCCACGTTTGGCATTGAGTTTGAGGATGATGAAACCGCCAGGCGTGCGAATAGGCTCAGTGATCTCGCCCACCGGCATTTCACTCAATAGCCGGTCGAACGGTGGTGGCAGTTGGGCCGCTTTACGCCAGCCCATGTCGCCACCTTCCAGCGCGGTATCGCTGCCCGAGCGTGCGATTGCCATTTGGCCGAAGTCAGCGCCTTTTTTCAGCTGGTTGTAGATATCAACCGCTTGTTTGTAGGCGTTCTGGATCGCTTCCGAATTCGCGCTTTCAGGCGTTGGAATCAGGATGTTGGCCAGTTGGAACTCTTCGGACATTTGCATCTTGCCCAGATCGGACTTGAGGAAGTTTTGCACTTCCTGATCGCTCACCTGAATGCGCTCCGCCACACGGCGTTGACGCACACGGCTGATGATCATTTCGCGACGGATCTGGTCACGGGCATCTTCATACGACAGGCCATCACGAGCCAGCGCCTGACGGAACTGGTCAATGGTCATGTTGTTGCGCTGGGCAATCGTGCCTACAGCCTGGTTCAGCTCTTCATCGGTAATGCGAATGCCCGAGCGCTCGCCGATCTGCAATTGCAGGTTTTCGACGATCAGGCGCTCCAGCACTTGCTGATCCAGAACGCTGGCAGGCGGTACGCCCTGACCGCGCTTGGCGATGGTCTTCTGAACTTCCTGAACCCGCTGGTCCAGTTGGCTCTGCATGATCACGTCGTTATCGACGATGGCCACGACTTTATCCAGAGGCTGAACCGCGGCGTGAGCCGCGGTACCCAGGAACAACGCGCCCAGCACTAGCGGGCGCAGACACTCAGAAAGCTTGATCTTCACGTTCACGATAACCTTGGATGCCTTTGTCGAGGAAGCTCTCTACTTTGGTGCCAACAACGCCACCGAGACCTTTCAGCACAATTTGAAGGAAGAGACCATGGTCGCCCTTCTCGTTTTGAGGGGCTTCTTGGGTGTATTCGTCGTTGGAGACCCAGTAACGGTTGATCAGACGAAGTTTCCAGCAGCAGTTGTCGTACTCGAAACCACCGAAGGCTTCCAGTGTACGGTTGCGGTTGTAGTCGTACTGCCAGCGGCTGATCACGTTCCACTGCGGCACGATCGGCCAGATCACCGAGAAGTCGTGCTGCTTGATCTTGTAGTAATCCTTGATGTAGCCAGGCTGGCCTGGAGACAGGTAATCGCCTCCGCCAACGGTCCACTTACCGGTGTACTGGTCGTAGCGAACCTGGTCGTTGCGATAACGGAAGCCAGCGTTGACCACCTTGTTCGGGTTGTCTTCAGGCTGGTAGTGCATCATCGCGCTGCCAGAACGCGGGCTACGGGTTTCCGGGTCCCAGTTGTAGTCAGCGGTTGCACGCCAGTCGCGGTTGAAGCGGTAGGCGTATTCCAGTGCATACGGGGAAACGTTGGAGGTCGCGTCCTTACGGTCGTCGGAAATGCCCGGCAACTGAACTTTGCGGTCCTTGAAGTAGTAGGCTTGGCCGACGCTGACGCGTTGGCGTTCAAAGCCGTTGTCTTCGATCCAGCGGCTGGTCAGACCCAGCGACAGTTTGTTCTCGTCACCCACGCGGTCCGAACCGGTGAAGCGGTTGTCACGCCACAGCGAGGAGTAGCTGAACGTGCTTTCGCTGGTGTCGAAAACCGGAATGTCTTCCTGGTTGCGTTCTGGTACGTACAGATAGAACGCGCGCGGCTCAAGGGTCTGGCGGTAGTTGGTGCCGAACCATTGAGTGTTGCGGTCGAAGTACAAGCCGCTGTCGATGCTGGCAATTGGGACGCTACGGCTTTGGGAGCTGCTAAAGTTCTGCCCTGCCTTAGTTAGTGCATCTTTACCCGTGCTATCAAGATCAAGATCGTACTGGGTGTACATGTACTTGAGCGATGGGGTCACGTAGCCGTAGCTCGCGGTCATCGGCAAGCTCATGCTCGGCGCAAGGTTCAGGCGCGTACCGTTTGCGCGGGCCAGGCCTGCGACACGGGTATCCAGTCGGCTAGCGACAGTGCCGTCTTCGTTGGTGTAGTCGCCGTTTTCCAAGCTGCGCTCAAAGCGAACAATCTCGGTGTCGTATTTGAAGTCCAGACCGCCCGGGTGGTACGGCAACGCACCGTTGAAGGTGATTTGCGGCAACTTGTTGTACGGCGTGATCTGGGTAACGGTGGCCATTTGATAGGCCTGAGCGTTCAGCGTGGCGTTATAGGTGTCACCACGGTAGGTCACAGAACCTTGCTGGTTCACGTATTCGCGGCTTTCAACACCGATCTGGTCGCTTTGCAGATCCTGGAAGTAATACGGGTCGCTGATCTTGGTGTAGTCGACCTGCGTCAGTACGCGCGAATCCAGGCCACCCTTGTGCTGCCAGTTGAGCATGTAGCGGGTGTCTTTGTAGTCGGTCTGGTCTTTGCGCTTGTCATCCTTGTCGTTCAGATAAGCGGCACCAAACTGACCTTCGCTCGACTCGGTCAGGTAGCGGAATTCGCCTTCCATCAACAAGCCGCGCTTGGTCATGTAACGCGGGTACAACGTGGCGTCGTAGTTCGGCGCCAGGTTGAAGTAGTACGGGGTCACGAGCATAAAGCCGGTGTCGGTGCTGCTGCTGAAGGACGGCGGCAGGAAACCGGACTGACGGCGGTCGTCGATCGGGAAATAGATGTACGGGGTGTAGAAGATCGGAATGTCTTTAACCCGCAACGTCACGTTGGTGGCCGTACCGAAGCCGGTGGCCGGGTTCAACGTGATGTTGTTGCCCTTGAGTTGCCAGGCGTTGCTGTTCGGTTCGCACGTGGTGTAGGTACCATCCTTGAGGCGGATGATGGCGTTTTCACCGCGCTTGGCGTACAGCGCACTGCCGCGAATGCGCGACTTGTGCAGGATGTATTCAGCGTTGTCGACCTTGGCTGCGCCGGTGTCGAGCTGAACATCGGCGTGATCGCCGACAATCAACGCACCGTTGTCACGCAGACGGACCTTGCCGTTCAGCTCGCCCCGGTTTTCAGCCTGATACAGGCTGGCTTCGTCGGCTTCGATCTGCATGCTGCCCTGACGCATGACAACGTCACCGGCCAGCGTCGCGATCTGCTCTTCCTGCTGGTAGCGGGAAGCCTTGGCGCCGATAAAGGTCGGGGAGTCGCTTTTGCTGGTCGGGTCATTCATGCCCGGACGGATTGGCTCGATGTAAGCGCCCGAGCAATACGGGCCGGTTTCGGCCAGTTGTGCAGGGGTCAGCTTGTCGCGCTCCACCCAGTCGAGGTGACTGTAGTCGGCACTGCGCGCTTTCAGACCACGGCCTTTGGCTTCTGTCACCAACGGGGTCTGGGCGACTTGCTCGATCGTCTCGCCACTGGCGCCGACCGATGCATCGCTGTGAACCGGGCGCGGCGGCAATTGAGCCGTCGTCGCTTTCGGTGCGCAATCCCAGCCGCCCGAAGCCGACACGGAACAGTCATACTGCTCCTCGGCAACAGCGAATGGCGCAGCTAAAGGTTGCATGGCCAGCAAACTGCCGGTTACCAGCAACGGAAATTTTTTACGAAACGCGGGGGATTTCAATGCCATCTTATTAGTCCGGGCTTCCTGCGTGCCATCAGCCCGCGGTGGGGGACCGCACGCCTCTCGATGGTCTGGAAAAGATGCTGGATAATAAAGCATGACCCGCTTGACGGCTAGGGCCGTCGGAGACCCACGCAATGCCTGACCAAGATGTACGCCTGCAACACCTGAAAGTTTGGCTCGATGAGCAATTATCTGCCCTGTTTTTAAATCAAGGTTGGGGCCTCGTACCCCCGGCCACGTTGACTGCGGCCAGCAGCGATGCGAGCTTTCGGCGGTATTTTCGCTGGGAGGCCGAGGGTCGCAGTTTTATCGTCATGGACGCTCCGCCCCCCCAGGAAAACTGCAAACCTTTCGTCGATATCGCCGAATTACTGCGCACAAGCGAAATAAATGTGCCGAAAATTTTTGCTCAGGACCTCGAACGCGGGTTTCTTTTGCTCAATGACCTGGGCAATAAAACCTTTCTTGACGTTATTAATGAAGATAACGCCGATGAGCTGTTCGACGACGCCATTGAAGCGCTGCTGGCCTTTCAGCAGTTGCCAATGACCGAGCCATTGCCCAGCTATGACGTGGCCTTGCTGCGCCGCGAGCTGGAGTTGTTCCCTGAATGGTACGTACGCCGTCACTTGGGCATTGAGCTGGATGAGCAACAGCAGGCGCTGTGGCAGCAGGTCAGCGATCTGTTGATCGACAGCGCCCTGGCACAACCCAAAGTGCTGGTGCACCGCGACTTTATGCCGCGCAATCTGATGTTGAGCATCCCCAACCCCGGCGTGCTGGATTTCCAGGACGCGGTATATGGCCCGGTGACCTATGACATCACCTGCTTGTTCAAGGATGCATTCCTCAGTTGGCCAGAGGAGCGGGTATTGCAGTGGCTGAGCAACTATTGGGAGAGCGCGCGTCATCTGGCGATTCCCGTGCAGCCGGTCTTGCAGGACTTTTTGCGTGCCAGCGACCTGATGGGCGTGCAACGTCATTTGAAGGTGATCGGTATCTTCGCGCGTATTTGCCACCGCGACGGCAAGCCGCGTTACCTGGCGGATGTGCCGCGCTTCTTCACCTATATAGAAGCGGTACTGGCGCGCCGTCCTGAACTGGCGCAATTGGGTGAGCTGTTTGTCAGTCTGCGTCAGCCCGCCGAGGCGCCCCTATGAAGGCGATGATTCTGGCTGCGGGCAAAGGCGAGCGTTTACGCCCCTTGACCCTGCACACGCCAAAACCGCTGATTCGTGCGGGCGGTGTGCCTCTGATCGAGTACCACCTGCGTGCGCTGGCCGCCGCAGGTTTTAGCGAGATCGTGATCAATCACGCCTGGCTCGGTCAGCAGATAGAAGATCACTTGGGTGACGGTTCACAGTTGGGTGTCAGCATTCAGTACTCCGCTGAGGGCGAACCCTTGGAAACCGGCGGCGGGATTTTTAAAGCATTGCCGTTGTTGGGCGATAACCCGTTTGTGGTGGTGAACGGTGATATCTGGACCGACTATGACTTTAGCGCCCTGCGCCAGCCGCTTGCCGGTCTTGCGCATTTGGTGCTGGTGGATAACCCGGCGCACCACCCCACAGGTGATTTTTGCCTGATGGACTCGCAGATCAAAGATGCACAACCGAACGCGCCCACGCTGACCTACAGCGGCATCGCTGTACTCAGCCCCCAGTTGTTCAGCGGCTGCACGGGCGGCGCGTTCAAGTTGGCGCCGTTATTACGTACAGCCATGGCCGCCGGCCGTGTATCAGGAGAGCGTTTGCTAGGGCATTGGGTAGATGTAGGTACGCATGAGCGTTTGGCTGAGGTTGAGACCTTGATCAAGGGCGCTCACTAATATGCTGTGGCCAGGGACCCTGATCGGAGCCGGAGGTGGCTTTTTGATAGCCAGTATTCCGGGGGCCATGCTCGGTGCATTGCTGGGGCAGGCGCTGGACCGGCGTCTGCAACTGCACAGCTGGGCGCATCTGCGCGAACGGCTGGGCGGACGTGCAGTGCTGCGCAATGACGAACTGCTGTTTGTGTTGCTCGGTCGTCTGGCCAAAAGCGGTGGGCGAGTGGTGGATAAACACATTGAGCAGGCGCGCCAAGAGATGCGTTTGCTCGACATGAGCGCGCCTGCGCAGAAGCGGGCGATTGGCGCCTTCAATCGTGGCAAGTCCGGCAATGAGTCATTGCGCGGTTATTTGCGGCGCCTCAAGTCACAGCCACACGCCGCAGAAGGTGTTCTGCGCGCGTGCTGGCGGATGATCATTGCCGATGGCCGGGTCGACACCCGGGAGCGTGAATTGATTGTGCGCTGGGGGCGTTGGCTGGGTTGGACCCCGCAACAGATTCAAGCGTTGGGCGCTGATTACGAGCCTCAAAAAAGGCCGCTGGCAACGCGTGGCGGCACGTATCAAGAGTCGCTCAAGCTGTTGGGCGTCACCGACCAGAGTGATCCGGCGCAGATCAAGCGCGCCTATCGACGTTTGCTCAGCCGTCATCACCCGGACAAGGTGGCAGGCTCCGGTGCAAGCCCCTCCCAAGTGCTTGAGGCGACCGAGACGACCCGCGAGCTGCATCACGCTTACACGTTGATCCGCCAGCGTCGCGGGTTTTGAGCGTTACTTATCCACAGGCTGCGGGCTGAGCCAGCCGCGAATTCGGCGAAACAACTGTTCTTGCTCGGCCTCGCGGTTGCCTGGAATCGCCGCTAACGCCACCTGTTTAAACTCTCCGCCATTCACCCGCTTGCTGGCTTGCAGCCGTTGCAGGGCCGCTTTACGCGCCATAGCGTTGTCTTTATAGAAGACGTCCAGCAAGGCGACTTTGAGCGTCGGGGTCATTTGGCTCAAGTCCGCCTGGGCCTGAGCCGGTGTCTGCGCGGCCACCATCACCAGTTTCGACACGTGCGCGGGTTGTTTTTCGGCCACATAGCGTGCCGCCCAATACGCCCCCGTGCCGTGCCCCAGCAATACGATGCTGCGCACATTCTGCTGCTGTGCGAAGGCAATGCTTGCCTCGATACGGGCGAAGATGCGCTCGGCATCGGCGGTGTTCATCTCTTCACGCGTGGCGAGGGGCGTGACGTCCGGCGCCGGGTTTTCAGTGCCGACGCTGGCTGCCTGTTCGATAGGTTTGGCTGTGGTGCTGGCGTCTTTGCTGCTACTGTCTGGCGCTTGTGGCGTAGGTAATTTCTCGGGTTCAACGGTGCGCGCCTGACTGGCTTCGCTTTGCAGGTCTGGCAAGCTCAGGCTCAGGCTGGCCCAGTTGGCGTCCGGCAGTTTGTTGCGCAGCGGGCTGATGGCCAGCGGCCAGTCAGCGGTTTCGCCTGCACCGGGCACGATAATCACTGCACCGCTGGGGTCGTTGCTGTTAGCGGGTTTCCACAGCGCAAGGAAGGTGTCCTCACCCGCTTGCAGCTGTTGCTGTTCGTGCTGCGGGAGCTGTCGTTCAAGCGCAGTCGCGTCTTCCTGGCTACGTTCGAGCAAGGGCTGACGCTCAACAGGTTGAGGTTGTGCAGGCTCGGCAGCGGGCTGCGGCTCAGCAGCGTAGACCGGTAATGCCAAGGGCAGCAGTAACGACAGGCACAGGGCTGGCAGCGCCAGACGGTAAGAAGACATCAGTTTTTCCAGGCCAGAAGTAATCCCGGTAGCCTAAAGGGTTGATCAGTATTTGTCAGGGGGTGAGCGTTCAGATGACACGTTTTTGCTATCTGTTGGTTATCGGCTGGTTCTGGCTGCCCTTGATGAGCCATGCAGCGCCCGTGCCTGCGGCGCAGTTGAGCGTTGAGCAACAACACTGGCTGGCGCAGCACCCGCAGTTGCGGGTCGGCCTGGTGCTGCAAGCGCCCTACGCCAAATTTGATCAGCGTTTGCAGCAGCTCTCCGGGGCCAATGTGGAGCTGATGAAGTGGCTGGCGCAGGCGTTGAACGTTGAGTTGCGCTGGCGCAATTATCCGGATCTGGCGCACCTTGAAGCAGCGGCCCGCGCCGGGGAGATTGATCTGGTGCCGGGCCTGACCCAAACACCGGCAGGGTTGCGCCTGTGGCTGTTTTCCGACCCGTATATGCGGGTGCCGCAGTTGGTGGTAGGCGAGCGCAACGGCAACGGCAACGGAGCGGTCGATCTGGAGCGGCTCGACAGCCAGACTCGCGTGGCGGTGCGCATGCCCAGTGCGACGGCGGATTTTTTACGCAGCAGCTACCCGGGACTCAATTTGCAAGGCGTGCCGCTGGAGCGTCAGGCGTTGCAATTGTTGCTCAGCCAGCAAGCGACCTATGCTGTGATTGATGAAGCGCAACTCAGTCGCTTGTCCGTTGAGCCGGAGTTCGCCGGGTTAGCGGTGGTGGGCGATATCGGTTTGCCGCAATTGTTACGCGTGGCGACCCGACGCGATTGGCCGCAGCTGGCCGGGATCGTCGAACGCGGGCTGCATGCGATACCGGCACGCGACATGGAGCAACTGCATGCCCGCTGGTTGCAGCCCAAATACCCCCACCTGGGCCCTTCGCCCGGCTTTTGGCAAAACCTGAGCCTGTTGATCGGTGCATTGTTGTTGGCGTGCATGGCGATTGTGTACTGGCAGCGGCGTCAGCAAACCGCGCTGGAACGGGCGCTGCTCAATGCTCGCGAAGACATCGCGCTGCGTGTCGCGAGCGCCGAAGCGTTGCGCCTGACCCAGTTTTCGATCGACCAAAGCCCGGTCGGCATTCTGTGGGTCAATTGGGACAGTCACGTGCGCTATGCCAATCAGGCCGCCGAACACATGCTCGGGTGTGCGCCGGGTGCGGTCCTTGAGCGACCCTTGAGTGATTTTGAACCGGGGCTGACGATGGACCGCTGGCTCGGTTTGTGGAAGCGCGCACGGGCCAGTGAAGACGGCGCGCAGCGCTTTGAAAGCCAATGTGTGCGTGCCGACGGCAGCACGTTTCCGGCGGACATTACCCTCAGCTTCCTGCGTTTTCAGGCGGCGGAGTACTTGGTCGTGTACCTCAATGACATCACTGAACGCCGTCGCGTGCAGGCCGCGCTGCAAGAGAGTGATGCGCGCTTGCAAGGCATCGCGGCCAATGTGCCGGGGCTGGTGTTTCGTCTGGAGCGCTCACTGCTTACGGGTGAGTTGGACTTCCCCTACATCAGTGAAGGCAGTGAGAGTTTGGCCGGCTTCTCGCCCGCGACGTTACGTAAACGCGAAGTCGGTTTGCGCAGCTTGGTACATCCCGACGACAAGGCGGATTACCACCGCGTGCAGGACTTGGCGCTGGACAGCGACAGCGACTGGGCGTGGCAAGGTCGCATCGTTACGCGCGATGGTCAGCAGCGCTGGGCCGAGATCAAGGCCATCACCCGGCGGCTGGGCGATGGCACCGTGGTGTGGGACGGCATTGTGTGGGATATCAGCGAAAGCAAGCGCATTGAACTGGAACTCGACAGCTCGCGTGGGCAATTGCGTGAACTGTCGGCGCACCTTGAGAGTGTGCGTGAAGAAGAAAAAGCACGTATCGCCCGCGAAGTGCACGACGAGCTGGGGCAGATGTTGACCGTGCTCAAACTCGAAACGTCCATGTGTGAGCTGGCGTATGCCGACCTCGACCCCGGCCTGCGCGAACGCCTGAACAGTATGAAAAAGCTCATCGCTCAGCTGTTTCAGTTGGTGCGTGATGTGGCCACGGCCTTGCGCCCGCCCATTCTGGACGCGGGCATCAGTTCTGCCATCGAATGGCAGGCACAGCGCTTTGAAGCGCGTACGCAAATTCCGTGTCTGGTGCAGGTGCCTGAACATTTACCGCCGTTGAGTGCTGCCAAGGAAGTAGGTCTGTTCCGGATTTTGCAGGAGGCGCTGACCAACGTGATGCGCCATGCTCAGGCGCAAACCGTTGAGTTGACCTTAAGCATTGAACAACAATCGCTGTGCCTGACCATCAGCGATGATGGCCTGGGGTTTGTTCCCGCCACCGGCAGGCCAACCTCTTTCGGGTTGGTGGGCATGCGCGAACGCGTATTGATGTTGGGGGGTACGCTGTCGCTGCACAGTGTGCCGGGCGAAGGCACCACCCTGAATGTGCGGGTGCCGCTGGTTCAGCCGTCGAAATGACCTTGATGAGGAAATACCTGTGATTCGTGTACTGGTAGCGGAAGACCACACCATCGTGCGTGAAGGCATCAAGCAATTGATTGGCCTGGCCAAGGACTTGCTGGTAGTGGGGGAGGCGAGCAATGGCGAGCAACTGCTGGAAACCTTGCGTCATGTGCCGTGCGAAGTGGTGCTGCTGGATATTTCGATGCCCGGTGTCAACGGCCTGGAAGCGATCCCGCGGATACGTGCCTTGAACAACCCGCCCGCGATTTTGGTGTTGTCGATGCACGACGAAGCGCAGATGGCGGCGCGGGCGTTGAAATTTGGTGCGGCGGGGTATGCGACCAAGGACAGTGATCCGGCGTTGCTGCTCACGGCGATTCGAAAAGTGGCGGCAGGGGGGCGTTACATCGACCCGGAGTTGGCGGATCGCATGGTGTTTGAAGTGGGCCTGACTGATTCGCGGCCGTTACATGCGTCGTTGTCGGAGCGGGAGTTTTCTGTATTCGAGCGCCTGGCGCAGGGCGTAAACGTGAATGACATCGCGCAGCAGTTGGCCTTGAGCAGCAAGACCATCAGCACGCACAAGGCGCGCTTGATGCAAAAACTCAACGTCACCTCGCTGGCGGACTTGGTGAAGTACGCGATGGAACACAAGCTGGTGTGAAATACACAAACGCAACGGCAGCGACTACCGAGTGGGGCGTGTCTGATTACGACAGTTTTGTATCATTGATTTGCCATCGTGCTTGGCCGTAAGCGTTCCACTGTCTTAAACGCGACATCTGTGTAGGGCACGCCCTACCCCTAATCTTCCAACTGCCTCATGTGAATCTCTCCTGCGCCCCGATTTCTGCGGGTTGGCGCCTTCTTTAGTCTTGGGCTACAGCAGTCCAAAACAAAAGGTGTGGCTATGAGTGAGGTCGGTGCAAGCGCTGGGTCGAATGACATTTTGGTCAGCTTTCGTGGCGTGCAAAAAAGCTATGACGGCGAAAACCTGATCGTCAAAGACCTCAATCTGGACATTCGTAAAGGCGAGTTTCTGACCTTGCTCGGGCCTTCAGGGTCGGGCAAAACCACCAGCCTGATGATGCTCGCAGGCTTTGAAACGCCCACCGCGGGTGAAATCCTGCTGGCGGGCCGCTCGATCAATAACGTGCCGCCGCACAAGCGCGACATTGGCATGGTGTTTCAAAACTACGCGCTGTTTCCGCACATGACCGTGGCCGAAAACCTGGGCTTTCCGCTGTCGGTGCGCGGCCTCAACCGCACGGATATCAGTGAGCGGGTCAAGCGTGTGTTGAGCATGGTGCAGCTCGAGGCGTTTGCCCAACGTTACCCGGCGCAACTTTCGGGCGGCCAGCAACAGCGGGTGGCACTGGCGCGCGCGCTGGTGTTCGAACCGCAGCTGGTGCTGATGGACGAGCCGTTGGGCGCGCTGGACAAGCAGCTGCGCGAGCACATGCAGATGGAGATCAAGCATCTGCACCAGCGCCTCGGTGTGACCGTGGTTTACGTGACTCACGACCAGGGCGAAGCGCTGACCATGTCGGATCGGGTGGCGGTATTCCATCAAGGTGAAATCCAGCAAATTGCCCCGCCGCGTAGCCTCTACGAAGAGCCGAAAAACACCTTCGTTGCCAATTTCATCGGCGAAAACAACCGCCTCAATGGCCGCCTGCACAGTCAGGACGGCGAGCGCTGCGTGGTCGAATTGGGTCGCGGTGAGAAGGTGCAAGCGCTGGCGGTGAATGTGGGGCGCACCGGCGATCCGGTGACCCTGTCGATCCGCCCGGAGCGCATCAGCCTCAATGGCGCCAGTGAGTCCTGCGTGAACCGTTTCTCGGGGCGAGTTGAAGAGTTCATCTACCTGGGCGACCACGTGCGGGTGCGCCTGGAAGTTTGCGGCAAGAACGATTTTTTTGTGAAACAGCCGATTGCCGAACTGGACCCGACGCTGGCCGTCGGTGACGTGGTGCCGCTCGGTTGGCAGGTTGAACACGTACGTGCGCTGGACCCTCTCTTAGAGGCGAATTAATCGCCCCGGCTTCACCAACCCTGTGGAGAACACCATGCATAAATCCCTGAAATTATCGGTCCTGAGTATGGGCCTGTTGTGCGCCGCCAATGCGCTGGCGGCCACCGACCTGACCGTGGTCTCGTTTGGCGGGGCGAACAAGGCCGCTCAGGTCAAAGCGTTTTACGCGCCCTGGGAAGCTCGCGGCGACGGCAAAATCATCGCCGGTGAGTACAACGGTGAAATGGCCAAGATCAAAGCGATGGTCGACACCAAAAGCATCTCGTGGGATTTGGTCGAGGTTGAATCGCCCGAACTGTCCCGTGGTTGTGACGAAGACATGTTTGAGCAACTGGACCCGGCACTGTTTGGCAATCCCGATCAGTACGTGTCTGGCGCCATTCAGTCATGCGGCGCAGGCTTCTTCGTATGGTCCACGGTCATGGCTTACAACGCTGACAAGCTGAAAACCGCGCCGACCAGTTGGGCGGATTTCTGGGACACCAAAACCTTTCCCGGCAAACGCGGGCTGCGCAAAGGCGCCAAGTACACATTGGAATTTGCACTGATGGCAGACGGGGTTGCGCCCAAAGATGTGTACACGGTGCTGGCGAGCAAGGACGGTCAGAACCGCGCCTTCAAAAAGCTCGACGAGTTGAAACCGAGCATCCAGTGGTGGGAAGCCGGTGCGCAGCCGCCGCAGTACCTGGCCTCGGGTGATGTGGTGATGAGTTCGGCGTACAACGGCCGCATCGCTGCGGTGCAAAAAGAAAGCAACCTGAAGATCGTGTGGAACGGCGGCATTTACGACTTCGACGCATGGGCCATCCCTAAAGGTTTGAGCCCGGCCAAAGCTGAGGCGGCGAAAAAGTTCATGCAATTCACGCTTCAACCTCAACAGCAGAGTGTGTACTCGCAAAACATCGCGTATGGCCCGGCGAATAAAGAGGCCATGCCGCTGCTGCCTAAAGAGGTGCAAGCCGACATGCCGACCGCGCCTGAAAACATCAAGGATCAGGTGCAGATCGACGTCAGCTTCTGGGCTGATAACGGCGAGCAACTGGAGCAACGTTTCAACGCGTGGGCTGCCAAGTAAGGATCGCTGATACCCGACGCGTCCGGTCAGGGCGTGTCGCCCTTGTTTAAAGATTTGCGGAGTTCGCCATGGCCCTCGCCATCCCCTTGAACGAAGTCTCCAGCCCCAGCTTGAAGAAGCGCCTGGCGCATGCCGAGCGTGTGAATCGCTGGAAAGCGCAGGCGTTGATTGCACCGTTGGTGATCTTTCTGCTGCTGGTGTTTTTGGTGCCGATTGCTGCGCTGTTGTACAAAAGTGTCGGCAACCCGGAAGTGGTCGAAGGCTTGCCTCGCACCGTGGTGGCGGTGCACGGCTGGGATGGCAAAGGCTTACCGGCTGAGCCGGTGTATCTGGCGCTCAGCGAGGACTTGGCCGAGGCACGCAAGAATCAAGTATTGGGCGATTTGTCCAAACGTCTGAACATGGAGTTGGCAGGCTACCGCAGCCTGTTGATGAAAACTGCCAAAGCGCTGCCGTTCAAGGCGGTGCCGGCATCTTACAAAGACGCACTGGAAACCCTCGACGAGCGTTGGGGCGACCCGGCGTATTGGCAGGCGATCAAGCGCAATAGCTCAAGCGTGACCCCGTTTTACCTGCTGGCAGCGGTCGATCATCGTATTGATGACCTCGGCGAAGTGGCTCCGGCTACACCGGATCAGGCGATTTACCTGGACATCTTCGCCCGTACCTTTTGGATGGGATTGGTCATCACCTGCATCTGTCTGGTGCT
The DNA here is from genome assembly GCF_016812185.1 of Pseudomonas weihenstephanensis. NCBI lineage: Bacteria > Pseudomonadati > Pseudomonadota > Gammaproteobacteria > Pseudomonadales > Pseudomonadaceae > Pseudomonas > Pseudomonas weihenstephanensis. The sequence continues at coordinate 20,589 of NZ_JAAEBV010000002.1, read as the reverse complement.
GGCTTACCCCTTGGCGTACCTGCTGGCCAACTTGCCCGCACGCCAAAGCAACTTATTGATGATTCTGGTGCTGCTGCCGTTCTGGACCTCGGTGCTGGTGCGCGTCGCGGCCTGGATCGTCTTGCTGCAATCTGGGGGGCTGATCAACAGTGCCCTGATGAGCATGGGCGTCATCGACAAACCGTTGGAGTTGGTGTTTAACCGCACCGGGGTCTATATCTCGATGGTGCACATCCTATTGCCGTTCATGATCTTGCCGATTTACAGCGTGATGAAGGGTATTTCGCCGACCTATATGCGGGCTGCGATCTCACTGGGATGTCATCCATTTGCCAGCTTCTGGCGCGTTTATTTCCCACAGACGTATGCCGGTGTCGGTGCCGGTTGCCTGCTGGTGTTCATCATCGCCATTGGCTACTACATCACCCCCGCATTGCTGGGCAGCCCTAACGATCAAATGGTCAGTTATTTCGTGGCGTTCTACACCAATACCAGCATCAACTGGGGCATGGCCACGGCGTTGGGCGGTTTGCTGCTGCTGGCGACGGTGGTGCTGTACCTGATTTACAACTGGCTGGTGGGTGCCACCCGCCTGCGTCTGAATTAAGGAGGCCGCCATGCTGAGCCCTTACATGTCCCCCGTTGAACGGGTGTGGTTCTACAGCTTGCGCATCCTTTGTGGGCTGATTCTGTTGTTTTTGATCTTGCCGGTGCTGGTGATCATTCCGTTGTCGTTTAACTCCGGAAGTTTTCTGGTTTACCCGTTGCAGGGCTTTTCGCTGCATTGGTATCAGGACTTCTTCGCCTCGGCCGAGTGGATGCGCGCATTGAAAAACAGTGTGATCGTGGCCCCGGCGGCCACGGTATTGGCAATGGTGTTCGGCACGTTGGCGGCGATTGGACTGACCCGTGGTGACTTCCCCGGCAAGGCGCTGGTCATGGCGCTGGTGATCTCGCCGATGGTGGTGCCGGTGGTGATTATTGGTGTGGCCAGCTACCTGTTTTTCGCGCCCTTGGGGCTGGGTAACAGCTACTTCTCGTTGATCGTGGTGCATGCGGTGCTGGGCGTGCCGTTTGTGATCATTACCGTGTCGGCGACGTTGCAGGGGTTCAACCAAAACCTGGTGCGGGCGGCGGCCAGCTTGGGCGCTTCGCCGCTGACCGCTTTTCGCCGGGTGACTTTACCGCTGATTGCACCGGGCGTGATTTCAGGTGCTCTTTTTGCCTTTGCCACCTCGTTTGATGAAGTGGTGGTGACGCTGTTTCTGGCGGGGCCGGAGCAAGCGACGTTGCCGCGCCAGATGTTCAGCGGCATCCGTGAAAACCTCAGCCCCACCATTGCCGCAGCGGCCACGCTGCTGATTGCGTTCTCCGTCGTGTTGCTACTGACGCTGGAGTGGTTGCGCGGGCGCAGTGAGAAATTGCGTACAGCACAGGTCTAAATCCAGCAGGCGTCCCACAGGGGGTAATCGCCGATCCGCGAGGTCAACTGAGCGCGGATCGGGTTTTGGATCAGGTAGCGGGCGGCGGCCTTGAGATCATCTTCCCGGCGCAAGGTTCGGTCGTGATAGCCCTTTTGCCATAGCCGGCTTGTGGATTGGGTGGCGAGATTGACAGCGACGCTGCTGCGCGACTTTATTCGGCACATCAACTCACCCAGCGACTTTGTGCGTAACTCTACGAGCCAATGGCAGTGATCAGGCATTACGACCCAGGCGAGTGAGTTAACGATGCCTTCGTCGTGAGCTTGTCGGAGTTGGTTGACCACGAGGCGGCCCAGATGGAAGTCACTGAATACGGGTCGTCGTTGGTCGGTGACGGTAGTGAGCATATAGATGCGGCCGGGTTCGGAGTAGCGGCCTTTGAGTAGGTGTTTGCTGTTGTAGGATTCTGGCATTCCTTTGCCTTCGTGAAGAGGGATGTTTTCTAAAGTTAGATGGGTTATCAGGCAACGCCTTGTGCCTTTATTGGCAAGATATTGCAGGAAGCTGTTGGGCCTTATCGCAGCCTTCGGCAGCGATGTATGCCTATGTAGTCGCTGCCGAAGGCTGCGATCGGTCGCGTAGCGGCCGCAAGGCGGTGTGCGCGTCGGGGCGCGCGGTATACAATGCGCGCCACCGTGTTTAGCTCACTAAAAGGTGCGTCATGCAGCCCTTCGCTATTGCCCCATCGATTCTTTCTGCCGATTTCGCCCGTCTTGGCGAAGAAGTAGACAACGTACTCGCTGCGGGTGCTGACTTCGTTCACTTCGATGTCATGGACAACCATTACGTCCCCAACCTGACCATCGGCCCGATGGTATGCGCCGCATTACGCAAGTACGGGGTGACCGCTCCAATCGACGCGCATCTGATGGTCAGCCCGGTTGATCGGATCATCGGCGATTTCATCGAAGCCGGCGCGACTTACATCACCTTCCACCCCGAAGCCACGCAGCACATCGACCGCTCGCTGCAATTGATCCGCGAAGGCGGCTGCAAAGCAGGGCTGGTGTTCAACCCCGCGACCCCGCTGGACGTGCTCAAGTATGTGATGGACAAGGTCGATATGGTCTTGCTGATGAGCGTTAACCCGGGCTTCGGCGGCCAGAAGTTCATCCCCGGCACTCTGGACAAACTGCGTGAAGCGCGGGCGCTGATCGATGCTTCGGGCCGTGATATTCGCCTGGAGATCGACGGCGGCGTGAATGTCGGCAATATCCGTGAAATCGCTGAGGCGGGTGCTGACACGTTCGTCGCGGGTTCGGCCATTTTCAACACGCCCAACTACGAAGAAGTTATTCAGAAAATGCGTGCCGAGCTTGCGTTGGCGCGTCCGTGAGCGGTTTTGAGCAGCTCCTTCAGGGGCAATTGCCCAAGCTGGTGATGTTCGATCTGGACGGCACGCTGATTGATTCGGTGCCAGACCTGGCTTCGGCCGTAGAAACCATGCTGCTCAAGTTGGGCCGTCCGCCTGCCGGTCTTGAAAACGTGAAGATGTGGATCGGCAACGGTGCGCCGATGCTGGTACGCCGTGCGTTGGCGGGCAATCTTGAGGCCTCGGGTGTCGACGACGCCGAGGCCGAGCACGCGCTGGAGATTTTCATGGAGGCCTACGATGGCGGCCATGGTCAGACCAAGGTCTATCCCGGTGTGCGCGAAAGTCTCAAGTGGCTGCAAAAGCAGGGCGTCGAGATGGCCCTGATCACCAACAAACCTGAGCGCTTTGTGGCACCGCTGCTGGATGAATTGAAGCTGGGGCGCTTTTTTCGCTGGATTATCGGTGGCGATACGTTGCCGCAGAAAAAGCCCGACCCCGAAGCGCTGTTGTTCGTGATGAAAATGGCCGGCGTCACCCCGCAGCAATCAATATTTATTGGTGATTCACGCAATGACGTGTTGGCTGCCAAGGCCGCAGGTGTGCGTTGTGTGGCGCTCAATTATGGCTATAACCACGGTCGCCCGATTGAAGAAGAGTCGCCGGACATGGTGATCGGTAACCTGCAAGAGCTGATAGCCGGTTGCTTAGATTCGGCGGCTGAGATAACGTTGGGCACTTCTGTTCACCCCTCTCGTAGAGATTCCATCGTGGTGGTCACTCGCAAACTCTGGATGAAAGTTATCAAGGCCCTGGCCCGTTGGCGTTGGCGCGCCTGACTTGAATCTGGCCGGATAGCCGGCACGTTTGCACACCTGACTGTTTGACCCTCAGACCACGAGGCACCTCATGATCCGTGAAGAATTCCTGCGTTTGGCCGCTGCCGGCTATAACCGTATCCCGCTTGCCCGCGAAACCCTGGCCGACTTCGACACGCCGCTGTCGATCTACTTGAAACTGGCTGATCAGCCCAACTCTTATTTGCTGGAGTCGGTGCAGGGCGGTGAGAAGTGGGGGCGTTACTCGATCATTGGCTTGCCGTGCCGCACGGTATTGCGTGTGCATGAGCATCAGGTTCGCGTGACCCACGACGGCGTCGAGATTGAAGCGCACGAGGTTGAAGACCCGCTGACGTTTGTCGAGGCTTTTAAAGCGCGCTACAACGTGCCGACCATTACCGGTTTGCCGCGCTTCAATGGCGGGTTGGTGGGGTATTTTGGCTATGACTGTGTGCGTTATGTGGAAAAGCGCCTCGGCAAATGCCCGAACCCTGATCCGCTGGGCGTGCCGGACATTCTGCTGATGGTGTCGGATGCCGTGGTGGTGTTCGACAACCTCGCGGGCAAGATGCACGCGATTGTGTTGGTTGATCCGGCGCAACCTGATGCTTATGAAGAAGGCCAGGCGCGGCTTGAGGCATTGCTTGAGCAGTTGCGTCAGCCGATTGCGCCGCGTCGCGGTCTGGACTTTACGGCTCAGCAGTCAGCGGACCCGGTGTTCCGCTCCAGCTTCACCCAGCGTGATTACGAGCAAGCGGTCGACACAATCAAGGACTACATCCTCGCGGGCGATTGTATGCAAGTCGTCCCCTCGCAGCGCATGTCTATCGACTTCAAGGCAGCGCCGATTGATCTGTACCGTGCGTTGCGCTGCTTCAATCCGACGCCTTATATGTACTTCTTCAACTTTGGTGACTTCCACGTGGTGGGCAGTTCGCCGGAAGTGCTGGTGCGGGTTGAAGACAACCTGATCACCGTGCGCCCGATTGCCGGTACGCGCCCGCGCGGTGCGACCGAAGAGGCTGATCTGGCGCTGGAGCAAGACCTGCTCAGTGACGATAAAGAAATCGCCGAACACTTGATGCTGATCGATCTGGGCCGCAACGATACGGGCCGGGTGTCTGAGATCGGTTCGGTCAAGCTCACTGAAAAAATGGTCATCGAGCGTTACTCCAACGTGATGCACATTGTGTCCAACGTCACGGGCCAGCTGAAAAGCGGGCTGACGGCGATGGACGCACTGCGTGCGATCTTGCCTGCGGGGACGTTGTCGGGTGCGCCGAAAATTCGTGCGATGGAAATCATTGATGAGCTGGAACCGGTCAAGCGCGGTGTCTATGGCGGCGCGGTCGGTTACTTCGCCTGGAACGGCAATATGGACACGGCCATCGCTATTCGTACGGCGGTGATCAAGAACGGTGAATTGCATGTGCAAGCGGGCGGCGGCATTGTCGCCGACTCGGTACCGGCCCTGGAGTGGGAAGAGACGCTGAACAAACGCCGCGCGATGTTTCGCGCCGTAGCGCTCGCTGAACAAACCCCCGCGTCCGACGCCTGAGGAGCTGTGCCATGTTGCTGATGATCGATAATTACGACTCTTTTACTTATAACGTTGTGCAGTACCTCGGCGAGCTGGGTGCAGAGGTCAAGGTGGTGCGCAACGATGAACTGACCGTGGCCGAGATCGAGGCGCTCAACCCTGAGCGCATTGTGGTGTCGCCCGGCCCGTGCACGCCGAACGAGGCGGGCATCTCATTGCAAGCGATCAAATACTTTGCGGGCAAGATGCCGATTCTGGGCGTGTGCCTGGGTCATCAGTCTATCGGCCAGGCTTTTGGCGGGGACGTGGTTCGCGCACGCCAAGTCATGCACGGCAAGACCAGCCCGGTGTATCACCTCAATACGGGGGTGTTCGAAGGATTGAACAACCCATTGACCGTCACCCGTTATCACTCGCTGGTGGTCAAGCGCGAAACCCTGCCTGAGTGCCTGGAGCTGACAGCGTGGACACAACACGCGGATGGCTCGGTGGACGAGATCATGGGGTTGCGCCACAAAACACTCAATATCGAAGGGGTGCAATTTCACCCTGAATCGATCCTGACCGAACAAGGTCATGAACTGTTCGCCAATTTTCTTAAACAAACCGGCGGCACGCGCTAAGGACTTCATATGGATATCAAGACTGCCCTGAACCGTATCGTCGGTCATCTGGACCTGACCACTGATGAAATGCGCGATGTCATGCGCGACATCATGACCGGCCAATGCACCGAGGCGCAGATTGGCGCTTTCATGATGGGCATGCGTATGAAAAGTGAAAGCATCGACGAAATCGTCGGTGCCGTCACCGTAATGCGCGAGTTGGCGGACAAGGTCGAACTCAATACCCTCGATGGCGTGGTCGACATTGTTGGCACCGGCGGCGACGGGGCGAATATTTTCAACGTCTCCACGGCTTCGGCATTGGTGATCGCGGCCGCCGGTTGCACGGTGGCCAAGCATGGCAATCGTGCCGTGTCCGGTAAAAGTGGCAGCGCCGACTTGCTCGAAGCGGCCGGTGTGTACCTGAACCTCACACCGGTACAAGTTGCACGGTGCATCGACAGCGTGGGCATCGGCTTCATGTTTGCCCAATCCCATCACGGCGCCATGAAGCACGCGGCCATCCCGCGTCGCGATCTTGGGCTGCGAACCCTGTTCAATATGCTTGGCCCGCTTACGAATCCGGCTGGCGTGTTGCATCAAGTGGTCGGCGTGTTCAATCAGGCGCTCTGCCGTCCGTTGGCTGAAGTGCTGCAACGCCTGGGCAGCAAGCATGTGCTGGTGGTTCATTCGCAAGATGGTCTGGACGAGTTCAGCCTGGCGGCGCCCACGTTTGTGGCCGAGCTGCGTAAAGGCGAAATCACCGAGTATTGGGTGCAGCCTGAAGACTTGGGTATCAAGAGCCAAAGCCTGTTTGGGCTGGTGGTCGACAGCCCTGAACACTCGCTGGAACTGATCCGCGATGCTTTGGGCCGCCGTAAAACAGAGGCCGGCCAGAAAGCCGCTGAAATGATCGTACTTAATGCGGGCGCTGCGTTGTACGCTGCTGATCTTGCCTACACTCTGAAAGAAGGTGTGGCGCTGGCGCACGATGCGCTGCACACCGGGCTGGCCCGCGAAAAGCTGGAAGAACTGGGCGCGTTTACCGCGATTTTCAAGCAGGAGAATGAAGCATGAGTGTGCCAACCGTTCTGGAAAGCATTCTGGCGCGCAAGGTTCAGGAAGTGGCTGAGCGCAGCGCCCGCGTGAGCTTTGCCGAAGTTGAACGCCTGGCCGCTCAGGCTGATCCTGTACGTGGTTTCGCCAAGGCTTTGCTGGCGCAGGCCAAGTTGAAACAGCCTGCGGTGATTGCCGAAATCAAAAAGGCATCGCCGAGCAAAGGGGTGATTCGCGAGCATTTTGTGCCTGCCGACATTGCGCAAAGTTATGAGAAAGGCGGGGCGACCTGTCTGTCGGTACTCACTGACATTGATTACTTTCAGGGCGCTGACGCCTATCTGCAACAGGCACGTGCTGCGTGCAAGCTGCCGGTGATCCGCAAGGATTTCATGATCGATCCGTATCAGATCGTTGAAGCCCGTGCGTTGGGCGCCGACTGTGTGTTGCTGATCGTGTCTGCACTGGATGACGTGAAAATGGCCGAGCTGGCCGCCCTGGCTAAAAGCGTCGGGCTGGACGTGTTGGTAGAGGTGCATGATGGCGACGAACTGGAGCGTGCACTGAAAACATTGGATACGCCGCTGGTCGGGATCAACAACCGTAACCTGCACACCTTTGAGGTGAGTTTGGAAACCACGCTGGATTTGTTGCCGCGTGTGCCGCGTGATCGATTGGTAATCACCGAGAGCGGCATTCTGAACCGCGCCGATGTTGAGCTGATGGAAATCAGCGAGGTGTATTCGTTCCTGGTCGGTGAAGCGTTTATGCGTGCGGAAAACCCGGGTGCTGAGTTGCAGCGTTTGTTCTTCCCGGAGCGCGGGACATCCATCACCGGCTCAACACTGGATTAACGCTGTAGTCGCTGTCGAGGCACGAGGCTGCGATTTGCCAGCACCCTTATCGCAGCCTGCGCCAGTGGCTACAGATTTTGAGCAGGAATCCCATGACCGTCATTCAACAACTTAGCGTCGAAGCCGGTCTTAAGGCCGAGCAGGATTTGCTGGCGGCGGTCTGCGCTGGCGAGTTAGAGGCGGGTGTGTTGTTCTGGCAGCCCACTGACCGGTCGCTGGTCATGCCTCGGCGCTTGAGTCGTTCACCAGGTTTTGAGCACGCGAGTGTCGAGCTGGCCGCCAGTGGCTGGCCGATCCTGTTGCGTGAAACCGGCGGCGAACCCGTTCCGCAGTCGGCCTCAACGGTGAACATCGCATTGGTCTACGCACCGCCTCGCAGCGAAGGCGATCACGGCCGGATCGAAACGGCTTACCGTCGTCTGTGTCAGCCGATCTGTGATCTGTTGACCGAATTGGGCGGTACTGCGTCATTGGGTGAGGTTGAAGGGGCTTTTTGCGATGGCCGTTTCAATGTCAATCTGAACGCTCGCAAGTTGGTGGGGACTGCTCAACGCTGGCGCCAAAGTCAGGGTGGCCAGCGGCCTGTGTGCTTGGTTCACGGCGCATTACTGCTCGATAATGAACGCGAATCGATGGTGGCGGCGGTCAATCAGTTCAATCAACGCTGTGACTTGCCGCAGCGTTGTCGTGCTGACAGTCACATTGCGTTGCATGAAGTGTGTGCAGCACCGGATTTTTTCGAGCAGCTCACTGCCCGCTATCAACAGATACTGGCGCCCTTACTCAAGCCCTAGCGAGTTCCAAACACCACCATGGTCTTGCCTTTGACGCTGACCAGGTTCTGTTCTTCCAAATCCTTCAGCACCCGCCCAACCATCTCACGCGAACAACCGACTATTCGGCCGATTTCCTGACGCGTTACTTTAATTTGCATTCCGTCCGGGTGAGTCATGGCATCGGGTTGCTTGCACAGCTCCAATAGGCAGCGCGCAACGCGACCGGTGACATCGAAGAACGCAAGATCGCCGACCTTGCGCGTGGTATTACGTAACCGCTGTGCGATTTGGCCGCTGAGCGCGGAAAGGATTTCAGGTTCCTGATGCGCGTACTCTCTGAATTTTGTGTAACTGATTTCTGCAACTTCGCATTCGGTCTTGGCCCTGACCCATGCACTGCGCGCCTGCTCCAGGCCCGGTTGTTCGAACAAACCCAACTCGCCAATAAAGTCCCCGCTGTTGAGGTAAGCGATGATCATTTCACGCCCATCATCGTCCTCGATCACGATGGTGACTGAGCCTTTGACGATAAAGAACAGGGTGTGCGAACGCTCGCCGGCACAAATGATATTGCTCTTGGCTTGATAACGTTTGCGCTGGCAATGAGTCAGAAATTTGTCGAGGTTTTTGATCTTGGGTATGGGAGTAAGGGCAACCATGGTTGTATCCCGGAAAGCGTGCACGGTAAGGGTTATATCTATTTTTATATAGAGCGCTTGCTGGCTGGCGCCAGCGATTTGGCGCCAGCTTACCAGACGAATTCTTTACCGATTGCAGAATTTTCCTGGTGCTGTGTCAGAGAATCGCTTCAGGCTGGTCAGTCATCGAATTTCGGCCCTGTGATAAGCTGGCGCCCCTTTTAAACCAGTGGAGTCTGAGCAATGAAGGCACGCATTCAATGGGCTGGTGAAGCCATGTTTTTGGGTGAATCGGGCAGCGGCCACGTCGTTGTCATGGATGGTCCGCCTGAAAGCGGTGGCCGTAACCTGGGTGTGCGGCCGATGGAGATGCTGTTACTGGGACTCGGCGGTTGCAGTAACTTTGATGTGGTCAGCATTCTCAAAAAGTCGCGTCAGGCCGTTGAAAGTTGCGAGGCTTTTTTGGAGGCCGAACGCGCCACTGAAGACCCAAAGGTGTTCACCAAAATCCACCTGCACTTTGTAGTCAAAGGGCGTGGCCTTAAAGAAACGCAGGTTAAACGGGCTATCGAGCTGTCTGCCGAGAAGTATTGCTCGGCGTCGATCATGCTCGGCGCGGCTGGCGTTGCGATCAGCCATGACTACGAAATAATCGAACTGGCTTGAGTGGACATTCAATTTTCATAAAAGCGTTGCAGACTCTGGCGATCAGTCGCGGACGTCTGCATAATGCGCCACTTTTTTAAGGGTCGTGGCGGGGATATCTCCCGGTCACGTGTCCTAACAGATAACCAAAATCGCCATCGCGAAGAGGTGTTAACCGTCCTACGCAGGTGCGTCCTACGCACTTGACGGGCATGCTGGATCACGCGGCCGAGCCGCATCGACATAGAGAGTTTTATTACGGTGAAAAGCAAACTCAAGCTCCACGGGTTCAATAACCTGACAAAGACCTTGAGCTTCAACATCTATGACATCTGCTATGCGGAAACCCCGCAAGACCAGCAGGCATACGTTGAGTACATCAATCAAGAGTACGACGCAGAACGCCTGACGCAGATCCTTACAGATGTGGTTGATATCATTGGTGCCAACATCCTGAACATCGCCCGTCAGGATTACGATCCCCAAGGCGCCAGCGTGACTATTCTGATTTCGGAGCAGCCGGTAACACCTACCGAAAGCCAGATCGAAGAATCCCCAGGCCCGCTGCCCGAGACCATTCTGGCTCACCTCGACAAAAGTCATATTACGGTGCACACCTACCCGGAGATTCACCCGGTGGACGGTATTGCAACATTCCGTGTGGATATTGACGTGTCGACGTGCGGCGTTATTTCACCGCTTAAAGCTCTCAACTATCTGATTCATAAATTTGATTCGGATATCGTGACGGTCGACTACCGCGTCCGGGGTTTTACCCGTGATGTGGAAGGCAAGAAGCACTTTATTGATCATGAGATCAATTCGATCCAGAACTACCTCTCCGAAGACACCCGCGCCGGTTATCAAATGACCGATGTGAATGTGTATCAGGAGAACCTGTTCCACACCAAAATGCTGCTCAAGGACTTCGAACTGGATAACTACCTGTTCGGCGATGCCACCAGCAATCTTTCGGTGGAGCAGCGTGCTCAGGTCACTGAACGCGTTAAGCACGAAATGCTCGAAATCTTTTACGCACGCAACATGTCGTAAGGTTTTGATAAAAAAAGGCGGCTACCGTGAGGTAAGCCGCCTTTTTTGTGCGCGTTTTGCAGGAACAATTAAATACGATACGTGCTTTTAGTCATGACTTTTGCCATCAGGCTCATGCCAAATTTGATCGGGGCAGGGAAGCGGTAGCCGCCCGCATCGAGTGCAGATTCCGCGTGGCGTTCTTCGTCGATACGCATTTGCTCAAGAATCGCGCGCGACTTTTCATCTTCGGCAGGCAATTGTTCAAGGTGTTCATTGAGGTGCTTGCACACTTGGTCTTCAGTTGCGGCGACAAATCCCAGGCTGACCTTGTCGCTGATCAAGCCTGCAACCGCGCCAATTCCGAAGGACATGCCGTAAAACAGCGGGTTGAGCACGCTTGGATGGCTGCCCAATTGGCGGATACGTTGCTCACACCAGGCCAAATGATCGATTTCTTCTTCTGCGGCATGCTCCATGGCTTCACGCACATGCGCCAGCTTGGCGGTCAGGGCCTGACCTTGGTACAGGGCCTGGGCGCAGACTTCACCGGTGTGGTTGATACGCATCAGCCCGGCAACATGACGTGTTGCCTGCTCACCCAGCGGGTTTTCAGGTTTGACGATGGCAGGTGACGGGCGATGCGGCTGGCCACTGAATGGCAACAAGGTGCGCATCGCGGTATCGGCTTGTAACAGAAGACGGTCAATCGGCGAGTAGTGACGTTGGGTAGTCATGCTTACCTCCGGAAAAAATCACGGCGGCCAGTTTACCCCAATCGGGTGGGCAGGGTTTGCGCTGGATCATGCGTGAGTGGGAGCGTTGCGGCTCCCACGAGGGCGTGGTGTTAAAAATCAGCCCGGAGGCCAGTTCATCTGGCGCTGACCCAAAACGTGCATATGAATGTGGTAGACGGTCTGGCCGCCATCTTCATTGCAGTTCATGACAACGCGGAAGCCTTTCTCGCAGCCTTGTTCGACCGCCAGGCGTTGGGCGGTGAACAGGATGTGGCCCGCTAGCGCTTTGTCTTCTTCGGTGAGGTCGTTGAGGGTGCGGATCGGTTTTTTCGGGATGACCAGAAAATGTACCGGCGCTTGTGGGGCGATGTCGTGAAAGGCCAGCACCTGATCATCTTCGTAGATGATATTGGCGGGTATTTCACGGTTGATGATCTTGGTGAACAGAGTATCCAAAGCTGTATCTCCGTAAGTGAAGTCCGGCCTGAGTGTACCCAGAGGACGGTTTGGCGGCCAGCCGACTTAACGTGGGCAGTAAGACTTGTTAACCGATGCGGCGATTTTGCGTGTCATCCATCGCGAAAGTACGCGCGGGATGCGGGTTAACCAACGATTGCGCCAACCGGGCATGATGATCGCTTTGTTCTTTTCGAGGGCGCGCACGGTATACAGCGCGACTTCTTCAGGGCTGAGCGCGTTACGACTTTTTTTGACCGTGGCGGTATTCATGTTGGCGGCATCGAAGAAACCGGTGCGGGTTATACCGGGGCAGAGTACCGACACCTTGATCCCGGTCTTTTTGACTTCTTCGCGCAAGCCTTCTGAAAAATGCAGCACGTAGGCTTTGCTGGCGAAATAGGTGCTCAGCCAAGGCCCCGGTTGATAGGCCGCGATCGATGACACGTTGAGGATTTGCCCGCCACCTTGCACTGCCATCATGTTGCCGATGGCGTGGCACAAGCGAGTGAGCGCCAGTACATTGAGCTCGATCAGGTCTTGCTCGGCGCTCCAGTCGTGGGCCAGGAAGGGGCCGCAGGTGCCGATGCCCGCGCAGTTAACCAGTAAGTCGATCTGGCGGTCGCCTTCTTCAAGCTCCAGCAGGAAACCGGACAAACGCAACGGTTCGCCCAGATCACACGCGCGAAATAGCACTTCAACGCCAAAGCGGCGGGTGAACTCGAGGGCAATGGCTTCCAGCGCATCGCGTTGGCGGGCAACCAGAATCAAACTGCGCCCGCGACGGGCGAGGGCTTCTGCCAGGGCCAGGCCAATGCCGCTTGAGGCGCCAGTGATCAAAGCGTAACGGGTCATGCTGTTCTCCATCGCAACGGTGCAGTCCGGTGACAATGTTGTCCCTGGCGTTGGCGCGTTCATTAAAGTGCGCAGTCTACAGGCTGTTGCTGGTGGCTGCGTCGATGAACGAGGTCGCAATGCCCAACGCAAAGAGCAGGATCCCCACAACGAAAAGCACAACCGACAAAATGATAGAGATCCAGGCCAGCACTTTGACTGCGGTGCTGTTGGGCGGTGGTGGTGGACCGTATTGATTGTGGCCGGGCGTGCCGGGCGTAAGGATCATGATCGTGGACAGAATAAAGGTCGCTACAGGGACCAGGTGAAGCAACAGCAGCCATGCTGACCAGTTAAGGTCGTGCAGGCGTTGTGCGCTGATCCTCACCAGGGTCATGAGGTAAGCAAGTATCAAGGCCAGCGCGCACGTGAAGCCCAGGGTGTAGGACACTTTTAGCGCAAGCGCGACCGGCAATACCGCAACCCACGTGATGAGGGTAAGTACCAGGCTCCAGGCGAGCAAGCGCATGCGGCCTATTCGACCGCTGAACCCTAATGGGTCCAGGGGGGCGTACGTTTCGTGAGGTGTTTTGTTCAAACTTAGGTGCGGCATTGCTACTTCCTTGTCAGGTGCCTCAAGAAACTAGCCCGCCGAGGGGCGGGCTTCGAACTATCGGGGGTGCGGCCAATGGTTGGAGAGTTGCTGGGTGAGGTGTAACGCTTGACGGTATTGCTCATCCAGACGGGCGATTAACTGATCGGTTGATGGCAGGTCGCTAATCTCGCCGACGCCCTGACCCGCAGACCAGACGGTTTTCCATGCTTTGGCTTCGTCGCTGAGCGGTTTCAGTTTGTTGCCAGTCTCGCCTTTACTGTTCAGGGTTGCCATGTCGAACCCTGCGTTTTCGAGGCTTTTGCGCATGAAACTGGCGGGCACGCCTGATACCGCCGGGGTGTGGATGATATCGGCTGCGCGGGATGCGAGCAGCATCTCTTTATAGGCGTCGGGCGCATGGCTTTCTGTCGTGCCGATAAAGCGTGTGCCCAGGTAGGCCAGGTCGGCGCCAACCACCTGAGCGGCCAGAATCTCCCGGCCGTGGTTGATGCACCCTGCCAGTAGCACGGTCTTGTCGAAAAACTGACGTATTTCAGCGACCAGTGCGAACGGGCTCCATGTACCGGCATGCCCGCCAGCGCCCGCGGCGACTGCAATCAGGCCATCGACGCCGGCTTGTGCCGCTTTTTCGGCATGTCGGCGTGTGGTGACGTCGTGGAACACCAGGCCTCCGTAGCCATGAATGGCGTCCACTACTTCCTTCACGGCGCCCAGACTGGTAATCACGATCGGAACCTTGTGTTCGATGCAAATGGCCAGGTCGGCCTCAAGCCTTTCGTTGCTGTTGTGCACAATCAGGTTAACGGCGTAAGGCGCCGGGTTATCCAGCAACGCCAGCCCGGCTTCGATCTCTTCAAGCCATGCTTTGAACCCGCTGCTGTCGCGTTGGTTGAGTGCAGGGAAACTGCCCACCACCCCATTGCGACAACAGGCCAGTACCAGTTGCGGATTGGAGATCAGAAACATCGGCGCGGCCACCACCGGCAGGCGCAAGCGTTGTTCAAGCAGAGCAGGCAGTGACATTGGATAACCTCGATGAAAGATGAGATGCAGTTAGAACGGTTTGACCACCACCAGAATTACGATAGCGATCAGAAACAGGACGGGCACTTCGTTGAACCAGCGGTAGTACACATGGCTGCGGGTATTTTCACCGCGGGCGAGGCGTTTGACCTGGGCGCCGCACATATGGTGATAGCCGATTAGCAGTACGACCAGCGTCAGCTTGGCGTGCATCCAGCCTTGGCTGAAGTAACCACTGGGGTTGAGGCTGATTAGCCATCCTCCAAAGATCAGGGTGGCGATCATTGCCGGGCCCATAATGCCGCGATAGAGCTTGCGCTCCATGACGCTGAAGCGTTCTTTGCTGACGGTGTCTTCGCTTTGTGCGTGGTATACGAACAGGCGCGGCAGGTAAAACAGGCCAGCAAACCAGCAGACGATGCTGATGATGTGGAAGGCTTTGAGCCATAGATAAAGCATTTTTAGTTATTCCCAGGTTCACGGTAGACCAAATAGTAGTAGTAGAGCGCTTGAGAGTCACCTTGGCGGTTGTCGCAGGGGCGCGCTGTCCCTATTATCGAGGGCTTTCCAGTGGGTTCGTTGAGGGGCAGGTTATGGTCAAGGTCGGTATTGTCGGCGGCACGGGTTACACCGGGGTCGAATTGCTGCGTTTGCTGGCACAGCATCCGCAGGCTGAAGTGGTGGTCATCACTTCTCGATCCGAAGCGGGCCTGCCGGTAGCCAATCTGTATCCCAACCTGCGCGGTCATTACGATGGCCTGGCCTTCAGCGTGCCGGACACGCAAACATTGGGCGCGTGTGATGTGGTGTTTTTCGCCACGCCGCATGGTGTTGCCCATGCGCTAGCGGGTGAGCTACTGGCTGCGGGCACCAAGGTGATCGACCTGTCCGCGGACTTCCGTTTGCAGGACGCGGATGAGTGGGCCAAGTGGTACGGTCAGCCGCACGGCGCCCCAGAACTGCTGAAAGAAGCGGTGTATGGCCTGCCGGAAGTTAATCGCGAGCAAATCAAGCAGGCGCGCCTGATTGCGGTGCCCGGTTGCTACCCGACTGCTACCCAGCTGGGCTTTCTTCCCTTGCTGGAAGCTGGGCTTGCCGATACTTCGGTGTTGATTGCGGACTGCAAGTCCGGTGTCAGCGGTGCGGGGCGTGGGGCTAGCGTAGGTTCTCTTTACGCAGAGACCTCAGAAAGCATGAAAGCGTATGCAGTAAAAGGTCATCGCCACTTGCCTGAGATCCGTCAGGGTCTACGTCGTGCAGCCGGTAAGGACGTGGGGCTGACGTTTGTCCCGCACTTGACGCCGATGATTCGCGGTATCCATTCCACGCTGTATGCGACCGTTGTTGACCGTTCCGTAGATTTGCAGGCGTTGTTTGAAAAGCGTTACGCCAACGAACCTTTCGTCGATGTGATGCCTGCCGGCAGCCACCCCGAGACTCGCAGTGTGCGTGGCGCGAATGTGTGCCGAATCGCGATCCATCGTCCTCAAGATGGCGATCTGGTCGTGGTGTTGTCGGTGATCGACAATCTGGTCAAAGGCGCTTCGGGTCAGGCGGTTCAGAATATGAATATCCTGTTCGGTCTGGATGAGCGTTTGGGCTTGTCGCATGCCGGGATGCTGCCGTAAGGGCAAGCAATATGCTCAAGCGGCAAGTCGCTGGCTTGCCGTTGCTACTTATGAATAGTTGACCGCTTTTCTAGGAGAAGCGGATAATGCGCGCCATCACGCATTATGGCGGCATAGCGCCGGGAGATAGTCAGCATGAGCGTCGAATCCTTCACCCCCACGGCTTTGCAATTCACCGAAGGTGCTGCGCACAAGGTGAAGAGCCTGGTCGATGAAGAGGGTAATGATCGTTTGAAGTTGCGCGTGTTTGTTACGGGCGGCGGTTGTTCCGGTTTTCAGTATGGTTTCACGTTCGATGATGACGTGGCCGACGATGACACTATCGTTGAGCGCGAAGGCGTGAGCCTGGTGGTCGATCCAATGAGCTTCCAGTACTTGGCGGGAGCCGAGGTGGATTATCAGGAAGGCCTGGAAGGCTCGCGTTTTGTGATCAACAATCCTAACGCCACCACGACGTGTGGTTGCGGATCTTCGTTCTCGATCTGATCACTCAGCACTCGCAGTATTCAAAACGCCGCGTCAGTTCGCGGCGTTTTGCTGTGTGCAAATTGTTAAGAGGGCTTCAGGCGGGGTAGATTGCGCCGAGGACCCGTAGACCACGGGCGCCAGTGACACTCGGGCGGTTGGTGGGGATGTTTTCCAGGCAACAATGCGCGAGCCATGCAAACGCCATCGCTTCAACCCAGTCCGGGTCGACGCCTTTGGCGTGTGTGCTACTGACTGTTGTGTGGGGGAGCAGTGCGGCCAGCCGTGCCATGAGCGTGCCATTGTGCGCGCCGCCGCCGCATACCAGCAGCTCTTCAGTGAGCGGTTGAGCGGCTTTTAACGATTCTACGATGGTCAGCGCGGTGAGCTCGAGCAAGGTTGCCTGAACGTTTTCGGCGGCGAACGTGGGCAAATTTTGCAGGTGATGCTTTAGCCAGCTGAGGTTGAAAACTTCACGGCCGGTGCTTTTTGGGCCTTTTGTCTTGAAGAACGAATCGCTGAGCAGTGTCTCAAGCAATATCGGTTCTACCTTGCCGCTTGCAGCCCATTGGCCATTACGGTCGTAGAGCTCGCCGCAGGTGTCGTGTATCCAGGCATCCAGTAGCACGTTGCCTGGGCCGCAATCAAATCCGGCGACAGGTGATGTAGGCGTAATCAGGCTGAGATTGCTGAAACCGCCTACGTTCAAGACTGCGCGATAGCCAGCGTCGTCATTGAACAGTGCTTCATGGAATGCAGGGACCAAAGGTGCGCCTTGACCGCCAGCGGCCACGTCTCGGCGTCGAAAGTCGCCTACCACGCATATACCTGTAAGTTCTGCCAGTAGCGCCGGGTTGCCAATTTGTACCGTGAAGCCTAGGGCGGGTTCATGGCGGATGGTCTGGCCGTGACTACCGATTGCTCTGATTGAAGCGGGTGTGAGCTGTTGTTGTGCAAGGAGTGCATTGACGCCCTGAGCCGCCAGTTCGACCCAGCGGTTTTCAGCAAGGGCGCACCGCATGACCTCATCCGGGCCGCTGGTACACAAGCCGAGCAGCTCGGCGCGCAAGGCAGCGGGCATCGGCGTGTAGTGAGTGGCAACCAATGTGGGTCTCGCACCCATCTCAATGAGTGCGATGTCCATGCCGTCCAGGCTAGTCCCGGACATCACACCTATATAGAGCGCCATGATTTAGCGTTTGCTCGACGCGAGCAGCGTGGCTTTTTCCTGGTTCATGCGTGCCATCAGGGGTTGGCTTTGTTGCAGGAAGCGAGCGCGTTCGTTTTTGGCAATTGGATCGGCCATTGGGAGCTTTTGGCCCAGCGGATCGACGTGTACGCCATTCACTTGAAATTCATAGTGCAGATGGGGGCCGGTCGACAGGCCGGTAGTGCCGATATAACCAATCACTTGGCCTTGCTTAACAGAACCGCCTGTTTTGACGCCTTTGGCAAACCCCTGCATGTGGCCGTAAAGAGTGCGATAGGTGTTGCCGTGTTGAATGATGACGGTATTGCCGTAACCACCGCGGCGACCGGCGAGTAGCACTTTACCGTCACCGGCAGCTTTGATCGGAGTGCCACGAGGTGCTGCATAGTCCACGCCTTTGTGGGCGCGGATCTTGTTCAGGATTGGGTGTTTGCGGCCTGAAGAAAAGCGCGAGCTGATGCGAGCGAAGTCTACCGGTGTGCGGATAAACGCTTTACGCATGCTATTACCGTCAGCGGTGTAGTAATTGCTGATGCCTTGTTTGTTGGTGTAGCGCACGGCGGTGTAAGTCTTACCGCGGTTGGTGAAGCGTGCGGACAGAATATTGCCCGTCGCGACCGTTTTGCCGTTGGCGACTTTTTGCTCATAGATCACTTCAAACTGGTCGCCTGGGCGAATGTCCTGGGCGAAGTCAATGTCGTAGCCAAATACCTTGGCCATGTCCATTGTCATGCTGTGCGGCAAGCCTGCACGTTGCCCCGACGCGGAAAGCGAGCTGCTGATGACGCCGTGTACATACGCTGTGCGTACGGTAGGCAATGTTGTCACCCGGTTAAACGCATAGCCCTTGGCTGTTTTTGTCAGGGTAATGGTTTCAAGGTCGCTAACACGGCTGTGCAGGCTTTTGAGTTGACCATCAGGACTCATATCAAACTCAAGTTTTTGACCGTGCTTGAGTTGGCTAAATTGCTTAGCTTGCTTGTCGCTGGCCAAAATCTCATGCACGGATGCGGAAGGCAGTCCCACCTTTTCGAACAATGTTGAGAGCGTGTCACCTTTTGCCACGATAACTTCGCGGTGGTTAGGCTCTTTTTTCTCGTCGACCTTAGCTGTTGCGGTCGGGGCAGTCTCTTGCTGTTCGATTTGGGCAAAGGGCGAGGCTGGCGCCTCTGTTGTGGCTTGAACCAATTCGGAAGCGTCTTGATCTTGTGTCAGTTGTTCTGCGGGGCTTTCGAGCTCCAGGTTTAGAGTCGTGCGTTTGGCTTCTACTTCGCTTGAAGGAAATACCAGCAGGGCCAAGCTTAATAATGCAGCGATTCCACTAGCGGCAAGCAGGTGGGTCTTCGGATAAAGCGGCGGCGCTTTAGGCGGTTGACTGGTCATAGATAATTTGACTTTGAGATAGATGAATTGGAAAAGATGACTGACACGGTGAACATGAAATAACTGTATAAAATATAACCAAAACACCCATGAAGCAAGCCGCTGAAGCATTGGCTGACAGATAGCTGCCCACACGTAGGTGAGAACTTGTAATTAGTGGCTGATCTTGTATGGTTGGTTCCCTTTGAATTTGAGCCTTACGGGTCTGATATGAAGTCGGTTGAAGAGCAGCTAGCGCTAATCAAGCGTGGTGCCGAAGAGGTACTGGTCGAGTCTGAATTGGTCGAGAAATTAAAGCGCGGCCAGCCGCTGCGTATTAAGGCCGGATTTGATCCGACAGCGCCCGACCTGCATTTGGGGCACACAGTCCTTATTAATAAGCTGCGTCAGTTTCAGGAGATGGGCCATCACGTCATCTTTTTGATTGGTGACTTCACAGGGATGATTGGTGACCCCAGCGGTAAGAGCGCAACGCGTCCTCCGCTGACGCGTGAGCAAGTGCTGGATAATGCTGAGACTTATAAAGCACAAGTCTTCAAGATCCTCGACCCTGCTAAAACTGAAGTCGCTTTCAACTCCACCTGGATGGATCAGATGGGGCCGGCTGACTTCATTCGTTTGACGTCTCAGTACACCGTGGCCCGGATGCTTGAGCGCGATGATTTCGACAAGCGTTACACCACGAACCAGCCCATCGCGATTCATGAATTCCTATATCCGTTAGTGCAGGGTTATGACTCGGTCGCTTTGCGGGCTGATGTAGAGCTGGGTGGTACTGATCAGAAATTCAACTTGCTGATGGGGCGTGAGTTGCAACGCGGCTATGGGCAGGAGGCTCAGTGCATTGTGACTATGCCGCTGCTGGAGGGTTTGGACGGCGTTAAGAAGATGTCCAAGTCCTTGGGTAACTATGTCGGTATTCAAGAAGCGCCGGGTGTGATGTACAGCAAGCTGGTGTCCATACCGGATGCGTTGATGTGGCGTTACTTTGAGTTGCTGAGCTTTCGCTCGATGGACGAAATCAATGCGTTTAAAGCTGATGTCGAGGCGGGGGCTAACCCGCGCGATATCAAAATCAAGCTTGCTGAAGAGATTGTGGCTCGTTTCCATGGTGATGAGGCTGCTGCTAACGCGCACCGTGGGGCGGGTAATCGCATGAAAGAGGGTGAGCTGCCTGACGATTTGCCAGAGATTGAACTGCTTGCGACTGAAGATATGCCGATTGCGGCGGTCCTTAATAAGGCCGGGCTGGTGAAGAACTCCGCTGTTGCGCGTGATTTGCTGGGTTCAGGTGGTGTGCGAATAGATGGAGAGGTGGTTGATCGCACCTTTATATATGTACTGGGTTCGACCCATGTATGTCAGGCAGGAAAGAAGGCTTTTGCACGGATTACGCTAAAAACCGAATAAAGCTGTAATTAGTGCTGGACGGCGCATTTTATTAGCCTATAATGCG
>NZ_JAAEBV010000019.1:0-1873 GCF_016812185.1 Pseudomonas weihenstephanensis | reverse complement strand
CCGTGCCATCGGCCTGGGCCGGGCTGCTTTCCCAGGCCAGGGTGTCTCCGTCCCAACCGAACAGGGTAAAGCCGCAACCCAGTTCACGTTGTTTACGCGCCTGTTCGTTTTGGTTCCAGTGCGAGCCGGCTTCCGGTCGATGCTTGTGGTGGGCGTTGGAGTATTTATGGAGGCGCCGCCCCAGCGGGTCGTAGGCGTAGTCGACGCGGAGTATGTTGTCTTCAAAGCGCACCAGACGGTCGAACAAGTCCCAGCACAGTCTCAGTTTTTAAAGAACGGTGTAGCGGTTCAACAGTTGACTGCGCCTTTCGGGCCACTGGCAATCAGTGCGGAACGACACGCTGTTTTCATGTCCGCGGGGGCATCTGTAATCCCTTCCTTGGAGTAGTCGCGCTGCCTTACGTAACTCCGCCTCGCCCCAGTACAGGTGACTTTATGACCAATACCGTCAATCGGTTAATCGCTGTGTTTGCGGAGTAGTATCAGAGAATGTCATCTCTCTCTGTCGGCGTAGATTCAGCTTTATCTGAGGGGCTCTGGCAGCCTGCGGGTTAAAGGGCGAAGTTTCTCGCGATCTACCCAAAGCCCCGGAAATACCTCAAACTTAAGATCATCTCTGTTAATTCCGGTATTAAAATACCTAACCAATCTGTCATTCAAGTCATGACTGCCCCACATATTCGTCAACTCATAGAGCTCAATAGTTTCTCTGTCTTTGGATACAGACAAATCAAGCTTTAATACTGGGGCTGTTGTAGTTTCTCTATCATTACCTATGCCTAGATCTATAAGCTTTCCTCCAAGGAATGGAAAGCTATTAGAAGTGGCATTGTAATGTAGAGCGTCCATCGAAGTGTAGGGTTTTATCCAGTAAGGATTGATATTGTCATGGAGGGAAGCTATAGATTCAATAGCGATTTTCCTGACACCTAAATCTCTTTGAACTACAGTTCCTACGAATACTTGGAAGAGTGGTTTTACTTCAGGCCAGCTTACATCTTCCCACTCATCCTTGTCTGACTTTATATCATAAAACCGCATGATCGCACTTGCAATCATTTGAGCTACTGTAAATAGACCGCTCTCAAGCTCGATCACAATAAATGCGCCAGCTTTCCAAGTTATTCTTTTTTTCATTGTGCCAGCCTCACTTTTTTAGTTTGCAATTGCATGATAATCCCGACTTGGCTCCACTTAAGTTCTCTTTTTCTAAATAGCTATCTGCTGCTGACATATACTCTTTATTTCGTGCATTGCCAGCACCTACTGGATTTTGTTTGTTTGCAGTTCCCTCAAGCCTGCCTAATTGCTCAAAACGGCGTTGCTCTAACCCGCGGGCAGTATCTTTTCCAGATTGGCCATGTCCCGTATATAAGACTTCTGGTGCACCACCTGCAAAACGTGAATAATCGCCGCCATAACGATATTTTAAAACCTCAGTGCCTGTTTTATTTCCTTGCATACTTGCATAGCCTATATAAGGCTTCCCTGTCTTTGAGTCGATACCTTGATAGGTGATATGAGTTGCATTTGCGGCGCTTGATGCTAGCCCCAGCGGATCAACCCACCCCGTAGGATTCGGCGCATACGCATACAGATTCAACCCACCCGCATAGCTGATCGGGTCTTTGCTGATAAACCGCCCAACCCGGGGATCATAGTACCGATAGCGCTTGTAGTGCAGCCCTGTTTCGTGATCGTGGTACTGGCCCTGAAATCTGATCGGGTTGGTCAGCCCTTCACGCTGCGCCCATTCCGAACACTGTTCTTTTATTTCACCCCAGGCTTTGTACTGCGCACTCCAGGCGATTTGGCCGTTGGGGTCGGTCAGTTCTTGTGGCGTGCCCAAGTGGTCGCACTGGTACCAGGCCAA
>NZ_JAAEBV010000018.1:0-2961 GCF_016812185.1 Pseudomonas weihenstephanensis | reverse complement strand
GCCCCAAGCGCTGCCGATTGACGTGTTGGCCTGGTACCAATGCGACCACTTGGGCACGCCGCAAGAACTGACCGACCCCAACGGCCAACTCGCCTGGAGCGCGCAGTACAAAGCCTTGGGTGAAATAAAAGAACAGCGTTCGGAATGGGCACAGCGTGAGGGGCTGACCAACCCGATCAGATTTCAGGGGCAGTATCACGATCACGAAACGGGGCTGCACTACAACCGCTATCGGTACTATGATCCCCGGGTTGGGCGGTTTATCAGCAAAGACCCGATCAGCTATGCGGGTGGGTTGAATCTGTATGCGTATGCGCCTAATCCGGTTGGGTGGGTAGATCCGCTGGGGCTTAATTCCTGCCCTTGTAAAAGTGACTGCGAGAAAATTCTTGCCGATGCAGGGCTAGACGTCGACACCCATGGCAATCTCACTAAACGAAACAAAGGCACTCAATATGACTCTCACCATATCTATCAAGACAATACAGTGACCTCCGTACCCGGTTATAAACACCGCGAAGCGATAGCCATAACATTACAAGGCAGAAATGTTGACGGTACAACGAGAGGTACGCAGCATTACAATGCCTCCCAGGTCCAAAACAATAGTGCTAATGGCGGCCTATTGGGCTCCGAAACTGTTATAGCTTTTAAGGCCTTACGATCAGCAGGCATTGGCAGTCCAGAATCAAAATGTGCAGTTCTGAAAGCGCGAGGCTACTTAAGTGGTCTTGGAGCAACTTCCGGAACATCAACAAACCTCCCAAAAAATAGAAGAGGTCGATGACAATGTTTATTAAAAAAGAAAAAGTATATGAAGCCGCTTACAGTCTGATTGAAGACTTCATGGATGCATTTAATGAAAAAAGCACGGCCAAACTCAAGACTGAGTTCGGCATGACACCGGCAATATATAATGAGGCGCGCGAATACCTAGATGACTATTTCAACACTGACCAATACCTCCTTAAGCCGCCCCCAAAAAAAGGGGCATCCCCACATCTTCTAGAAGACAACCTATTGGATATCTACGGTACCGATGAAGAAACTGATTGTTGGAGAATAAACTGCAGGCTATTTAGTGAGCAGGGCGAAGAAGAGATTTCAGCAAACTTTGATCTTTTTTATGACAAAGAACAATTCAAGCTGAAATATCTATATACCGCCTCCTAAGAATTTGAGTGGAGCACAACGATAGTTTGCTTTGATACCGCTGCCGAGCACGACGGCGTTATCGCAGGCAATCATACCTCCACACTGACCCCGACGGCAGCCGATAGCGGGCGAAGGTACTTATTGATGCGCCCCTTTTTAATGAGCCATATTCGTTGGTCTAAGTTAGCAGCATCTACTCTGACAACAGCATTACGGTGGGGCTGGACAACATGAAACGCGCTTGTGGTGCTAGGTCGCCACAGGTTCGCATCCATATACGACTTGCTCACGGTTCAGCAGCCGCACCAGCGCTCTTTAACAAACAAACATCACCAGCATTTGCCCCGCGTCGCCAATGCGTGCACGTCGTATGTAGACGCGCGCCAAGTTTGGCTCCCTTTTCACCCTTGATGCTGGGCACAAGGAGTGCATAGAGCAGCAGCACGAATACGACGTACACAACCAGCGTATCGCCAAGACTCGCCCCGATGGCCACAGAGTCAACTGGCTGACCAATCAATGGGATAGACGGGGTGGGTATTCTGTAGCAACCATTGAAAGCGACTTTAGTGAAATCAATATATTTAACAAGCTTGCAACTAACTCCGTAAAAAACAATGCAACTTTATGAGTTTCATAGTTCTTTATCCAAACCAAACTTCAAGGGTGACTCGGTAGCTTTTTGTCGACTATTGAGGTATTTGTCTAAAATTGACGCTGCTCGTTGAGCAACAGTTTAATTCTAATCTCACTATAGAATCAGCCAGCTAATTCGGTCAGATAAAGCTGAAAGATATTTCAGACATGATGCCAAAAAGCAGCAGTTGGCGCGGTCGAAATTCAAGATAACCAGAGAGGCTCAACAGTGAAAGACATCATCCGCCTAGGCGACACCACCACCCACGGTGGTGTCGTACTCGAAGCTTTTCCCAATACCGACCTCAACGGCAAGCCCATTGCCGGGGGCGGTCACAAGGTCAGTTGCCCGTTGTGCAAGGGGATTTTCCCGATTGCCGAGGGCAGCGCCACTTCTTCCGTTGACGGAATTGCCGTTGCCCTCGACGGGATGAAAACCGCCTGCGGGGCCAGTCTGATTGCCAGTGGCCCTAAAGGGACCGTAAGCCGTTGAATGGCGGCAGCGTTCTTTAAAAAACCAGCTTGCATATGACCAGTCCGCGCTACTAGGCGCGACTATCAATACGATGCCGCGGGCCGCTGTCCTACCGCTACGACCCGGTGGGCCGCCTGCTCAGCGCCACCAGCCGCCTGGGCGTCGAAACCTTCGCCTTCGACCCGGCCAGCAACCTGCTGGACAACAGCGTGGCCGAAATCCGCCGCCCGTTGGATCAAGACCCGAAACGCAACACACTGATGGACAACCTGCTGCGCGAATACGCCGGCATCCACTACGAATACGACGAACGCGGCAACCAGATCCGCCGCTGGCACAACGGCCAACAAAGCCAAATGCGCTGGGACCTGTTCGACCGACTGGTGCGCTTTGAAGACAACACACTCAGCGTCGACTACACCTACGACCCGCTGGGGCGGCGCATCCACAAATACTCCAACGCCCACCACAAGCATCGCCCGGAAGCCGGCTCGCACTGGAACCAAAACGAACAGGCGCGCAAACAACGGGAACTGGGCTGCGGCTTCACCCTGTTCGGTTGGGATGGCGACACCTTGGCCTGGGAAAGCAGCCCGGCCCAGGCCGATGGCACGGCGGGTAAAACAGTCCACTACCTCTACGAACCCGGCACCTTCGTGCCCGTGGCGCAGGCCATGCGTCATCAACCGATCCGC
>NZ_JAAEBV010000017.1:0-3177 GCF_016812185.1 Pseudomonas weihenstephanensis | reverse complement strand
CCGGTACATCCGGTTCGGATGATTGGCGTACTCCGGTCGCGGGCTAAGGCTGCGCGAGCGTTTTAGCGCACCGGTCCGTTGCGGGCCGGTGCGTGCATGACCCCAGAATTTTTCTGTTTTCGGCGCCTGTTTCCACACGACGAAAATCGCTGCACTGCATGAGGGACAAGGGATGTTCGCACCGGCTCATCAGCCCCATTTCACGCTGGCCCTCGACGGGGCGGACTTTCAGGTACTGGCCTTCAAAGGCCGCGAAACCCTGAACACGCCGTTCGTTTTTGACCTGGAGCTGGTCAGCGAGCGGCCTTTCCTCGACCTCGAAACCCTGCTGCACAAGCAGGCGTTTTTGCAGATTTCAACCACCGGCACCGGTTTTCACGGGCAGGTGTACAGCATCTCCCGGGGCGAAGCCGGTAAGCGCCTGACCCGCTATCACCTGTCGCTGCGCCCGCATTTGTCGTATTTGGCGCACCGGGTCAACCAGCGAATCTTCCAGCAAATGACCGTGCGCCAGATCATCGCCCAGGTGCTGGAAGAACACGGGATTTTGGCCAGCGATTATAAGTTCCAGCTCAGCGCAACCTATCCTGAGCGGGTGTATTGCGTGCAGTACGACGAATCGGACCTGACCTTCATCCAGCGCTTGTGCGAGGAAGAAGGCATCCACTTTCACTTCCAGCACAGCCCTGGCGCGCACCTGCTGGTGTTTGGCGACGACCAGACCATCTTCCCCAAACTGGCACCGGTGGCGTATCAGCAAGACACTGGGCTGGTGGCCGACACGCCGATGGTCAAGCGCTTTGGCATGCGTTTAGCGACGCGTACCAGCCGCGTCACGCGCCGCGATTATGACTTCACCAAACCGCGCATCGAGCTGGAAAGCGACGCCAAAAGCAAGGCTGTGCCGGACCTTGAGGATTACGATTATCCCGGTCGTTTCGTAGACCGCGAACGCGGCAAACACCTGGCCAATCGCAACCTCGAACGCCATCGTACCGACTACCAACTGGCCAAGGGCAAAAGCGATCAGCCCACCTTGGTCAGCGGGCATTTCATGCCGCTCACCGCGCACGCCAATGCGACATGGAATGACCTGTGGCTGCTGATCGACATCACCCACCACGGCAAGCAGCCGCAGGTGCTGGAAGAGTCGGTCACCAGCGATGTCACAGACTTGAAAGACGATTTCCATCAGGGCTATCGCAACACCTTCAGCGCAATCCCGTGGGACGTGCCGTTCCGCCCGCCGCTCAAACACCCCAAGCCCAAAGTGCTGGGCAGCCAGAGCGCGATGGTTACGGGGCCGGCAGGCGAAGAAATTTACTGCGACGAATACGGCCGCGTCAAAGTGCAGTTCTACTGGGACCGCGAGGGCAAGTTCGACGACAAAACCAGTTGCTGGATGCGTGTGGCGTCGAACTGGGCGAGCATGAGTTTCGGCTCGATCAACCTGCCGCGCATTGGCATGGAAGTGCTGATTACCTTCCTTGAGGGCGACCCGGACCAGCCGCTGATTACGGGCTGCCTGTACCACGGCGTGAACCTGCCGCCGTACAAATTGCCCGAGCTCAAGACCTTAGCCACGGTCAAAAGCAAAGAGTACAAAGGCAGCCGCGCCAACGAACTGCGCATCGACGACACCACCAGCGAAATCAGCATCGCGTTGCGCAGTGACCACGGCGCGAGCGCGGTCAACTTGGGCTATTTGACTCATCCGCGACCTTCGGGGGGGCAGCCGCGTGGCGAAGGCTTTGAACTGCGCACCGACCGCCACGGCGCCGTACGTGCAGCGGCGGGTTTGCTAATCACGACCGAGCCACGTCCCAACGAATCCAAGCACCACAAAGACCTGCCCGAAACCGCCGAACGCTTGGCCACTGCCAGCGATCAGCAAGACGGCCTGTCCATGCAAGCCATGGAAAATCAGGCGCAGGAAGCCGGTGACCAAGACGAGGTGGCCAAGGCGTTGTTTGCTCAGCATCGCGGCATTACCGGCAGCGGTCCGGCCAACGTCAGCGCCAACGAATTCCCTGAATTCACCGAGCCGCATCTGGTGTTGGCGAGCCCGGCCGGTATCGCGCTGAGCACGCCCAATTCGACCCACATTGCGACCGGCGAGCACTTGGGGCTGAGCAGCACCGGTCACACCAGTCTTTCAATTGGTAAAAAACTCTTGGCCAGTGCCAGCCAAGGCATGCGCCTGTTTGTGCAAAATCTGGGCTGGCGACTGGTGGCCGCATCGGGCGACATCGACGTGCGGGCGCTGAAAGACAGCATCAACCTGTTGGCCAAACTCAATATCACCGCCAACGCAGACCGCATCACCCTCACCGCTAAAACCGAGCTGGTGATTCAAGGCGGCGGCAGCGCCACGACCTATAACGCAGGCGGCATCACCCACGTCACCACTGGCCCGTACACGGCGCACGCGGCCAACTTTGCTTATACCGGTGCCAAGAGTCTGGCCGGGGTGTTCCCTGAGCCGCTGAAGCCGGGCAAGGGCAACCTGGAACTGTTCAACCAGTACGCCAACCGCCAAGGCATCAAGGGCGGTGATTTTGAAGTGATCGACGCACTGGGCAAAAGTATCAAGGGCGCGCTCGACCCCAAAGGTTTCGCCGCCGTGGCAGGTGCTGCACCGGGACCGGCACGGGTCAAGTTTGGGCCCGACCCGTCCGACACCTGGAGCGTGGGCAGCTACATCGGCCAACCGCAATGGCCGCGTGAAAAGCCCGGCGATGCGGGTTCGGACAGCCTCCCCGGCCCGATCCAAAACATGATCACCGACCTGTTGCCGCGCCAAGGCAAAAGTGCCGAGCTGCTGGAGCAAGGCAAGGGCCTGGCGAAAAGCGGCCTGGACATGGCCAAGACTGGCATGGCCACGGTGCAAAGCGGTATGAGCGTAATCCAGACCGCCCAAGGCGCGATGCAATCAGCGCAAAACGTCAAAACCACTGTGCAAGCAGGCGTTGCGCAACTGGCCAGCGCTGCGTTGCCGAGCGCCTCAAGTTTGCTGAATCTGGCCAACAGCAGCGGCGCTCTGCCGAGCCTGCCTGCGCTGCCGAGCTTCACCCCTCCCAAGCTTTCCTTCAAAACCCCCGGCCTGCTGGCGGGTGAGATGCTGTCATGACGGCTGAAAATGCTGTTGCAGAAAAACGTGGCCCACAAGTGGCCATC
>NZ_JAAEBV010000016.1:0-3188 GCF_016812185.1 Pseudomonas weihenstephanensis | reverse complement strand
CTGTTGGCGCAGCCGAACTACGAAGCCGCCTACGACATCGACCAAGATCCGCTGTGGACGCACACCCCGCAAGCGCTGCCGATAGACGTGTTGGCCTGGTACCAGTGCGACCACTTGGGCACGCCGCAAGAACTGACCGACCCCAACGGCCAACTCGCCTGGAGCGCGCAGTACAAAGCGTGGGGAGAAGTCAAAGAACAACGCTCGGAATGGGCGCAGCGTGAAGGGCTGACCAACCCGATCAGATTTCAGGGCCAGTACCACGATCACGAAACAGGGCTGCACTACAACCGCTATCGGTACTATGATCCCCGGGTTGGGCGGTTTATCAGCAAAGACCCGATCAGCTATGCGGGTGGGTTGAATCTTTATGCGTATGCGCCTAATCCGGTGGGGTGGGTTGATCCGCTGGGGTTAAGATGCGATAGCCCTTCTCAAAAGCTAAAGCGCAAGCTATCTGCTTTGCAGGGCGCAGAAAAATCTGCTGAGCGTATACGTAAGCTGCCAGATGGTCGTATCAGGTATTACGATAAAGAAGCATTAGCCAGGACGTCTGGACCTACTAGAGGGAGGTCACATGTTACTGAATACAACCCGGCTACTGGCCAAGTGCGTACATGGGAGGAGACTTATGATCATTTCGGGAAGGTAAACCGTGTTCATCCAAAAATGGCTAATGGGACGTTATTAGAACTGCCACACTACCCTCCAACTAAAACAGATATCGATCAAGGACTCTCGAATTCGAACGGTCGAGCCATAAATAATTGTCAGTGTAGGTGCTAATCGTGAAAAATAATGAAAGAGAGATTAAATTACTTGAGGAAATAGTCGCTCATATAGAGTCTGTACCTTATAGTCCCCCGCAGTGCGCCAAATATATATATGCCAAGCATTTAGATGAATGCGTGTATGAGTTTGAGGATGAGCGGCTCAATGAAATTTTCGATGTCCTAGGTGGTATGAGTGCAGGCGAGGAGTTTTTTTATTCTAAAGAGGAAGTGTTGACAATGCTGAATGATCATCTAGATACTTTAAATGTAAACGCTTGTAAATGAGGTCTGTGGGTGGGTGAATGAATGGTCTTAACAATGATTTTTTAGTATGTAAATTTAGCTGCCTAAGGTACAAAGCATTCATGATACTGGATGCTATAGAACGATCCATCGACATGATGGAAAATTTGAAATGCCTGAAAATTAAAGAGTAACTTTAAAAGACGCCGCAACCCAAGCCAGAGCTAAGCTTTAAGGTCACTAGAACAGTATTTTATGAAAAACATCATCTGCCTAGGCGACGTCACTACTCACGGAGGCTCTGCGCTCGAAGCTGTTTCCAATACTGTCCTCAATGGAATCCCATCGCATGGATCGGCCATAAGGTCAGTTGCCCATTGTGCAAGGGGATTCTCCCCATTGCCGAGGGCACAGCGACTTATTCCGTTGACGGCATTGCCGTTGCACTCGATGGAATGAAAACAGCGTGTGGTGCCGCACTGATTGCCAGCGGCCCTAAAGGCGCAGTCAACCGTTGAACCGCAACACCGTTCTTTAAAAACTGAGCCGGTATGGATTGATATTTACTGTTGGCAAAACGGCCAATAAGGCCAAATGCGCTGGGACTTGTTCAACCGTCTGGTGCGCTTTGAAGACAACACACTCAGCGTCGACTACGCCTACGACCCGCTGGGGCGGCGCATCCATAAATACTCCAACACCCACCACAAGCATCGCCCGGAAGCCGGCTCGCACTGGAACCAAAACGAACAGGCGCGTAAACAGCGTGAACTGGGTTGCGGCTTCACCCTCTTCGGTTGGGACGGCGACACCTTGGCCTGGGAAAGCAGCCCGGCCCAAGCCGATGGCACGGCGGGTAAAACAGTCCACTACCTCTACGAACCCGGCACCTTCGTGCCCGTGGCGCAGGCCATGCGTCATCAACCGATCCGCCTGTTGGCGCAGCCGAACTACGAAGGCGCCTACGACATCGACCAGGACCCGCTGTGGACGCACACGGCCCAAGCGCTACCGATTGACGTGTTGGCCTGGTACCAGTGCGACCACTTGGGCACGCCGCAAGAACTGACCGACCCCAACGGCCAAATCGCCTGGAGTGCGCAGTACAAAGCCTGGGGTGAAGTCAAAGAACAACGCTCGGAATGGGCGCAGCGTGAGGGGCTGACCAACCCGATCAGATTTCAGGGGCAGTACCACGATCACGAAACAGGGCTGCACTACAACCGCTATCGGTACTATGATCCCCGGGTTGGGCGGTTTATCAGCAAAGACCCGATCAGCTATGCGGGTGGGTTGAACCTGTATGCGTATGCGCCGAATCCTACGGGATGGGTTGATCCGCTGGGGCTTGCTCCATGCCCATGTTTAGATGGTGGAAGTTTTAAGGATATGGATGCTAAGAGGAAGGTAAATGAAGTTGGTCATCACATGCCTCAAAATGCATATAACAAAACTATAGATATCTCGCGCAATAATGGCCCCGCTGTACTAATGACTACCGACGCTCATGCTGAGACTCGCACTTTTCCTGGACGCGGGAAAGCATCAATGCGCAAAGACGGCGAAGCTGAGTTGAATGCACGACAACGACTAGCGTTGGATATTAAAGATCTAAGAGCTCTTTATGGCACAAAGTGCAATAGCGCCTCTTTGAAAGCTATTGCGTATGCCAAAACCAGACCGGAGTACGCGAAATGAGCAACCAGCTCACAATTAATGGCTTACAACTCCCTACGAGTTACTGTACGTTAGCAGCAAAATACAAGGATCTTGACGGATTTTGCAATCTAAAACTAAAAAACCCAAAAGACTCTTTTGGACATCCCCTGGAGTGCGAACTCGCTCAAATCTATTCAAATGAGCAAAAACTTAAAGAAATAGCAGATTCACTCAATAAGTATTTTGTATCTGACGGCTATTACGGTGAGCTTGACAGCAATAATACTGACCCCAAATCACTCGAAGACATAACAGACTTCAAAAAAATTGTCTGTTTTGGAATTGCTGGCGATGGTAGTCAATTCTGTTTCGACTTTAGGGACTGCACAAATGTACCAACTGTTATTTGGTGGGAAGATGATCACTGGCGAAAAATATCTAATTCATTCGAAGAGTTTATTTGTTTATTCTCCAACTCTTGATCACCATGAATTAAATCAAAAAAAATGAAAA
>NZ_JAAEBV010000015.1:0-3449 GCF_016812185.1 Pseudomonas weihenstephanensis | reverse complement strand
GAGCCATAGATTCCACGCTACAGCAGGCACTCGGGGCAGACCCGCAGTACAGCGGCCTGATCTGCAAGAACCCGCTGCACCCGCACTGGGTTGTGGCGGCGTGGGAGCCCCGCCTGTACACGCTGAACGATCTGGACAGCTGGCTTGACCTCAGCGCGGCGAAAGACCGGCGCAAGCGCCTGCCTGCGTACGGACTGGGTCGTAACTGCAACCTCTTCGAGCAGCTCAGCCAGTGGTCGTACAAGGCCATACGCCAGGGCTGGCCGGGTTACGACCAGTGGCACGCCGCCTGCCTGCAGCGGGCCCTCATGTACAACGCTGGGTTCCCTTGCCCCCTGGATCACCAGGAGGTGGGCCATATCGCCAAGTCGGTGGCTAGGTACACACACGCCCGGTTCACGCCCGAGGGCTTCAGTGCGTGGCAGGCCGCACAGGGATCGAAGAAGGGCAAGGCGCTGCGTGACCAGCTCAGGCCGAAGCTGGTCAGCCTGCTTGACGAGGGCCGCTCAGAGGCCGAAATAGCGCGCCTGACGGGCCAATCAAGGCAAACAATCAACAACTGGGTAAGAGGCCTCAAATGACCCTTAAAGATGCATTCCGCCAGGACGAACTCCCGGACCTTCTAGCCGATCTATCCCATGTCATCGACATGGTGGATGGCTGGGCCCTGCGCAACGAGTCAATTGACTACGATCTCGCAATGTACGCGGCCAGCCTGATTGCCCGCATCGCCAACAAAGCGAACCCTCAGTAAAAGTTGTCAAAAAGCCATATCAGATAATAGCCCCGTTTACGGGGGCTTCAGCTGTGCCCCTCCAGATGTAAATCCCCCCGCTCTTCACAAGTCCAGGTGGTCGCCAGTGCAGTGACCGAAGGGCGCTGTGATGGTGAACGCCCAACAAGCAAAGCGCGTTAGCCACAAATCCACTAACCCCTGATCTAGAGCCTCTGTTACCTTTTGTAACTTGCACGGCTTTTGATTATAAGCCAGGATACACAGAGGGCCCTCCCGGCGCTTCGCTTGGTCGGTTCCTCTGTGACCTGGTTCAGGGGGCGTGCCGCCCCCCGAAACCCCCCAGCCGGCCCCCGCCGCCGCGGACTAAAGTCCGCAACGTCGGGGGCCTCGACTAAGAGCCAATCCATGACCGAGCCAAAGCGCGAAAAGATCATCAAGGTGCGGGTGTCCCCCGAGGAACTGGCCACCCTCCAGATGCACAGCACCAGGACGGAGCTGGCCCGCTGGATGCGGGAGAGCTGCCTGAATCCCGGCCAGACCGATCTAGTCCGTGATCTGCGCGGCGCGGCCCCGGCGGCTGATCCCGCGTTGCTGCGCCAGTTGGCGAGTATCGGGAACAACCTCAACCAGATCGCCCGCAAGATGAACACCGCCGAGTGGGGCGCTGTTGATCGCGTCCAGGTCATCGGCGCCCTGGCCGGGGTTGAGCGTGAGTTGGCCGAACTGCGAGCGCTGCACAAGTGATCGTGAAGTTCCACGCCAGGGGCACTGGCGGCGGCAAGGGGCCGACGCAGTACCTGCTGGGCCGGGACGGCCAGCGGGAGGGGGCAACCCTGCTGCGTGGCGATCCTGAGCAGGTGGCCGAACTGATCGACTCCAGCCGGTACGCCAAGAAGTACACCAGCGGCGTGCTGAGCTTTGCCGAGGCGGATCTACCGCCCGAGCAGAAACGGGCCCTCATGGACAGTTTCGAGAAGGCGCTACTGCCCGGCCTAGAGGCCCGGCAGTACAGCTGCCTATGGGTTGAGCACCAAGACAAGGGACGATTAGAGCTGAACTTCGTCATCCCCAACCTGGAGCTGACCGAGGGCAAGCGCTTGCAGCCCTACTATCACGTCGCCGATCAGCGCCGGGTCGATGCCTGGGCGACGGTTCAGCGCGCCGAGCTGGGCCTTTCCGACCCGAAAGACCCAGCTCGCAGGCGGGCCCTTGTAACGCCCCGCGACTTGCCGCCAGAGCGTCAGCAGGTCGCGCAGCAGATCACGGACGGGCTGCTGGCCCTTGCCGCCCAGGGCGAGGTGCGCAGCCGTGCTGACGTGCTCGAAAAGTTGACAGGTGCAGGCTTCCAGGTGGCCCGCGAAACCAAGTCATCCATCAGCATCGCCGACCCGGACGGCGGCAAGAACATACGCCTCAAGGGGGCCCTCTATGAGCGGGATTTCAGACTTGGCCCGGAGCTTCGAGGAGAAATCGAAGCAGCAAGCCAGCGATATCGAGACGGGCGTGACGAACGCCTACAAACAGCACGAACAGACCTTGCTCGCGGCATTGAGATCAAGCGAACAGAGCTTGAGCGGCGCCATCCAGGCCCGCGAGAAGAGCCTCAGCGAGCTTTTGAGCGCGACCGAGGCCAACACCAGGGCGTTAGTCCTATCGGGCTGGAAATGGCTCGCAGGGAGCCTGCTGGCGGTCATCCTGGCCGCGAGCGGGGCCCTGTGGTGGACAGGGCTGACGGTGGCGGAGAATTTCCAGATCATCGAGCAGCAGAAGGCCACGATGGCCCGCGCCCAGGCGCTGGGGATGGAGTTCTACAGCGACGGAAAAGACGAGTACCTCCTGCTGCCCAAAGGGAAGAAGGCGTCCAGCGGGTGGAATTTCAAGGAACTTGGCCGAGAGGCCGTGAAGTTGGAGAAGTAGGCTATGACGGAGATCGAGAAGGCCTTGCTAGACGCCTTGGAGAGTTTACAGAGCGAGCACGAGCAGCAGCTGAGCAGTTTCGCCGAGACCTTGCAAAGTATGCGGATCGAGCACGCGAAGGGCTCGAAGCTGTGGGCCGAAGCTGCCGCGACCTTGCAGGGGCAGTACGAGCGCAGCCAGACAGAGAACATGGCCCTGTCGCAGCAGGTGCAGAGCTTGAGCGGGCAAGTGAACGACTTGGCGCAGCGCGTCGAAGGTTTGAGCCGCGCGCTCAGGAAGTGATCCAGGAGCATCAGCGGCATAAGTCGCGCCGTGGGCCCACCTTGGGTTAGGCTGGACCCCAGAAAAAACAAAACCCCCGTGCTCTGATCATCTTGGCGGAAGAGAGAGCGACGGGGGCCCCGCAAGAGCATTGGAGTGCCCTTGAACGTGTTGAAAGCATACCACGACGCCGCAGACGATCAACCGCGACAAGCGATCCAGCTTGAGCTGTTCCGCGAGCGCCTACCGGCCAAGCCGTACCATACCGACGACCTGCGCGCAGGACTCCAGGTGCGCAGCGCCGAGCGCGCTGCCCTGGCCCGCTACATCCAGCCGAACGGCCCCACGCACAAGTATTGGCTCGTCTACGACATCGACCGCCCAGGGGCTGCGATGGACTGGAGCGACCGCAATTGCCCGCCGCCCTCGATCACAGCCATGAATCCCGCCAATGGGCACGCTCACCTGATCTACGGCCTCAAAACCCCCGTCAGGACTGCGCCTGGCGCGAAATCTGACCCACTCAGGTACGCGG
>NZ_JAAEBV010000014.1:0-4214 GCF_016812185.1 Pseudomonas weihenstephanensis | reverse complement strand
GAAGGTGGCCAAGAGTGGGCCCACATAAAAATCACCGGCATGGTTCGCGGCCATGTACGCGGGGTTGTACAGCGGAATTCGTTAATTCCCAGCCCCCCAACAATGGATCCAGTCACTCGCAAGCAGCCTCATCATACCTGATCCTGAACGCTTGTGAATGGCCCTGTGCTACCAGGTGTTTTTAGGCCGTTATTTGCAGTGACGCCGGGTGAAATACAGTGAATGACATAGACAATGACATAATCATTATTTATGATCCTTACACATAACTGCATCCCGTGAAGTGTGTAGAAAGGGCTTCGCAACCCTTGTCTACACAGTGTAAGACCGAAAAAACCGCCCTTCGCATGGCGGTTTTTTTTCGCCCTTTTTTTGGCTCTTCAGTAGCCCTGCAGAATCATCCAACGCTGCCCGTTTTGACCGTACTGATCGCCTTTCTCAGCCTTCGGATCAATCCTTGCACACAGCCTTTTTGAATCGCCACATACAGACAGCTGAACCCGCCCACCTTGGGCCTCCAGGGCGGCGGCAGCGGCCCGTAGGTCCGCGATTTCGTTGGGGCTGGGTACCAGAAGCATCGACAACGCCACGATGGAAGCCAGCAGCACACAACTGGTCGCAGCCCAAATAGCGGCCCACTTCCAACTGATCGAGCTTGCTGCTTGGTGCAGGCTTTCTTCCGCCTTCTCTGCGCGCGCTGTAACGCCCTGTAGCGCCTTCACAGCGGGATTTACAGAATCCCCCAGAGTGGACTGGGTTTGCTGCTGGACGTTCGCTAAAGCGGCCTGAACGGCCTTCTCGACAGCGACCCGCGTGGCCTTCTCGATGATAAGCGACGAGGCCTGACCCGCTTTGTGCATCTCTTCAACGGCTGTGCCAGCACGAGCTATGACCGCATTCAGTGCAACCTGCCGATCCTCCAGCTTTTGCAGTGCCTCACTGACCGCTCGCTGCTGCTCTTTGGTTACTGCCATCAGGCCAAATAGCTCCTGCTCACTGATGCTCAAATTCTTCCCCTTACATGCCGAATTCAGGGCCACCACGGCCTTTGCTAGGGGCTTTATCGTGGTTTAACTGGTCTTTTTCGAATCGTTTTAAGGCCGCTTTGGCCTGCTCTTGTCGTTCGAGTGCGGCGCGCTCCAGGGCAACTCTGTGCAGCTCGTTGGCCATGCGTTCGCGCTCCGCATCAATACGGGCGTTGAAGTCTTGGTTTTGCTGGAAACGAGCATTGAACGCGGCCATTCCCTCAGCAGCGGTTTTAGCTAATTGTTCGCGTGCAGCACGCTCTGCACGGGCTTTTTCAAAGTTGAATATCTGTGCCGACACCATGCCCAGCTCAGCCCGGTTGGTCACCAGTTCGCGGGTATGGTCATTCGCTGCAGCTCGATCCAACGCGCCCAACGGCGCCCGGCATTTACGGGCCGACTCGCGCCTGATCTGCGTCACCCTTGGGCCTTCGTGAAGGGTTGCCGGCCGATCCAGCTCCGCAGCTCGATCCATGTCGCCGGCATCGAGCGCAGCGGCGCGCTGCTCAATCAAAGAACGCCGATCCACCCGCGCTTCAACCCCAGCACACTCCAGTGAAGAATTGGTTCGACCCTCGATCATGGCCCGTATCCACTCCACCTCTTGCGGGCCGCGCTTCACGTCGTCCAGTTCGCGGGTCTTCTCACCCAACTGGCCCGACGCATCAAGGCGGCGCGTGGTCATCAGGATATGGACGTGGTGATTGCGGTTATCGCCCTCTCGGTCGGGCTGGTGAACGGCCAGCGTTCCCGCTGTGCCGTAGCGATCGGCCAAGCCCTGCGCAATCGATTTGGCCAGCTCTCGACGTTGTACCTGGTCAAGTTCGTGAGGCAGTGCGACCAGCACTTCCCGGGCCACTCGGGCGTTCTTGCGAACCTCGGCGGCTTCGGCCTTGTTCCACAGTTCAGAACCTGACTGCGGAGCCATGCCGACCGGAGCAAATGACTCGACGTAATCCACGCCGGAACGGCGGGTGTAGTCGTGAATGTCGCCGGTACGCTCGTCGATGATTCGCTCTGCATTCCGATACGCAGCGGCGGCAGTGGCGGAACGGCCACTGCTACGACTGACGGGTTTGACGGATGCGGAGTAGAGCGCCACGGTTTTGGATTCTCGATTTTCTTGTGATCTGTTTTTGATTTGTCGGCATTGCCGACCGCCTGCAAACGTAGTTTGCGTAAGTGCGCCCTTCTCTTCTTTCAGGGTAGGTCTGTGCACGTCAATACTCTAGCGTAGAATGACCATAACCGACACCATCAAAGGCATAACAGACATGGCTGATTTAGACGACCTGAAACGAAAACGTGACCAACTCACAGCCAAGATTCAGCAGGCAGAAGCACGGCAACGAGCTACAGCCAAGAAGGCAGAAGATAGGGTAAAGGTTTTGGTCGGCGCGGCAGTTTTACATCAGCAAACTCAGTCCACCGAAAAGCGCGCTGCTCTGTTGGCTTTACTGAATAGTTTCCTTACCCGTCCGGCTGAAAGACTGGCAGTACTTGGAGAGGATGGACAAGGCTCAGAAGCATTCAAGCGCCTTATCGCGAACAGTTGATTGACTGCTAATCACGTTTTAGACCATTCGGACTTTAGGTTCCTCTGGTCTATAACAATTGCTTGATTACAGCGGCAAATAACAGAGCGAAAAGCCCCAACAAGATGACATGCATGGACGTAAGACCTTCTTCTTTTGCCCTCGCTTGTTGCCCCATCTCCTCAACAGCTTGTTCCTGTCTCTTATTCTGTTTCTCTTCCTGAGCTTTGGCTCGTAGCGCCTCTCGCTCCTCCTGAACAAGCTGGGCTACTCGGTATTTCAAATAAAGAGCCTGGGCGAGAGGATCGTCCCCGCGAGCATCTGAAAATGCTTTCGCTCGCAGACCAGGTCGAATACGTCCCGATTTAATCTCATCACTCGCAATTTCAAAAAAGTGCTCGTCGTTCACACAATTCTCCGAGAGGTCTATCAACAAATAGACCGATTAAAGCATTCGCTTCGCTCACCAGCTCGACCCCCTAAAGGGGGACCCCCACTCGCTGGAGTAGATCCAGAGCGGGTTATGACCCTAGAAGACAAGAGCAGGAGCAAGGCTGGCTGACGCGCAGCTAGGGCCGCAGGGCGG
This sequence comes from Pseudomonas weihenstephanensis, assembly GCF_016812185.1. Taxonomy (NCBI): domain Bacteria; kingdom Pseudomonadati; phylum Pseudomonadota; class Gammaproteobacteria; order Pseudomonadales; family Pseudomonadaceae; genus Pseudomonas; species Pseudomonas weihenstephanensis. Next base: position 1,068 of record NZ_JAAEBV010000014.1, on the reverse strand, counting down.
CATGATAAGGCTGGCTGACGCGCGGTTTGAGGTTCCCACTGGCGTGGGAGCCCCTACGATTGGCCTTAAAAAAGGCCTCTCGCATGGCTCCACGCAGCGGGGAAATTTCGGAGGAAAAAACACTCCCGACTCCCACTCCCAACAGGCGTTCCAGACTTTCAGGGGGTTGTTTACAGCAGTAGCCCCTAGCCCTCTTCGGCGTCTGGCGGTTGGTGGGTTTTAAGACAGTGACAGCGCCCGTGGTTGGGTTTTTACGCTGCCCTGCCGTTGCCTTCTCGCCCTTTCGGGTCGCACCTAACCGGCTATACCGGCTGCTGTGAAGAGATCCCTTGATCAGCAGCTGTACTCCCCCAAGCCCAAAGCATCATGGTATCCAAGCGTCGGGGGGAGGTATCGGGAAGAGGCTGGAGGCTTTACAGCGGGGGGTTTCCCACGCAGAATTGGCTTTCCAGGTCTCGAATCCCGCCTCCTAAAGCAGAATTCCCCGAGACCTAGGCTGGAGGTGTTACTAGCACCCACCCAGCCCGTGAAACCCCGCCTTGGCGGGGTTTCGTCGTTTCTACGACCGTGAAAGTGTTCCACGGGCGAAAGTAATCACGAAACACAATATCTTGTGTTTTCCCTTTGGCGTCAAACGCCTGTGGAACATCTTTTATTCAGACAAAGTTTCCGATTCGGAAACTTTGCCTATTTGGTGAGCCCTTTTGGTTCTCTGTGGCGCAGCCGCAGAGAACCAAAAGGGCCGACAAGCGCAGCGCGTCAGTAGATTTTTAGGGAGACGGTGGATTAGGTTTTAGTACTTTCTGAGCACAAAAAAAAACCGCCCCAGCTGGAAAGCTGAAGCGGTTTTTTCTCACTAAACTACCGCCTTACGGCAAGTAGTCTTGGTGATCACGTATGAATTCCCATGCAGAACTGAGAAAACTCAAGGTTCTGATAGTCGTCCACACGTGGCTCAGAGTATTTAGCAAAAGCTTCATACGCCATGGCCCCCGTGTTGGCTGACCAGTCTTCCATCGTCTCAGCGCGGCCCTTTAACGACTTCGGAAACACATAACTGCATCCAGT
>NZ_JAAEBV010000013.1:0-4552 GCF_016812185.1 Pseudomonas weihenstephanensis | reverse complement strand
CAAGACGTGGAATTCACCTACCGCAAAATCACCTGGACGCACGAAGTGTGCGGCACATCCGGTTCCGATGACTGGCGTTCGCCTGTAGCGGGCTGAAACTGACCTGCTGCTTGACGGCATCCATCGTTGATCACGGTGGGTGCCGATGAAGCCGTTAAGGTGTTCACCTTGAGGAACAATGGATGTTCAGCCCTGCCAACGAAACGCAATTCACTCTGACCATCACGGGGCTTGCTCACGATTTGCGTGTGCTTAAGTTTGAGGGGCAAGAGACGATCAGCTCACCGTTTGCAATCAAGGTGGAGCTGGTGAGCGAGCGCCCCGATCTCGACCTTGAAAGCCTGCTGCATCAACAGGCATTTCTGGCATTCAACCACAGCGGTAACGGTATTCACGGGCAGATTTATCGCATTGCCCAAGGCGATTCTGGCGAGCGCCTGACCCGTTACAGCCTGACATTGGTGCCTCAACTGGCGTACCTGCGCCATCGCACCAACCAACGTATTTTTCAGCAGCGCACGGTTGCGCAGATCATTGCCAGCATCCTCGAAGAGCACGGGATTCATGGCGATGCCTATCAGTTTCAATTGAATTCGACCTACCCGGCGCGTGAGTACTGTGTTCAGTACGACGAGTCGGACTTGCACTTTATTCAGCGCCTGTGCCACGAAGAAGGCATTCACTACCACTTTCAACATTCAGAACAGGCGCACCTGCTGGTGTTCGGCGACGACCAGACGGTCTTCCCTCAGTTGGGCACGCCTACGGCCTATGTGCAGGGCAGCGGCATGGTGGCGGATGAGCCGGTCGTCAAGCATTTCAATGTGCGCCTTGAAACCCGCACCAGCCGTACCACCCGCCGTGATTACGATTTCCAGAAAGCCGGCTTTCGGGTCGAGGCCGCCCACAGCCCGCAAGCGCAGAGCCCGCAACCCGATCTGGAAGACTACGACTATCCAGGCTTGTTCGTGCAGGGCGAACGTGGCAAACCCTTGACCCAGCGCGCCCTTGAGCGCCATCGCGCCGACTACCGTCTGGCCGAAGGCAAAAGCGATCAGCCGACGTTGGTCTCGGGGCATTTCTTCTCCCTTACCGAACACCCGCGCAAGGCGTGGAATGCCCTGTGGTTGCTGACTGAGGTCCATCATCAGGGCTATCAGCCGCAAGTGCTGGAAGAGCACATCACCCACGACAGCGATACGCACACCGAAGCGTTTGAGCAGGGCTATCGCAACCGCTTCGTGGCCACCCCGTGGGATGTGTTTTACCGCCCGCAACAGGCCTACCCCAAGCCCAGGGTACTGGGCAGCCAGACCGCCTTGGTGACCGGGCCTGCGGGGGAAGAAATCTATTGCGATGCCCACGGCCGGATCAAGGTCAAGTTCCATTGGGACCGCGAAGGCAAGGTCGATGACAAGTCCAGCTACTGGTTGCGGGTGGCTTCCAGTTGGGCGGGCAGCAACCACGGCAGCGTGACGATCCCGCGGGTCGGCATGGAAGTGCTGGTGACCTTTCTGGAGGGGGACCCGGATCAGCCGGTGGTCAGTGGCTGTCTGGCCAATAGCCTTAACCCGGTGCCTTACCCCTTGCCGGCCAACAAGACCCGCAGCGTGTTCCGCAGTCGCAGCTCACCGCAGAGCACCGGGTTCAACGAGCTGCACCTTGAAGACCGTGCGGGTCAGGAACTGATCTACCTGCGCGCCCAGCGCGATATGGAACACAAGGTCGAACATGACAGTCGCCTGGAAGTCGGTAACGAACGGCATGAAACCATCATGGGCAACAACATCGTGGTGCTTGAGGCCGAAGATCAGCGTACGGTCACTGCCGACCGCAAGGTCGAACTCAAGGCCAATGATTATTTGCAGGTCGCCAGCAGCAGCCACACCCGCGTCGGGCAGACGCTGGTGGCCGAAGCGGGGCAGGAAGTGCACCTCAAGGCGGGCGCCAATTTGATCCTCGACGCGGGCGTAAGCATCACCCTTAAAGCGGGCGGCCAACACATCGTCATTGGAGGCGGGGGGATATTCAGCAGCACCCCCATTCAAATCGGCGGGGCACCCGCCAGCGGCACGGCTGCCGCACCGTTGTTACCCGGTTTGCTCGGGTTGTTGGCTGTGCCCTCGTTGCTTGAACAAAAGCAGGCTCAGACCGCTCAAGCCCCCGAGCAGCCCGAGCAGCCCGAGCAGCCCGAGACGCCAGCGCCGCTCAAGCCGGTGTGCAAAGACTGTTTACTCGCCGCGCAGGCCAAGGCTGATGCGCTGGTGGCACGTTAACGTTTATGTGACGCACACAAAAACAAGGAAAGGTCATGTTATCGACCGCACAGGACTGGCTGCATCACTTGATGGATGAGGCGCGCAGCGCTGGCCTCAATCACCTGGACTTGCTACTCAATGGCGCCGTGTTGCCGCACGGGCTGTTAGCGCCCCTGCTGGAACAGGTTCCGGCCCCTGAGTGTGCCTGGTTGTTCGAGCACACCCTTGAGCACGCATTGGCGCACCAAGGGCCGCTGTTGTTGCGCATTGCATTGGGCAATCAAGCGCAGTGTGCAGAGGCGGCGCAGTTGCTCAATGCCGTCCACACGCACTTTTGTGTGCTGGCCCTGACCAGCCGCTGGCCTTTCGAGGCATTGGCGGCGCACCTGCGCGGCGCTACGCAGGCGACCTGGAACAAAGGCGCCAGCAGCGGTGTGTTGCGCTACTACGACACGCGCCTGTTCCGGCATTTTTGCGAGCAGCTCGAGCCTCAGCAACTCGGGCAATTCCACGCCCCGGTGAGCCAGTGGCACTGGATCGACCACGACGGCAAACAGGCCTCGCTCTCAGGTTTTGATGCCCGTATTCAGGAGCAGAGCGGGTTGACCGGCTTGTCCCTGAGCGATGATCAGGTGCAGCACCTGCAAGCTGTGAGCGCAGCCCTTTTATGGCTCAAAAGCCATGAGTGTACGCCGCACGCACATGGCTTCACCTCGCACGAAGGCCTGATCCGCTGCCTGACCGGTATACACCTGGAGGTCAGTCGCCAGCAGTTGCCAAAACACCTCCACGAAGACTTCATCGCCAGTGCATTGAGTGAACACCCGCCCTTGAGCCTTAGCCCTGGCAACGTTGTTTTATGAGGTGCGCCGTGTGTGAGGTTGACCGGCGGCTTAGCGTTGCAAAATGGCGAGCAGAACAAAATGGAGGAGCCGGCCACATGTCCAACATCATGATTCGAGCACTGTTGCTGACGTTGATCAGCGGTCTTTCGCTGCAAGGCTGCGCCCAACCCAAACCTGAGCGTTTGGGGGCACCCATCGAGGGCTACAGCCATACCTCGGCGGCGGTTAACCGGTTTTCGGTGAATGGGAATGGTGGGCCGAATATCGGGCCGTATGGCGGCGGCGGTAAGCAGAACTGCTGCGCGCCGATGCCGGTGAAATGGCATCCAGGGCTGACGGTGGTGGTTGAGTGGGAGAAGGACACTGATCCGTATGCTTACGGGCGCTGGACTGAAGTGATGTTTTCTGATGCGTGGAATAAGCGTATGGATGAACACAAAAAGCGTTACACCCACCATCGAGCCGTTGTACCTGTTGCGCGGTATGAGCGATTGGGCGTGGTGAATGTGCATTTCTTACCTTGTAACCAAGTGGCGGTTAGCGCAGGACTCATGATGCCCGGCACGCCTAACTACCCTTATAAGTTCCCTCAAAAAATGGAGGAACCGGCCACATGTCCAACATCATGATTCGAGCACTGTTGCTGACGTTGATCAGCGGTCTTTCGCTGCAAGGCTGCGCCCAGCCCAAACCCGAGCGCTTGGGTGCTCCCATTGAGGGCTACAGCCATACCTCGGCGGCGATTAACCGGTTTTCGGTGAATGGGAATGGCGGGCCGAATATCGGGCCGTATGGCGGCGGCGGTAAGCAGAACTGCTGTGCGCCGATGCCGATGAAATGGCATTCGGGGCTGACGGTGGTGGTTGAGTGGGAGAAGGACCCTAATCCACATGATTCAGGAAATTGGCCTAAACCCCGCTATTCGGAGGCTTGGAGCAAGGCAGCCAGAGAGCACGAGACGCACTACACCCACCATCGAGCCGTTGTACCTGTTGCGCGGTATGAGCGATTGGGCGTGGTGAATGTGCATTTCTTACCCTGTAACCAAGTGGCGGTTAGCGCAGGACTCATGATGCCCGGCACGCCTAACTACCCTTATAAGTTCCCTCAAAAAATGGAGGATCCGGCCACATGTCCAACATCATGATTCGAGCACTGTTGCTGACGTTGATCAGCGGTCTTTCGCTGCAAGGCTGCGCCCAACCCAAACCTGAGCGTTTGGGGGCACCCATTGAGGGCTACAGCCATACCTCGGCGGCGATTAACCGGTTTTCGGTGAATGGGAATGGCGGGCCGAATCTGGCTCCGTATGGGTACGGTGGCGGTCAAATGTGCTGTGCGCCGATGCCGGTGAAATGGCATTCGGGGCTGAGTGTGGTGGTTGAGTGGGAGAAGGATCCCAAGCCGCATGATTATGTAAATTGGCCTAAACCTAGGTATTCGGATGCA
>NZ_JAAEBV010000012.1:0-5578 GCF_016812185.1 Pseudomonas weihenstephanensis | reverse complement strand
AGGTGTTGACAGCAGCGTGTAACGCTGTAGAATTCGCCTCCCGCTAACGAGAGATCGAAAGCGCAAGTGGTTGAAGTTACAAGGGAAACTTTGAAAACTTCTGAAATAACCGCTTGACAGCAACAGAGGCTGCTGTAGAATGCGCGCCTCGGTTGAGCGAAAGCTTAACCAACCGCTCTTTAACAACTGAATCAAGCAATTCGTGTGGGTGCTTGTGGAGTCAGACTGATAGTCAAAAAGATTATCAGCATCACAAGTTACTCCGCGAGAAATCAAAGATGTAACCAACGATTGCTGAGCCAAGTTTAGGGTTTTCTCAAAACCCAAAGATGTTTGAACTGAAGAGTTTGATCATGGCTCAGATTGAACGCTGGCGGCAGGCCTAACACATGCAAGTCGAGCGGTAGAGAGGTGCTTGCACCTCTTGAGAGCGGCGGACGGGTGAGTAATACCTAGGAATCTGCCTGATAGTGGGGGATAACGTTCGGAAACGGACGCTAATACCGCATACGTCCTACGGGAGAAAGCAGGGGACCTTCGGGCCTTGCGCTATCAGATGAGCCTAGGTCGGATTAGCTAGTTGGTGAGGTAATGGCTCACCAAGGCTACGATCCGTAACTGGTCTGAGAGGATGATCAGTCACACTGGAACTGAGACACGGTCCAGACTCCTACGGGAGGCAGCAGTGGGGAATATTGGACAATGGGCGAAAGCCTGATCCAGCCATGCCGCGTGTGTGAAGAAGGTCTTCGGATTGTAAAGCACTTTAAGTTGGGAGGAAGGGCATTAACCTAATACGTTAGTGTTTTGACGTTACCGACAGAATAAGCACCGGCTAACTCTGTGCCAGCAGCCGCGGTAATACAGAGGGTGCAAGCGTTAATCGGAATTACTGGGCGTAAAGCGCGCGTAGGTGGTTTGTTAAGTTGAATGTGAAATCCCCGGGCTCAACCTGGGAACTGCATCCAAAACTGGCAAGCTAGAGTATGGTAGAGGGTAGTGGAATTTCCTGTGTAGCGGTGAAATGCGTAGATATAGGAAGGAACACCAGTGGCGAAGGCGACTACCTGGACTGATACTGACACTGAGGTGCGAAAGCGTGGGGAGCAAACAGGATTAGATACCCTGGTAGTCCACGCCGTAAACGATGTCAACTAGCCGTTGGGAGTCTTGAACTCTTAGTGGCGCAGCTAACGCATTAAGTTGACCGCCTGGGGAGTACGGCCGCAAGGTTAAAACTCAAATGAATTGACGGGGGCCCGCACAAGCGGTGGAGCATGTGGTTTAATTCGAAGCAACGCGAAGAACCTTACCAGGCCTTGACATCCAATGAACTTTCTAGAGATAGATTGGTGCCTTCGGGAACATTGAGACAGGTGCTGCATGGCTGTCGTCAGCTCGTGTCGTGAGATGTTGGGTTAAGTCCCGTAACGAGCGCAACCCTTGTCCTTAGTTACCAGCACGTAATGGTGGGCACTCTAAGGAGACTGCCGGTGACAAACCGGAGGAAGGTGGGGATGACGTCAAGTCATCATGGCCCTTACGGCCTGGGCTACACACGTGCTACAATGGTCGGTACAAAGGGTTGCCAAGCCGCGAGGTGGAGCTAATCCCATAAAACCGATCGTAGTCCGGATCGCAGTCTGCAACTCGACTGCGTGAAGTCGGAATCGCTAGTAATCGTGAATCAGAATGTCACGGTGAATACGTTCCCGGGCCTTGTACACACCGCCCGTCACACCATGGGAGTGGGTTGCACCAGAAGTAGCTAGTCTAACCCTCGGGAGGACGGTTACCACGGTGTGATTCATGACTGGGGTGAAGTCGTAACAAGGTAGCCGTAGGGGAACCTGCGGCTGGATCACCTCCTTAATCGACGACATCAGCTGCTCCATAAGTTCCCACACGAATTGCTTGATTCATTGAAGAAGACGATAGAAGCAGCTTTAAGCTCCAAGCTGATAGCTCACGCTAACAGTTACAAGCTCGAAATTGGGTCTGTAGCTCAGTTGGTTAGAGCGCACCCCTGATAAGGGTGAGGTCGGCAGTTCGAATCTGCCCAGACCCACCAATTTTGTATGGGGCCATAGCTCAGCTGGGAGAGCGCCTGCCTTGCACGCAGGAGGTCAACGGTTCGATCCCGTTTGGCTCCACCATAAACTTGCTTCTGCATCGTAAAGCTTAGAAATGAGCATTCCATTGGTTCAATGGTGAATGTTGATTTCTGATCTTTTGATTAGATCGTTCTTTAAAAATTTGGGTATGTGATAGAAAGATAGACTGGATAACACTTTCACTGGTGTTTATTCAGGCTAAGGTAAAATTTGTGAGTTAAATTGCGAATTTTCGGCGAATGTCGTCTTCATAGTATAACCAGATTGCTTGGGGTTATATGGTCAAGTGAAGAAGCGCATACGGTGGATGCCTTGGCAGTCAGAGGCGATGAAAGACGTGGTAGCCTGCGAAAAGCTTCGGGGAGTCGGCAAACAGACTTTGATCCGGAGATGTCTGAATGGGGGAACCCACCTAACATAAGTTAGGTATCTTAAGCTGAATACATAGGCTTAAGAAGCGAACCAGGGGAACTGAAACATCTAAGTACCCTGAGGAAAAGAAATCAACCGAGATTCCCTTAGTAGTGGCGAGCGAACGGGGACCAGCCCTTAAGCTGTATTGATGTTAGCGGAACGCTCTGGAAAGTGCGGCCATAGTGGGTGATAGCCCTGTACGCGAAAACATCTTTGCAGTGAAATCGAGTAGGACGGAGCACGAGAAACTTTGTCTGAATATGGGGGGACCATCCTCCAAGGCTAAATACTACTGACTGACCGATAGTGAACTAGTACCGTGAGGGAAAGGCGAAAAGAACCCCGGAGAGGGGAGTGAAATAGATCCTGAAACCGTATGCGTACAAGCAGTGGGAGCCCACTTTGTTGGGTGACTGCGTACCTTTTGTATAATGGGTCAGCGACTTATTTTCAGTGGCAAGCTTAACCGAATAGGGGAGGCGTAGCGAAAGCGAGTCTTAATAGGGCGTCTAGTCGCTGGGAATAGACCCGAAACCGGGCGATCTATCCATGGGCAGGTTGAAGGTTGGGTAACACTAACTGGAGGACCGAACCGACTACCGTTGAAAAGTTAGCGGATGACCTGTGGATCGGAGTGAAAGGCTAATCAAGCTCGGAGATAGCTGGTTCTCCTCGAAAGCTATTTAGGTAGCGCCTCATGTATCACTGTAGGGGGTAGAGCACTGTTTCGGCTAGGGGGTCATCCCGACTTACCAAACCGATGCAAACTCCGAATACCTACAAGTGCCGAGCATGGGAGACACACGGCGGGTGCTAACGTCCGTCGTGAAAAGGGAAACAACCCAGACCGTCAGCTAAGGTCCCAAAGTTATGGTTAAGTGGGAAACGATGTGGGAAGGCTTAGACAGCTAGGAGGTTGGCTTAGAAGCAGCCACCCTTTAAAGAAAGCGTAATAGCTCACTAGTCGAGTCGGCCTGCGCGGAAGATTTAACGGGGCTCAAACCATACACCGAAGCTACGGGTATCACTTAGGTGATGCGGTAGAGGAGCGTTCTGTAAGCCTGTGAAGGTGAGTTGAGAAGCTTGCTGGAGGTATCAGAAGTGCGAATGCTGACATGAGTAACGATAATGGGTGTGAAAAACACCCACGCCGAAAGACCAAGGTTTCCTGCGCAACGTTAATCGACGCAGGGTTAGTCGGTCCCTAAGGCGAGGCTGAAAAGCGTAGTCGATGGAAAACAGGTTAATATTCCTGTACTTCTGGTTATTGCGATGGAGGGACGGAGAAGGCTAGGCCAGCTTGGCGTTGGTTGTCCAAGTTTAAGGTGGTAGGCTGGAATCTTAGGTAAATCCGGGATTCTAAGGCCGAGAGCTGATGACGAGTGTTCTTTTAGAACACGAAGTGGTTGATGCCATGCTTCCAAGAAAAGCTTCTAAGCTTCAGGTAACCAGGAACCGTACCCCAAACCGACACAGGTGGTTGGGTAGAGAATACCAAGGCGCTTGAGAGAACTCGGGTGAAGGAACTAGGCAAAATGGCACCGTAACTTCGGGAGAAGGTGCGCCGGTGAGGGTGAAGCATTTACTGCGTAAGCCCACGCCGGTCGAAGATACCAGGCCGCTGCGACTGTTTATTAAAAACACAGCACTCTGCAAACACGAAAGTGGACGTATAGGGTGTGACGCCTGCCCGGTGCCGGAAGGTTAATTGATGGGGTTAGCTAACGCGAAGCTCTTGATCGAAGCCCCGGTAAACGGCGGCCGTAACTATAACGGTCCTAAGGTAGCGAAATTCCTTGTCGGGTAAGTTCCGACCTGCACGAATGGCGTAACGATGGCGGCGCTGTCTCCACCCGAGACTCAGTGAAATTGAAATCGCTGTGAAGATGCAGTGTATCCGCGGCTAGACGGAAAGACCCCGTGAACCTTTACTATAGCTTTGCACTGGACTTTGAATTTGCTTGTGTAGGATAGGTGGGAGGCTTTGAAGCGTGGACGCCAGTCTGCGTGGAGCCAACCTTGAAATACCACCCTGGCAACTTTGAGGTTCTAACTCAGGTCCGTTATCCGGATCGAGGACAGTGTATGGTGGGTAGTTTGACTGGGGCGGTCTCCTCCTAAAGAGTAACGGAGGAGTACGAAGGTGCGCTCAGACCGGTCGGAAATCGGTCGTAGAGTATAAAGGCAAAAGCGCGCTTGACTGCGAGACAGACACGTCGAGCAGGTACGAAAGTAGGTCTTAGTGATCCGGTGGTTCTGTATGGAAGGGCCATCGCTCAACGGATAAAAGGTACTCCGGGGATAACAGGCTGATACCGCCCAAGAGTTCATATCGACGGCGGTGTTTGGCACCTCGATGTCGGCTCATCACATCCTGGGGCTGAAGCCGGTCCCAAGGGTATGGCTGTTCGCCATTTAAAGTGGTACGCGAGCTGGGTTTAGAACGTCGTGAGACAGTTCGGTCCCTATCTGCCGTGGACGTTTGAGATTTGAGAGGGGCTGCTCCTAGTACGAGAGGACCGGAGTGGACGAACCTCTGGTGTTCCGGTTGTCACGCCAGTGGCATTGCCGGGTAGCTATGTTCGGGAAAGATAACCGCTGAAAGCATCTAAGCGGGAAACTTGCCTCAAGATGAGATCTCACTGGAACCTTGAGTTCCCTAAAGGGCCGTCGAAGACTACGACGTTGATAGGTTGGGTGTGTAAGCGCTGTGAGGCGTTGAGCTAACCAATACTAATTGCCCGTGAGGCTTGACCATATAACACCCAAGCAATTTGACTACTCGAAAGAGCATCAGATTGCGGTGTGTGAAGACGAAACGAACCGAAAGTTCGAGATACTCACAAAACACCGAAAGCTATCACATACCCAATTTGCTGAAGCGAAGCCAAATGGCTACGAATCAGTACCCGAATTTCTTGACGACCATAGAGCATTGGAACCACCTGATCCCATCCCGAACTCAGTAGTGAAACGATGCATCGCCGATGGTAGTGTGGGGTTTCCCCATGTGAGAGTAGGTCATCGTCAAGATTAAATTCCAGAATCCC
>NZ_JAAEBV010000011.1:0-7872 GCF_016812185.1 Pseudomonas weihenstephanensis | reverse complement strand
GCTTCACGGTGGCCTGAACCATGCTCAAGAGCCAATGGCGTATTTTTGCGTCCTTGCGCGCTTCGGCCAAAAGCATCCCGCCCAAAATGATTTTTTGCCCGTTTTCGAGCGCCCGGCTCTGATTACGAAGGCGAGCCAATTCGGCTTCCTTCTGTGCGATTTTTTGCTCTATCGTCAGCGCCATTTATCCCGCCTCCTCTCTTTCGGTCGTGCTACGATATCACGCAGCCAGAGAGCGAAGCGAACTGCAAAGTGCGCACTTACGGGTTGCTACGCAACCCAGTACGCCCTGCGGGGCTAAAGCAAAATCAAAAGCACAGGAATCAAGAGCCGTGGCAATTTTCCACTGCACCACCAAACCGATAGCGAGAAGCGCCGGACGTTCGTCCGTTGCTGCTGCTGCTTATCGGTCTGGTAGTGAGTTGGTCGATCAACGCACCGGCTTGATCCACGACTACACCCGCCGGGCGGGTGTCGAGTCGGCTGAAATCCTGATGCCGGACGGCGGAACCGCCGACCGTTCCGAGCTGTGGAACGCCGCTGAAGCCGCCGAAAAGCGTAAGGACTCGCGCACTGCCCGCGAATGGATCGTGGGTTTGCCCGCCGAGCTGGGGGAGGCTGGCCGCAAAGAGTTGGCCCGCGACTTCGCCCGCGAACTGGCCGAGCGTTATCGTGTGGCCGTGGACGTGGCGATTCATCGCCCAGACCAGGAAGGCGACCAGCGCAATCACCATGCCCACATTCTGATGACGACCCGGGAAGTCAGCCGGGGGGTTGATGGCATCGAGCTCGGCAATAAAACCGCCTTGGAGCTGGGCGACAAAGACCGCGCTAAGGCTGGAATTGAGGGGCGCAGCGCGCACGACATCGAGCAGTTGCGCGAGCGTTGGGCCGACCTAACCAATCGCGCCCTGGAGCGCGAAGGCCGTGCCGAGCGGATCGACCATCGCAGCCTTGCCGCTCAGGGCATCGACCGCGAAGCCACCACGCACCTTGGCGCAGTCGCTACGGACATGGAGCGCCGGGGCAAGGCGTCCGACCGGGGCGACGGCAACCGCCAAGTGATGGCGAACAACGTCGAGCGGGAGCGGGTCAGCGCGCAGATTATCGACCTCGCGGCCGAGCGGGAGCGCCGCCGTCCGGTCGAAAAGACCAAGACCGCCGCCGAGATTCGGCAGGACATCGAGCAGTACAAGCGCCGCCATGGCCGTCCGGCGTTCATGGATGCCGCTGACGTTGCAGCTCAGTCGTCGCCCGTGACCACGGCTTACGCCAAGGTGCGCGACCTGACGCAAGAGCGTAACGAGGCACAGGCCCGAAAATACCAAGCGATGGTGGAAATTGAAGAGTGGTCGGAGCGGCACCCCATGCGTGCCAAAATGGCGGCTATTGGACTGAACAAGCCGGATTACTTGGTTGAGCGCGAAAACGCCGTGAAGGCCGCGAACACGGCGCTGGAAGCACTGCCGGCGAAGATCGAGCAGGCCGACAAAGCCTATCTGCAGATCAGGCGCGAAGAGACGGCCAAGATCAAGGCGCAGTATCAGCCACAACGCGAGTGGGTGGCCAATGCTGAGCGCCTGGCCGCTGAGCGTGAACGGATCGAACGAGCTGAGCGCCTAGAAACTGCCAAGCGCGAGAACGATAAGCGTGACCCAGAACGGGAACGCTCACGAAGCCGCAATTTCCCCAGAGAACGCTAGTTCCGTTGATCAACCGCCAAGGCTGGCGTTCCTGTCGTTCGGTTTAACCAGGCCGTGCCGAGTGGGCGTGTAGTGGTCGTGGCCAGGCGCTTTTGAGCTTCACGCTACGGCTCATATCCGCGATAGTGGTGCTTTCGCTTTAGGAGTTACGGAGGGTCAGGCAAAATCGCAGCTCAGATACTGGAGCAGCGATCCAATGAAGCTACTGTTTACCTACGATGATCGTGACGATGCCGAAGAGGCTGCCGAGAAGCTGACCGGTGAAAAACGGCTGGCTAGTGAGCGGGATTCAACAGTCACAATCTATAACCTCTTTGGTATTCCCAGTTGGGGGAATTTTCACCGGCTGGGAATGTACAGACTAGGTGAACTTAAAGACCTGTTAGCTCGCCGCACCGCCTGGCAACAGATAGACCAGGCTAACCATGCAGAGATTATTGCCATGCTAGAAACGGTGGCAAAAAACTATGGTGTTGAGGTTCCAAGTCACTGGTACTGAATTAGGGCGCAATGCCTACCAGGATAATAGGCACTGCTGGAATACCACGGCCTTGCCTCATTAGATTGAACAAATCCCTTTCATAATAAGGAACGCCAGATGACATATCTCGTTCCATGGACTTCATTGGAACAATCTCTATACCAACATCGATGTTGCCGTTGATATAGAAAGACATGTGTTTGACGAAAAGGTCGTGGGCAACAAAAGAATATTTACCAAACTGCACTTCAACCGCAACCCGATCCTTAATGAAGTCGGTTTGATTATAGGTCATGATTGGTTCTTGATTGCCTTCCTCAATAGTTCTTTTCTGGTCATCAGGTTTCAGGTTTACAATCTGACGTAAAATCCTGGTGTCCTCAGATAACCAGTTAGTAACTCTCTCTTCTTTCCAATTGTTTTTTTCAAATAGCTGTTTAAACTCGGCATTCATATCTACAGGCGAATAAAGAGTTTTCCCTGCTTTTCTTGCTTCGGCAGATGCTTTTGTCCTGCACCGTTCAGCATCTACTCCCGCAATAATAGCTTCAACCTCTGCCCATATTTTAGGCTTATGGTACTGAAGGTATTCAAATCCATTTAAGTGGGAGTAGTACTGAACAATTCGCATCTAATGTCCGCCATTGGGCAACGTAGGGTCGTAGACCGGCTTATGCATCGGTCTAGTGTCGAGTGTTCCTGCCCTGAGGGCGTGAACTCGTTCCCATGCTACATCAACGTATTCGCGTATGACATCACATCCATAGGTGCGTCGGTCATGCTTGAGGGCTGCCACTGCGGTAGAACCCACGCCCATGTAGGGATCAAACACTGCATCGCCGGGATTCGTGAGCGAGAGAACCAGACGCTCGACCAGCTCAACAGGGAACTGGCAAGGGTGGATGGTCTTCTCGACGTGGTTATTTTTCACATTAGGAAGTATCCACATATCACCAGGATTTTTACCCAACGGGTTTCCTGATAACTGCCCTGCTTTTTCACCTTTATAGTATTTTTTGTTCGGATATTTGGACGGCACCCTAATTGGATCAAGGTTGAATGTGTATTCATCTTCCTTAGTGAACCAAAGAATTGTCTCGTGTCTTCCTGACAATCGGTTCTTACAATGTAACCCGTGCTCAAAATGCCATATTATGCGGTTTCTTAGTTTTAGTCCGTGATCTTTGAATAGATGATAAAGAACTATGTCTAGCGGGAAAATTTCGCCCTTTTGGACATGATTACCGACCTGCCAGCATATTGAACCCTGCGGATGAAGCAAACGGACGCACTCAGAAATTACTTGCGTTTGGCCACGTATATAATCCTCAAGAGATGAGCGTTTTTCGTATGACTTTCCGATGTTGTACGGAGGAGACGTAACGATCAGCTTCATTGATTCGTTTTCTAAGCCCCGCATAAAAAGAAGATTGTCTTTATGTACAAGAACGGCGTCTTGGTTATCTGAATTCACTGTATTGGCTTTCATGGTCACCTCTGCGTATTACAAATATACGGCATTCTCTGCTAGAGATCCAGCACTTAGCCGAGCCGTGTGAGGTGTTCGTCGAATAACGGAACCGCTAGTCCTTGTGGATCAACCGCCAATGCTGCTTCGGCAGGTCAAGCAGCAATCCGGAGGTGCCTAAGTGTCCCTCGGTATCATCCTGGTGATCGACGCAGCTATCAGGTACTGCTCGTAATGCAACACCGTCTTTCGCCCAGTCTTACTGGCGGAAGGCCCATTTTTTCCACCACGGCAGCGGTAGCTGCGGTGAATCTGGCACGCCTTCGGGCGTGTCAGGTATGACAGATGGCACAGGATCAGGTTTGTGCTCGATCAAGCGCATCGCCTGGCGAAGTTCGGCGACTTCTTCCCGTAGAGCTTTCAATTCGGCCAAGATCAGGGCCGTGTCTTGTGTGCCAACACCAGTGCCAGCGTGTGCCGGTTTCTCAATCTCAGACTGTGCCACTGGGAGCAAAGTGCCATAGACGCGGATTAGCTCAGACGTCTCCAATCGACGGGCGTTATCACCCTCAGGCGCCCAAGATAGACGGCCTTTAGACATATCCCGGTAGAGCGTTCGACGGCTCTTTCCGGTCAACTGCTGTGCCTCTTGGATAGTGTGCCACGCCATGTGTCACCGCTCCTCGATTTGGTGTGCCACTTTACTCGTGCTTACCTAAACTGCGATAAAGGAGGCGCGCATAAGCTGCGTTATCTGATGCTGTACATCCTCGCATGCTTCAAAGAAAGCCAATGGCGCATCCTCTGTGCCATCGTCCAGGATGCTTTCCATGTCATGGACCAGCGCCCCGAGTTGACGGAGATGCTGTTTAACGTCGGCTAGATTCATTGTCAGTCTCCATATCTTGGATGTCAGAGCCCCTAACGCGGGGCACTTCATCCCTTGTGACTGGCAATAATTCAGCTTGGTCCGGGGGAGGCAAATCGCCGGTAGATATCGGATGTTCGCCGGCCTGAAGAACGGGAACATGGCGCAACTCGACATTATCCCAGTCCTCAACAGGCCTCCCCTGATCGCTTTCGCTGACCACTACCTCGGCGTAGAACGACGCGTATCGCTTGCCGCTATGGTCCCGCCAAACGACCTTGGAGTTGATGACATAGCCGTTAGCTGTCCCGATTTTCACGATTTGGAGCCAGCGCTCTGACTCAAGTAGGCGAATGGCGTTATGTATCGCCGTTCTGCCGTAGTTGAGGATCTGGCAGAGAGTGGACTGGCTGATAACAATCGCGTTGGTCTTATTCATCCGCTCCGTCAGCAGCATGAAGACTTGAAACGCGCTAGGGCTACGCCGAGACAATTCACGAATGTCTCGGATGTAACCACGGGTCAGCATGGCGAAATCAGCGGGGTCTTTTCTGATCTGTTTCAAGTGAACATATCCGTTCGGCCTGGTGAACATGATGTTCAGTATATATGAACGCCGCGTGCGCACAAGATGTTCACTCAGATGGTAAATGTTCACTCAGCTAGTGAACATATATGTTCACCCTAGAGTGAACATATCAAGCAGGTCAAAAAATGGCTGCAGGCCACGTATTTACTGGTGTTCAGACTTTTTCGTCCAGAAGTGCCCTCTTTTTCTTTTAGGAGCGGGGCTAAGTGGTGCCGCCTGCGGCGCCACCGCTTGCGGTCTTGCAGGCTGCGATGAACGCAGCCGCCGACCTCAGTCCGCGTTTAGCCTGTGATTTTGGTGTTGCTTCGAAAAACGTCAGAGACGATATGCTCTATCACGTCCAGGTCGTTCCAAATCGCTGGTCGGGTGCTTTTTCCGGCCAGGGATTTGGGACGGCCCGACAACGAGCGCAGCGAGGCGTCAGTCTGATAGTTATCCACGGAGCGAAGCGAGGTGGGTAACTGTCCCAGACGGCTCGTTGGTGCTCTTTGCCCCGTAACGGCGCAAAGCGCCGGGCGGCCATAGGCCGCCTGTAACTGATTTTTTTAACGGGAATTCGCGAGTTTGAGATCGTGCGAAGCAAGATCAAGCGCCGTTCCAGTCGCTGTGCGCCCGTCTTACACCGCACACAAACTCTAGGCCTTACACGGGCTGCTTCGCTCCTTCACGGCGCTGGCTTACGCCCTGCGCGCTTCGCTTGCGTGTTAGACAGTGAAAGGGCTGTCATCCACTTCCACAACGTCCTTTGGCTCTCAGTCGTCACCCAGATAGGTCGGGAGCCCTTCAGGGTATATCACTGGCCCATGCCGTGGTTTAGTCGCTTCCAACGACACCTGGCAGCGTCCAATCGGGTAGTCGCCCGCGAGATTGATATAGCCCTGCAGATCGGGGAGGTTTTGAAGCTCGGAGGGCATCACGGCCTGTTCCCGCTGGAGCGATTCGGTGGACGATGCGCTTTGCCCTTTCGAGGTGCTGGACAACTTCCAGCGTTCGCGCTCGCCCAATTCTCGGGCCAGCTTTTCCGCTGTCTCGCCATCTACGGAACGCAAAATGAGCTTGTTCGAAAAGCAGTTGAGTAGCGTCGAGGCACGTTCCCTGCCGTAAGTGGACACGAGCTGACTGTAGGACTGGAAGGCTACGACCACACGCACGTTGCGTTTGCGGAGTTTGGTGGTGGCGGCAATCAAGCTGGCTAACTCTCCGAGCGTGTCCAGCTCGTCAATGATGATCCACGTGTTTTGCCCGCCTTCGGCGCGTTCAAGCCCCGCCGATACCAAAATATCCATCCAGCAGGCGATTAGATCGCGGGAGACGCCTAATTCGGACTCCTTGAACGGCACCCACAGCCAACGTGGATCAGTGCTTTGCATATATTCGCGGAGGGAGAAGCCGCCGCCGCGCATGAACTGCCAGCATTGCAACACTGTGCCAAAAACCGAGCGAATATTGGTCAACAGGCGGTCACCACCGTCTTGAGTCAAAACGCTGGACGAGGTGCCCGCAAGCAATGGTTGCAGGGCTTCGGCGCTGTAGCCGGTGGCGATCCGCAACAATTCGGCGTTATCGACATGGGTATTCATGCCCAAGTTAGCGAGCAGCTTTTGCGCCATTTCGTGCCATGCGCGCTCGCTGCCTTGGCCGTCCGGTACGACCGAACGTGTAATGCGCATCCAGTCGTGCGATTCACGGATTTCGTTCACCAAGTTCCAGCCAAGCGAGCGTTTATCGAACGGCGACAGCACCAGGTCACCAGGTGCGCCGAATTCGGCCCCAAATTCGCCGCCGTTGTCGATAACAATGGCGCGATCACCACGCGCCCGAATGTCGGCCAGCAAGCCGCGCAGTGCGACCGACTTACCGGCCCCGGTGCTAGCCGTGATGGCGATGTGCAGGGCCTCATTGGCGGGTGGGATTGGCGTCTGTGCCAGCCTCACCCACCCGTCAAAAACGTTCTTGTCGTGGTATTTGGTCGGATCGCGGCGAAGGTCGTTTTCCGCCTTGCGCCATTCCGGAGTGACATTGCCGCGCTCATCGGTGCGGGTAATGCCCCGTGCCGTCAGTTCTAGTGCACACAGAAGGCTTGCCGAGGTGGAGAGTTCAACCCCCCTTACCACCTTGGGATCGCTGCGACCCTCTGGCAGATATTTTTCTATGAGGACTTTCACGAATCCCAGCCCGTACCAGACGGCGGCGCCCATCACCGCCAGCTTGACCCAACCAGTCAGCGGGGTTGAAAAGCCTAGTTGCTGCGTCCAAGCCCACCAGACGAGCCAGATCAGTGCGAGGTAGCGCCAATGCCATTTCATGGTTTGGCCTCCCGGCGATCTGAGCCTCTGCAAAGACCGCTCGCAGGGCCTCTAGATGTCCATATGGGCAGTTCTAACGGAAAGTTGGGGGCTGTGCTTCGGTTCTTCAGTATTTGCGCATAGGTGGCCGTAGCGGTGCTTACGGCAGCGTGGTCAGTTATGGTCAATCCACGCTGCACTTGGAGCAAGTGCCCCTGCCAATTACGCAAATAGGTTATATGCGCCTCGTTTGGCTTTGCCTTTTTGCGTTCATCAGCTAAATGCTGGGATGCCAGGGCCCTGACATTCCCTATGGTGCTAATGGCTGTTTCGTATTTGGCCAGTTCATCTCTTTCAAATGTCATACGGCAGCCTCTCCATAGCTTTATGTATGTAACGCCATTGCCACCTCATAGTGTTTTATCCAGGGCGGCGAGCTCGTCGATCAGCGGCGCGAGGCGCCGCTGATCGACGTCTC
>NZ_JAAEBV010000010.1:0-87500 GCF_016812185.1 Pseudomonas weihenstephanensis | reverse complement strand
CCCGGTGTGGTTTTTGGCGCCGAGGTCAGGGTGTAGGTGTATTGGCCATTGGCATTCAGTTGGATTTGGCCATAGGCGCCCGCTGTATTGCTCAAAAGTACGAAGGTCAGCGCGCCCGAACCGCCCGAAGTGTTGGCGGTCAGGTTGCCGGTGACGGTTTCAGCGGTTGAATCCGGCGCGCTGCCGGTCACGCTGCCCGGAGCCAGATCGAGACCGTCCTGAGTTTGGTCGAGGGCGTTTTCGAATACCGTCGCCTGCGCATCGCTGACCACTTTCAAACCGCTGTCGGTCAGGGTGAAAGTTACGGTGGCGGTGCTTTGGTCGCCGTCGCCATCGCGAATGGTGTAGGTAAAGGTGTCAGCGGCGGTCGGTGTGGTCACCAGGTTTGGTGTGCCTTTGTACACCGCCGTGCCATCCGCCGAGATGGTCAGCGTGCCGTAGGTGCCGTTGATGACGGTGCTGCCGCCACTGGTGACGGTGACTGCGGCGTTGCTGCCTGCTTTGATGGCAACCACTGTCGCGCCATCTGCGCCCACTACATCGTTGGTCAGTACGTTAAGGGTCGAGGTGCCGCCTTCGATCAGGCCGCCGGTGTCATTTGCCGCGCTCGGCACGTCATCGACGATATTGACGTCTACCGTTCCCGTGGCAGTGCTGCCATCGACATCGGTGGCAACGACAGCAAACTGTTCACTCACGCTGTTGGTGCCGTCGCCTGCCGGATGCTGATCCGCGCCAGTGAGTGTGTAGCTGTAGGAAACAACGCCCGTCACCGGGTTGTACCCGTTGACGGTAAAGGTGTTGTTCAGCCCGGTGTTGAGGGTTTGCACACCCGTATTGATGACGCCGTCCTTGATGATGTCGATACCGCCGACGCTCAAGTTTTGCAGGCCATCGAGCGAGGTGACGGTGAACGTGCCCGACTGGGTCAATGGCCCTTTGGCATCCACGGGTGTACTGCCCGCAGGCAGATTGCTTTCATACAGGGTCAGCTCGCCACCCCCCACGTCCAGCCCGGTCAAGACCACCGGATCATTGTTGTTGTGAACGTTCAGCACCAGTTGCGCGGTGCTGGCGTCACCGTCCGAGTCGGTCAGGGTGTAGGTGAAGGTGTCGGTACCATTACCGCCGCCCTTCAAGGCCAAAAAGGCAGGGTCGGTCGAATGTACGGTGTAGGTATAAGTACCGTCAGTGGCCAGTACCAAGGTGCCATAGGTCCCGGTAAACGTACCGGCCGTGATCGGCCCAGCGCCAACACGGTCGGCGCCCTGAACATCGTTGCTCAGTACGTTGCCTGTGAGTTGCAGATTGCTTTCCGAGGCAATGCCGTCGTTGTTGTCATTGACCGCCGTGGGCACATCGTCGATCACGTTAGCGATCAGCGTGCTGGTGCCGGTGGTGCCATTGGTATCGGTGGCTATGACGCTGAATTGTTCACCCAACACGTTTGCGCCATTGCCCGCTGCGTGCGAGTCATTGCCGTTAAGTGTGTAGGTGTAAGTGACGATACCCGTGGTGGCATCGTAACCGGTGACTGTCAGCGTGTTGTTCAGGCCAGTGGTGATGGACTGGCCGACACCGCTGACCACCCCGCCGCTGATCACGTTAATGCCGCCCACAGACAAGCTCTGTAAACCGTCGGGCGCGTTGATTGTGAAAGAGCCTTGCTGAGTCAGCGCGGCGGCATCGGGGGCGGAGCCCGTGGGCAAGTGAGCCTCATTGAGTGGTGTCAGGTTGCCATTGATGCCGGGGATGATACTCACCGTATCGTCGTTGTTGTGGATGTTGAGCACCAGGTTGGCCGTGCTGCTGTCACCGTCTGAGTCAGTCAGGGTGTAGCTGAAGGTTTCGGTGCTATTACCCCCGCCTTTGAGGGCCAGAAAATCAGCATCCTGAGGGTTCAGCGTGTAGGTATAAGTACCGTCTGCGGCCAGGGTCAAGGTGCCGTATGTGCCCGTAAAAGTACCCGCCGTTACAGGTCCGGTCGCTACACGGTCAGCGCCCTGACTATCGTTGGTCAGTACGCTGCCACTGAGCGTCAGTTGGGTTTCGGACGCCACCCCCGCGTGGCTGTCGTTAAACGCCGTGGGCACGTCATCGACCACGTTGATGTCCAGACTGTTGGTAGCGGTGCTGCCATTACTGTCGGTGGCGATGACTGAGAAATGTTCGCTCAGGCTGTTGGCGCCCTGACCCGCAGGATGTGCGTCATTGCCGTTGAGGGTGTAGCTGTAACTGACCACGCCAGTCGTCGGGTTGTAGCCCGTAATGGTCAATGTATTGCCCAAGCCCGTGGTGATGGATTGACCTACACCGCTCGCAACTGAGCCATTGACCACCGTTATGCCGCCGACATTCAACGTCAAAAGCCCATCAGGCGCAGACACGCTGAAGGTGCCGCTTTGCGTCAGGGCCGCCGGGTTACTGGCCGAACCAAGCGCCAGACTGGCTTCACTCAGCGTCAACTCGCCGCCTTCTACCGACAGGCCGGTCAGGGTGACAGGGTTATCGGGAGGCACGACGACCGGTGGCGGCACAAGCGCGCCCTCGTCGTCATCGCGCAGGCCAATCACCCGCTCCTCAACGAATTCGGGAATACCATTAAACCCGGCGGTCGGAAAACCAATGATCGGGTCAACGCGACCTGCCACCTCTTCAAGCAGCACAAAGGTGTGCCCGCCACCCAATTGACCACCTGGCGCACCAGTGGCCGCCGGACCGGCGGCAGTTGCTTCAGCCACCTGGGTCGGGTCTTCGCCTGCCGCGATGGCCGCCTGGAGTTTTTCAACGTCTGTCAGTTGGGCTTCGCTGGGGGTCAACGTTTCAGGGGAATCAACGTGGGATGTCGGGTTTTGGCTCAGCAATGCAGAGGACAGGTTCATGGTGCTTTCGCGGCCCATGGTCAGCTCACCACCACCTTGCAAATGGATCGCCACCGCACCCGCAGTGCCCGTCTCCAACTGCTCACCGGCAAACACACGATCACCTTCAATCAGCACTCGGCGGGAACCATCACTGGCAATCGCAACTACCTGGCCAACCACGTTGCTAACGACACCGATCAAACTAGCCATGTCCATTCCCTCTGCTGCCGAGCGCATTCGGCCTGTGTGATCACGAGGACATGCAAAAGCTCAGGCAGGGAGGCTGGATCAATAGCGCGCGATGGCAAAAACGTGGCCGGATTAAATCATTTGGCCTGCACAACCCGCTTAAAAACCCAACAAAAACAGCGGTCAAATTGCCATCAGTCAATAAGTTGACATTTTTTACCGCTGACCCAGCCACCCTCCCAAGCCCATTTGCTGCACATCCGAAAAATAGTTTTGAACTTTTAAGCCCCTAAAAAGCGCCCTGAAAAAAGCGAAAAACGGGCTTTTCAGTGAGAACTGTGTCTCGAATCCTGAAGAAGTCATAAGTTTTTTTCGGACTAAGCCTTATGAGAAATACTTCTTAGCTCGCGCCAAAGATGTTCTTAGCTTGGTTGTTACAAGCCTGAAACGGTTTGACCTAAAAATTACGTCATTTTTTTGGCGACAGCTAAGCATCATTGATTCAGGGAGAAGTACCTCATGCGCGTTTTGAACCCTCTTTGCAGCGCTATTTTACTGGCCATGGCGTGCAGCCAGGCGCAGGCCATGTCCATTACCGAGGCGATCCAGAGCACCATCAATACGCACCCGGAGCTGCAAGCCAGCGAGAACAATCGCCTGTCTGCCAACGAGGATGTCAACGTCGCCAAAGGAGGGTTTTATCCATCTGTTGATTTGACCGCCAGCTACGGTCGAGGCTACAGCGATAACCCCAACACCCGGGGTTTGAATAGCCACAACACGGAAACGCTGAACTACACGACCTCTGAACTGCGCCTGCGGCAAATGCTGTTTGACGGGTTCAACACCTCCAACGAAGTGGGTCGCACTCAAGCGGTGGTCAATTCGCGCGCCTACTACGTGCAGGGTACCGCCGAGAGCCTGGCACTGCGCACCATCGAGGTGTACCTCGAAGTGCTCAAGCGTCGCGAAATGCTGACCCTGGCCAAAAATAACTTGCAGGCCCACTTACGGGTAAACGATCAAATCGGCATGCGCAGCGAGCGCGGCATCGGCAGCATCGCTGACCAAGACCAATCCATCGCCCGTCGCGCACTCGCCGAAAACAACTTTCAGACAGCCGAAGTGGACTTAGCCGACGCCGAATCCAATTTCTACAGTGTGGTCGGGCGCCTGCCTGATCAACTGGAAACGCCGCCCTCGATCAAGGGTGAACTGCCGGGCAATTTCACCGCAGCCCAACAAAGCATGCTGATCAATAACCCGTACCTGAAGTCGGCACAGGCCGACGTGCAGGCCGCCGAGAAACAGTACGAAGTGGCCAAGTCACCGTTTTACCCGCGTTTTGACGGCGAACTGGCCGTGGGCGCCAACGATAACGTGCAAGGTCAGGTAGGCCATGACAACGAATGGCGTGCCGGGGTGGTGATGAACTACAACCTGTTCAAGGGCGGCAGTGACAAGGCGCGCTTGAAATCGGACTCGCACAAAATCAATCAGGCGATGGACATCCGCAATAACGCGCTGCGCATGCTCAACGAAAACCTCAACCTGGCGTGGCACGCCATGAACAATGCGCGCCTGCAAACTCCGACCGCACGTCAATACGCTGAAACATCGGCCAAGGTGCGCGTGGCGTACCAAGATCAGTTCGGCCTGGGCCAGCGCACCCTGCTTGACCTGCTCGACAGTGAAAACGAGGTATACAACGCCAACCGCCGCTACACCGAAGTGCGCTACACCGAAGAGTTTTCGATGTACCGCGTACTGGCGAACATGGGGGAATTACTGCGTAAGGAAAACGTTGTCATGCCCGCAGAATCTATCGCCCAGACCGAAGTAAAAAGCGATGCCCGTTTGCCGGAAATGAAGTAAGCGCCTGGAGTAAACCCTTTGACCACCTTGCAAGAAATAGGGCAAGGCGTAGATCCACGCCTGAGCTTTGATGACCCGTTGTTGGATGGTCTGTTAATACTGTGTCAGGTGCACGGGGCCACTGTCAGCCGTGCCAGCCTGACCGCTGGCCTGCCGCTGCCCGAGCAGCGCCTGAGCCTGGACTTGCTGACCCGCGCCGCCGCACGCGCAGGTTTACAGGCGCGGGTATTGCGCCGCGAGTTGAGTGCCATTTCGGCGCTTAACTTGCCCGTATTACTGATTCTCAAAGACAGCCGTTGCGCCGTATTGCGGCGCTGGGGCGAAGACGGCAAGGCACTGATCCTGCCCAGCGAAGCCGAAGGTGGCGAGCAATGGGTCAGCCGTGAAGAGTTGGAGCAGGACTACAGCGGACAGGCTTTATTCGCACGGCCGCGGCACGAACTTGAGGACCTGCGCGCGCCGCTGGTGCCGCGGGTCAGTGCGTGGTTTCGCGACACCCTCAAATTGTCCCGCTGGCTCTACAGTGACGCCATTCTTGCCAGCTTGCTGATCAACGTCCTCGGCTTGATGGTGCCGCTGTTCGTGATGCAAACCTACGACCGCGTGGTGCCCAACCAGGCCACCTCCACCTTGTGGGTATTGGCCATTGGCCTGCTCATCGGCACCGGGTTTGAAATGGTGCTGCGACTGGTGCGTGCGCACCTGCTGGACCAAGCAGGCAAGCGCACCGACCTGATCCTGTCGGCGACGTTGTTTGAACGCATCACCGGCATGTCGATGAAAGCCAGGCCCGCGACCATTGGCGGTTTCGCGCAAAGCATTCACGACTTTCAGGGGTTACGCGAATTTCTCACGGCCGTGACCCTCACCAGCCTGATCGACCTGCCATTTGCCGTGCTGATGCTGGTGGTGATCGGTTTGCTGGGCGGGTGGCTGGTGCTGATCCCATTGATCGCCTTCCCCATCACCATAGGCTTTGCCTGGTTGATTCAGGTGCGCTTGCGCGACACCGTGCAAAAAAGCCTGGCATTGGGCGCTGAGCGCCAGGCATTGCTGATCGAAACCCTCAGCGGCCTGGAAACCCTCAAAGCCTGTAGTGCAGAAAGCGAGCGCCAGCACCACTGGGAAAGCACCCACGCCGCCCTCACCCGGCTTGATGCCCATGCCCGCAACCTCTCGGCGCTGGCCACCAATGGCACGCTGTTCATTCAGCAACTGTGCGGCATGGCGACTATCGTCGCCGGGGTGTACAGCATCATTGCCGGCAACCTGAGTGTCGGCGCGCTGGTAGCAACCTACATGCTGGGCAGTCGGGTCCTCGCTCCACTGGGCCAAATCGCCGGGCTGATTACCCGTTATCAACAAGCCCAGTTGACCATGCGCAGTACCGATGCACTGATGTCACTGCCCCAAGAACGCGATCCGAAACAGCGCCCTCTGGAGCGCACCCAACTCACAGGTGCAATCGAAGCCAGCCGCGTGACCTTTCGCTACGCCGGGCAAAGCAGCCCGGCACTTGCCGAGATCAGTTTCAGTATCAAGGCCGGAGAACGGGTCGGCATCATCGGGCGCAGCGGCTCGGGCAAAAGTACGCTGGGGCGTTTGGTGATGGGCTTCTTTGCCCCCGATGAAGGGCAAATCCTGCTCGATGGCCTCGACCTGCGACAGCTGGACGTGGCCGACCTGCGCCAACAAATCGGCTATGTGGCCCACGACCTGCCGTTGTTGGCGGGCAGCCTGCGCGACAACCTGACCCTGGGCGCGCGCTACATCAGTGACGCGCGCATGCTCGAAGTGGCCGAACTGACGGGCGTCAGCGAACTGGCCCGCCAGCACCCGCAAGGCTTCGACCGCCCGGTGGGTGAGCGCGGGCAACTGCTCTCGGGGGGTCAACGCCAAGCCGTATTACTGGCGCGGGCGTTGTTGTTAAGCCCACCGATCATGCTGCTCGACGAACCCACCAGCGCGATGGACAACGCCAGCGAAGACGCCCTGCGCCAGCGCTTGCACACCTGGATGCAAGGCAAAACCCTGCTGCTGGTCACCCACCGCACCGCCATGCTCAGTTTGGTCGACCGCTTGATCGTGCTGGATAACGGCCGGATCGTTGCAGATGGCCCCAAAGAAGCGGTTATTGACGCGTTGCGCAAGGGCCGTGTCGGCTCTGCCGCCGTTTAGGAGAGATGTATGTCTGCACGCTCCGGCTTGCGCAGTTATCTGGACAGTTTCAAGAAAAGTGGCGAAAGCGACTACATGCCCGAGGCCACCGGGGCTGCACTGCAAGACTCACCGCGCCTGTCGCGCATCACCGTGTGGATCGCGGCGGCGTTGATTATTGTGGCGCTGCTGTGGGCCAAGTTCGCGGTACTGGACGAAGTGACCGTGGGCGATGGCAAGGCCATTCCTTCGAGCAAGGTACAAGTCATCCAGAACCTTGAAGGCGGGATCGTCACTGAGCTGTTGGTGCGCGAAGGGCAAATGGTCAATAAGGGCGATACGCTGCTGCGCCTGGATGACACGCGTTTTTTGTCCAACCGTGGCGAAAGTGAAGCCGACCGTTACGCCCTCACCGCCCAGGTTGAACGCCTGTCAGCCGAAGCCGAGGGACGGCCGTTTGAGCTGTCACCCGAAGTGATCGCCAAAGCGCCGCAAGTGGCTGAAGACGAAAAATCGCTGTTCCTGCAACGTCAGCGGCGGCTCAACAGCGAGCAGCGCACGCTGACCGAGCAATTGCGCCAAAAAACCCAGGAGTTGGCCGAGTTTCGCTCCAAACAAGAGCAGTTTCGTAACAGCCTGGCGTTGTTGAATCAGGAGATGAACATGTCGGCGCCACTGGTGGGTACGGGGGCGGTATCGCCGGTCGAAATCTTGCGTCTCAAACGTAGCGCGGTCGAAATTCGCGGTTCGCTGGACTCCACGACCCTGGCCATACCACGGGCAGAAGCGGCGATGAATGAAATCCGCAGCAAAATCGACGAATCGGTACAAACCTTTCGCTCGGACGCGGCCAAGGAACTGAATCAAAAACGCACCGACCTGTCGAAAATCACCGCCACCAGCATCGCCATTGACGACCGGGTAAGCCGCACCACGGTGGTATCGCCGGTCCACGGCATCGTCAAACAGCTGAAGGTCAACACCATTGGCGGCGTAGTCCAGCCGGGCAGTGACATGGTGGAAATCGTACCGCTGGAAGACAACCTGTTGATTGAGGCCAAAGTACGACCTCAGGATGTCGCGTTTCTGCATCCTGGACAGAAAGCCATGGTCAAGTTCAGCGCTTATGACTACACGATTTACGGAGGCATGAGCGCCAAACTGGAATTGATTGGTGCCGACACCATCACCGACGACAAGGGCAACAGCTTTTACCTGATCCAGGTGCGCACCGACAAAAATCACTTGGGCGGTGATCAAAAACCCCTGCTGATCATTCCCGGCATGACCGCGGCAGTGGACATCGTCACCGGGCAAAAAAGCGTGCTGGATTACTTGCTCAAACCGGTGTTGAAAGCCCGAACAGAGTCATTGCGCGAACGGTAGGACACCAGGGAACTGACGAGTCAGGCGAGGCTGTGACCGACCGCACAGCCGTCGTATAACCCTTCAACCCGGGTGTCTCAGACGCGCGCCTTTGCTCAGGCTTTATCGAGGTGATTGCGCTGGTAGGTTTGGGCGCCCATCGCTTCAATCTGCCCTTCAATCAAGGCTTCAAACGGGCGCAACAAAGGCTCGAACACACTCGGCGCTTCAAGTATTTCCAGGGTCTGCACGATCGCTTCCAGCGTGGATAACGCGCCGGGCCCCGGCGCCTTGCGTAATCGATAGCGCGACTGCGCGCCCTCGGGCAGGGTCACCCGCGGCACATTCGCCAACAGGGGGTTGAGGTGCAATAACTTGCGCGCCTTACGCCATGTACCATCCGGCACCACCAGCAACCACGGCAGGCTGTCTTCAGCCTTATGCGCCGCAATCAGTTGCGCCCCTTGCCCCGGAAACAACAGCCGCGCCTGATAACCCGGCGGGTTGAGCAATGTCTCCAGATCGTCAAACACTTCACCCACCCGTAACTCTGCATTGCTCAGGCCCAGCGCGGCCAGGCGTGCGGTATTGAGCGCATGGCCGACCTCGCTCGGATGCTGTAGGAGTAACACGCGGGTGCGGCTGTGCAGGTGAGGGATCAGTTCGCACAAGCAGTGCGACTGAGGGCGCAGGCAGCGAGGGCATTGGGCTCGGGACATGGAGGAACGCTCGTCGTCAGGATTGGTTGAGCTGCGCTTTGAGCAGATCACGGAAAGTTTGAATCAACGGTTCGCGGCTGCGGCCACGGCGCACAATCATCGAAAACGGCGCCTGATAACCGAACGTCGCAGGCAGCAATACGCGCAAGTCGCCTTTATCCACCCACGGCTCGGCATAGTGCTGGGGCAAGTAGCCAATGTAGGCCCCTGAAAGCACCAAAATCAGTTGCGCCTCCATGCTGTCGACCGTGGCCGCGCTGTGTTTGAAACCGTGACGCGCCAACTCGGCCTGGCTCCAGTAACCCCGCCCGACCATGCGTTGTTGTGTAATCACCGGCTCGGGAATGCGTCGTTCGCTGAACAACGGATGCCGCGCGCTGCAATACAGCCAATGCTGCTCGCGGTACAGCGGCTGATAAACCAGGCCGCTCATGCGCGACGAAAACGCGCCAATCGCCAAGTCCAGCCGGTTGTCTTGCACACCGAGCTGGAGTTCATACGGGCTCATCACGGATAAATGCAAGTGCACGGCCGGGTGTTCCTGGCTGTAGGCACCAACCGCCTCGGCAAACGGCAGCGCCTTGTCACTGACCGTGGAGTCGATCACGCCCAGGTTCAACGTGCCGCGTAACTCGCCTTTGAGCGCGGCGGCGTACTGCTCGAACCCTTCGAGTTCGCCCAGCAGGCGCAAGGTTTCCTGATGGAACAACTCGCCCTTGCTGGTCAGGCTGAAACCACCGCGCCCACGGTGGCACAGCACCAGGCCCAGGCTTGCTTCAAGCTGGCTCATGTAGGTGCTGATCGCCGAGGTCGAGAGGTTCAATGCCTGCTGTGCATTGGCAAAGCCTTGGTGGCGGACCACGCTGGCAAAAATACGTAATAGTTTCAGATCGGGTAAAGCGTTGGCCATTAGAGACTCACTTATACCGAGTGGCATGAACCTCACAACGCACGGGCGCAGGAAAATGGCGATGCCAAAATCGAGAGCTGCACGTTATGCAGATGATATTGAGCGTTAGCCTAACCGCTTGGTCGACATTAGTTTAGAAAAATATGAACTAAGTATTTGCCTGTAGGGATTCTTCCAGTCGCCGGCCTTTCGCAGAATCAGTCGCCATAACCACAACAAACGACGAGGTCTACCCGTGGACAAAATTCTGCACCAACCACTGGGCGGTAACGAAATGCCGCGCTTCGCCGGCATCGCCACCATGATGCGCTTGCCTCACCTGCAATCAGCCGCCGGGCTGGACGCGGCTTTTATCGGTGTACCGCTGGACATCGGCACCTCACTGCGTGCCGGCACCCGCTTCGGGCCCCGGGAGATCCGCGCGGAATCCGTGATGATTCGCCCTTACAACATGGCCACCGGCGCAGCCCCATTCGACTCGCTGTCGGTGGCTGACATCGGCGACGTAGCAATCAACACCTTCAACCTGCTGGATGCGGTGCGAATTATCGAACAAGCCTACGACGAAATCCTCGAACACGCTGTCATCCCGCTGACTCTGGGGGGCGATCACACCATCACCCTGCCGATCCTGCGCGCGATCCATAAAAAGCATGGCAAGGTCGGGCTGGTGCACATCGATGCCCACGCCGACGTCAACGATCATATGTTTGGCGAGAAGATCGCCCACGGCACGACCTTCCGCCGGGCCGTCGAAGAAGGCTTGCTGGACTGTGATCGCGTGGTGCAAATCGGCCTGCGCGCACAAGGCTATACCGCTGAAGATTTCAACTGGAGCCGCAAACAGGGGTTTCGCGTGGTGCAGGCCGAAGAGTGCTGGCACAAATCCCTCGCGCCGCTGATGGCCGAAGTCCGTGAGAAAGTCGGCGGCGGCCCGGTTTACCTGAGCTTTGACATTGATGGCATCGACCCGGCCTGGGCGCCTGGCACCGGCACCCCGGAAATCGGCGGGCTGACCACAATCCAGGCGATTGAGGTGATTCGCGGCTGTCAGGGCCTCGACCTGGTGGGTTGCGATCTGGTAGAAGTCTCGCCGCCTTACGACACCACCGGTAACACCTCGTTGCTAGGCGCTAATTTGCTCTACGAAATGCTTTGCGTGCTACCCGGCGTAGCGCACCGATAAGGACATCGTCAACCCGTGCCAACGGCGCTTTGCAGTCTTGAACTGACGGCACCGTTGCACACTGCTGTGCGTTTGCATCCATAAAAAAAATAATTGGAGATTCGCCATCATGGCTATAGATCTACTGGTCGTCCTTATCTACGCAGCGGCAATGCTGGTGCTCGGCTACTACGGCATGCGCAAGGCCAAAACCCACGAAGACTATTTGGTGGCCGGGCGCAACCTGGGCCCCACGTTGTACATGGGCACCATGGCCGCCACCGTGTTGGGCGGCGCGTCGACGGTGGGCACGGTACGCCTGGGGTATGTACACGGCATTTCGGGTTTTTGGCTGTGCGCGGCGCTGGGCTGCGGGATCATCGCACTGAACCTGTTTTTGGCGAAACCGCTGCTCAAGCTAAAAGTTTTTACCGTCACCCAAGTGCTGGAAAAACGCTACAACCCGATGGCGCGTCAAGCCAGTGCGGTGATCATGCTGGCCTATGCGCTGATGATTGGCGTGACCTCGATTCTGGCCATTGGTACGGTGCTGGAAGTGCTGTTCGGCCTGCCATTTTGGGTCTCGATCTTGATCGGCGGTGGCGTGGTGGTGGTGTATTCGACCATCGGCGGCATGTGGTCGCTGACCCTGACCGACATCGTGCAGTTCGTGATCAAGACCGTGGGCCTGATGTTTGTCCTGCTGCCGATCTGCCTGTATCGCGTGGGCGGCTGGGATGAACTGGTGAGCAAGTTGCCCGCGTCCAACTTCAATTTCACCAGCATTGGCTGGGATACGATCGTCACCTATTTCATGATTTATTTCTTCGGCATTCTGATCGGCCAAGACATATGGCAACGGGTATTTACCGCCAAAACGCCCAAAGTTGCCAAGTACGCCGGCACCTTTGCAGGCTTCTACTGCATCCTTTACGGGCTGACCTGCGCCTTGATCGGCATGGCCGCGCACGTCTTGATCCCGGATCTGGACAACGTCAACAACGCCTTTGCGGCCATCGTTAAAGTCTCGCTGCCGGACGGTATTCGCGGGTTGGTGATTGCAGCCGCCCTGGCCGCCATGATGTCCACCGCCAGTGCGGGTTTGCTGGCAGCGTCCACGGTGCTCACCGAAGACCTGTTGCCCAAACTGCGCGGCGGCAAGCAATCGAGCCTGTCGATCAATCGCCTGTTCACACTGCTCACCGGGATGGCGGTATTGGCCATCGCGCTGGTGGTCAACGACGTGATCAGTGCGCTCACGCTGGCGTATAACCTGTTGGTCGGCGGGATGCTGGTGCCCTTGATCGGCGCCATTTACTGGAAACGCGCGACCACCGCCGGCGCGATTTGCAGCATGAGCCTGGGCTTTATTACCGCGCTGGTGTTTATGTTCAAGGACGGCCTGGACGCCAATACACCGATTTATTACAGCCTCGGCGTCGCATTGATCAGCTTTATTGTGGTCAGCCTGATGGCACGTCGCCCAGCCACGGTGGTGAGCGCCGTCTAAATACGTTTTCTGTGGGGCAATGCTGACTTCAGCGGGTGCGACGTCGACGGTCGTACCCGTTTTTTCTGGACAGCAAACACCCTGCGTTCACTGCACTCGCCAGCTTTTAACGGCGACGTTGCGGGCGACGACGCGGATTTTCGACAGGAATCGGTACAGGTTGCAGCGGCGGCTCAATTAGGCCAAGCGCCACACCCACGTCATGCAGCCAGGTTTGCAGTTTGTCTTTCATAAATCCCCCTTGGGGTTACACCGGCGACCCCTAATCTTTGGTCGCTTCGTACAGATAATAGTCCTAAGTCCTACGCAATGCTTGCCGGAAGTCAATGAACTTTTGGCTAATTTCGCACAAATGCGACTGATGCCGATACCTGAAGTTACATTGCAGGCATTACGCCATGTTGCAGGGCTGTGTGTGTTGCAATTCAATCCAGGCATTGAGGTTGGCGCCCATCATGCCTTTGCGCCACATCAGCCAGGTGGTTGCGCTGTCAAACGGCGGTTGCAAAGGGTGCGCACGTACGCTTTCACGCCCCGGCAAACTGGCCAGCATCGATTCTGGCATCAGCGCCACGCCCGACCCTGCCACCACACATGCCAGCATGCCTTGGTAAGACTCGATCTCCATGACCCGTCCCATGGCGGCACGGTCGCTGGCGTACCACGCTTCAAGCCGTGAGCGATAGGAACAACCCTGGCGGAAGGTGAAGACTTCACGACCTTGCACGTCTTGCGCGCGGGTGATTGGCACGTGGTCCAGATCACTGATCAGCACCAGGCGTTCTTGGCAAAACGCCACGCCATCCAGCCCGGCCAACTCCAGCGGACCGTCCACCAGCGCGGCGTCCAGCCGACCGGTCAGCAAACCTTCAAGCAGCTCGCCGCTGGGCGCGGATTGAACGTGCAAATTCACCGCCGGGTAGCTGCGGTGATAACGCGCCAACAAGGCGGGCAAGTGTATGGCCGCCGTGCTGTACATCGTGCCCAAGGTGAATTTGCCCGCTGGCACCCCACCCTGCACTGCGCCCAATGCTTCTTCACGCAGGGCAAACAGTCTCGCGGTGTAATCGAGCAGCACCTTGCCCGCCGCTGACAGCTGCAAACGCTGACGTTCGCGCACAAACAACTCGACGCCCATCTGCTCCTCAAGCTGCTTGAGCCTTGTCGACAGGTTCGACGGTACGCGGTGCAGGCGTTCAGCCGCGCGGGTGATGGAGCCTTCCTCGGCCACGGCCTGAAAAATGCGTAATTGGCTGAACTCCACACCGTTCTCCAAAACAGAATAAGTCACTCACTATTATTCAATTTTAATGAAAGTCAATCCTCTCTAGCCTGACGGTCATTGTCTTCTTGCAGGAATTGCTGCCATGTCTGCTCTGTTGCACCTGTTCGCCAGCTTTATCGCCCTTGTCATGGCGATGGGGATTGGCCGGTTTTCGCTTACGCCACAACTGCCGCATTTAATCAGCGAAGGCCAGATCGACCTGACCGGCGCCGGGCTGATCGCAGCCGCCAATTACCTGGGCTATTTGATCGGTGCGCTGGACGCCATCCGCGCCCGACGTCCTGCCCAAGTGCATAACCGCCTGCTAAGCGGTTTATGGCTATGCGTGGGCCTGACCTTCGTTTCGTTCTGGGCACAAGGCTTTTGGCCACATCTGGTGCTGCGATTTGGCGCCGGTGTCGCCAGCGCCTGGGTGATGGTGATGATCACCTCCCTCAGCCAACACTTGGCCGTGTCGAACCATCGCCCACGCCTCGGGGCACTGGTCTTTGCCGGGCCGGGGGTCGGTGTACTGCTCACCGGGTTGCTGGCGCTGGGCGCCAATGTCACAGGCCAAAACTCCGCGACGTTATGGCTGATCTATGCGGTCGCTGCACTGATCATGCTGTTGGCTATTTTGCCGATGCTGCCCACGCCCGCTGCGCAGCCGTCACCCTCTGTCACCGTAGCGCCCAGTGCCCGTACGCCCGGCATCTCACGTTTGGGCGCCATTTATGGGCTGTATGGTTTGGGCTACATCATCCCGGCAACGTTTTTGTCACAGATGGCCAATGCTCGCTTTCATGGCCAATGGCAGGCTGATCTGTTCTGGCCGGCCTTCGGCCTGTGCGCCGCACTGGGTGTGCTGTTGATCAGCTTTAGACGCATCAACCCAAACACCACGCGCTATGGGTTGATGGGGGGGTTATGGATTCAAGCACTGGGCGTGCTGGCCTGCTTGTTACCCAGCAGTGCGGGCCTGGCACTGGGTGTGATCCTGTGCGGGACACCCTTTTTGGCCTGCATGCCTTTGGTGATGCAACGCTCGCGGGACCTTGCGCCCCACGCCACGCAACGTAACGCCGCGTTATTGACGGCCTGCTTCGCGGTGGGACAGTTGAGCGGCCCTTTACTGGCGGCACTCAGCAGCCATTTCAGTGGCGGCTTGCAACCTGCGTTAGCGGTGGCGGCCTGTGGCTTGCTGGTCGCAGGCGTACTGGCTTTGCACTCGGTCAATGCCCCAGCAGCGTGCGCACCCTGCGACGCATCCACTGCTCTGCGCTGACAAACGTGATGCCAAACAGCACGAAAATCGCGCCCACCACGAAGTTGACACTCAGCGGCTCATCAAGCACCAACACGCCGAACGTCACGCCAAACAGCGGGGTCATAAAAGAAAACACCGCCAGGTTGGATGCCAGATAGCGCTGGAGCATCCAGAACCACACCAGATAGCTAAAGAATGAAACCACCAACCCCTGAAACAGCACACTGGCCACCGCAACGGTGGTCAGGCTGACATGGCTGATTTGACCACTGAGGGCGGCAATCAACAGCAAACCGACAAAGCCGATGATCAGCTGGTAAAACAGCGTCAGCGTGACCGGCGCCTCAGATAAACGCGAACCCCGGACCACCACCGTGGTGGCGCCCCACGCCATGCCCGCCAAAATCCCATAGGCGTCACCCAGCAGCATGTTGCGGTCCATGTCAGCCAGCGATACGCCACCGGCAAAGGCGAACACGATGCCGACGAATGCGAGAAAAATCCCCAGCCACTGCAACGGCCGCAAACGCTCGCCGGGCAACAGCCAGTTGACGCCCAAGGCGGTGAAGATAGGCGCGGTGTAGAGAAATACCGACATGTGCGCAGCGCTGGTCAGTTGCAATCCTTCAGAAATAAAGAAGAACTCAAGAGCAAACAGGCTACCCGCCAACAGGCCGCCACGCCAAGTGACCGGCACCTGGCTCCAGCCGCCTTTGCAGCAAATCAACACGCCCACCAGCAAC
This sequence comes from Pseudomonas weihenstephanensis, assembly GCF_016812185.1. Lineage (NCBI taxonomy): Bacteria > Pseudomonadati > Pseudomonadota > Gammaproteobacteria > Pseudomonadales > Pseudomonadaceae > Pseudomonas > Pseudomonas weihenstephanensis. The sequence continues at coordinate 71,472 of NZ_JAAEBV010000010.1, read as the reverse complement.
GCGGAAATGCCCGACCGGGCAGCCGCTTGCATCACCGGAGCAATGTCCAGGGCAGCGGTTTTGATCACCACCTGTTGTACGCCCCAAATCAGGCAAAGGCCTAACATGACTTGCAGTGCGAAGGCATCCGTTGCTCGCCGCGAAACACTCATATCAACACCTTGAAAACATCAAGCCGCCAGTTTGCGGGCGGTCCAATAACCTGAAAGCGACGCCAGGCAGGTCAACAGCGTGCCCCACGCCATGTCCATCAGCGCCAGCTGTGCAGACCAGCCATTGAGCGTCGCCCAGTTGGTCATGTCGTAAGTGCCATAGGCGATCAGGCCGAAGAATGCACCGCTCAGCGCTGCCCTGCGGGCACTGCCACGGGTCAGCGCGGGGCGCACCACAAAAAACACCACACCGAGGACGTACATCAAATAGAAGACGATGGCCGGGCCCCACTTGGGAGGCTCCAGCATCAAGGGGCCGAACAGCTCTTTATAGGTAGAGCTCATGAGCAGGCCCAACCAAAGGCCGTCGAGTATCAGAAAAGCCAGTAACGCACCGATATACGCCCAAACACTTTTCCGCATGTCGACAGCCCTCTTGGCAGTTGGATCAGATCAATTGAATGCGGTCCGGGTGGATCGCAATCTTGCCTTCCTTGTACAACGAGCCGATGGCTTTTTTGAAGTTGCCTTTACTGACACCAAACAGGCTGCTGATCAGCTCGGGATCACTTTTGTCGCTCACCGCCAACACGCCATCGTTACCGCGCAGTTTGCTCAGGATCTTGGCGTTCAGGCTGCTGGCCGCTTCCTGACCGACTGGCTGCAAGCTCAAACTGATTTTGCCGTCAGCGCGGATTTCTTTGACAAAGCCTTTTTCTTGCTTGCCCGCCCGCATGAACTTGAAGATTTCGTTCTTGTGGATCAGGCCCCAATGCTTGTTATTGATCACCGCCTTGAAGCCCATGTCGGTGGCTTCGGCCACCAGCAGGTCAACTTCCTGGCCGACTTGATACGTGGCCGGGGTTTTATCCAGGTAGCGATCCAGGCGTGCAGTGGCCGTGATACGACGGGTGTGCTTGTCGAGATAGACGTGCACCACCACGTATTCGCCCGCCGTCATCTGGCGTTTTTCTTCGGAATACGGCAACAGCAAATCTTTGGGCAACCCCCAATCGAGGAATACACCGATGCTATTAACTTCAACCACTTTCAGACTGGCGAACTCACCCACCTGAACTTTTGGTTTTTCAGTGGTGGCAATTAACTTGTCATCACTGTCCAAATAAACAAAAACGTTGAGCCAGTCTTCATCTTCACTGGGAATGTCTTTGGGAATATAACGGTTGGGCAATAGAATTTCGCCGTCTGCCCCGCCGTCCAGATACAAACCAAAGTGGGTGTGCTTCACCACTTGCAAACTGTTGTAGCGACCGATTAAAGCCATGTCCAATACCCTCATTACGTGGGCGGCATTCTACCCGAGTTTAGGGGGGCACATCGAAGCTGTAGGACGCCGCCCCGAAAAAATCTGCCCAGCGCCCGGTTTACGGGCATCGGCCAGCGCTGTTGCGCGCCGCTCGTCAGCCCGACCGGCGAAAACCTGCGCCCGAGCCCCGTCTTTAGCCGGCAATAAACCAGTGAATGTTTTTAATTAAAACAGCCAGTTAGCCGGTGATTACGAGAGTGAATATATTCAAGGCCCGGCGCCTTATATTATTTTACGGAGATATTTAACAAGCCATTGTCAAGTATTTCAGGTACTATCGCTGGCCAAGTTATTTTCTACAGGTCAATAGCCGTCATGCGCGTAAAAGCATCCGCCAGCAAAGCAAAGCCAGCTCCCGCAGTTGAAACCAGTGATTCGATCAATGCGCAAATCGCCGCATTCTTGAAATCCGGTGGCGAGATCCAGCAAATTGACAAAGGCGTCAGCGGCCAGACTTTCGGCCCGTCCAAGCAAATCACGCTGGGCAAAAAGTAACACCCTCGCGTCACTAGGTCCTCATGCGCTTTGCCTGCACAAAGCGCTAGGACTATCGGCTACCTCCCCTCTAAATGTTCGTCTGGCTCGATAAATCGACGAACGGCACACTGTGGCCGGCATTCACCCGTATCCTCTAAGCCCTCTAGATCAAGCCTCTGCGCGCACAACAGGAGGAATGCATGCTCACACGGGCGTTAATGCTGACCGGCACTCTGCTGGCCAGCACGTTAGTTGATGCACAGGTCTTCTCCCGCGAACTGGGGGATTTCGACCTCAAACTCGCCACTCAACCCAGCCGCAGCATGGCCCAAGGCCTGGTCAAACCCACCAGCCCCGGCTCGACCTTTCATGGCGGCCTGGACTTGACCCACGACAGTGGCTGGTACGTCGGCCAGTGGGCGCCGACGATGGGTATCAAGCCCGGCACTAACCTCGAAGTCGACTCCTACCTGGGTTACAAACACCCTTTCGACCAAACCCTGAGTTACGAGCTGGGGATGATCCATTACAGCTACCCCAAACTCAGCCCGCTCGACAGCCAGCAGTTCTACGCAGGGTTGACGGTGCTCGGAACCCGCTTAGGCGCAGCGTTCAGCAACGACCCGAACCGGCATGACAGCACATTATTTGCCGACCTTGGGGTCAACCAGCCGTTAGGCATTGGGGTGAGCATGAAATACACCACCCACCAGCTGGGCACCCCGGTGTCGATTGCCGAGGGCGGCAGTGTGCGCGCCTTCAATGACTGGTCAATCAAGTTCTCCCGCCCCTTCATGGGCATCGACCTCAACCTGATCTACAGCGACTCTAGCCTGGAGGGCGCGGAGTGCTCAGCCTATTCGGGGCAGAACAGCCAATGTGATGGTTTGGTCACGCTCAAGGCTGAGCGCGCGTTTTACTGACTCAAAGGCCTTGAACCGCCGCCCTGGCTTGCTCGATCCACAGCCGCTTTTCTGTTCCAGCTCGCCAGCATGCTGCGCCTCCCACATCTTTCGTGCTCAGACGGGCTACGAGGCACGCCGCCATATGGCCTGACATGGCGCCCGCCGCCTCGTTTGACGCTCAAATGATTAACGCTATCTCGGTGTGATTCACCCCACAGGTAAAGGCCTGCGACGGCGCAGTCGTTGACGCACAAAACCCTGGCCGTTCTGCGACAAAACGGCCAGAGAGTGCACTCAAGCGAGTTGCGCCTTGGCCGCCAGCGCATCAAACGTCGCGGGATCAAGCGGGTCCGCCTGTTCATCCAGCACCTGCAACGGGTGATCATTGCCTGGAATAGCGCTGTCGATCAGGCTCAGCAACTGCGACCCGCGCTCAGTCAGGACAAAATTCTCACCTGTACCCCCCTCGTCTTCAGGACGCGGCGCGATAAAACCTTGTTTGAGCAACAGCGCTTCGTAATTGCAGGCCAGTACTTTCAGCTCATCAACATCGCCCACCGGCTGATCCTGATTCTGGAGGTCTACAGCGTACTGTTCGGCATACACCCGTGGTGTAAATGGCTTACCTGCGCCATTTTGCACCTCGTGCAGAAGACGCTCGATCAGTGCCCAATTATAAGTGGTCATCAGCTTCACTCCCCTACGGTTAGATGAAATGTCCTTCTTGAGTAGTGACTGATAATCCCGGCAGACGTTCAGGCGCTTTTGCCCAGACAATAAAAAACCCGGCCGAGGCCGGGTTTTTGCACCTTTATACCTGCGCTTTATTCAGCGGCGGGTGCTTCTGGCTTACGGCGCTTGAGCGGCGCCATGCCGTCTTTGCTGACCAATGACAGAGCATCGGTCTTAGGACGGTTAGCGATTTTGCGCTTGGTCGGTGCCTTGGCGCCTGACTTCTTCTTCACGCCTTTGGCGTCAGTCTTTTTCTTCTTCACGCCAACCGCTTTGCCCGAAGCCTTGACGTTTTTCGGTCCGCCGTAGGTGCCTTTGACTTCCTTGATGGTGCGACGCTCGAAGCTTTGCTTCAAGTAACGCTCAACGCTGGACATCAGGTTCCAGTCGCCGTGGCAGATCAACGAGATCGCCAAACCTTCGTTGCCGGCACGGCCGGTACGGCCGATACGGTGTACGTATTCGTCGCCGCTGCGTGGCATGTCGAAGTTGATCACTAAGTCCAGGCCTTCAACGTCCAGGCCACGGGCTGCCACGTCAGTGGCCACCAGAATCTTGACCCCGCCTTGCTTGAGGCGGTCGATGGCCAGTTTGCGGTCCTTCTGGTCTTTCTCACCGTGCAAGACAAACGCTTTGTAGTCCTGAGCCACCAGACGGCCGTAGATACGGTCAGCCATAGCGCGGGTGTTGGTGAAAACAATGGCTTTTTGATACGTCTCGTTGGCCAGCAACCAGTTAACAATCTGCTCTTTGTGCTGATTATGGTCGGCGGTGATGATTTGCTGACGCGTGGTGGCGTTCAGCTGGCTGACCTGATTGAGCTGCAAGTGTTCGGCGTTGTCCAGCACTTTGCCGACCATTTCACGCAGCCCCGAACCACCGGTGGTGGCCGAAAATAGCATGGTCTGCTGACGGTTCTGGCACTCGTCGACCAGACGCTGCACGTCCTCGGCGAAGCCCATGTCGAGCATCCGGTCAGCTTCGTCGAGTACCAGCACTTCAACTTCTTTCAAGTCCAAGTTGCCGGCGTTCAGTTGCTCCAGCAGACGGCCCGGCGTACCGATCAGGATATCCGGCACCTTGCGCAGCATGGCAGCCTGGACCTTGAAGTCTTCACCGCCGGTGATCAAGCCGGACTTGATGAACGTAAACTGCGAAAAACGCTCCACTTCCTTGAGCGTTTGCTGTGCCAGCTCGCGGGTAGGCAGCAGGATCAGCGCTTTGATGCTGACGCGGATTTTGGCCGGGCCAATCAGGCGGTTCAGAATGGGCAAGACGAAAGCAGCGGTTTTGCCACTCCCGGTCTGAGCTGTCACCCGCAGGTCACGCCCTTGGAGCGCGAGCGGAATGGCCGCTGCTTGCACAGGCGTAGGCTCGACAAATTTAAGCTCGGCCACAGCTTTAAGCAGGCGTTCGTGCAGGGCGAAATCGGAAAACACGGGTGCTACCTCGAAGAAATGCAAAAAATCAGCGGCATAGAGTAAACGTTTCGAGCGCTCAGGCCGAGTGACTTTGCATGAACGGCGTGAAAGAAATGAATTTTTACGCTCTTTAGTCCCGCATCAGCCCATTGAACACCTGTAAATGCTCTAATCCCCGAGCCATTTACTTCTGGGGTAACGTTTTCGCTTATGGATATTCAACAACTCTGGGTTCAATTCCAGACGCTTTGGGCCCACCTCGACGAGCACCCTTGGCTATCTGCGCTACTGGGCCTGATCGTATTGGTGGGCATCGCGCTGATCGCGGGCCACGTTGCACGCATCATCGTTTTGCGCGTGACCAAGATGTTGGGCCGCCAACCGGCGCTGCACTGGATCAACGATTTACGCGAACACAAGGTGTTCCATCGTCTGGCGCAATTGACACCTTCGTTGATGGTGCAATTTGGGCGCAACCTGGTGCCGGACATGAGCGACAACGGTCGCCACTTCCTCGGCAACCTGGCGCTGGCGATTACGATTTTCGTCCTGACGCGGGTGATCAGCGCGTTGCTGGACGCCATGCTCGACATCTACTCGCGCACCAATTACGCCAAAACCCGGCCGATCAAAGGCTACGTACAGCTGACCAAAATGCTGCTGTATGTGTTTTCGGCCATCATCATCGTCGCCACCTTGATCGACCGCTCACCCATGCTGCTGCTCTCGGGTCTGGGCGCGATGTCGGCGGTTATTTTGTTGGTCTACAAAGACACCTTGCTGTCGTTCGTGGCCAGCGTGCAATTGACCAGTAACGACCTGCTGCGTGTAGGGGACTGGATCGAAATGCCGCAGGTGGGCGCCGATGGCGATGTCATCGACATCACCCTGCACACGGTCAAGGTGCAGAACTTCGACAAGACCATCGTCTCGATTCCGACCTGGCGCCTGATGTCCGAGTCGTTCAAAAACTGGCGCGGCATGCAGCAGTCCGGTGGACGCCGAATCAAGCGCAGCCTGTTTATCGATGCCGCTGAAATCGGTTTTTTAACAGATGAGCAAGAACAGCGCTTGGAGCAAGTGCGCTTGCTCAGGGATTATCTGACGCGCAAAAAGGCCGAGCTCAAAAGCTGGAACGAGGCCCAGGGCAACGTCGCCGCCATGTCCGCCAACCGTCGACGCATGACCAACATCGGTACTTTTCGCGCCTATGCGCTGGCCTACCTGAAAAGCCATGCTGAGATTCAGCCGAACATGACCTGCATGGTGCGTCAGATGCAAACCACCGCCCAAGGCGTGCCGCTGGAGGTGTACTGCTTCACCCGCACCACGGTGTGGGATGAGTACGAGCAGATCCAGGGCGATATTTTTGACTATTTGCTGTCAGTGATGCCTGAGTTCGGCCTGAGCGTGTATCAACAGCCAAGCGGCAATGATTTGCGCAACGGCTTGTTGAATAAGCTTCAAACTCCGCTAGTGATTGCGCCAGCGGCAAACGCTGACGATTGAGAAGCTGAATGCCAGGGTCTTGGAGCGCATGCGTGCAAGACCCTGACATCCACCGGCATTACGCCTGTTTGAACTGCTGATCGCCCGTCAATTTAAATAACAGGTCAATGCCCTGCGGCCACTTGCCATAGCCACGCTCACCATTGATATGCCCTGCATTGGGTAGATGCACCAAGGTGCTGCCCCAGGCATCACTGAACATTTTGGCGCGCTCGACGCTGACATAAGGGTCGTCAGTGCTTGCCACGGTGATCGATTCAAACGGCAGTAAATTCAGTGGCATCGGTGTAAAACCGTGAGTGCCGCCGGGATAACTGTCGGCTTCGGTATCACTGGGCGCGACCAACAAAGCCCCTCGCACCATCTTTTGTGCAATGTCTGGATACTCATGCGCCCAGCGGGCGATCAAGGTACACGCCAGGCTGTGGGCCACCAACGCGACAGGTCGCTCGCTGGCAGTGACCTTTTCATGCAAGCGTTGCACCCAGTCTGCACAGGTCGGCGTCTGCCAATCGGTCTGTTTAACGCGTTTGAACCCGCTAAAACGCTGCTCCCACTGCGATTGCCAATGATCGGGATCTGAATCAAAAAGCCCCGGCAATATCAACACTCTGACGGTCATCCCTGCTCTCCTGTGGATGCTGGATAGGTCCCAAGACCTTAGCTCGTCACGGCCTTGCGGTCGAGGCGACTGATCCAAACAGCGAGCAGAATCACCAGCCCGCCCAAAAACAAACGGCCCAACGGTTCATGCTGGTTCCAGATCAGCAGGTTCAGCAGCAAGCCGACCGGCACGTGCAGGTTGTTCATCACCGCCAGCGTGCCGCCACTGACCAGGCACGCGCCTTTGTTCCACCAGTACATGCCGAGTGCCGTTGACACCAGCCCCAAAAATACCAGCACCCCCCACTGCAACGGTGCGTCCGGTAAAAAGTGCGCTTTGCCAAACAGCAAAAATGCAGGCAACACCACGGCCAGCGCGCCCAGATAGAAGTAACCAAAACGCCGGTAATGCGGCAGATCGCTGGGGTAACGCGCCACCAGATGCTTGTACATCACCTGGCCAGCAGCGTAGGTAAAGTTGGCCAATTGCAGCAACAGGAAGCCTTTGAAGAAGTCCGGGCTGATGCTGTCAAAACGAATCACCGCTGCCCCGCTGACAGCCACCAGTGCCGCCACCAACGCCCACGGATTGAAGCGCCGATTGAGCGCATCCTCAATCAACGTCACGTGCAGCGGCGTCAAAATGGTGAACAGCAATACTTCTGGCACCGTGAGCACGCGAAAGCTCAGATAAAGGCACACGTAAGTGATGCCGAACTGCAAAGCACCGATCAGCAACATGCCGCGCATAAAACCGGGTTCGACCTTGCGCCAGCGCGTCAACGGGATAAACACCAGACCCGCCAGCACCACCCGTACCAGCACCGCAAAGTAACTGTCGACGTGGCCTGCCAGATACTCGCCAATCAGGCTGAAGGAAAACGCCTGTATCAGCGTGACAATCAACAAATAACCCATAAATGTTTCGCCTGCTGCCCAACGGAATGTGCGCGACCTTAGCGGTTTTCGTTGTGCAACGAAATGCCGGGCAAAAAAAACCCGATCTGGCACAGAGGCTGATCGGGTTGGAGCACTCAGGAGCAAAGTGCAAAGGGAGGTTCGATGCGCGAACCGCATGCTTGAAGGAGCAATGAAACGATTAAGCCTGTCGCCGATTATCTGTCGATTAACAACTCATGCCACTTGTGAAAGCCGGGACTTGGCTAGGTTCAATCCTTTTTCCTGAAAGTCACCGCCCAGGTTCATACCCTCGGCGTGGATAAACGTCACATCGTGAATACCGATAAACGCCATCACCTGACGCAAATACGGTTCTTGATGGTCCGCGGTGCTACCCGCATAGATACCGCCACGGGCGGTCAGCACGTAAGCTTTCTTGCCGATGAGCAAACCTTGCGGCCCGGTTTCGGTGTATTTGAAGGTCACCCCGGCGCGCAGCACGTGGTCCAGCCAGGCTTTGAGCGTGCTGGGAATGGCGAAGTTGTACATCGGCGCGGCCATCACCAGCACATCCGCCGCCAGCAATTCATCGGTCAATTCGTTTGAACGCTGCAAGGACGTTTGCTCTGCCTCGCTGCGTTGATCTTCAGGTTTCATCCAGCCGCCCAGCAAATGAGCATCCAGATGCGGCACCGGATTGAGCGCCACATCGCGCACCGTCATCTGGTCCTCAGGATGAGCGGCTTGCCATTGGCTGATGAACTGGCGGGTCAATTGACGGGAAAACGAATCGTGTTGGCGGGCGCTGCTTTCAATGATCAGGACACGGGACATGAGAGGTAGGCTCCATCTTTAAATGCTGTAAGGCGATGGAGTGAAGACTAAACAGCATTGGTTCGATGAAAAAGCGCAAATACCTGCTACAACCTATCTATTAAGTTGTTTATTAAAACACCTGCTGATGCGACTATTTGGCCCGTTTCTCGTCGCCGCGCATAACACCTGACGCAGCCTTCGGTAGCGACTGCGCATTAATCCAATCATCTTTGAGGCATTCATCGTGAAAGCGCCCCGCGTGACCCTTGATCAATGGCGCACCCTGCAAGCGGTGGTCGACCACGGCGGCTTTGCCCAGGCCGCCGAGGTGCTGCACCGCTCGCAATCGTCCGTCAGTTATACCGTGGCCCGCATGCAGGATCAGCTCGGGGTGCCACTGCTGCGCATCGACGGCCGCAAAGCGGTGCTCACCGAGGCGGGCGGCGTATTGCTGCGCCGCTCGCGGCAGCTGGTCAAACAAGCCAGCCAGCTCGAAGACCTCGCCCACCACATGGAGCAAGGCTGGGAAGCGGAAGTTCGCCTGGTAGTGGACGCCGCCTACCCCAACGCACGGCTGGTTCGCGCGCTGACCGCATTTATGCCGCAAAGCCGCGGCTGCCGGGTGCGCCTGCGTGAAGAAGTGCTGTCCGGCGTAGAGGAAGTCCTGCTCGAGGGGGTCGCTGACCTGGCCATCAGCAGCTTCAATATTCCAGGCTATCTGGGCACTGAGTTGAGTGCGGTAGAGTTTGTCGCCGTGGCTCACCCGGACCATCCGCTGCACCGTCTGCAACGTGAACTGCAATTTCAGGACCTTGAAAGCCAGCTGCAAGTGGTGATCCGCGATTCGGGGCGCCAGCAACCACGCGACATGGGCTGGCTGGGCGCCGAACAACGCTGGACCGTTGGCAGCCTGGCCACCGCTGCCGCCTTTGTTGGCAGTGGCCTGGGTTTTGCCTGGCTGCCTCGGCACATGATTGAACGCGAAATACACGAAGGCCTGCTCAAGCCTTTGCCGCTCCATCAGGGCGGCAACCGCCACCCGGTGTTTTTCCTGTACAGCAACAAGGACAAACCGCTGGGGCCTGCCACCCAAATACTTGTCGAGTTGTTACGCACCTTTGATACAGCGCCGCTGGACGCAGCGTTTGCTGCGCCACTGCAAGCGTGAACAGCGGTGGGCAGGAACCGGATTCGCGCATATCCTGTCCAACGATCGCTACACCTCGCCCCATTGCCTGCGTGACATAGACCCGTCACCCCACTTTTCAGGATTACTGAACCATGCTTAAAAAGATTGCCCTCGCCGCTGGTGCCCTGCTGTTTGCTGCCAACCTGATGGCTGCCACGCCTGCACCGACCAAGGCGCCGCATGTACTGCTGAACACCAGCTTCGGGGAAATTGAAATCGAACTGGACCCGGTAAAAGCACCGATCAGCAGCAAGAACTTTCTGGAATACGTCGACAGCGGTTTCTACACCAACACCATTTTCCACCGGGTAATCCCGGGCTTCATGGTGCAAGGTGGCGGTTTCACGGCTCAAATGACACAAAAAGACACCAAAGACCCGATCAAAAACGAAGCCAGCAACGGCCTGCATAACGTGCGTGGCTCCTTGTCGATGGCCCGTACCAGCAACCCGAACTCTGCCACTAGCCAATTTTTCATCAACGTGGCTGACAACGCCTTCCTTGATCCGGGCCGTGATGCCGGTTACGCCGTGTTCGCCAAAGTGGTGAAAGGCATGGACGTTGTCGATCAAATCGTTAACTCGCAGACCACCACCAAGCAAGGCATGCAAAATGTGCCCATTGACCCGGTTCTGATCAAGTCCGCCAAACGCGTGGACTGATGGATTGAGTCTTGCAGGGAGCGCTGACCGGTAAAAACTACGCCATCGGGTGCTACCGGCCACACCACTAAAGGAGAGCCCGCACAGCGGGCGTCAGTGACCATGCTCTACCGTCGTTTCGAACAACTGATCGATATTTTCCGCAAGCCTCCCACCGATGCACCGCCCTCTACCGTGTGGGCGTTTTACCTCTATTACCTGCGCCAGGTATGGCCGATTTTTGCCGCACTGCTCGTGGTGGGGCTGGTCGCGGCCCTGGTTGAAGTCGCGCTGTTCAGCTACCTGAGCACCTTGATCGACCTGGCACAGGGCACGCCCAACACTGACTTTTTCAGCCTCCACAAGGGTGAACTGATCTGGATGGCCGTCGTGGCCTTGATCATTCGCCCGGTGTTCTTTGGCCTGCATGATTTATTGGTGCACCAGACCCTCAGCCCGAGCATGACCAGCCTGATCCGCTGGCAGAATCACAACTATGTGCTTAAGCAAAGCCTGAACTTCTTCCAGAACGATTTTGCCGGGCGCATTGCGCAACGCATCATGCAAACCGGCAACTCGTTACGCGACTCAGCGGTGCAAGCGGTGGACGCGCTATGGCACGTGTTGATCTATGCCATCAGCTCGCTGGTGCTGTTCGCCGAAGCCGACTGGCGCCTCATGCTGCCGCTGCTGACCTGGATCGTGCTTTATATCGGTGCACTGTATTACTTTGTGCCCAAGGTCAAGGAACGCTCGGTGGTGTCCTCCGAAGCGCGCTCTAAACTGATGGGCCGCATCGTCGACGGCTACACCAACATCACCACCCTCAAGTTGTTTGCCCACACTCACTTTGAGCAACAGTACGCCCGCGAAGCCATCATCGAACAAACCGAAAAAACCCGACTGGCCAGCCGTGTCGTCACCAGCATGGACGTCACCATCACCAGCATGAACGGTCTGTTGATTGTCAGCACCAGCGGCCTGGCCCTGTGGCTGTGGAGCCAATCGTTGATCAGCGTGGGAGCCATTGCGCTGGCCACGGGCCTGGTGATCCGCATCGTCAACATGTCCGGCTGGATCATGTGGGTGGTCAACGGCATCTTCGAAAACATCGGCATGGTCCAAGACGGGCTGCAAACCATTGCCCAGCCTGTGGCGGTGACTGACCGCGAAAATGCCCCGCGCCTGAACGTGACCCGGGGCCAGGTGCGCTTCGAACACGTGGACTTCCACTACGGCAAGCGCAGCGGCATCATCAGCGACCTGAACCTGGTGATCAAACCGGGCGAAAAAATCGGTTTGATCGGCCCCTCAGGCGCAGGCAAATCGACACTGGTCAACTTGCTACTACGCCTGTACGACCTCCAAGGCGGGCGCATCCTGATTGACGGTCAGAATATTGCCGAAGTGACGCAGGAAAGCCTGCGCGAGCAAATCGGCATGATTACCCAGGACACCTCGCTGCTGCACCGTTCGATTCGCGACAACTTGCTGTACGGCAAACCGGATGCCACCGACGAACAATTATGGGCTGCCGTGCATAAAGCCCGCGCCGACGAATTCATCCCGCTGCTGTCCGACGCTCAAGGCCGAACCGGCTTTGATGCCCATGTGGGTGAGCGCGGGGTCAAATTGTCGGGTGGCCAGCGCCAGCGCATCGCCATCGCCCGCGTGCTGCTCAAGAACGCGCCGATTCTGATCATGGACGAAGCCACTTCGGCATTGGACTCTGAAGTGGAAGCAGCGATTCAAGAGAGCCTTGAAACCCTGATGCAGGGCAAAACCGTGATCGCCATCGCTCACCGCCTGTCGACCATCGCGCGCATGGACCGCTTGGTGGTGCTGGAAAAAGGTCAGATCGCCGAAAGCGGCACGCATGCCGAACTGCTCGCCCAGGGCGGTTTGTATGCACGCCTCTGGCAACACCAAACGGGTGGATTTGTCGGGATCGATTAAGCCAGAACAATAGCCTGCCGAACTGGCAGGCTATTCCTACAACGTGAGTCGGCCGATTATCAGCCCCCCCTCCCCGCGCTGCCTTTTCGCTCGACCTACTCAACGGCTGCCGAATTGATGGCCAACCGAAGGGATCTGTCGCACTGCGAAAAACGAAATGACGCACCTGCCTGATTTGAGGGTGTGCACGGCTCAGCCTTGCCGATAGGGCAAGGCTGAACGTGCTTCCTGAGCATATGCCAACACACCTTCACGCTCACGCCGTAAAAAATCACTGACTGCCGCTTTCAATCCCGCGTGGCGCAGGTAATGCCATGAATGGGTAATCACCGGTTCAAAGCCACGAATCAACTTGTGCTCGCCCTGTGCTCCCGCATCAAAGCGCTGAATACCCTGTGCGATGGCGTAATCCATGCCCTGGTAGAAACACGTTTCAAAGTGCAACCGGTCGAACTCAGCCAGGCAGCCCCAGTAACGCCCGTACAAACTGTCGCCCCCCACCAGGCTGAAGGCCATCGCCACCGGCTGGTTGACTTGCTTGGCCATCACCACACGAATGGCCGCTGGCATGCGCTCGGCCAGCAGACTGAAAAACGCGCGGGTCAAATACGGGGTGCGTCGGCGTATGGCGTAGGTATTGGCATAGCAGGCGTAGACGAAGTCCCACTGTGCTTCGCTGACCTGATGGCCTTCGAGCCATTCAAACTCAAACCCCTGCCCCGCCACTTGCTCACGCTCTTTGCGCATCTGCTTGCGCTTGCGTGAGCTGAGCGTATCGAGAAAGTCCTGAAAGTCGCGGTAATCACGATTTTGCCAATGAAACTGGCAGCCCAGCCGCTGTAACCAGCCCGGTTGCTGTGCCAACGCGTTATCGGCCAACGGGTCGGTGAAGTTGATGTGCGCACTGGACAACCCCTCGACCTCCAGATAACCGGGCAATGCCGCCAGCAGCGCGAACCCGTCTTCGGCACGGGCCGCCAGCAAGCGCGGGCCACTGACCGGGCTAAATGGCACGGCCGTCAAAAGCTTGGGGTAGTAGTCAATGCCCGCACGCTCGCAAGCATCCGCCCACTCGTGATCAAACACGTATTCGCCATAAGAGTGCCATTTGCGATAACTGGGCAACGCCGCTTGCAGCTGCCCATTTTCGTAATGCAGCAAATGCTCGGGCTGCCAACCTGAATGCGGCCCAAGGCTGGCGCTGTCTTCCAGGGCACTGAGAAAGGCATGACGCAGAAACGGTTGCGAGGCAGGCACCAGCGCATCCCATTCCTGAGCGCTAATAGCCGACAGGCTGTCCAGACGATGTAACGGCATTGAAAAACCTCAGCACGCGGCGTAAGGCCGCGATGGTACCACCCCGCCAGCGACGATGACGCTGTCACAGACTTGCTATCACTTTGCCACTTTTCTGTCATATCCAGCCGCGATACTGACGCCGCTTCTTAGATCGCGGGGTTATGAGTGGTCATCGGCCCACACGCCGAAAGTCCACCCGCACCGCTTCAATTCAGAGCCCATAAAGGGCCGTTTTTCCTGGGGTGGCTAGGGCCATCTCACCACTGGGAGATTCATATGCGTCTTGTATCTACACGGGTTGCGGCGGGACTGTGTGGCGGCTTGGCTATAGCCATGAGCATTCCGGCCAGCGCCGGGGTCGATGCCAAACTGCTGGAAATGCTCAAGGCCAACGGCTCCATTTCGCCAGCTCAATACGCTGAATTGCAAACCGAACTCACCAGTGAAAAACAGGCCCAGCAAGAAGCTGCCGCCAATCAGGTGAAGAAGTCTGATCTGAGCGCCTTCGAACAAAAAGTGGCCTGGGCGGCCAAGACTGAATTCAAGGGCGACGTACGCGTGCGTCAGGAAACAGTCAAAATCGATGGCGAATCTGACGGCAAAAACAAGGACCGTCAGCGCATTCGCGCTCGTTTGGGTGCCTACACCGAAATCAACCCGCAAGTGAACACCGGTATTCGCATTGCCACGGGCGGCGGCGACGATGCGCGCTCCACCAACCAGGACCTGGACAACTACTTCGACAAGAAGCAGCTGTGGCTGGATCAGGCCTACATCGACTACCACCCCACGGCGATTAATAACCTGCACCTGATTGGCGGCAAGATGCCACAACCGTGGGTCAGCACCGGCGATGTGATCTGGGACAGCGACATCAACCCCGAAGGTCTGGCCGCCACCTACAAACACAACCTGGGCAACAGCGGCGTCGAGATGTTCGGTAGCGCGGGTTATTACACCCTCAAGGACAACGTCGACGGCGAAGGCGTGCAATTTCGCAATGACCTGAGCATGTACGCCGGCCAGTTGGGTGCACGTTTCGCGCCGACCGACAGCTTGAAAGTGACGCTGGGCGGCAGTGTTTACGGCTACAAAAACGACGAAGACAGCAAGTGCCCCACCACCGGCACCAAAACCACCCCGTGTGCACTGGCGGTCAACGGCAACAGCACCGACGAGTTCCGTCTGTACGAAGGCTTTGGCCAGGTCGATATTGCCAACCTGCCGTTGCCACTGTCGCTGTATGGCCAATACGTGCATAACGCCGAGACCGACAGCGATCAGGACGATGCGTGGCTGGTGGGCTTCAAAAGCAAGTACAACGCCTTCAGCCTGGACTACAACTACCGCGATATTCAGCGTAACGCCGTGGTCGGTGCCTTCACTGACTCTGACTTCGCGAACGGCACCACCGGTTCTCGCGGCCACAAGGTCAAACTGGGCTACGAGATCGACAAGAACTTCGGGGTTGGCGTGACGTACTTCCTGACCAAAGCCGACTACGCCACCACCACCCAGAAAGATGCCAACACCAATACCTTGCAACTGGACGTTGAAGCCAAGTTCTAACGGCACCTGGGCTTAAGAGAATGCGTCGTCGATCCCCACATCCGTCGACGACGTTTTTTCTTTTAGCTTTCACTCGAGCGCGAGCGCTCACGCATCATGCGCTCAACCGTACTGTCCAGGTCGGCCGGTGGCGTCTCGGGCAGCTTTTTCAACGTCGCCCCCAGCAAGCGCATGTGTTTGATGAACCGACGGCAGTTGGGACAAAACAACAAGTGATGACGCACCAACAACCGTTCACGAAACGTCAACTGACCATCCAGATAATCGCTTGAGCGGGCTACTTGCTGTTTGCAGGTCAACATTCACCGGTTTCCTCGAAATGCTCCACGGTCGCGAAGACTTTAAGTCGGGCTCTGTGCACGAGCACCCGAACATTAGAGAGCGATATCTCCAGAAGATTACAAATCTGCTCCAGCTCCAGCCCTTGACGCTCACGCAACACCAGCACGCTGCTTTGCAGCTGCGGCAAGCTCAACAATGTGTGCTCCAGGCAGTCACGCAATTCGTCTTCGGTGAGCAGGGCTTCAGGTGTGTCCTGATGCCAGGCGAAAGGCGCCAGCAACCAATGGCCATCACTGGAGAAGCGCTCATCATCGATCGTGCCGTGGGGCGATGGCAGGTCGTCGAGCAGCACTTCGCGGCGATTTTGTTTATAGCGGTTTTTCGCACAGTTGGCCGTGATGGTCAGCAGCCAGGTTTTCAGGCTTGAGCGGCCCTCAAACCCGGCCAGGTTGCGCACCACCGACAACCACGCATCTTGCACGGCTTCATCGGCGTGCCGATTGCCGACAATCGCGTACGCCACGGCACGCATCGGGCTTTGATAGGTACTGACCAGCTCGCGAAAGGCCCGCTCATCACCGGCCAGCAAGCGGGTTAATAATTGAGTGTCTGC
Organism: Pseudomonas weihenstephanensis; assembly: GCF_016812185.1. NCBI lineage: Bacteria > Pseudomonadati > Pseudomonadota > Gammaproteobacteria > Pseudomonadales > Pseudomonadaceae > Pseudomonas > Pseudomonas weihenstephanensis. The sequence goes on along the minus strand of NZ_JAAEBV010000010.1, from coordinate 55,081 downwards.
CATTGGGTCTCACAGCGGTTGAAGTGGCGGGCGCAGGCGACGAACCTGAAGCTCGCAGCCTGCGCCCGTGACGACACCATCAAGGGATCAACGCTTGCGCAAAATCACGCTACCAATGGAGTAGCCTGCGCCGAATGAACTGAGGATCGCCAGTGCACCGCTTGGCAAGTCGTCCTGATAAGTGTGGAACGCGATGACTGAACCCGCCGAGCTGGTGTTGGCGTAGGTGTCGAGAATCACCGGGGCTTCTTCAACCGACGCTTCGCGACCCAACAGGCGCTTGACGATCAGGTGGTTCATGCTCAGGTTGGCCTGGTGCAGCCAGAAGCGCTTCACATCCGCTACGTTCAGTTGGTTTTCTTCAAGGTGCTGACCGATCAACTCGGCCACCATCGGGCACACCTCACGGAATACTTTGCGCCCCTCCTGTACGAACAGTCGGTCCGGGCTGTCCGCCGGCTCGTCTGAGGCACGGTTAAGAAAGCCAAAGTTGTTACGGATGCTGTTGGAGAACGTGGTCAGCAGCTTGGTGCTGACAATATCGAACTGATGCGCGGAGGTCGCCAGGTCGGCACGCTCGACGATCACGGCGGTCGCCGCATCACCAAAGATAAAGTGGCTGTCACGGTCACGGAAATTCAAGTGGCCGGTGCACACTTCCGGGCTTACCAGCAGCACGGCCCGGGCCTGACCCAGTTGCACGCTGTTGCTGGCGGTCTGAAGGCCAAAAGTGGCCGATGAACAGGCCACGTTCATGTCAAAGCCGAAACCTTGGATGCCCAGCGCCTGTTGCACTTCAATAGCAATGGCCGGGTATGGGCGCTGCAAGTTGGAGCAGGCGACGATGACGCCGTCGATATCGGCAGCGGTTTTACCCGCACGTTCCAGCGCCTGTCGGGCGGCGCCGACAGCCATTTCGCACAACACAGACATCTCGTCATTGGAGCGCTCTGGCAAATGCGGGCGCATGCGTTGCGGATCAAGAATGCCGTCCTTGTTCATCACAAAGCGGCTTTTGATACCGGAAGCTTTTTCGATAAAAGCGGCGCTGGACTCGGCCAGAGGCTCGATCTCGCCGGCCTCGATGGCGCCAGCGTTCTCGGCATTGAACTGTTGCACATAGGTATTGAAAGACTGCACCAGCTCTTCGTTGGAGATGCTGTTGGCCGGGGTGTACAGGCCGGTGCCGCTGATGACGACGTTATGCACGGTCGTTCCTCTGTTCTGATCAAGCAGAAAATACTGGCACCTTAGTGCCAAGTCATAAAAAGACTTACCCCAGCACATGAGGGGTAAATGCCTTGGATCAAATTTGTGTCTGGACTTTATAGCCGCGAAGTTTGCCATAAAAGGCAACATTTGGCGTTATGTGAGCAACAACCCCCTCACCCTGGCCCTCTCCCGCCGGGAGAGGGGTGGGGTGAGGGTCAGGCCTCAACCCCACTCCATTGCTTGCTCAAGCGCTTGTCAGAAATCGGCACTTTGGTGCCCAACTGCTGACCGAACAACGACACGCGGTACTCCTCCAGCCACCAGCGGTACAGTTCCAATTGCGGGTCGCGCTTGCCTTCCTGGGCATGCTTGGAGGCGCGCGCCTGGTACTGCGCCCATAACCCACTCAATTCAACGCTCCACACCCGGTCTTTCTGCACCTGACCCGGCAGTTTTTCCAGTCGTAACTCAATCGCCTTCAAATACCGCGGCAACTCCTTGAGCCACACCGCCGGCGTCTCGCGCACAAAGCCTGGGTACACCAAGTGGCTCAGTTGCTGCTTGATGTCATTCAAGGCCACTGCTTGCGCCAGATCAATCTTGCCCTTGAAGCGCTTTTGCAGGCCGTGCCACAGCTTGAGAATGTCCAGCGTCAGTTTGGCCAGTTTCTCGGCGTGCTCAGTCCAGCCTGCGCGTTTGCGCTCGGCCAACGAAGCCAGCCCGGCGCCATCGCGCGGCAACACCGCCTCGCCTTCAAGGATGCAGCTGTCGAGACTGGCCAGCAGAATGTCTTCTACCAGGCTTTCGACCCGGCCCAGCTCGCGGTACAGCAACCCCAACTCGGTCAGCCCCGGCAACTTGCCGCGCAGGAACTTGGCCGGCTCGGCCAGTTGCTGCATCAGCAAACGTTGTAAAGCGCGGCGGTGCTGATATTCGGCCTCAGCCGGCGTCGAAAAGCGCCCTTCCTTGACCGTGTTGCCCTCTTCCACCAACGCCGGGTACACCGTCATCGACAGCCCGGCGATCTTTTGTTGGGTTTTCTCGGCCACCGGGGCAAACACTTTGGCTTCAACCGGCTGCTGGTTTTTGGCCGTTTGCGGCACTGCCAGCGCCGCCTGACTGGCCTGCGCAAAGCGTGCCGTCAGTTCAGCCAGATCACGGCCTTCTCCGAGGAATTTGCCATCAGCGTCCACCACTTCGATGTTCATCTTCAGGTGGTTTTCGACTTGCTGCGCGGCCTCTGTCCACGCCTCGTCACTGACCCGTGCACCGGTCATGCGCAACAATTCGCGACCCAAGGTTTGCGGCAACGACCCCTGCGCAAACGCCATCCGCTCCAGAGCGGCTTTGACGAAGTCCGGCACCGGGACAAAGTTTTTGCGCAACGCTTTGGGCAAACTGCGCACCAAGGCGATGCACTTGGCCTCGATCATGCCGGGCACCAGCCATTCCAGACGCTCCGGCGGTAACACCGGAAGCAACGGCGCGGGCACTTTGACGGTCACGCCATCGCGCGGGTGATTGGGTTCAAAGTGATAGCTCAACGCCAGGGTCAAATCCCCCAGATGCAAGGTGTCAGGGTAATGCCGGGCAGTGATTTCGGTGGCTTCGCGGGCCAGCACGTCTTCTTCGCGCATGATCAGCAGTTGCGGGTCTTTCTGGCTGTTGACCCGGTACCAGCTGTCAAACGTTGCGGTCTGATGAATCTCGGCCGGTAAGCGCGCATCGTAAAACGCATACAGGGTTTCTTCGTCTGCCAGGATGTCCCGACGACGGGCCTTGGCCTCCAATTCGTCGAGTTGCTCCAGCAGTTGAGCGTTGGCGGTCAGGCACTTGGCTCGCGACAGAATCTCGCCGCGCACCAACCCTTCGCGGATGAACAACTCGCGTGACATCACCGGGTCGATCGGCCCGTAATGCACGGCACGGCGCCCGACCACAATCAGCCCGAACAAGGTGATTTGCTCGTAAGCCACCACTTGCCCGCGCTTTTTCTCCCAATGCGGCTCGAAGAAGTTCTTTTTCACCAGATGCCCCGCCAGCGGCTCGATCCAGTCCGGCTCGATCTTGGCCACCATGCGCGCATAGAGTTTGGTGGTTTCTACCAGCTCGGCGGTCATCAGCCATTGCGGGCGCTTTTTGCCCAGCCCGGATGAGGGGTGAATCCAGAACCTGCGCTGGCGCGCGCCCAGATAATCACCGTCTTCGGTCTTTTGTCCGATCTGGCTGAGCAAGCCGGACAACACCGCTTTGTGCAGCTTCGGATAATCTGCCGGCTCTTTATTGACCGTCAGTTGCAGGTCGCGGCAGATCAGGCTCAGCTGACGATGGGAATCACGCCATTCGCGCAGGCGCAGGTAGTTCAAGAAGTTCTTGCGGCACCAGTTGCGCAGCGGGCTGGCGGTCAGTGCCTGACGCTGCTCTTCAAAGCCGCGCCATACGTTGATCAGCGCAGCGAAGTCCGAGTCCACGTCTTTCCATTGCGCATGGGCCTGATCGGCCGCTTGCTGGCGCTCGGGTGGACGTTCACGCGGGTCTTGCACCGACATCGCACTGGCCACGATCAACACTTCCTGCAAGCTGCCCAGTTTGGCCGCTTCGAGCAACATGCGGCCCATGCGCGGGTCGACCGGCAAGCGCGCCAGTTGTCGGCCCAACGGGGTCAGCTGGTTCTCGCGGTTAACCGCCGACAGCTCTTGCAACAGATTGAAACCATCGGTGATGGCCTTGCCGTCCGGTGGCTCGATGAACGGGAACGCGGTGATCTCGCCCAGCCGCAAATGCAGCATTTGCAGGATCACGGCCGCCAGGTTGGTGCGCAGAATCTCGGGGTCGGTAAATTCGGGCCGTGCGTTGAAGTCTTCTTCGGCGTACAAGCGCACGCAAATACCCGGCTCAACCCGGCCGCAACGACCTTTACGCTGATTGGCGCTGGCCTGTGAAATGGCTTCGATCGGCAGGCGCTGCACTTTGGCGCGATAGCTGTAACGACTGATGCGCGCCGTGCCGCTGTCGATCACATAGCGGATACCCGGCACCGTGAGCGAGGTTTCCGCAACGTTGGTTGCCAGCACCACGCGCCGCCCAGGGTGCGACTGAAAAATTCGCTGCTGCTCGGCCGGGGACAGTCGCGCATATAAAGGCAGGATTTCGGTGTGCTTGAGTTGTGCCTTGCGCAGCATGTCGGCGGCATCGCGGATCTCACGCTCACCGGGCAAAAACACCAGTACATCGCCAGGGCTTTTGCGCTCATGGCGTTCGTGCGCGGCAATCTCATCCAGCGTGGCAATGATCGCCTGATCGACGCTCAAGTCTTCTTCGACACTGTTGCCCTCCTCGTCCTGCTCGCTGGTCAGCGGGCGGTACCAGGTGTCTACCGGGTACGTTCGGCCCGAGACCTCGACAATCGGCGCATCGTTGAAATGCTTGGAGAAGCGCTCAAGGTCGATGGTGGCCGAGGTGATGATGACTTTCAGGTCGGGGCGACGCGGCAGCAGGATTTTCAGATAACCCAGCAAAAAGTCGATGTTCAGGCTGCGTTCGTGTGCTTCGTCGACGATGATCGTGTCGTAGCGTTCCAGGTAACGGTCGTGCTGGGTTTCGGCCAGCAAAATACCGTCGGTCATCAGCTTGACCAAGGTATTGGAATCGCTTTGATCCTCGAACCGCACTTGATAGCCGACCAGTGCGCCCAGCGGTGTACCCAACTCTTCTGCTACGCGGCTGGCCACGCTGCGCGCTGCAATGCGCCGCGGCTGTGTGTGACCAATCAGGCCATGCTGACCACGACCGATTTCGAGGCAGATTTTCGGCAACTGAGTGGTTTTACCCGAACCGGTCTCACCCGCCAGAATCAGCACCTGATGCTTGAGCAGCGCGGCCTTGATCTCATCGCGCTTGGCGGCAATGGGCAAGTTTTCGTCATAGCGAATCAGCGGCACACTGGCGGCCCGCGCCGTCACCTGCGCGCACGACGCCTCAACCCGCGCCACCCAGGCCGCCAGCTTGGCGTCGTCCGGTTTTTTGCGCAGCTCATGCAACTGCCGACGCAGCTTATGGCGGTCGGCAATCATGGCGTGATCGAGGTGTTTCAGCAGCGTGTCGATAGCAGGCGATTCGTCAGTCATCAGGTGCGCAAAAGTCTTGGTAAAGGCAGGGGGCGGATTGTCGCAGATTTGGGGGCTGTTGCACGAATCTGTGGCCACTCGGCCGTTGATGAGGCGCAGTCGACAGATGACCGGGTGCAAGATGACGACCACTTATCGGCTCTAATACGGCATTTGAGCGGCAGACGGGTTTTCATTTTTAATCGACATACACTCACACCTCACTCATTGAGAGCACAACGATATAACAGGTGTGAAGCTCGAAAAGCTCAAGACCTAAATATTCAACACTGACTAACCTCGGCGCCGATAAGGAAACACATCAATCACCTTGCCCTCGGCAATAGCCGCTTGCAGGCTTTTCCAGTAATCGGCGTCGTAGATTTCACCGTGCAGCTCATCGAACAAGCGGCGCTGACCGGCGTCGGCAAACAGGAAGGGCGGGAATTCTTCCGGGAACACGTCCAGCGGGCCAATCGAGTACCACGGTTCGCTGGCCATCTCGTCTTCCGGGGTGCGCGGCTGCGGGATGTGGCGAAAGTTGGCTTCGGTCAAAAAGCAGATTTCGTCGTAGTCGTAGAACACCACGCGGCCGTGGCGGGTGACGCCGAAGTTTTTCAACAGCATGTCACCGGGAAAAATATTGGCCGCGGCCAGTTGCTTGATCGCCAGCCCATAGTCATCAAGGGCTTCACGCGTTTGCGCCGCACTGGCGTTTTCCAGGTAGAGGTTGAGCGGGGTCATGCGCCGCTCGGTCCAGCAGTGACGAATCAGTACGCTGTCGTCGTCGAGCACCACGGTTGAAGGCGCAACCGCCAGCAGTTCGGCCAGGCACTCAGGTTCGAACTTGCTCAGCGGAAAGCGAAAATCGGCGAACTCCTGGGTATCGGCCATACGCCCGACCCGGTCGACACTTTTCACCAGCCGGTATTTCTCAATCACCGTGGCCCGGCTGACATTTTTCGACGGCGAAAAGCGGTCTTTGATCAGTTTGAATACCGTATTGAAGCCCGGCAGGGTGAATACGGTCATGACCATGCCGCGCACACCGGGGGCCATGACAAAGCGGTCATCGGTGGTGGCCAGGTGATTGATCAGGGCACGGTAGAACTCGGATTTACCGTGTTTGTAAAAACCGATCGAGGTGTAAAGTTCGGCAATGTGCTTACCGGGCAGGATGCGTTTGAGAAAGCCGATAAACTCCGCAGGCACCGGCACATCGACCATGAAGTAGGAGCGGGTAAACGAGAAAATGATCGACACCTGTGCCTCGTCGGTGATCAAGGCATCAATCTGAATGCCCTGGCCTTCGCGGTGCAAAAACGGGATCACCAGCGGCCACTGCTCATCGTGGGTGTACAGCCGCCCCACCAGGTACGCGCCCTTGTTGCGATACAACACCGAACCAAACAACTCGATGGCCAGTTCCGGGTCTTTGCACACCCAGTCGGGCAGGTTGTCGCGCAGTTCGGCTTCCAGTCGTCGCAGGTCACCCGGCAAGTCGGCGTAGGCCTCCCTGAAGGCGTAGTCGGTAAAGATCTGCGCGAGGGTGTCGCTTAATTGCCCGGCCGGGCGATAGAGGCGGGTTTGCGCGGCCCGCGCCTGGCGCAAGGCCGGGCGCGTGGTGTGAATGAACATGCAGTCATCGCTGATCAGGTCATGACTGAACAGGCTGCAAAAGGTCGAGTTGTACCAGGTCTCGGCCAACTCATCGTCAAAGCGCAGGTCAATCAGGCGGATGTAAGCGCCTTTAACGAGCGGCCAATGGCGGGCCTCAAACAAGCCTTGCCCGGCATACGTCGACTGCAACCGCTGGCTGACTTCACTGACCTTTTGTTCGTAGAGGTTGATGCGCGCCGCTGAGGCCGCCTGCGCGTCTTGCCACAACGCGCCTTCAAAACGGGTGCGCGCACCGTCGGTGATCCGAAGGAAGTGTTCCCGGTAGTCGTCAAAACCTTCCAGAATCATCTTTGCAATGGCAGCAGCAGGCCAGGACTGGGGCATGGGTGAACCTCGGTACGCACAGCGTTGATTATGTTGTTATGCGCCTGAGCTTAGTGGCCAATTGTAACCAGACGCAACCATTGCCTTGCGCGCTGCATCCCCTACACTGCCCCGCTCAAACCTTGTAAGGAAACAACCGTGAGACTTGTCGATATCGCGCGCATGCTGTCGCTGGCAGGCATTTGGGGCGCCAGCTTTTTGTTTATGCGAATCATCGCGCCGGTCCTCGGCTCCATCCCTACGGCGTTCTTTCGTGTCTCCATCGCAGCGACGGGGCTGCTGGTGATACTGGCGTTGATGCGGGTCCGCTGGAACTTCGGCGGCAAGTTCAAGGTGGTATTGATCCTGGGGGTGATTAACTCCGGGATACCGGCCACGCTCTACTCGGTGGCCGCTCAAGTATTGCCGGCGGGTTATTCGGCCATTTTCAATGCCACCACACCGCTGATGGGTGTGTTGATTGGCGGGCTGTTTTTTAGCGAAAAACTCACCCTGACCAAAATGGCCGGGGTGTTTCTGGGCTTGCTCGGGGTCGGGGTGCTGACCCGTGCGGGGCCGGTGGCGTTTGATATGGATTTGCTGATGGGTGCCCTCGCCTGCTTGCTGGCCACCACGTGCTACGGCTTCGCAGGCTTTTTGGCGCGTCGCTGGCTGGATCAGCAAGGCGGGCTTGATCCGCGTCTTTCTGCGCTGGGCAGCATGCTCGGCGCTACGCTGTTCCTGCTACCGCTGTTTGGCATCAGCCTGATCAACCAACCACCCGCCAGTTGGGGCGGTATCAGTGTGTGGCTCTCGCTGCTGGGGCTTGGCCTGTTGTGCACAGCTTTTGCCTACATTCTGTACTTCCGTTTACTGACCAGCATTGGCCCGGTCAAATCCATGACCGTGACCTTTATGATCCCGCCGTTTGGCGTGTTATGGGGCGCATTGTTTCTGGATGAGCCGTTGTCGATGGCGCACATTTATGGCGGCGTACTGATTGCCCTGGCGTTATGGCTGGTGCTCAAGCCAGGGGCCATCGCCAAAGCCTGATGCAAGGCGCGAGCACGCTCGCGCCTTGTCACTTATGGGCGGGATTTACGGAACACGAACATCAAACCGATGATGATCATGGCCATGCCCAGCAGGCTCAACGCTGCCAGCTTATTGCCGAAAATCATGTAATCCATGACTGCTGTCACCGCAGGCACCAGGTAAAACAGGCTGGTGACATTGACCAGATTGCCCCGGGCAATCATCCGGTACAGCAGCAAGGTCGCCAGCACGGAGACCACCAACCCCATCCATAACACCGGTACGACAAAGCCTGCGCTGTGTTCAAAATGAAACGGTTGAAACGGCACAAACACGGCGCACACCAGCAACCCGGCGGCATATTGCAAGGGCAAAGTGCCCAGCGGGTTGTCAGTGATGCGTTTTTGCATCAGCGTGCCCACGGTCATGCTCAGCAATGCCAGCACGGCAAAGAGCATGCCTTGCCACGACATACCCGCCAGCCCCAGCCCCTGATACACCACCAGCACCAACCCCGCCAAGCCCATAAACAGCCCCAGCAGACGGCTCCAGGAGTGACGCCGCTCCACGATCACGGCAGTCAGTATCGGTTGCACGCCCATCACCGTGGCCATCACCCCCGGGGTGACATTAAGGTCCAGCGCCAACAGGTAAAAAATCTGATAGGCGCCGAGCAGCACCGCGCCTGTGGCCAAGGCATACCGCACGGCCTGCGCACTACGAGGCTGTTTGATTTTCAGTAAGGGGATCAGCAGCCCCAATGCCAGCAGCGCGATGGCAAAACGAATCAGCAGAAAGGCAAACGGCGACGCGTGGGCCAAGCCCCATTTAGAGAAGATCGCGCCGCTGCTCCACAGCAACACAAACAGGCTCGTGGAGGCCGCTGCAAAGGCAGATTCTTTAGAGATCGAAAACATGAGTCACACCTGTCATCAGGCAAAAAAGCCAACTCAGCCAAAGCTGAAGTTCATGGGTTTTTCAGACGGGTACGGCCAGCTGAACGCTCGGTTCAGCCCGCCACCACACCCGGTGGCGATACGACGACGTACACCACAGTGCGGCTGACAGGAGGAGGATAGTGACTGATCTGCTCAGGCTGTTTGCTCGCGCACGGCACTGCCCCAGCAGACACTGCTGAGTCGACAACGCGGTGGGAAAGGAAAACCGGCATGGGCTGATCTTTTTCAAGAAGGATATCGAGCGCCGACTATAACCAGCGCCCGATACAAATTGCAACGACTTAGCCGAACAACCAACGCCACAACAACAGCAGCACAATCACCGCCAGTACCGGGCGCATGATGCGGTACAGCTTGGGATTGCGGCGCTTCCACTGCTTGACCACGCCACTGAAGCGGTCGCTGAAGGTTTTGCTCCACGCATAGGCTTTGTTGATACCGCCCACGCGTTCGTCGTCCAGGTTTTGCGGCGCAGTGGCTTTACCCAATTGCGCGCTGACCCAGCGGTTGATCGAGGTCATGAGGCGGCTGGTCAGCGGGCGCTCAACGTCACAGAACAGGATCACGCGGGTGACGTCGGTTTCGTTCTTCACCCAATGCACATAGGTTTCGTCAAACATCACGTCTTCACCATCGCGCCAGGCGTACTCTTCACCGTCGACAAAAATGCGGCAGGCATCGGAGTTCGGTGTCGACAGGCCCAAGTGGTAACGCAAGGAACCGGCAAACGGGTCGCGGTGCGGGTTGAGGTGGCTGCCACCCGGCAACAGGGCGAACATCGCGCCTTTGACGTTGGGGATGCTGTTGACCAGTTCTACCGTTTTAGGGCACAGCAATTCGGCCGATGGCAGCGGTTTGTCGTACCACTTGAGGTAAAAACGCTTCCAGCCTTTTTTGAAGAAGGAACCGAAACCGGCATCGTTGTTCTTCTCGGCGGCGCGAATATAACCCTCGTCGAACAAGTGCATGGCTTCTTCACGGATGGCTTGCCAGTTGTCTTTGAGCACATCCAGCTCAGGGAACTTGCTGCGGTCCAGGTAAGGCTTGGACGGCACGCCCGAAAACAGGTACATCAGCGCGTTGTACGGCGCAAAGAATGCGGAGTGGTTGACGAACTGACGCAGCACCGGCAAGCGCGCTTTGCCGCGCAAATGCACGTAAAGGATGCTGGCGACAAACAGCAGTATCAGCCCTGCCTTGATGGCGAAGGATAAGGTCATGCAACAACTCCTCGAAAAAACCGTGCGGCACCGATGGTCCGATGTGGCAGCCGCGCATGATAAACACTACCGGCGCCGGACAAAACCCGCGTGATCCAACATTCAGCATTAAGGATTACGTAACAACGTATTAATTAGCATAAGCCGGGGTGTAAACGCTTGATATGGGTCAGGCAACCTCCCTGGTCGCTGCGAAGGGCTGCCAAGCAAACCGTGCATGGGATGGCTTCACAGGTCCCTTCGCAGCCTTCGACAGCGATGACGAGATAACGCCAGGTTTACTGCTCCAGTTCCTGCTCGCTGAACACGTCGCTGAACAGAAAGCTCGACAGGTAGCGCTCGCCCGAGTCCGGCAATATCACGACGATGGTTTTGCCTTGCATCTCCGGGGTTTCGGCCAGACGCACCGCCGCCGCCATCGCTGCGCCGCACGAGATCCCGCACAGAATGCCTTCTTCGTGCATCAAGCGCAGGGCCATTGCTTTGGATTCGTCATCGCTGACCAGCTCGACTTTATCGACGATGGACAAGTCGAGGTTTTTGGGCACAAAACCGGCGCCAATGCCCTGAATCTTGTGCGGTGAGGGCTTGATCTCTTCACCCGCCAAGGCTTGCGTGATCACCGGCGAGGTCATGGGTTCGACCGCCACCGACAGCAGTGGCTGGCCCAATGTGTGCTTGATATAGCGCGAAATGCCAGTAATGGTGCCGCCCGTGCCCACACCTGAGACCAGCACATCGACGCGGCCATCGGTGTCATTCCAGATTTCCGGACCGGTGGTTTTCTCGTGGATGGCGGGGTTGGCCGGGTTTTCAAACTGTTGCGGCATAAAGTAGCGCTCAGGATCGCTGGCCTGAATGTCGGCCGCTTTGTCGATGGCGCCTTTCATGCCCTTGGCAGGTTCGGTGAGCACCAGCTCCGCGCCGAGTGCCTTGAGCACTTTGCGCCGTTCCAGGCTCATGGACGAGGGCATGGTCAGCGTCAGCTTATAGCCGCGTGCAGCCGCGACAAAGGCCAGGCCAATGCCGGTATTGCCCGACGTTGGCTCGATGATGGTCATGCCCGGTTTGAGCACACCACGGCTTTCGGCGTCCCAGATCATGTTGGCGCCGATCCGGCATTTGACCGAATACCCTGGGTTACGCCCCTCGATCTTGGCCAGAATGGTCACGCCGCGCGGTGCAATGCTGTTGATCTGCACCAGAGGCGTGTTACCGATGGACTGCGCGTTATCTGCAAAAATGCGGCTCATGACGGGTCCTTTATGCACGTTTTGGGAAAGGCTCCAAGGGTAGGCTCCGTGTTCGTATGCGTCCAGTCATGGCGTGACGCCCCATTCAGAGACTGGACAAGGGATATCGCTGAAAGCCTCGTAAACCGGGGCTCTCAGCGGTGAACCGCTCCAATGACACATACGTGTGGCCGGATCGTGTGCCCCATTCGCATGGGCTAAACCAGCAGCCAACTGCGCACTATCCAATTAAATTGGTACGGGTTGGGGCTGCCAAGCGTTCGCAGTCTTTGCCGCCATAAGTGCAACATCTGAGCACCCGAAGGTTTGGGAATGGCTCGCTGCAAGTATTTTTGCGTTGAGCCCGCAGACTTGCTCTACCGTTAAACCGTCAGAGGTTAAAGGAATATCTCCATCGACCTCATTTATCAACAACGCAAGATTGGGGGATATGGGATAATAGAATGCCAACTCCGTTGGTGGCTCATCGGAAACTGACAGCAAGTTCACTACAGGTTGATCCCCTGTAATGAAAGGCATACCGGTATGATTTTTTAGCAACACTAGCTTGCGGCGCCTACGCTCTACATAAACAGGGCCACCAATATTAATAGCGTACATATGGGCCATAATAGGCCATATCCTAGAAAAATCTAAGCCTATGCCCTTATAGCTCTTTTCAACTATCTTCGTTTGTATCGCCTTCGTCCGCATGTGTTGCGAGCAAAGATAATGTATAAAAATTATGCACTCCTTATCATCAAGATAAAAACCAACATCTCCCTTCAAGGCGCGAGCAAGCAAAGGAATAAATGAACGCTCAATATTTGCATAGTGATCCTCAAGAACATTAGTACGATATACATCAATTAACGCATCAGCCTCCGCGTTCAATCCTTCTAACGCTTCGGGTATCATAAATTTTTGGATAAAGCCTCGATGTGTTCTTTTAGCGGGATCGCTTCTTGTGTCCTCAATGAGCTTTTCAAGCAAAAGCACATCTAGCTTATTAAGCTTTTTTATTGCATAAAAATCACGATCAACGGCAATATTCAGCGTAGACCCTCTAAAGATTTTATCGCCCGTCATACAAGCTATTTTATCGTCGACAAGCCAAGACTTTAAGTAACCCTGCCATACGTGATGCTGTCTACGTTTCTTCTTCTCACCCATAACTCACCTATTAATCTAATTCGCCGATAAGAAAAGACTAGCGGCCTAAATTTGGCTTATTCATTTGGAAGGGTCTCTCTGATCCCATCACGTCATCTTCCCCCGTAGGCCCTCCCCACGCCAGCCAGCAGCACCAATCGCCAGGGGGATTGTCTTCCTACAGAGGCGCGCACAACGCGCATCCCGCGTAGAGAATGATCGAAGCTGGCAGCATTAGCGGCGGCAGATAGATCATTGAGTACACCTTGTGATCCAGTCGAGGGCATGGTGCAGATAGATGGCTCATAGGTGTTGACAACCCATTGAGCCATTGACATGATGTGAGCCATACATTCTGATCCACCCGGAGAAGCAACATGGCGACCATCGGTTACATCCGCGTCAGTACCACAGACCAAAGCGTTGAGGCACAGCGTCACAGCCTTGGCAGTACGCACAACATTGAGCATTGGTTTGAGGATGCAGGCGTTAGCGGTGCTGTGAAGGCACTGGAGCGCCCTGGCTTCAAAGCAATGGCTGACTTCCTGCGCAGTGGGGATACGCTGGTGGTGGCTGCCGTGGACCGCCTAGGCCGCGATACCGTAGACGTGTTGACCACGGTTGAGTACCTGTCTGCCAAGGGCGTAGCTATCATCAGTAAGCGCGAAGGCTTCGACCTGTCCACGGCTATCGGTAAGGCTATGCTGACCATGCTGGCGGCTGTAGCGGAGCTGGAGCGGTCCAACATCAAGGCGCGCCAGATGGTAGGCATTGAACGCGCTAAGGCAGAAGGCAAAGCCCTGGGTCGTGAGAAGACTATCGTGGACGGTGATGTGGTGGCATGGCGCAAGGCTAACAACGCGAGCATCAAGGCTACTGCCGAGCAGTTCGGCATCAGCACTGCGTCGGTGAAACGCGCTTGTAAAGTGGCAGCCTAAGCCTACGCATGGGAGGTGCAATGCCTCCCGAGCAGTGGCAAATGGCGTTTGGGCATTACTTTTTAAATGTCACATACTCCGGTAAGAACGCACGGGAATTCAATTGGTCCCGCTGGACACCTGAGATTCATCAGGGCAACCCGTCATTGATCCAACCCCTCGGCATTGAAGGCTAGCGCAGACTCAAGCGCACCCGGCCGCAAATCCCCACTCCTGATACACGCTCCAGCAACCACGCTGTGAGCCCGTGAGGCGCTGCCTGAGCTGCCTTAATCCTCTCGACAAGCAACCCAATGATCCGTAGAACCCGCAGCCCACAAGGCTATGCGGGGTTTCTGTGCATCTTGAGATTAGCTATCTCATCCTGGAGATTTACCATGACCAGACCGACCTTCGGGACTGATCCAACCTGGCATCGCCAGGAGAAATACAAGCGCTATCACGGCGACAACGGTGCCAAGCCACGGGCCAAGATGGCTGTCGTGCAGGCGTTAAGGACACTTAACAGCACGCACGGATTCGTCCCGGTCGGCATGATCCTCAAGCAAAACTCTGCGCTTACACGCCCCTCGGTTCACCGTGTGCTTCTGGAGCTGGAGCGCGAAGCCTGCCTCGTCACCCGAGGTCAACCATTCCAGCAACACATTCGACAGTACTGCCTCGGGACGATTGCCCATCACCAGCGGCTTGTGGTTCTGCCAGCCGATGACCTGCGATCAGCCACTGAGGCAGAGCGTCGACTTCATTACCTGCACCTGGAACTCCAGGGCTGAGTCGTTGTACTCGCGAGCGAAGCACAGGCCACCCGTGCGGATGGATATTGCGTCGTTCCTCCTTATATATAGTGGGCCAGTTTCGGACCAATGATTCCGGGCACTTGGCAGACTTTTTATCAATAAATTTGCAAGGGATTTGCACACTCATGACCACCAAGTTGACACGCCTCCGGGCCATGCCCGGACAGAGCATGTTGACCCCTGAACCCCTGAACCTACTGGAAGACCTGACACCTGCGAAACTCGCCAAGACGTACAACCTGAGTCGCAAGCTGGCCGACTTCAATCGCCACTTGCACCGCAACGCGGATGCGCTCATAACCAAACAATCAGGGAAGATCAAACCGATGGTAGTTAAACAATCCATATCCCGTGGTGCCGGTGCCCGTGGTCCTGCCGCACTGGAAGTTGCCAACACCCTGTTCGGGTATATCAACCGCAACGACATGGGGATGTACTGGACCGACGACATTATGTGTGGCGTAGCTGGCGCAGATAACCTGGGCAGCACTCGCCCCCTATCCATAACCACCATGTTCGACCTGTTGGAAGACCTGGAAGTATTCAGTGTGCGCAGCATCATGGATGCCAGTGGCCTAGATACCTCATCCGCAAAGCGTTACTTCCAAGCACTGCGTATTGCATTGCCTCACTTGGAACAATCCCGAGTGCTTGAGCGTGCCCGCGCTGCTGCCCGTTGCGGGATGAACCTCATTGCAGTGGAGCAGCACACGAGTAGCTCGACCGAGCTGGCACAGCTCCGTGCCGACATGGGCGACGACGCCTTTGTCAGTGTTGACCACCTGCCACCAGCAGCGAGCCGATTGGCTGTCGCCGCCTAACCAACGAGAACACCATGAATCTGACATTGAATGAGCTGCTGACTGCGTGCGAGCTGCCCCAGGCCGAGGGCCACGCCGTGGATGATCTTGAGCCTGGGCGCCGCCTGGATGCTGAGCCTGGAGTCCTTTACCGGGCTGCCGTCGCCCTTGCTAATGGAGGTGATGGTGGGGCGGCAGGCCAGCGGCTCGCCCTACGCGATGACCGGCGTTACCGAGACGCCACCACCCTAGGCCAGCGGCGTGGGTTGAACGTGGCTGAGAGAGCCTCACAAGACCTCACAGGGCGCAAGGCCCGTGGCCGTTTGCGGGACTGATTAACGCTGCACTCCCGGCCTAAATTAGCGCCACTTATCCGAATGAACTTTGACCTTCCTGCACTCGCGGGAGAGCCAACCCTGCACGGAATCATCCAGTGAAGCACTACACACGTAACGAAAAACATGTCGGCTTATTCAAGCAACGAGGCCGACCGCCTCTCCATAGAATCCGCTGCATGCAGGTTATCCAGTCGATGTTAGCGGCTGGGGAGCCCGTCACTGTCGGCAGTGTGCATAAGCGCATCAGCGTCGGTGCGCCAGCTCAGACCTACACGGTAATGAATTATTTCCTGACCGCTGGCCTTACAGCCGCCCCGTTGGTTGGCGCTCCGCATATCAACCGCTTCGAAGTGGCATGCCCTGCTACCTGGGCGTCGACGATCCGCGAACTTACCGAGATTGAGAAACTGTTATGACCGAACCAACCGTGGCACCAACCACGCGCCGCCGCAAACGGAAGCCCCTGGATGTCCACGCCGAGGGGCTGGCGCTGCTGGCTGAAACCCTGGCCGCTTCCCGCAAAAAGTTGGAGTGGTGCGCTGAGAACGACGTGCCTGTCGATGCCGCCCAGGTAAGCGCCAACGTCTCGTTGCTGAAACTGCTGGAGACGATGCGCCACGTCGATGACGACGACAAGGACAAAGAGACCGCCGAGCTGGTCGCTGGATTTCATGCCAAGACTGCCGAACGTGCCGCCCGCCCCAAGGCTGCCCCGACCAAAGAAGACCTGTTGGCGGAGTACGGCTTGTGATCGACGACCGCAGCACCTCACAGCTCAACGTCGACCGCATCTATGCCGACATGCAGGCAAAGGCCGCGAAGGCCACGGACGATGCCCGACTGGGCCGACTGGCCGCGCTAGCCACCAGCGCCTCAATGCAGTCCCTGGACAGCACACCGGCTTCCGGCTTCCTCAACTTCCGCACTGACACGGACGTGGTCCCCACTTCCAGCGGCATCAAAGTCCCTTAGCCAACCGGCCCCAAACAATCCCTTCTTATATAGAGAGAAATTCCATGACTCGTAAATTCGCTGTTGCCCGCAAATCCGCTAACGCCATCGCATTGTTCGATGCGCTCAAGGCTGCCGTCCCCTTTAATCTGGTCGAAGTACCAGCCACCAAGTACCCGACTGCCCCGGCCAACCTGCAAGAGCTGCGCAAAGGCATCACCACGATGACCGAGCTGTTCACATCTGATGAACGTGCTGACTCCAAGAAGACCAGCCGCGATGATGTCGAGCATGAGTTCATGTCTGTGCTGACCACCATGAGCAACCGTGGCTTCGCCTTCAGTGACCTCCCCCAGCTGTTCGACTTTGAGCAAGATCGTAACCAGCACCTCGACACCGTGACTCGATACACCCGAGCGGCCAACGCGAACACCGATGCTCTGTCGACCAAAGTGGCCGAATGGTTCTCTGACATCACCGCCGTCCTGTCGGTATCGAAGGTCGTAGGCGCTGACGTAATGGCTGATGCCGCTGCCGCGCCTAACAAGACCATGGCGGCGCTGGGTATCGACCTGCACGTTCGCGAGAAACTGAACGCATCCGCTCAAGCTGGTGTGCCCGTTATGGCTGCTGGCCGTGGTCTGATGATCCTCAAAGCTGCCAAGATCGACGCCTTGTCCCTGGACCTGGGCGACGTTGAGCTGGCTGCTGCAATGGCTTTGTACAGCTACTTCCCGGACGCTATCGAAGGCGCATCCATGCAGGACGCGGGGCTGCGCTTTGGCTCCATTGTCCTGCGTGCTGATACTGACGGCGTCGTGGTGTACCGCGAGGCTGTTCAATCGAATGCCTCGGGCCTGCTACCGCACACTGCCCTGGTGGCTGCTGATAGCAAAGCGCTGGCCGCGCTGCAATCGAAGATCGACGTTCGCCTGGGTGGCGTAGACCATGCCTTCACGGGCACTGTGGAGAACGGCGGCATGACTGTTGAGGAACGTCGCCTGCGCGACTTCGGCAAATCTGCTGTGACCACGTACTAAACCCTACCCCGCTTGCCTAATCGGCTTGTGGGGTATTTTGCTTGTCGAGCCTTTCGCGGACTCCGGCCAGCAGTTCCCGCTGTCGTGTGAGTGGAGCCGTTCCACCATAAACGCCAGTGTGTTTGTTCCCGGCCTGGGTGTGTCCAAGGATACCGCCCACCTCTGCCTCACTCGCCCCTGCTGCCCTGAGCAAATCCGCCGCCGTGTGCCGTGCGCTGTAAAGACTGAGCTGTCCCTTGAGGTTTGGTATCTTGAGCAAGGCCGCACTAACCGCACGACTCAACCGCGTAACGCGCTGTCTTCCTCTCTCCGCTGTGCTGCCATCACCAAAGCCTGATAGCACCAGATTGAATAGAGGAACGTCCTCCGCAGCCACAGGCAAATCCCTACGACTGGCTGCGTTCTTGGCACCAGATAGGCCAGCCTGGAATACCTGTTCCCTGTTGCCCACGATGTCCTCCCGCATGGTCAATGCCGCTGGGCCTTCGCTCAACAACTCCAGGGGCCGCACACCGTACCGGACAAGCAGACGCATTGCTGCCGCGTCTACGGCATCACCACGGGCGTCCAGGGCGGATTGCACCTGGGCCACCACGGCCAACGGCATAGGGTCGCGGGCGTTCTTCTGGAGCGCACCACCTGCACGGATGGCCCTGGCTACTGCGCCCTGCTTTGGTAGGCTGATCCTGTCCCATCCTGGCACCTCCCGCAATATCGTTATCAGCCCTGCCGCCTGGGTGTGGACTGATGACGCCTTGCCACCGCCAGCCAGCTTGCCCTCGGCATAGGCCATGATCCGTTGCACCTGCTGCGCCGGGGTGCTGGGCCAGCTTAGAACGTCATTGCAGAGCTTGCGCATGATCCCCACACGGCCTGCGCTGACACGCTCGCAATACCCGTCCAGGGCTACGGCGAACTGCTGGGCGGTACGTCTATCGCCCTGCTGGCTGACCGACTCCACAGGCGCTTCCACCGGGCCAGGAATGCCAGCGCCAAGGGTTGGCGGTTCACCGCGCTCCAGGGCTTCCAGCGCCCGCACAGCAGCCATGGATTCGAGTGGGTGAACGGCTTCCATCCCTGGCGGCGGCATCCCCTGCGCCGCCATCGTGTACGCTCGCTTCTGCCAATCCAGTTCGGTCTGCCAGTTCCTCGTTACCAGCTTCGCCCCTGGCGCCATGTCTGTAACCGCACGGAGTGTTACCCGCTCGACCACGGCCTGTAGGCTTGCCAGGACGGCGCGGGGATCAACCGGGACCGACGCCCTGCGCTCGACTGGATCGTTCGCCACAGGCGCCAGGGCTTCGCTACAGATGCGGTCAAACTCTACTGACACCTGCCGGGCAAGGCGCAGGGCTTCTGCGCGGTCCGCGGTGCCTAGGGCTTTGCGGTATTCAGAGCGGCCCAGCAGTTCGGCAACTGGTAGCGGGAAGCGGCGGCGGTAGTGATAACGCCCCTCACGGCGGGACAAATAGGACATTCAGAATTCTCCGGGGCACGTGGTACGGTCATGTGGTGGTGTCGCGGGGCACATACAAGCGCTGAATACACCGCCATGTGTCACACGACCGAACCGCTGCAAGCCTTATTCTACCTGGCCTGCCGACGACTCGACAGTTTGAAAGTGTACCAACGAGTCAGAGACTGAATGGGGCGTCTGCGTTCACGCAGCGCGGGTGTCGCGCTATAGTCGGCCCTACTTTTTTAGTCGCCCGCCCTGCCCTGCTCAGGTCGGGGTTCTGGTTTGAGGAATGACACATGAAGTTTGAAGGTACCCGCGCCTACGTGGCCACTGACGACCTGAAACTGGCGGTCAACGCGGCAATCACCCTGGAGCGCCCGCTGCTAGTCAAGGGCGAACCCGGCACTGGCAAAACCATGTTGGCCGAGCAACTGGCCGAATCTTTTGGCTGCAAGCTGATCACCTGGCACATCAAGTCCACCACCAAGGCCCATCAGGGTTTGTACGAGTACGACGCGGTCAGCCGCCTGCGCGACTCGCAGCTGGGTGTCGACAAGGTGCACGATGTGCGCAATTACCTGAAGAAGGGCAAGTTGTGGGAGGCTTTCGAAGCCGAAGAACGGGTCATTTTGCTGATCGACGAAATCGACAAAGCCGACATCGAGTTTCCCAACGACTTGCTGCAAGAACTCGACAAGATGGAGTTCTACGTTTACGAGACGGACGAAACGATCAAAGCCAAAGTGCGCCCGATCATCATCATTACGTCAAACAACGAAAAGGAGCTGCCGGACGCCTTCCTGCGTCGTTGCTTCTTCCATTACATCAGCTTCCCGGACCGTAACACCTTGCAAAAAATTGTCGACGTGCACTTTCCTGATATCAAGAAAGAGTTGGTCAGCGAAGCGCTGGACGTGTTCTTCGATGTGCGCAAGGTGCCGGGGCTGAAGAAGAAACCGTCGACCTCCGAGCTGGTTGACTGGCTCAAACTGCTGATGGCCGACAACATTGGCGAAGCCGTGCTGCGCGAGCGCGACCCGACCAAGGCCATCCCGCCATTGGCCGGTGCGCTGGTTAAAAATGAGCAAGACGTGCAATTGCTTGAGCGCCTGGCGTTCATGAGCCGTCGTGGCAATCGCTGATTTTTGCAGAAGGCGCCAAGCATGTTGCTGAATCTGTTCAATGAAATGCGCGCGGCCAAAGTGCCGGTGTCGGTGCGCGAGCTGCTGGACTTGATCAACGCGCTTAAACACCGTGTGACCTTCGCCGACATGGACGAGTTTTACTTTTTGGCGCGCACGATCCTGGTCAAGGACGAGCGTCATTACGACAAGTTCGACCGTGCGTTCGGGGCTTATTTCAACGGGCTGCAAAACCTCAACGAACACCTTGAGGCACTGATCCCGGACGAGTGGCTGCGCAAAGAGTTCGAACGCTCGCTCAGTGACGAAGAGCGCGCGCAGATCCAGTCACTGGGTGGCCTGGACAAACTGATCGAGGCGTTCAAACAGCGTCTGGAAGAGCAAAAGGAACGCCATGCCGGTGGCAATAAATGGATCGGCACCGGCGGCACCAGCCCGTTTGGTTCGGGCGGCTACCACCCCGAAGGCATCCGTGTGGGCGATGCCGGAGCGCGTCAGGGCAAAGCGGCCAAGGTCTGGGAGCAACGCGAGTACAAAAACCTCGACGACCAGGTCGAATTGGGTACACGCAATATCAAGGTTGCGCTACGGCGCTTGCGTAAGTTCGCACGCCAGGGCGCGGCCGAAGAGCTGGACATTGACGGCACCATCGACCACACCGCACGTGATGCTGGCCTGCTCAATATCCAGATGCGCCCTGAGCGGCGTAACACCATCAAGTTGCTGCTGTTGTTCGACATTGGCGGCTCGATGGATTCACACGTCAAGATTTGCGAGGAGTTGTTCTCGGCCTGCAAGACCGAGTTCAAACACCTGGAGTATTACTACTTCCATAACTTCATTTATGAATCGGTGTGGAAAAACAACCAGCGCCGTCAGGTTGAGCGTATTGCCACACAGGATGTACTGCACAAATACGGTGCCGATTACAAAGTGATTTTTATCGGCGACGCGGCCATGGGTCCGTACGAAATCACCCACGCAGGTGGCAGTGTCGAGCACTGGAACGAAGAACCGGGCTTCCTGTGGATGCAGCGTTTTATGGAGAAATACAAAAAACTCATCTGGATCAATCCGTATCCCAAAGATACGTGGAACTACACCGCGTCAACCCGCATCGTGCGCGACTTGATTGAAGACCGCATGTATCCGTTGACCCTGGACGGGCTGGAACAAGGCATGCGGTTTTTGGCCAAGTAATCGCGTTGATTCGCAGGCCCTCACCCCAACCCTCTCCCTGCGGGAGGGTGCAGTGCTCTTGAGACCGCATGCAGTCAGTCCCCTCTCCCTTTGGGAGAGGGTTAGGGTGAGGGGCTTTTAAGGCGCTGCATAAACTCCACCTGCTGACGCTGCGCGGCCTGCTGTGTGGTGGGCCGCAATTGCACTGCCTCCCCCGGCAAACACTGCGCCAGCCGCGCCAGCGCCAAGGGTGTCAACGCCCCCAGCCGCGGATACCCGCCAATGGTCTGTCGGTCATTGAGCAGCACTATCGGCTGACCATCGGGCGGCACTTGAACCGCCCCCAACGGGATACCTTCCGAAATCATCGGCGCCCCCTGATACTCCAGCGTCGGGCCTAACAGGCGAATGCCCATGCGATCAGCACGGCTGTCTACCGTCCACGGAAGGTTGAACGCATCGAAGGTGCTTTGCCCACTGAACGCACCGATTTGTGCGCCCAGGATCACATCCAGTACTGGCCGGGCGGCAAATTCGGGGATCAGCGCGCGGCTCAGCTCGCGCAACGCAGGCACGGCGCCGCTGTAACTCAACTCGCCTCCTTTGACCAAGGCATGGCCAAAACCGTCAGGCCCGCCCAGCGCTTCTCGCACCACGGTGGCGCAACTGCCCAGCACTTGCGGCGCAGTGAAGCCCCCCGGTGCAGCCAGATACGCCCGTGCACCCTTGAGGGGCTGAGCAAATTTCAACGTCTGCCCCTGATGCAGAGTGAAACTGCGCCAGGGTTGAAGTGCCTGACCCTCCACGGTCGCGCCAAGGTCAGCGCCCGCCAGTGCCAAGGTGCAATCGGCCTGCGCAATCAGGGTGAGCCCGCCCAGGGTGATCTCAATCACCGGGGCATCGAGGTCATTGCCCAGCAACCCGTTGGCCACTGCCATCGACCGCCAATCAGCCGCACCGCCCTGGGTCACACCCAAATGCCTGACACCAAAACGTCCTGCGTCCTGCAACTGGCACAACGCAGTGCTGGCTTGTATCAATAAACGGCTCATGCCAGTGCCTCCTGCGGGGTGTCATCGCCACCCAAGTTGATGAACTCGGCATGGCTGATGGGCGCAAACTGCACGCGATCACCGGGTTGCATCAGGCTGTAGCCTTCGCGCTCGCGGTCAAACAAGGCGCTGGGAGTACGCCCGATAAGGTTCCAGCCACCGGGAGATTGCGCCGGATAGGCGGCTGTCTGGCGCTCGGCAATGCCCACGCTGCCCGCCGCCACCCGTTTGCGCGGGGTCGACAGACGCGGTGCGGCTAACGCCTCGTCCACCAACCCCATAAACGCAAAGCCCGGCGCGAACCCCAGGGCGAATACCTGGTACTCGTGCTCGCTGTGGCAACGGATGACTTCGTTGTGCGACCAGCCAGTACGTTGGGCAAGCAATGCCAGCTCAGGCCCGACACTCAGGTCGTACCACACCGGCACCACATGGCACTGGCCTTGACGCCGGGTGTCCGGTTGCAGGTCGGTCAGTGCGTGGGCAATCAGCTCCCGGGCCTGCACCGGGCTGAGCGCCAGCCCATCGTAGTGCACCATCAAGGTGGTGTAGGACGGCACCACATCAATCAACTGCCCGGCAAACACGCTGCGTACGCGCTCAGTGGCGGCCAGCATCCACGGCATGTTGGCTTCGGCAATGTCATCGAACAGGCGCAGCATCAGGCAGTCGATGGCCACCACTTCAATACGCAGCTTCATGCCTGTAACTCGTTGAGGGCATTGCGTATGCGCTGCACGGCGGCCACCGAGCTGGCGTTGTCGCCATGCACACACAGGGTGTTGGCGTGCAGATACAGCGCGCTGCCATCACTGGCAATCAGCGACTGGCCTGCCGCAAGGGTCAGGGCCTGGCGCACGATGGTGTCTGCATCGTGGTGCACGGCCCCCGGCAATTGCCGTGAGACCAAACGCCCTGCGTTGTCGTACGCCCGATCAGCAAAGGCTTCAAACCATAACGTCACGCCATACTCATCGCCGATGGCTTGGGCCTCGCGGTTGTCGCGGGTGGCCATCAGCATCAACGGCAAGCGGGCATCGTAGGTCGCCACAGCGTGCACCACTGCGCGCAATTGCTCGGGGCAGGCCATCATGTCGTTGTACATCGCTCCGTGCGGTTTGACGTAACGGATACGCGTACCTTGGGCACGGCAAATGCCGTCGAGCGCGCCCAACTGGTAGTGCAACAGGTCTTGCAGCTCTGCCGCGGTATAGGCCATAGAACGCCGACCAAATCCTGCCAGGTCCTGATACGCCGGATGGGCACCGATTTGCACGTCATGCTTGAGCGCCAGCGCCACGGTTTTGCGCATGATGCCCGGATCGCCCGCATGAAAACCGCAGGCAATGTTGGCGCAATCAATGAAGGGCATCACTTCGGCGTCCAGGCCCATGGTCCAGCTGCCAAAGCTTTCACCCATATCGCAGTTCAATAACAGGCGGCTCATGCGGATGCTCCTGTGGTTTTTTTATAGTTCAGAGGTAGGACATTTTTCGACAGGCGTACACGTTCGTCCAACTAATAAAAGCCGGGCGCGGGGATAAGAAAAGTTGATCGCTGGCGGCGATGAGCATCATGGGCCCCTTTGGAAGGGGCCGCCGGGCAGGCCATCGCAGCCTAGAGGTTCAGTAGCTGCGCTCGCGACGGGCGATGCGTTCACGCTGGCGTTTACCGCCCAGCACGACCCAATCGATCAGCCGCAAGAAGCCTTCGATGATGAAGGAAAACAACAACGCGCCCGCCATAGCCCAGCCAATGGCCGGCGGCGAGAGCAAGACTTGGTAGGTGTAGGCGTCGAAGGTTTCCTGGCGGATGGCCGGGTCTGCGGCATACGCCACTTGCAGAGCGCGCATGTACCACGGGCCTTGCATGGCCTGAAACTGGTTATCCAGCAGGCGCTGACGGGTCAGCAGCGTGTTCAGGCTGGTGGCGTCGCTGCGAAATACCGGGTCATCACTGGCCTGGTAATGAGCCACCAGTGCTTGCAGGTCACCCTTGAAAAACTGATTGGCCGTGTTTTGAAAGCCTGCCAACCCGGTTTGGGCTTCGATCAGGTGAGCCTCTACACGATTGGCGTAATCATTGATAAACCCCGGCACTTGCACGCCGAGCAACAGGCCCAACGTAAATAGCACCAACCGCAGGTAGCTCAGGAACATACACGCCCTTCCTTATTCGGTTGTACCGCGGCTGACGCATTCGCCGCCTCGCCACAAGCTCCATTGCCCCGGTTCGTAGCGGGTCCAGGTTTCGTTTTCAGTCAACGGTTCGGTGGCAATCACGGTCACCACGTCAGCAGGCGTGGTTTCGGCCTGAAAGTCCACGATCACGTCGACATCTTTCAAGCGCGCCGGACCAAACGGCGCCCGCCGGGTGATGTGGGCCAGTTTGGTCGAGCAGTAGCAAAACAGCCAGTCACCATTGCTCAGCAAGCCATTGAACACGCCTTTAGTGCGGTATTGGGCGCAGGCTGCCACTAGCACGGGAAGCAATGTTTCGACGTCCACGGGTTCTGGAAACGCCTCGCGCACTCGATTGAGCAGATCACAAAAGGCCGCTTCGCTGTCGGTGTCGCCAATGGGCCGGTAAAAACTGACGCTCGGGCTGAAGTCCGCCAACTGCCCGTTGTGCGCAAAGCACCAGTTACGGCCCCACAACTCACGCACAAACGGATGGGTATTGGACAAGCACACCTGACCGACGTTGGCCTGGCGGATATGCCCAATCACCACTTCACTTTTGATCGGATAACGCTGCACCAACAAGGCGACTTCAGAATCGCAGCTGGCACCCGGGTCCTGGAACAGCCGCAGGCCACGCCCTTCATAGAAGGCGATGCCCCAGCCATCGCGGTGCGGGCCGGTACGCCCGCCGCGCTGCATCAGGCCGGTGAAACTGAACACAATGTCGGTCGGCACGTTGGCGCTCATGCCCAGTAATTCACACACGCTCGTACGCTCGCATTCAGGCTTGACGAAAAAGTTTACAGCCGTGGCTCAACCCGTGAGGAGCCAGCAGGCCGCGGTACAGCCGTATGGCCATAGCGATCATCGGCGGCGCCGAAAGGTTGATCGTCTTCGGGCTCGCTTTTGCGGGCCTCTTCATTTGCAGCCAGCCGAGCACGCCGCGCTTTGCTGGCGCGCTCGATCGGCCAGCGAATCAACACAAACACTGCGTACAGGCAAAACGCGATGATGGCGTACATCAACAAGTCGGACACCGCGCGCCAGGCGTTATTGCCCACCTTGAACGCGAGGTCGAGGGCTGTGATGGCGATCGCGGGGGCAAACTTTTCCTTAACCGGGTCAATGATGGTCGCGCTGAACAACAGCACGGCCATTAATATACGCAGGGGTTCACGCAGCCAGCGCCACATGAAGCGGGTCAGGCGGCACCACACGAGCAGGCAGCCCAAAGCGGCAAAGGCGTAAAGGCCCCAAGCGAGCAGATAGTCGTTCTCGGTCATGGTATCCATGGTCGGCAGGCAATGAGGCGCTATGATAACGGCTTTTGACAAGGGCGGCTGCACCGCCGTCAGCACGACTTCTTTTCATGCAGGTTTGTGAGAACACTTAATGACCGAATCAGCCCACGCAAACAGCGCTCCTATCGCACCTACCGTAGAGGGTCCTGACCCGTATGTATGGTTACAAAATCGCGACAGCAAAGAGGTTTTTGACTATCTGAAAGCGGAAAACAGTTATCAGGAGGCGCAGTTGGCCGATCAGGCTGAACGGCGTGAAGCCCTGTTTCAAGAGATCAAAGGCCGTATTCGCGAAACTGATTTGTCGCTGCCCTCGCCTTGGGGACCTTTCCTGTATTACACCCGCACCGTGGCCGGTGATGAGTACCCGCGACACTTGCGCTGCCCGCGCCCGGCCGATGACAACCAGCAGGTTGACGAGCGTGCCGAGCAATTGCTGCTCGACCCGAACGCCTTGGCCGACGGCGGTTTTATTTCACTGGGTGCGTTCAGCATCAGCCCGGACCATCAGCGCCTCGCGTATAGCCTGGACATCAACGGCGAAGAAGTTTTCCGGTTATTCATCAAAGAGCTGAGCACCGGTGTGGTCACCGAACTGCCGTTTGACGACTGTGATGGCAGCATGACGTGGGCCAATGACAGCCAGACGCTGTTTTTTGCCGAACTGGATGACACTCACCGCCCGCACAAACTGATGCGCCATACGCTGGGCGAGTCGGGGGCTCATGAAGTGTTTCATGAGCCGGACGGGCGATTCTTCCTGCATTGCTATCGCTCAAGTTCCGAACGCCAACTCATCCTGCTGCTCAGCAGCAAAACCACCAGTGAAAGCTGGGTGCTGGATGCGCATCAGCCAACAGGCCCGTTCACGTGCCTGGCACCCAGGGTTGAAGACCACGATTACAGCGTCGATCACGGGCTTTACCAAGGCACTTGGACCTGGTTCATTCGCACCAATCAGGACGGCATCAACTTTGCCCTGTACTGCGCCGCAGGTGATGTGCCGACCCGTAATGAGTGGAGGCTGCTGATCGCCCATGACGACAAGGTGATGCTGGAGGGCCTGACCCTGAATGCAAACGCCTTGTGCTTGAGTCTGCGCGAAGGCGGACTGCCAATCATCGAGATTCGCCCTGCGGGTTTGGCGCCGTATCGCGTTCAACTGCCGGACGCCGCCTACAGCCTGTATGTACAAGACAGTCTTGAGTTCGACAGCCCTTGCATTCGTCTGCGCTACGAAGCGCTGAATCGCCCGGCGCAAGTGCGCCAGCTGACCTTGTCCAACGGCGAACAACGGGTGCTCAAAGAAACACCCGTACTCGGGCCGTTCAATGCCGATGATTATGTTAGCCAGCGTCTATGGGCCACGGCGCCCGATGGCACGCAGGTGCCGATCAGCCTGGTGGTCAAGCGCAGTGCTCTGGGCCAACCCACTCCCTTGTATTTGTATGGCTACGGGGCCTATGGCGAAAGTCTGGACCCGTGGTTTTCGCACTCGCGCCTCAGCTTGCTCGACCGCGGCGTGGCCTTTGCCATCGCCCATGTGCGCGGCGGCGGTGAGTTGGGTGAAGCCTGGTATCGCGCCGGTAAACAGGCACACAAACACCACACGTTCAGCGACTTCATCGCCTGCGCCGAACATTTGATTGCCCACGGGCTGACCGACGCCGGGCAACTGGTGATCAGCGGCGCCAGCGCGGGGGGCCTGTTGATTGGCGCCGTGCTCAATCAACGCCCAGAACTGTTCAAGGCGGCGATTGCTGAAGTGCCGTTCGTCGATGTACTGAACACCATGCTCGACCCCGAGCTGCCGCTGACCGTCACCGAGTATGACGAATGGGGCAATCCGCAAGAGCCACAGGTGTATGCCCGGATAAAAGCCTATGCGCCGTACGAAAATGTACGCGCTCAGGCCTACCCGGCGATGCTGGTGATTGCGGGCTACAACGACAGCCGCGTGCAGTATTGGGAAGCGGCCAAGTGGGTCGCCAAACTGCGCGTCACCAAGACTGACAACAACCTGTTACTGCTCAAGACCGAACTGGACGCCGGTCATGGCGGCATGAGCGGGCGCTATCAAGCCCTGCGCGATGTGGCGCTGGAGTATGCCTTTGTGTTCAAGGTGCTGGGCCTGTAGGGGCGCGCCTGTACCTGCAATCAAGCCCTTTACTCTGCCGGGGGTTTGGCCTTGGGGTCTTTGACCTCAAGCCCCGGCAGTGGCTGGTCTTTGGGCGGCTGGGGCAAGTCGATGGGTGGCAGCGGGATCAAACTGCCACCTCCGGCAACCGGCTTGCGCACGGCCTTGGGGGTAATCTGCGGGTACGGGGTGGGCGTCGCCGTGCCGGGTGAACCCGGCGCCGCAGTCACAGGCACCACCGGCACAGGCGTCAGCTCTGCTGCCTGTGCCGCACTTATCGGGAGCGCAGCCCACACAATGGCCGTTAGAATAGTGCGTTTCATCAATCACTCCGTTGCCAGACCGGCTTGTCTGCCCTCAGGCTACTCGTAACCTGCGGTTTTTGTCCCCTTCTATGAGATATCCATGAAACGTTTTGTTTTGCTCGACACCACTCCGATCCCCGAAAACGGCGGCGCCTTGTGCCTGTTCGAGTATGGCGAGGACTTCGTGATCAAGATCCAGGGCGGCGACGGGGGGCAATTGATGAACACCCGCATGCACGGCTCTGAAGATGCGCTGGCCGAAATCCCGTGCCGCAAGGTCGCCGGTCGTCCGCAGTCACGGGTGCTGATTGGCGGACTGGGTATGGGTTTCACCTTGGCTTCGGCGCTCAAACACTTGGGCAAAACTGCCGAAGTGGTGGTGGCCGAGCTGGTGCCGGGGGTTGTTGAATGGAACCGCGGGCCGCTGGGAGAAAAGTCCGGCAATCCTTTGCAAGACCCGCGCACCGTCATCCGCATGGAAGACGTGGCCAAAGTGTTGCAGGCCGAGCCCAATGGCTTCGACGCGATTATGCTGGATGTCGACAACGGCCCCGAAGGCTTGACCCAAAAAGCCAACAGCTGGTTGTATTCAGCCGGTGGCCTGAGCGCCTGCGCCAAAGCCTTGCGCCCTAAAGGCGTGCTGGCGGTGTGGTCGGCCAGTGCCGACAAACAATTTAGCGACAAGCTGCGCAAGGCCGGTTTCAAGGCTGAAGAAGTGCAGGTATTTGCCCACGGCAACAAGGGCACGCGGCACACAATCTGGATTGCTGAAAAAATCAAAGGCTGATCAACAGCTAAACTTAACGACCTGACCGTCATTCGTCCTGAAAGGTAACCCCATGAGTTCGGCCAACCCTCCCTCCCATACCGCGAAGCTGGATCGCATCCTGGCCGATGCCCAGCGTGACCGTGAAATGGGCTACCGCGACAAAGCCCTGAAAATGTACCCGCACGTGTGCGGTCGTTGCGCCCGTGAGTTTGCGGGCAAGCGCCTGAGTGAACTGACTGTTCACCACCGCGACCACAACCATGACAACAACCCGCAAGACGGTTCCAACTGGGAGCTGTTGTGCCTGTACTGCCATGACAACGAACACTCGCGCTACACCGACCAGCAATACTTCTCGGACAGCTCCACCAGCAGCCCGAAAGTCGCCAAGGCCACTCATAACCCGTTCGCGGCACTCGCCGGCTTGATGAAAAAAGACGAGTAAGACGGCTTGCCCCGCAGCCACTGGCGCAGGCGACGTCCAAATCCGGGCCGCGGGGTGTGTGGGCGAACGCACCCTGCGCCAGCGGCTACGGCTATGCAGTAACAGGGGGTATACTCGCGTCTTTTTTCTGAAGGGCTCGGGCACGTGGCGAACAAACGGTACAGCTGCATTGGTTTGTATAACCCCAAATCACCGGAAAACGTCGGCTCGGTGATGCGTGCGGCTGGTTGCTACAACGTGGCCTCGGTGTTTTACACCGGCAAACGGTACGAACGTGCCCGCGACTTCATCACGGACACCAAAAAGGTGCATCAGGACATTCCGTTGATCGGCATTGATGACCTGAAAAAAATCCTGCCGCTGGGCTGCATTCCGGTCGCGGTTGAGCTGGTCGAGGGCGCACGCTCCCTGCCTGAGTACACGCACCCGGATCGCGCGCTGTACATTTTTGGCCCCGAAGACGGCTCACTGGACAAAGAGATTCTGGACTGGTGCGAGGATGTGATTTACATCCCGACCAACGGTTGCATGAACCTTGCGGCCACCGTCAACGTGGTGCTTTACGACCGTTTGGCCAAGGGCAACAACACCCGTTCCGGCCCCCAGTTCTAACCCTCGCCCACCATTGAATGGAACAACCCGCCCTCCCCGGCAGTCAGCTCTGTATCCACCTATCCCTTGGAGACAGAGCATGAGCAACAGACAACCTGTAGAGCGCATTGAATCCACTTCGTACGAAGACGTGCCTTATCAAAACGTAGAGGGCTGGGAGCGCGTTGGCTCGCTGGCAGGCGGCGTGGTGATGCTGGGCAAAGGCATTCGCCGTGGCGGCTTTATCGGCTTGATCCAGGTGGGCATTGGTGCGATGGCGCTCAAGCGCGGCATTACGGGCCACAGCTCGACCAAACGCCTGCTGGAAAAGAGCCGCCAGCAATTGCACAGCGTGCGTTCGGACATCGAGCAGGCGGGTGACGAATTACTGCGAATGAAAGATGAAGTTGAAGCCA
This sequence comes from Pseudomonas weihenstephanensis, assembly GCF_016812185.1. Lineage (NCBI taxonomy): Bacteria > Pseudomonadati > Pseudomonadota > Gammaproteobacteria > Pseudomonadales > Pseudomonadaceae > Pseudomonas > Pseudomonas weihenstephanensis. The sequence goes on along the minus strand of NZ_JAAEBV010000010.1, from coordinate 24,339 downwards.
GGGTTGTGAAAAACACCTGATACGTACCTGGCTGCACCTGCGATTAGCGGCGCTATGTGCAGTCATTGAGCAGTGATGTGAGGCTGCGATCCGCGGTGAAACCATCATAAACCATTCAACCCGGTGCTTTCGTCACACCGCAATCACCGGGTTTACGGCCGCTTTGCAACCCATCCCCCTTCCTGCCTCAACAGCAACTACAGCGTTTGGCCTCAGACTTTGTCTTTGTTCTGCTGGCTCGCGCTCCAGTCCACCAGCAGGCTGTAAGCCAGCGCCAGCAACGTCGGACCGATGAAAAGACCGATAAAGCCAAAGGCAATCAAGCCACCAAACACGCCGAGCAACACAATCACCAAGGGCAAGTTGCCGCCCCGGCTGATCAAATAAGGTTTGAGCACGTTGTCCACGCCACTGATGATCAGCGTGCCCCAAATTCCGAGAAAAATCGCCAGCCCGTAATCACCCTTCCAGGCCAGCCATGCCGTGGCCGGAATCCAGATCAACGGCGGTCCCATCGGGATAAGACTTAGCAGAAAAGTCGCCACCCCCAGCACCAGTGCGCCCGGTACACCGGCAATCAAGAAGCCGATCAGCGCCAGCACCGCCTGCGCCGCTGCCGTGCCGATCACACCGTTGACCACTCGCTGAATGGTGCCGGCCACCAGATCCTGATAGTAGGAGGCGCGCTCGCCGATCAAGCGTTCAAGCAAGCGATGCACGAACATCGCCAAACGCGGGCCATCACGGTAGAAAAAGAACACAAACACGATACTCAGTGTCAGCTCCAGAATGCCGCCGCCGATCTGTGCACTGCGGGCCAATAGCCAGTTGCCGACCTGCCCCAAGTACGGCTTGACGGCCACGATCAGCGCCGCGCCCTGCTCATCGATGGTGTCCCAAATACCCACCAGGCGCTCACCGATTAACGGAATACCCGCCAGCCAACCAGGCGCCTGCGGCAAACCTTCAAGCTGAACATCCTTGACGAAGGTCGTGGCGTCGCGCACGTGATCCGCCAGGTTGAAGCCCAGCCACACCAGCGGGCCTGCCACCAGCAGCATCCAGCCCAAAGTCAGAATGCCCGCTGCCAGCGACTCACGGCCATTGAGCCAGCGCGTCAGCAAGCGCATTAAAGGCCAACTGGCAAACGCCAGCACCGCCCCCCAGAACAGCGCCGACCAAAAAGGCGCCATCACCCACAGACTGGCACCGAACAACACCAGCAGCAGGATCTGCACCAGCAGGCGATCGTTATTGAGCATGTGTGTTCCACAGAAAATTCATAGGCAAAAAAAGACGACGGCTACGCAGAGTGTAGCCGTCGCAGACAAGCGTTTAACGGAGCAGTTCGACCCGCAGCCCTTGGACCGGGTTCTCGCCCAGCTCAATGCGCGCAGCCCTTACACCGCTCTTGATCAGACCGTCGCGCCATGCGGCGGCGTGAACACCGCTCAGGCTGACCCTGGAGGTTGCATCCAGGTTCAATGCGCGACTGATCAAGCTGAGCCACTGTGCATCAGGTTCTGCCGTGAGCGCAGGGAAATCCAGCTCGCCCGTGCTTTTTAACTGGCGCTGCAAGGTGGCTGAGGTGGGCAGTAATTGGCCCAGATCGCCATTGGCCTGAAGCTGCTCGACATGCAGGTAGGCTTTGCGGTTGCCACGCGTGATGCCATACAACGCGACCAACTGATTTTGCTCGGGCGCCGCCAGGCGGATCAACAGGAAGGACTGCTCACCGTCGGCGCCCACCAGCTTGGAGTTACCAAAAATCTCATTTGCCCACAGGCTGCTTTCGCCACAATCACGGGCCTGGCACCAGAACAACAACTGCGCGTCTTGGGCTTGCAGGGCTTCACGCGCAGCCGTAAAGGCTTCGGTGGCCGAGTGCTCAGCGGGTAATTCGTAGGTGATCGCCGTGGTTTGGCCACGGGCATTGACCTGCCCTTCAAAACGCAGCCGACCGCTGATTTTTCGAATGGCGCCCATCGGGTAGATGCGCTCGACATCGGGCTTGACGGTGTAATCGACAATTTGCGCGTCCGCCAGCCGTGGCACGTCTCGCAAGTCATGACTGCCGGGCACGTCAGCCGCCCACAGCAGAGGGCTGAGGCAGCTCAGGCCCAGCGCACAGATAAAACGATTGGTCGGCTTCATCGGCACGCGTCACCCGCAGGTGAGGTGTGTTTGAGCCTGCTCACGATAGAGACCGGGTGGCCTTCCGAGGTCGCAGCGGTGTAGAGATCTATCATGGTTGTCTCCCATTTCAACCCGCCAAGCCTCGGCAGTTGGCCGCCGCAAGTCAAGGAGCGGCGAAGAACCGATTGAAACAGTCTGCAACAAGGATTGCCCCCGCGTCGTCATTGACGTGTAAATGATGGCCGCCGGGTAACCGTTCCAGCGTAAAGGGTAGCCTATCCAGCAACGTCGGATGGGCGGTCAACATCCCGTCCTCAGCGACCACTAACGTGGTGGGACAACTGACACGCTGTACGAATGACATGGCCTGTTCATCGGTAAGACGCAGCGGGGACGGCAACGTCAAGCGGCTGTCACTGCGCCAGCTGTAACCCCCCGGCACCGGCATCAAGCCGCGCTGGGCCAACAATTGCGCAGCCTCACGGCTGACCGCGACCATGCCTTTCATGCGCGCCTCGACGCCTCCCTCCAGGGTTTTGTGCACCGTTTTGCGTTTGTGCGTGAGTGCCAATTGGGCCTCAAGCGCCTGCCCCATGCGCTCGGCCGTGCCATGTTCAGACCCCATGTGCGGCATGACGCCATCAATGAGCGCCATTCGGGTGATCCGCTGCGGGCATGACCCGGCCACGATCACTGAAACAATCGCCCCCAGCGAGTGCCCTAACAGCGCAAAACGCTCCCAGCCCAGTTGTTCAGCCACGCTGAGCACATCAAAAGCGTAGTCCCACAGCGAGTAACCCACGCCCTGCGGCCTGTGCGCAGAGTGACCATGTCCTGCCAGATCAAGTGCAACGATGCGCAGGCCCTTGAGCCTGGGTGCCAGCCGCGCAAAGCTGTTGGCGTTGTCCAGCCAGCCATGCAACGCGATCACGGGCAGGCCGTCTTCAGGGCCAAACACGTGCGCGGCAAGCTCGATGTGGGGCAGGCTCAGACGAATTTCTTCAACCACTGGATTCATGCAGAGTGCTCTTCAGAGACCGGGATGACGAAGTTCCCAGCGGGTAAAAATGTCTTTCAGCAGGCTGGCGGTGTCTTGGGGCTGTTCCAGCGGGAACATGTGGCCACCCGGCACGCTTAACGCCTCCCCCAGGGGCAGGCGTGCGACGGCGTTGGCATGATGGCGCATCACCACCCGACTGTCGCGCCCACGCACTATGGTCAGCGGTACTTGCAACTGCTTGATCAACCCCGGACTGGTATGCGGCACGCCCCGGTAGATGTCAATTTCGGTGGCCGGGTCGAAGCTTAACCGCAGACGATCATCCATCGCGCACAACCCATGCTCCAGATACGCCTCAAAGCAGTCCGGGTCAAAGCTGCGAAACAACGACTTACCCGCAAAATAAGCCCGGGCGGCGTCACGGTCTGCAAACTCTTCGCGCCGTCCCAGTGTGCGCCCGGCCGGCGTCAGGCGATCAATCAGGCCAAAACGCTTGGCCGCGCGAATCACCCATTGATCGGTGCGCGTCAACACAGGTGAGTCGAGCATCACGACCCCACGGTAGAGATGCGGGCAGCGTATGGCCGCATGCAAGTGCAACATTCCGCCCAATGAATGGCCGACGCCCAATACGGGTTCGTCTTGTTGTTGCAGGTGGTAAATCAGTTCGTCGACCAGGTTGCGCCAGTTGTTGTCCACCGGAAAGCGCGGGTCGTGCCCATGCTGCGACAAATGGGCGACGCGAAAGTCAGGCGACAGCGAGGCAAATAATTTGCCGTAGGTGGCCGAAGGGAAGCCGTTGGCATGGGCGAAAAAAATCTGCCGGGACATACAAGGCATCCAGTTGAAAAGGGTGGCCTTATTGTCAGTAGGATTTTTCCCAACATCAATGACCGTATACGCCATCCAGGACGCCAGTACGGCCATTGCTTGCCCCTTTGGTCAGCGCACAGGCGGGGTATCACCCAGCGCGACCACGGCAATGGTCAGTCGGGAAATGCAGTTGAGTTTGCCGTTTTCATCCGTCAGGCGGATGTCCCACACATGGGTTGTACGCCCGATATGCACCGCACGCGCAACAGCACTCACTCGCCCGCTGCGTACCCCACGCAAGTGATTGGCGTTGACCTCAAGGCCGACGCAGTAGAACTTTTGCTGATCAATGCACAGATAGCTGGCCATCGACCCCAAGGTCTCGGCCAACACGACAGAGGCGCCACCATGCAATAAGCCAAAGGGCTGATGCGTGCGGTGATCGACCACCATGCTTGCCGTGATGGAGGTGTCATCGAAGGCATCAAAGGTGATGTCCAGCACATCGCAAATGGTATTTTTGCGCTGTGAATTGAGGTACGCCAGGTCGGGCGTGGTGGTCCACAAGCTCATGGGTCAGTCCTTGGAGAGTGAATTAGTTACCGTCTTGCCACTGGACGGCTCGACTGTCTGCGCCCCACCGTTCAAACCATTCGCTGTAGGTGTCTTCAATCACTGTGCGTTTGATCTTCAAGGTGGGGGTTAAAAAACCGTTGTCCGTGCCCCAACTATCTTTCACTACCACCAGGCTGCGCAACTGTTCGTGTTTGTCCAGGCCCGCATTGACCGCATGCAACAACGTTTCCAGGCTGCCTTGCAGGCTGGCGCGCGCCACTGTTGCAGCCTCCTCCCGGCCCCGCTCGGACAACACGCAAAGCCCCAACGGCCCCGCCAGACCATCGCCTACCACGCACACCTGTTCAATTTTTGCGTGCGCGGCAAGCTTGCCTTCAATCGGCCCTGGCGCGACGTATTTGCCTTTACTGGTTTTGAAGATCTCTTTGATTCGCCCCCGCAGCCGCAAATGCCCCAAGGTGTCTTGCTCACCTTTGTCGCCGGTGCGCAAATAGCCATCACGGGTAAACGCTTCGCGGGTCAATTGCGGGTTTTTGAAGTAGCCCATCATGAGCGCCGGACTGCGCATTTGCACTTCACCTTCAGGATCGATCCGCACCTCCACGCCCTCGCAATGTCGGCCTATCCAGCCCGGCTTATGCTGGCCCACGCGGCACACATGGGAATAGCCGCAGTTTTCGGTCATGCCATAAATTTCGACCACTTCAAGGCCCAGGCGCCGATACCACAGCATCAACGCCTGGGGTACGGTCGACGCACCGATATAACCCATACGCACCGCGTCCAGCCCCAAAGCGTGCAGGATGTGGCGTGCCACCCGCTGACGCACCATTGGCACGCTCAACAACAGGCTCAGCCGACGCTCGCCCATGCGGCTGTAGACCGCCTGTTGAAATTTGCTCCAGATCCGCGGCACGCCTAAAAACACAGTCGGGCGGGCGCGCTGCATATCGAGGGCAAAAGTCTCCAACGATTGAGAGAAATAAATGCAGTGCCCTGCATAGAACGATGCAAGCTCAACGAACAGCCGCTCAGCCACATGGCACAAGGGCAAGTAAGAGATCACCCGGTCATGGTCATGCAGCCCCAACATGTGCGTGGCATGACTGGCGGCGTAACCCAGCGCGCCGAAGTTGTGCATGACACCTTTGGGCTCGCCAGTGGTCCCTGAGGTGTAAATCACAGTCGCCAGTTGCTCGGCCGCAGGCGTGGGCGAGTCGGTGATGGGGGGACAGGCCTGGAGGTCGTCCCAATTGAAGTCAAAACTGTCGAGTGGCGCCTGCGGCAAGCTGACCGTCACCCGCTCAGGCGTGATGCCCTCAACCATGTGCGACCAGTCATCCAGTTTGCCGACAAACACCAGCACGCTTTCAGAATGCTCCAGTACGTGGGCCACCGAGGCAGCTGTAAGGTTGGGATACAGCGGCACCGTCACATGCCCGGCCATCCAGATCGCCAGATCGGTGATCAGCCAATGGGCGTCATTTTTCGAAATCAGGGCGATATGACTGCCGGGGGCAAGGTTCTGATTGCGTAACCACTGTGCGACCCGCCGGGCTTGCTGCCCCACTTCATACCAGTTGAAGGCGTGCACGCGCCCATCGCTCGACGGTTGAATCATGTAGGTTTTTTGTGGATGACGCCTTTCACGTTCGTAAAAGGCTTGCAGGGGTAAGCATGTTGCGCTGGACATGGCGGCCTCCTTGGCTCATGGCGGATATCCGGACTCCTTGATGAGTCCTGACCGGGCCGACTCCTTCGGCCACACGCAATGAATGTAGAGCACGCGTTGAAACTTGCTGTTAAACCGTCACACCGCCCGGCAGGTTACGGATGCCGGACCGTGCGCAGGTGCATGCAGCCAGCCAGCGCCCCGTCGCCCTCAAGCTGCGCCAGACTGGCGGTCTGCATGGGCTGAGGACGGCGGTCATGGCCGTATTGCAGCAGGCTGATCAACTCGCCCACAAAAGGCTGATGGCTGACCAGTAGCACATTACCGTTGTCAGGGAGTTGATTGAGGGCGTGAGCAGGATCGCTCTCGGGCGTCAACCAGGCCACAGTCTTGAGTGCTGGAGTGAACCCCAAAACCTTGCGCACGATTTCGGCTGTTTGCTGCGCCCTGACGTAAGGACTGACCAATATCGTGTCGATGGACTGGCCGATCAAATGGGCCGCTGCCTGGCGCACTTGCTCACGGCCGTGCTCAGTTAAATTTCGCTGCGCATCAGAGCAGGCGTGGGGCTCGGCTTCGCCGTGGCGCAAAATCCACAGTTTCATGGCTGCTTGGTTTCGCGCACGGGTTCTGCATAAGGCGCTTCACCTTCCGGGGTGCGTGGCGCTGGCCAATCAGCAAATGGCCAGGGTTTTTGGTCCGTGTGAAAACTGCCAAAACGACCGATTTGCGCCAGATACACGCTCAAGCTGTCGCCAAAATTCATCAAGCCACCATTAGGGGCGCCATAGATCAGGCGGTAGATCAATTGCACCAGCACCAACCCGCCGAGCACGAGTTGCGCAACTTGCCAGATCATTAAAAAAGTCAGCATCCACAGCACGCGCAAAATGATGGACTCGTACTGGGGTGCGTTTGAGGTGTCACGCATGGGGCGGCTCCTGTTGTGTTCAGTTAAAACCACTGGTGGAAATAAAGTCGACGTCGGTTTTGGGTTCGGCACGCATCAGCAATTCAATCACCTGGTTCAGGGTGCGGCCCTCAAAAAGGATAGCGTGCAGGCCCGCCACCAACGGCATGTAGACGTTGAGCTCCTGCGCTTTGACCTTGAGCACTTTGAGCGTGTTGACACCTTCTGCCACCTCGCCCAAACGTGAGACCGCCTCTTCCAGGCTAAGCCCTTCACCCAACGCAAAACCGACTTGATAGTTGCGGCTTTTAGGGGAGGAACAGGTGACGATCAGGTCGCCGACACCGGCCAGCCCCAGAAAAGTCATCGGGTTGGCGCCCTGACTGACAGCAAATCGAGTCATCTCTGCCAGTGCTCGGGTAATCAGCATGCTTTTGGTGTTTTCACCCATGCCCAGCGCCACGGCCATGCCGGCAATAATCGCATAGACGTTTTTAAGCGCCCCGCCCAGCTCTACGCCAAAACGGTCCGCGCTGGCGTACACGCGAAACGTACGACCGTGCAGCACCTCTTGAACCCGCAAGCAAAGTGCTTCGTCGGCACTGGCGATCACCGTGGCGGTCAGCGCGTGCTCAGCCACTTCCCGCGCCAGGTTGGGACCGGACAAAACGCCAATCCGCGCCTGAGGGGCGATGTCTTCAAGGATTTCACTCATCAGCTTGAAGCTGTGGGCTTCGATGCCTTTGGTCAGGCTGACCAGCATTTTGCCGCTCAAGCGCTCGGCATGGACCGCCAACACCGCGCGCAAGGCACTGGACGGCAATGCGACGAAACACAAATCACAGTTATCAAGCGTGGCTTGCAGGTCGGTGACCGGCTCTACACCCGGATGAATTTTGATGCCTTTAAGGTAGCGAGGGTTTTCACGGTTAAGGCGAATGGCCTCTGCCTGCTGCGGATCGCGCATCCACTGACGTACGTGATGGCCATTTTCGGCCAACAGGTTGGCCACCGCAGTGCCAAAGCTCCCGCCTCCCAAGACCGCAATAGCGCGCTGTTCTGTCATATGCAATCCCGTCATCCATCTAGCAGTGGCAATGGCGGCATTATACGGAGCACACTCTTGGCGACCAGCCCCCCGTGCAGCGACCTGCGGCAACTGAGCCCGCGCAAAATGCATGGCTTTGGCTGGAAAACGGCTTCAGCTCAGTTAACATGCCGCCCATCCATTCACCCCTGACGAGGCAGCCTGGCTGCGCACCTGCATGACCCACCGTAGGTCACGGATGACTTCAGCAAGCCGGCACTGGCTCATGGAACACCTCACGCATGACTGACCGTGGTCGATGGGATATTCACGCCCGCACCCAAATGATGAGTTTGGGTCCGGCTTTGTTGCTGACCTTGCTGCTTATCAGCTTTTTTACCTTCGTACGCCTTCAGGATTTACGCCTGGAGCTGAACCACACCGGCCAATTGATTGCCAGCCAACTGGCCCCTGCGTCTGAGTACGGGGTTATTTCTGGCAACACCCAGGTGCTCGAAACCCTGATGGCGGCGTCGCTCAACACCCCCCATGTGCAATTTGTGCAAGTACAGGACAGCGCCAACAATGTGCTGGTCCATGCCGAGCAACCGCAGCTCGACCCCCACCATCGCGCTGAGATCGAGGTGTTTCAGGCCCCCGTCAGGGTCAGGCGCAGCTCGAGTCAATCCAATGCCCCTGCCGAGGACTATATGGGCCGGGTACTGGTGGGAATGTCCAGTGACGCCTTCAATCAGCGCCAGCAAGACATCTTGCTCAAGGCCGTGATTCTTGCGCTGTTTGCGCTGGGCTTCACCTACTTGCTGGCCAGACGCCTGGCGTCCAATCTGTCCAAACCGATCAGTGACATGAGCGATGCGGTCAAGGCCATTCAACAAGGGCACTACAACACTCCGCTACCGGTGGTGGACGAGGGTGAACTCGGCAGCTTGGCGCGCCATATCAACAACCTCGCCGAAGGTTTGGCGCAAGCGAGCCGTGAACAGCAAACAGCGATCGCCCAATTGATTGAGACACGCGAAGAGGCCGAGCGCGCCAACAGCGCCAAAACCGATTTTCTGGCGATGATGAGCCATGAGCTGCGTACCCCGATGAATGGCGTGCTGGGGATGCTGCAACTGATGGAAACCACGCAAATGACCGAAGAGCAGGCTGAATATGCCGCCCTTGCGTCGCAATCCACCGAGCATTTGCTCAAGGTCATCAATGACATTCTCGACTTTTCGAGGATCGAACGTTCAACTCTGGAACTGGAACATATTGCGTTCAACCTTGGCGAATTGGTGAACAACTGCGCGCAGGCCTTCCAGCACAATGCCGGGCAACGTGGCTTGCACTTGCGCATGGTGGAGCCAGACGGCCTGCACAATTTGCACGTACTGGGCGACCCCACCCGTATTCGGCAGATTCTGGTGAATCTGATCGGCAATGCATTGAAATTTACCGAACGCGGGCAAGTCAGCATCGAACCTGCATGGCAACCGCTGGACCACGAGCTGATCTGGTTTACCTGCACCGTTCGCGACAGTGGCATTGGCATCAGCACTGAGAAGCTGGACTCGATGTTCAATGCCTTTAAGCAAGCTGACAGCTCTATTTCACGACGTTACGGCGGCACGGGCCTGGGCCTGCCCATTGCTCGCTCATTGGCTGAACGCATGGGTGGGCGCTTATTGGCTCAGAGTGAAGAAGCGCAAGGTTCGGTGTTCACCCTAGAAATCCCGCTGGAACTGCACAAGCCCACAGTCAGCAACACACGCGCCGCACTTCAAGCGCCTCCCTTATGCATCAAAGGTCGCAAAGTGCTGCTGGTGGAGGACAACCCGGTCAACCAAACGGTGATTGAGGCCATGCTCAGCAGCCTTGGGTATGAGGTAAGCGTGGTCAGTGACGGCGCCCAAGCCATTCACCGGGCCAATACCGAATGTTTCACAGCCATTTTGATGGATTGCCGGCTGCCGATCATCGACGGTTATGAAGCAACACGCCAGATTCGCCAGCTTTCAGGCTGTACTCAGGTGCCCATTATTGCGTTGACGGCCAACGCCTTGCAGGGTGACCGTGAAGCCTGCCTGCACGCGGGAATGAACGATTACCTGGCAAAGCCGTTCAAACGAAATGATCTGGAACAAATCATGTTGCGTTGGGTCCAGTAACTTATACCCATGACCTTCCTGCGACTGGCGTAAAACTTAAAAGTGCGGCAGTCTTAGCCACCCGATTGGGGGCCTGAACGGGCCTGTTTTTAAATTTCAGTGAACAAGTGTACATTTGTGCCCTTGGCGCTGTGACTTTCACTACTACGCAATAGTCTATGTGTAGGCTGGCGAACTGAAGCGCGACTGTTTCAGTTGGTCGGGAAGTTTTGCCCCACCTTGCCGCATGGGATTATTGAGGAGCTCGCATGACCAAACAAAACGCCTTTACTCGGGAAGAATTGCTGCGCTGTAGTCGCGGCGAACTGTTCGGCCCAGGTAACGCGCAACTGCCCGCCCCTAACATGCTGATGGTGGATCGCATTACCCATATCAGTGAAGAGGGTGGCAAGTACGGCAAAGGTGAATTGGTCGCCGAGCTGGATATCACCCCTGACCTGTGGTTTTTTGCCTGTCACTTCGAAGGCGACCCTGTGATGCCAGGCTGCCTGGGCCTTGATGCCATGTGGCAACTGGTGGGCTTTTACCTCGGCTGGCAAGGTCTGCCGGGCCGCGGCCGTGCCCTGGGTTCGGGCGAAGTGAAATTTTTTGGCCAGGTCTTGCCGACCGCCAAAAAAGTCACCTACAACATTCATATCAAGCGCGTCCTCAAGGGCAAGCTGAACCTGGCCATTGCCGATGGTTCGGTCACTGTCGACGGTCGCGAAATTTATACCGCCGAAGGCCTTCGGGTCGGCGTTTTCACCTCAACTGACAACTTCTAAGGGTTATCCGAATGCGCCGCGTCGTTATCACTGGTCTGGGCATCGTTTCGTGCCTGGGCAATGACAAAGAGACCGTCTCCGCTAACCTGCGTGCAAGTCGCCCTGGCATCCGATTCAACCCGGAATATGCCGAAATGGGTCTGCGTAGCCAGGTTTCCGGCTCCATTGACCTGAACCTCGAAGAGCTGATCGATCGCAAGATTTATCGTTTCGTTGGCCACGCCGCTGCTTACGCTTACCTGGCCATGAAAGACGCCATTACCGATTCGGGCCTGAGCGAGGAGCAAGTCTCCAATCCGCGTACCGGCCTGATCGCAGGTTCTGGCGGTGCGTCGACCTTGAACCAGATGGAAGCGCTGGACATCCTGCGCGAAAAAGGCGTGAAACGTGTTGGGCCATACCGTGTGACGCGGACCATGAGCAGCACCGTGTCGGCTTGCCTGGCAACGCCGTTCAAGATCAAGGGTCTGAACTACTCCATCGCTTCTGCCTGCGCAACCAGTGCTCACTGCATCGGTACGGCCATGGAACAGATCCAGATGGGCAAGCAGGACATCGTGTTTGCCGGCGGCGGTGAAGAAGAGCATTGGAGCCAATCGTTCCTGTTCGACGCTATGGGCGCTTTGTCCAGCCAGTACAACGACACGCCAGAAAAAGCCTCTCGTGCCTACGACGCCAAGCGTGACGGTTTCGTGATTGCCGGCGGTGGTGGCATGGTGGTGGTTGAAGAGATGGAGCATGCCCTGGCCCGCGGCGCCAAAATCTACGCCGAAATCGTGGGTTACGGTGCAACTTCCGATGGCTACGACATGGTTGCTCCAAGCGGCGAAGGTGCTATTCGCTGCATGCAGATGGCGATGTCTACCGTTGATGCGCCTATCGACTACATCAATACTCACGGCACCTCGACCCCGGTCGGTGATGTGGCCGAAATGAAAGGCATCCGTGAAGTCTTCGCCGACAAAGCGCCGCCTATCAGCTCCACCAAGAGCCTGTCGGGCCACTCCTTGGGCGCCGCCGGTGTTCACGAAGCGATCTACTGCATGCTGATGATGGAAGGTAACTTCATTGCTGGCTCCGCCAACATTGATGAGCTGGACCCGGCCGTCGCTGACATGCCGATCCTGACCAAAACGCGTGAAGATGCCAAAATCGACACCGTGATGAGCAACAGCTTTGGCTTTGGTGGCACGAACGCCACCTTGGTGCTCAAGCGCTGGGAAGGCAAATAAGCCCTCTGCCCGCTCATAAAAAATGCCCTGACTGGTTCAGGGCATTTTTTTGTCCCGGATTTGGCCTATCGAGCCTTTTTCGGCAAAACCTGCAAAAAGTTATCCTTCGCCACTTTATGTGCAACCTCGACAGGCAGTGCATCCAAAAAGGGGTCAAAGCTGTGCAGCTCCTGGCCCAGCTTGTCAAAACGACCTACAACATCTGACCCCAGCATAAAGCGTTCAGGGAAGCGCTCAACCAGCGCCACCCACTCCGGCCTTGCCCTGCCCTGCTCATCCAGCAGATAAGGCGTGAGCATGCTCCAGGACAGGTCGACGTAAAGGTTAGGGTAAGTCGCCAGCAACCGGGTGAGCGTTGGCAGCAAAAAATCCATCTGTGTTTGGTGGCGGTGAATCTCTGCGCTTGTGCCCGCATGCGCCCAGATGAAGCGTGTGCGTGGATGCTGCCCCAACGGTTGTTCAATTTCGGCCAAGTACAGCGGGTTTTTCTCACGCTTGGAGGTGATATTGGAATGCACCAGAACGGGCAAGTCGTGTTGGGCCGCCAAGGTGTAAATGCGCATCAGGGCCTCGTTATTGGCACGCGGGGTATCACCTGAAATCAGGGCGGTCAGATCATCATGGCGGGTGAACACTTCGCCAATCCCCTGCCACAGCCCGGGGTTGAGGTCGAGCATGCGCTGGATGTGCGCCGCCGAATTTTTGTCATTGGGGTTAAAGCCCGACAAAAACGGATGAAAATGCTCGCGCTGCTTTGCACTCAGTTGCTTGACCGCATCTGCCACCCAGACATCGGTGGCGCTGTACCAATAAGCGTCAGCATCGTCACCCGCGTAATAGCGCGGGCGCTTGGGTTCGTCTTCGTGCCATTTTTTGGCCACCGGGATGCCGGAAATCATTACGTGTTCAATACGATTTTTTTCCATGGCCGCCAACAGCGCGGGCATACCCGCACTTTCCTGGAAGAAATCGACGTAATGCAGATGAGCATCGCTGTAAGCGTATTCGCGCGATTGGGCCAACGTGCTCACGGCCAGCACCCCAAAAGCCAAAAGTAATGATTTGATTCGCACCCGGTCATCCTCATCAGTTGAGACTGATAGACCCGAACACAGGCTGAAGGGTTCAGGCCCGCACGTTAAATGGAACGCACGATCCGCCACATGCTCTATAAGGATCAGGACCTTTAATCACTGCCAAGCTGAGGTTTGCCATGACTGTTACCGTTAATACCGTGTCGCATGAGGGTTTTCGTCACAGCATCAAGATTGATGATTACGAAGTGTTCACCGATGTGCCCAAAGCGCTGGGAGGCGAAGGCTCAGCACCAGGGCCGCATGATTACTTCGATGCTGCACTGGCCGCTTGCAAAGCCCTGACCCTGAAAATGTACGCCAAAAAGAAAGACATTCCCCTCACGGGCGTCACCGTCGAGATAAAACACGATGCCGAGGAAGAGCAACAAGGCAAGTACAAGCTGTACGTCAAGCTCACACTCAAGGGCGTACTGACGGACGCCCAGCGAGAGGAACTGCATCGCGTTGCGGATAAATGCCCGATTCATAAACTGATGACCACCGCTGACATCAGCATCGAAACGCATCTGTCCGAAGGTGCGTTTAGCCAGTAACCGGCAACCGTGATCCTGAAGCGTTGGGTTATGCTCAACGCTTCTTGATGGGCGGGACTGATTCATGTCGGCACTTACTGTGATTCGGCCTCGTGCCGAAGAAGTTGAAGGGCAACCCATTCTGCGTCCGCTACCCTCGGCCAAATGCCGAAGTGTCGGACCTTTCGTTTTTTTCGATCACATCCAGCACACCCACTATCCTCCAGGTCACGGGATGGACATCAAACAGCATCCCCACATTGGTCTGTCGACCCTTACCTATTTGTTTAAGGGCCGTGTGCAGCATAAAGACAGCCTGGGTTCAGATCAGCACGTAGGCCCTGGGGACGTCAGTTGGATGACCGCCGGCCAAGCCATTGCCCACATTGAACGCACGCCGCAACCCTTGCGCGCTGAAGGCTCGACGATTCACGGGTTACAAGTGTGGCTGGCCTCGCCCAAAAGCCACGAGCAGGGCCCCGGTCATTACAGCCATCACCCGGCTGCCAGCCTGCCAGTCAGCGACAACCTGGGCGTTAAGATTTGCCTGATCGCGGGTACGGGGTTCTGCCTGACCTCGCCTGTGCCCGTGTTATCCCCCACGCTCTACGCCGACGTGCAGATGCAAACCGCCACCACACTGTTGATTGCAGCCGAACATGCTGAACGCGCGGTGTATGTGCTTGAGGGGGAAGCTCAGATCGATGGCCAGCCACTTGAGCGCCATACGTTGGTGGTGTTGCCGGCGGGTGAAGCGGTCACGGTGTGCGCCGACAGTGATTGCCACGTCGTGATCATGGGCGGCGCCCCACTGGATGGGCCGCGCCGGATGAACTGGAACTTTGTCGCCAGCGATCCGGCCTTGATTGAACGCGCCAGGGCGCGGTGGGCGGCCGGTGATTGGCCGACCGTGCCGGGAGAAACAGGCCGTATCGAGTTGCCGAGCGTATAGAAGTAACCGATGGCGGCGAGCCGCACACAACCATCAGCCACCTCGCACTGTCAGATGCGGAACTGCCCGACCAGATCACCCAAGCGCTGGCCCAATTGCGCCAGGCTGCGGGTGGTTTGGGCGCCTTGCTGGGTTTCGTCCGCCACATTGTCGACCGCGACCGCGATCTGGTGAACGCTGCGGTTGATCTCTTCGGCAACGGCGGTTTGCTCTTCCGCTGCACTGGCAATTTGCGCATTCATTGAGTTAATGGTGCCAATCAGTTGCGCCATCGTGTCCAGGGAGGTCCCGGCCTGATTGGCTTGCGCCGAGGTGCCATCCCCCGCTTCACTGGATCGGCGCATCGCTTGCACGGCTTGATCGGTGCCCTGTTGGAGGCGATCGATCATGCTTTGAATCTCTTGCGTGCTTTGCTGTGTGCGGCTGGCCAGCGCTCGCACTTCATCCGCAACCACGGCAAAACCACGGCCCGCCTCACCTGCACGCGCAGCTTCGATGGCGGCGTTGAGGGCCAACAGGTTGGTTTGGTCTGCAATCGAGCGAATCACCCCCAAGACGCTGACAATCGAGGTGACATCTTGTTGCAAGCTGTCCAGCGATGTCCCGCTGTTACGGATATCGCTGACCAGCGCATGAATCTGTTGAATGCTGCCATCCACCACGCGTTTAGCGAGCTGACCCTCTTCATCGGTTTTTTGTGCCGCGACCGAAGCACCTTGCGCACTGCGGGCCACTTCCTGCGCCGCCGAGGACATTTCATTAATTGCCGTAGCCACTTGGTCGGTTTCGTGGCGCTGACGCTCCATCGCCTGCTCAGAACGGTGCGCCTGGTCTGAGACCTGCCCGACCAGCGTGGTCAGTTGGGAGGTCATGTCGGTGATTTGTCGCACCATGGCGTGGATTTTGTCGACGAACCGGTTGAATGAACCTGCCAGCTCACCCAGTTCATCCTGGCTAGTAATCGCCAGACGATGGGTCAAGTCACCTTCCCCGGCCGCAATATCGTCCAGATTAGCTTTCATCAAGTGCAATGGACGCAGAATGGTATTGGCCACCAGCATGCCAATGACGGCGATGACCAACAGCACCAGCACCGTAATGGCAGCAATGCTGAGGATCATGCCCTCCATACGCTCTTTAACGTCGGCCTGGACGTCGGCGACCTGCGCCTCGATACCGTCAAGATTGACCACCGTCCCCATCACCAGGTCCCACTTGGGCAGATATTCGGTGTAGCCCAACTTGGGGACTAGCAGCTTTTCATTGCCGGGCAGTGACGAACTGTACTGAGCGTAGTGCGTGCCGTCTTTAGCGGCGCGAACCAATTCGCGGTTGGTGTACACGCCATTTGGGTCGCGATTGTCCTGAAAGTTTTTGCCTACGCCTTCCGGGCTGTTGCCTTTAAACAAGCGTACGGTTTGCGAGTCATAACCAAAGAAGTAACCATCGGTGCCGTAGGTGATATTGGACAACAGCTTGATCGCCTGCGCCCGTGCGGCTTCATCACCCGGCTGCGCCGCGTCGTACAACGGCTTGATAGCCGTCATCGCCACCTCAACGTAGCTGTGCAACGTCGCCTTGGCGTCATTGAGCAAGCGTTGACGGGTTTCTTCGACCTCTTTAGTGGCCTGATCTTGCAGAATCCAGACCGTCGTTACGCTGATGACCAAGGCAAACAACAAGACCGGCAACACCGCGAGGGACAATACTTTTGCCTTCAGGCTCAGGCGCATGGCTTTTACTCTTTTTAAGGAACTACGTACTGCGTTAACGGCCTGAAACTTTCAAAGTTAAGACCCCACACACAACTTGTTTAACCGCTTAAGGTGCCAGGTTACCTACAACGTCATGGCCGCCACCCAGCCAAAGGCCAGCAGCGGCAGGTTGTAATGCAGGAACGTGGGTACCACCGTGTCCCAGATATGGTGATGCTGGCCATCAACGTTCAGACCAGAGGTCGGCCCCAGTGTTGAATCGGAGGCAGGCGAACCGGCATCACCCAGCGCGCCCGCGGTGCCCACAATGCACACAATCGCCATCGGGCTGAAGCCGAGTTGCACGCACAGCGGGACAAAAATGGCCGCCAGGATGGGCACCGTCGAAAAGGACGAGCCAATCCCCATCGTGACCAACAAACCGACCAACAACATCAGCAGCGCACCCACGCCCTTGCTATGGTTGATCCAGCCCGCAGAAGCCTCTACCAGCGATTTCACTTCACCGGTGGCTTTCATCACTTCGGCGAAGCCTGAAGCCGCAATCATGATGAAACCGATCATGGCCATCATTTTCATGCCTTCGGTAAACAGATCGTCCGTTTCACGCCAGCGCACGATGCCTGAGGCCGAGAAGAGCAAGAAACCCACCAGTGCGCCAATAATCATCGACCCCAGCCACAGCTGAACGATAAACGCAGCGGCAATCGCCCCGCCCGCGACCAGCAGGGTGCGAGGGTTGTAACTCACGGCCACTTGCTCAACCTGTTCAATTTTTGACAGGTCATATTCACGTTTTTTTCGGTAGCTGATGAACACCGCGACCAACAGACCAAACAACATGCCCAATGCCGGAATGGCCATGGCGTGTGTCACATTGACCTGGCTGATATCCACGCCACCCTTGCTGACGTTGGCCAGCAAAATTTGGTTAAGGAAGATATTACCAAAGCCTACAGGCAAGAAAATGTAGGGCGTGATCAAGCCAAAGGTCATGACACAGGCAATCAAACGCCGGTCAATCTTCAATTTGGTCAGCACATACAGCAGCGGCGGAACCAAAAGCGGAATAAACGCAATGTGGATGGGCAGGATGTTCTGTGAGCAGATCGCAACCCCTAACAGCAAGACAATGAGTAGCCATTTGACTCGATTGCCACCCGCGCTTTGCTGTTTGCTCACCAGCGTCAGGGCTTTATCGGCCAAGGCATGTGCCAAACCGGACTTGGCAATCGCAACGGCGAAAGCACCCAACATCGCGTAAGAAAGCGCAACTTGAGCACCACCACCCAACCCGCTGTTAAAGGCATTGAGGGTTTCTTCAATACCCAGCCCGCCCACCAGACCACCCACGACTGCACCGACAATCAGGGCGATGACCACATGCACACGGGACAGACTGAGCACCAACATGATGCCGACCGCGGCAACTACTGCATTTATCATTACAACCTCATGGCACGCACAACGTGAGCAACACCGTCATGCGGATGATTCCGGGCAAATGACTGCTGTGCCAGTCGCCGGATTTGGAAAGGAGGATTTATTTGAGGGCGCACACTTTGAAGCAGCATCGCCGCCTTGTCAAAGTGCGTTCAGGGGCCTGTCAATAAACATCGCAAAAACAGCTTTACCCCTAATAAATACAGGGCTAAATGGGCATTTAATAAACTGGGTTTTTACGTTTCAAGCATAAAGAAACGTGTCTGTCGGCCGCTAACAGACAAAGCCTCTTTTTAGGATGTCTCCATGTCGATTAGACAGCTTTCCATCCAATGGAAAATCACCCTGCTTTCCGGACTTTGTTTGTTAGCGATTGTGACATTGCTGGTGGGCCTTTCCCTGTATCGCATGGAGCACAACTCCGAACTGGTGAAAGCCTCCAGTGCCCAGATGCTCAACGAATCGGCGCAAGCGCGCATCGAAGCTCAGGGCGAGGCCCAGGCGTTGGCCATCAGCCGCCAGTTTATGGACGCCTACCAGTACGGCAATGGTTTCGCCCGTCAGGTCCTGTTTTTACGGGAGCAATCGCAGAAGCGGTTTCTGGATGCTTTCGATTTGCGTGAAGACCTGACGCGTCAGGTTAAAGCGGCCCTACAGGCAAACCCTGACTTGTTGGGGTTGTCGCTGGTGTTCGAAGCCAATGCGCTGGATGGCAAAGATCAGCTGTTTGATCATCAAAAAGAGTTGGGCAGCAACGATAAAGGCCGTTTTGCGCTCTATTGGTCGCAACCCACGCCAGGCCAGTTAACGTCGATGGCGTTGCCGGAAAGCGACATGGCCGATACGAGCATCGGGCCCAGCGGCCAGGCCAATAACACATGGTTCACATGCCCGCGCGCAACGCTGAAACCGTGCATCATCGAACCCTATTTTTATGAGATCGACGGGCAAAACGTATTGCTGACCAGCATCGTGTTTCCGTTGATGGTCAATGGCAAAGTGATTGCCTCCCTCTCGGTTGATATCAACCTCAATAGCCTGCAAGCCATCAGCCAACAGGCCAGCCAAAAGCTCTACGGCGGCCAAACCAATGTCGGCATTATCAGCTCCGTGGGCCTGTTGGCAGGCTACAGCCTGGATGCCAGCAAACTGAGCCAGCGTCTGGACACGGTCGACAGCAATGATGGTGCGCAACTGATTCGCATGATGGCCAGTGGCGGCGAGCCGCAAAGTATTCGCAGCCATGAGAGCCTGAAAGTCCTGACCCCTTTCCACCCGATCCCTGGCAGTCAGCCTTGGGGCGTACTGCTGGATGTGCCTGAAAAAGTACTGGTTGGACCGGCAGAAACGTTGAAGGCCGAGCTGGACGCTCGCAGCTATGCCGGGACGTTGATCGAACTGGCACTCGGGTTGCTCGCCGCGGTGGTGGGACTGGTGCTTGTGTGGCTGATGGCCCGCAGCGTGACCCGCCCCATCCTCAGCGTGGCAAATATGCTGGAAGACATTGCCAGTGGCGAAGGTGATCTGACACGACGCCTTGCCTACGACAAAAAAGATGAGCTAGGCCAATTGGCGGGCTGGTTCAATCGTTTTCTGGACAAGCTGCAACCGATCATCGCCGAGGTTAAGCGCTCGGTGCAGGATGCCCGTAGCACCGCAGACCAGTCGGCCGCCATCGCCGCCCAGACCAGCGCTGGCATGGAGCAGCAGTATCGCCAGGTTGACCAGGCTGCCACCGCATCTCACGAAATGAGTGCGACAGCGCAGGACGTCGCCCGCAGTGCGGCACAAGCGGCACAAGCCGCGCGTGATGCCGACCAGGCGACGCGTGACGGCTTGACCATTATTGATCGCACCACGCGCAGCATTGGCCACTTGGCCGCTGATATGAGTAATGCCATGACCCAGGTTGAAGGTCTTGCGGCTAACAGCGAAAAAATCGGGTCGGTACTGGAAGTGATTCGCGCGATCGCTGAACAGACTAATTTATTGGCACTCAATGCGGCGATTGAAGCGGCGCGCGCGGGTGAGGCAGGTCGGGGATTTGCCGTGGTTGCTGATGAAGTGCGCAATCTTGCTCGCCGTACACAAGAGTCCGTGGAAGAAACGCGTCAGGTCATCGAACAACTACAGGCAGGCACTCAAGTGGTGGTGAGTTCGATGAGCAATAGCCATCAACAGGCCCAGGGCAGTGTTGAACAAGTCGGGCAAGCCGTCACCGCGCTGCAACAAATCGGTAATGCGGTAACGGTTATTACTGACATGAACTTACAAATTGCCAGCGCAGCGGAGGAACAAAGCGCCGTGGCGGAAGAGATCAACAGTAACGTGTCGACTATTCGGGATGTAACGGAGTCATTGTCTGAACAAGCCAATGAGTCGGCGCGGGTGAGCCAGTCGCTGAATTCACTGGCCAATCAACAACAGCAACTGATGGATCAGTTCCGCGTCTGATCATGCAGCAAAGGCGGCGACATGCATCAGGCTGTCGTCGCCTTGTCAGCCTGGCCAGGCAAAGTGATTGTGACCAATAGACCGCCCCACTGCCCTGCCGCTAGCTGCATCTGCCCCCCCCATGCATCGACGATATCGCGAACGATACCCAACCCCAAACCATGACCGTTGGCTTGTTCGTCGAGGCGAGTACCACGACTCAATACTTGATCGCGCTCAGTTGGCGCAATGCCGGGGCCATCGTCTTGCACCTCGATTTCATAACCGTTGGCTGTTTGACACAGGCTCAGCTCGACCCGTGAATCAGCCCATTTACAGGCGTTGTCCAACAGATTGCCCAAAAGTTCAAGCATGTCTTCACGGTCCCATGGCAGGTGCACATTGTCGGGAGCCTGGAACGTGAGGTTCACATGTTGCCCATGAATCATGGCCAAGGTGGCCAGCAGACCGGGAAGTTCTGCCTGCGGATCAAATTGAGCCCCCGGCAACGCGTCACCCGTAAGACGAGCACGATTTAACTCGCGGTTCATGCGCTGTTCAACTTGCTCCAGCTGGGCACGCAAGGTTGTTTGTATGTCAGGATACGTCACAAGCCGTGGGTCATTGGCAAGGCTGATCAGCACTGCCAGCGGTGTTTTCAACGCATGCCCCACATTGCCTAACGCATTGCGCGAGCGTTTGAGCGTGTCTTCGGTATGCGTCAGCAGGTGGTTGATCTGTTTGACCAGCGGTTCAAGCTCTATGGGCACCTGAGCGTCGAGCTGCGAACGCTGGCCTTTTTGCAATTGGGCAATTTGGATGCGTGCTGTTTCCAGCGGCCGCAGCGCTCTGCGAACAGTAATCCGCTGCAACAGTAAAATAACGACCAACGCTAACATCCCAAGGCCTAGCCCGATTCGCTGAACCTGTTGGAAACTGTTGCGTATGGGCGAGTAATCCTGTGCCACGGTGATGGAAACCGACTGACCGAAGCGTTTGTAGTCACTGCGCAAGACCAACAGCATTTGGCCTTCGGGGCCTGGTTGAAGCGTGTTATTGAGCCCGGACTGTTCTGTCTTGGGCAACTGCGCATCCCACAGTGAGCGCGATCGCCAATGAATGTCACCGAACTCAATACTGAAATAGTGCCCGGAAAATGGTCTCTGATAAGCCGGAGACAGACGCCGCTCATCAAGCTGTAACCCCTGAGGGCCGCGACTCAACGCAAACAGCAAATTCTCGCTGTCATCTTGAAGACCCGACTCAAGATAACGTTGCAGACCACTCTCAAAAAGCCACAGGCTGACTTGGCCGACCACAATACCGACCACCAGCAAGACACTGACAAGCCCAAGGCTAAGCCTGCGCTGAATAGACTTCACTGGGCTGCTGTTCCGAAGATATAGCCCTGACCACGTCGCGTTTCAACAACGTCACGGCCAAGTTTACGCCGCAGGTGGTTGACGTGAACTTCCAAAACATTGGAATCGCGCTCTGTTTCGCCATCATATAAATGCTCAGACAGATGGCTTTTAGAGAGGATTTGCTGCGGGTGCAACATGAAATAGCGCAGTAAGCGAAACTCGGCAGCGGTCAGCTGGATCTCAACACCGTCACGGGTAACACATTGGCGAGCCTCATCCAGTTGCAGACCCGCAGACTTCAAAAGTGGCTGATTGGCATGCCCATGCGTACGGCGCAACAGGGCCTGAACCCGTAACTGTAATTCTTCGGGATGAAAAGGCTTGGTCAAGTAATCATCCGCTCCAGCCTTGAGACCCTCTATGCGTTCGGCCCAAGAGCTGCGTGCGGTGAGGATTAAAACGGGAGTTGTCAGCCCTGCTGAGCGCCACTTTTCAAGCACCTCAATACCTGGCATTCCGGGTAAACCCAGATCGAGAACAATCAGGTCATAGGGTTCACTCTGGCCTTGATGAAGGGCATCGCGACCATCCGCCAACCAATCGACTGCATAGCCTTGGCGAGTAAGTCCGGCGATCAACTCATCAGCGAGTGGGACATGGTCTTCCACCAGTAACAAACGCATCAATCGTCTTCCTTATCTTTAGTCAGATTGCCTCTACTGGCATTGAATTTGAGTTCCCGGACAACACCCTGAGGGGTTAGCAATTCGACCTCATAGACATAGGTATCATGTTTCTCTTCCAGTTCAGCCTCTAATAATTTTGAGCCCGGATAGCGGTCAAACGCGGATTTAAGAATGTCCTCAAGGGGTAAAATTTCACCCCTCTCACGTAAGCGAAGCGCTTCGTCTTGACCCAAATCCCGCGCGGAAGCCAACGAGCAACATGCACAGAGCATCAGCGCTAACAGTCGGCTAAAGCGTACGTTGATGTTCATGGCTACTCCGGTGGAACATCGGGTGAAATGAAAGACACTATCGAAAGCGAAGACTGTAACGAAAGTCGCTTAATTGAAACTGAATTAACACGGCGTTTGGTCACCCAGCGCGCCTTCAAGGCGGGTGGCTACTCGCGTGTACAACGTTAACTGTTAAACTGCGCGCCTGCATTCGTCGCACCTGCGACAGCCATCTCTTCAAGAGCTATAAACACTGTGGAAATTTTTAAAGAGTTTACATTCGAATCTGCGCATCGGCTGCCATTTGTTCCTGAGGGGCACAAATGTGGTCGTTTACATGGCCATTCATTCAAAGTTGCCATTCATCTAAGCGGCGACATTGACCCCAATACCGGCTGGATCCGTGACTTTTCTGAAATCAAGGCGATTTTTAAGCCCCTGTACGAGCAGCTTGATCATAATTATTTGAATGATATTCCTGGCCTTGAAAACCCAACCAGTGAAGTCCTGGCCAAGTGGATCTGGCAGCAGTTGAAGCCTTTACTGCCTGAGCTGTCAGCGATTCGAATTCATGAAACATGTACCAGTGGTTGTATCTACTACGGGGACTAGGTTCGGTACGAAAAGTAATGTCGTAAACATCGCATGGCACAGGCCACAGAGGCCATCGCTGCATAACTTTTTGCGAGTTTGTCGAAGCGCGTAACGATGCGGCGGTTCTCCTTCAACCAACCAAACTTGCGCTCGAGGCTATTGCGCGGTCGGTACTTGGGACGATCAAACAGTCTCGGTAACCCCGACTTGGGTTTGCACTTCATACTGCGCAGTGGAATCACCGGGTGCCTGCGATACCGGTCCAACGCTTCAGCGTCATAGCCTTTGGCAGCGTTTGCGGAGGCGAACGCGCAAGCTGGATAGGTATGCTTCATCGAGCAACGGCTGGGCGTAGGCAATGTCGCTGGCCTGTACGCCCGTGAGTAGAAACTTCAGAGCGACGCCATTGGCATCCGCAAAGCAGATGAATCTTGGTGGTCAGGCCGCCACGACTGCGCCCGAGCGCGTGATCTTGCGGTTTTTCAGCCCCCCTTTTTTCCCCAGCGCTAGAAGAGGCCAGGGTTGCTCGTACTGCGGTGGAGTCAATCAGCCAGGTTTACAGATCAGTTAACCGGTGCTCGTTGAGCTTGATGTGAAGCCGCTTGAGCATCTGGTCAAACGCTGCGCGATTGCGCCAGTCACGAAAGCGCTGATAAACCGTCGACCATGGGCCAAAGCGCTCATGCATATAGCGTCAGGCGGCGCCAGAACAGAGCACCCGTTGAGCATCAAGCGATCATCTGTTCGTGGGCGCCTGCTAAGGCATGATTCATAGAAGATGCCTGCAACCAAATCCCAGGCTGCGTCGGGGATTTCCTACCGTTTGGCCATCGTGGGCTCCAGCCGTTGATGATCGCGGACTTTACTGAATCGTAACGCCCGTGGCATTCAAATGGGTTTCAGCTGATTTCGTACAGAGCCTAGGTGAAGAACGTCGTAATTGTACTTGGCATGGCTCGTCAGAAAG